>JAFXVP010000043.1 GCA_017524445.1 Clostridia bacterium | reverse complement strand
GTGCGAAACGCCGAGGCCGTGATGTTCAGCCGCTCGACGTAGCCGAACAGGATGAACTGCATCACCGGTACGAACACAAGCGTCGTACCCATGAAGCACCCGCCCCAGCGAAGCACCGCGCCGGTCCGCTTTGCCTTTCCCATATAAAGCATTTTGAGAAAGATCAGCATCACGACCGTGAGCAGAAGCCCGGCCACGAACAGAACAAGCGACGAACGCGAAAACGTGTGATTCTTGAGCGTCAGGAACGGCTCGATAAGAAGCGGCGTATTGATCGCACCAAGGTCCTCCGTCACCGCCTGCGCAGCGTCCTCCGCGCAGTCGTCGATCCCTTCGGGACTGAACGACGTGTTGGCGCGAAGATAGCTTCTGAACCCGTCCGCGGGGTATGCGGGAAGCTCCAAAGGCGATTTCGCATCCTCCGCGTACAGCGCGTCGATCAGCGTATCGGTATAGCTGATGATCGAATCGTCCGTCACGACCTCCGAAAACGCGCCGTCCGGCAGTCCGTACAGAAGCGCGACGTGGTCGAGGTCATCCGAAAGATCCTTTCGCATCTGCTCGCAATAGCTTTTCGTCGGCAGAAACGTCTTGATATAATCGGGATTCAGCGCGATAAACCGCAGCGCGCCGGAAACAAGCGTCAGCGCGATCGCCGCGCAGAGAACGGTCAGAACGATCGCCGTACCGATAAATCGGAAGAATTTCATCTCGGCACCTCCGTTCCGTCGATCAGCGTGCACAAAAGTACACAGCGCTCCGTGCGGCGCTTGCCGCCGTTGTCGCGCGGGTAGCAGGTGTACAGCACGAGGTCCGCGTCCTGTCCGGCGTCCATATACCATCGGTCGGTGCCCTTTGCGGTCTTCTTCTCGTCCACGCGGTACGCGTACGGTCCGTAGCTCGTCTCAAGCTTCACGATCGCGCCGATCGGCGTGTCCTCGAGCTCCGCGAAATCGCGGGTGACGTGCGCCGAAACGATCGTGCATCCGCGCTCGCCCGGGAACGCCGAGCCGAACGACATGCCCGCGCCCTTCTTCAAAATCTGTTTGTCCGCGCCGAGCCGGACCGGAATGTTGCGGATCGTCCAGCCGCCGCCCTGCCAGTCGACGTTCAGCCGCGCGAACTGCTTTCCGTAGCGGATCGCGGGGACCTTCAGAAGCGAATTCATGCGCTCGCCGGGTACAAACCCCGTGTCCTCGTCCGTGATCTCGGCAGTCTGCACGGTATCGCCCACGAGCAGCCCGAAAAAGGCGGTCTCCTCGACCACCGATTGATAGAAATACATGCCGAAGCAGAACACGCCCGCAAAGAACAGCAGGAACGGAACGATCGCCCAGACGCCGCGTCCGCCTGCGCTCCTGTCACTTGCTCCCATTTGATACCGCCTTCTTCTTTTTGCGTTCCACAAAGATCACCAGCACGACCGCAAAGACCGCCGCCGCGCCGATGAGCACGCCGCCGCCGATGATCCAGCCGAGGGACGGCGCGTCGCCGACGTCGGTTTTCGCGTCGCTGTTGATGCGGCCGATGAGCTTTCCGTCCTTCTTGATCGTGATCACGCGCGCGTACTCGTTCTGCGAATCGTTGCTCGGGTCGATCGAGTATTCAAGCCCGAGCTCGTTTGCGATCTTTTCGATCAGCTCCGCCGCGATCGCAAAATCTTCGTCGGTGTAGTGATCCAGCTCCGCATTCTCGGAAAGCCGCTGAACACTGACCGTTTCGTTCACGTAGCGCAGGATGTTCTTGTAGTTGTCCGCGGTGACGACGATCTCGTCGCTGCGCAGGACGTGCAGAAGCTGCCGGCGCAGGTTCTCGTTTTTGCCGAGCAACGTCTGATCGAACGAATCCATGAGCCATTCCTTGTACGTGTCGCTGTCGCCCGCAGGGGTGATCTCGACCGCGTCCGCAGGTTCCTCGGTCGGCGCGGCGGTCTCAACGGGTTCCTGCGCGGGTTCCGAGGTTTGTTCCGGCGCCTCGGTGGGCTCCGTTTCTCCTTCACCCTCCGCCAACGCGGCGAGCGGAATCATGCATAACAGCACGGCAAGCAGTATGCCGATTGTTTTTTTCATATGTGTTCCTCCTTTTGTCCGTTCAGAACGGACGTACCCAATTTTGAGCATACTCATTATACGATGCAAATGCGTCGTAAATGTAACAAAAATAAAAATGTTCCTGAAATATTCATGACCGTAAGGTCAATTCATGTGCGAAGCACAATTCATGCGGCTTTGCCGCAATTCATGCCGCAGGCAATTCATAACCGCAAGGTCAATTCATGCGGGACGTCGAGGTCGGCGTCCCCTGCAGTGCTTTTTGTATGTCACCTCATCCGCCTGACGGCACCTTCCCCTCAAGGGGAAGGCATATAATAGGGCTTCCCCCTGGGGGAAGCTGGCTGCGAAGCAGACTGATGAGGGGGCACAGCGAAGCCAATTCATCCCCCTCATCCGCCTTACGGCGTATACACTTCGCTTACCACGCCGCTGCGCTCCGTTACATAGGTAATTCGCGCGACAACGCGATGCGTTGTCTACCGCGTACCATGCTTCGTTACTGCGGTGCCGTCGCGCGTCAGGTCGCGCGTCGCCATCTCTTCCCCACCCAATGGGGAAGGCTTTTGGATGCGCGTATACAGAGGCTTCTCCCTCTTTAGGTTGGAGAAGCTGTCAACGAAGTTGACTGATGAGGGGGGTATTCGGCGACAGCCGAATATCGCGCCCGCAAGGGCATATCGCACCGCAGGCAAATCGCCCGCACAAAGCGCAGCCGAACGATATGCGGCTATATGTTTGCTTACGCAAACGCGATCAGAACGCCCCTAAAAGATGCGCAATGAGCGCCGCGAGCCCGCCGACCCAAAGGATCACGGCAAGCGGCACGAGGATCAGAAACTTCGCGTGCTTCGTCTTGTGCCGGCAAAGGACCATACCGAGCGCCGCGCCCAAAAAGCCGCCGAAGAACGCAAGCAGGATCAGCGTGCGCTCCGGCACACGGCGCTTGCCTTTCTTCTGCTGCGCAATATGCTTGTCATACGCGTACACCGCGAACGTGACAATATTCATAAGTCCCAGCGCCGCCCACAGCGGCCAAAGCTTTGCGATCGTTTCCATTCTTTCATCCTCCTTTGTGTCGGCATATGATATCACAGCAGTATGAAAAATGCAACTTTCCCCGTTGACAAGCCGGAATGAACGGAATAAAATAAATATGTATAGGGATTTGAAAAGAAGATTTTCCGTTCGAAGAATCTTCGGTTATTCTTCATTCCTCATTCCTCATTCTTCATTCACAAAGGAGGTGGCTGTCATGGATGCAGGCAGTAGTACCGGCTCTGCAAGCCCGCTTATATGCGGAACCGCATCGGACGTGCCCTTATGGCAGCCGACCCTTTGCTGATCCCGTAAGACGCGGGTCTTGCTCCTGATCGAAAAATTGAAAGGAGGAAGACAGTAATGGCGAATCTTGCCACCGCGATCACTTCGCTGATCGAATCCAAAAAATATTCAACGCTGCGCGACATCCTCGTGACGATGAACGCAGCGGATATTGCCGCGCTGTTCGAGGACCTTGAGCCCGAAATGCTGCCGCGGCTGTTCCGCCTGCTCCCGAAGGAGCTTGCGGCGGACACGTTCGTCGAGATGGACAGCGACGAACAGGAAATGCTCATCAAGGGCTTTTCCGATTCCGAGCTCAAGGAGGTCATCGACGAGCTGTACATCGACGACGCCGTCGACATCGTGGAAGAGATGCCGGCAAACGTGGTGAAAAGGATCCTTGCGCAGGCGGACCCCGACACGCGCAAGCTGATCAACGAGCTTTTGAAATACCCGGACGATTCCGCGGGCAGCATGATGACGACGGAATACGTCGAGCTGCGCCCGAATCTCACGGTCGAGGACGCGATCAAGACGATCCGCCGCACCGGCATCGACAAGGAGACCATCAACATCTGCTACGTCACCCGCGCGGACCGCACGCTTTACGGTTATATCACGATCCGCCGCCTGATCCTCTCTCAGCCGGACGTGCTGATCGGCGATCTTGCGGAAACGACGAACGTGATCTCCTGCAAGACGCTCGACGACCAGGAGACCGTGGCGCAGACGCTTTCCAAATACGACCTTCTGGCGCTGCCGGTCGTGGACGGTGAAAACCGCCTCGTCGGTATCGTCACGGTCGACGACGCGATCGACGTCCTGCAGGAAGAGGCGACGGAAGATATCGAAAAGATGGCGGCTATCACGCCGAGCGACAAGCCGTACCTCAAGACAAGCGTGCTCTCGCTGTACGTGCACCGCATTCCGTGGTTATCGATCCTGATGATCGCCGCGATCTTCACCGAGCTCGTCATCAACCATTTCAGCAATCTGATGAGCGAGCAGTTCGCCTCCTTTATCAGCGCGATGCTCCTTGCGTGCATCCCGATGCTGATGGACACCGGCGGCAACGCGGGCAATCAGGCGTCGGTCACGATCATCCGCGGCATCTCCCTCGGCGAGATCGAATTCAAGGATCTCCCCCGCGTCATCTTCAAGGAATGGCGCATCTCGCTGCTTGCCGGCGCGTCTCTCGCCGTCATCAATTTCGGCAAGATGATGCTGATGTACGCGATCGTCTACCACAACAGCTTCAACAACCAGTTCACGCCGTATCTGCTGATCGCCGTGACCGTTTCGATCGCGCTTTGCTGCACCGTGTTCCTTGCGAAGTTCATCGGCTGTTCGCTGCCGATCCTCGCGAAAAAGATCGGCTTCGACCCGGCTGTCATGGCGGGCCCGTTCATCACCACGATCGTAGACGTGACCTCGCTGCTGATCCTGTTCGGTCTTGCGCTGATGCTCGTGCCGAAAATCGTATGAGTTCATGCGGCTCTGCCGCAATTCATGCGCCGTGAGGCGCAATTCATGGCGCAGCCAATTCACGTCCGCAGGATAATTCATGCGCGAAGCGCAATTCATCAAAGGAGCCGCAATTTCGCGGCTTCTATTTCACGCCTCAGATTTCCTGTGACAAACGTGACAAGCGTGACAAACGTGACAAACGTGACAAACGTGACAAAAGAACTGCTACAAGGCAGTTCTTTTGTCGTTCATCAATAACGATGCGGTTAAGCTAAATCTATCAACATCTTGTTGATTTCATTCATGGTATCCGAATACAGCTTCAACTCCTCCTTGGAAAGATCATCTTCGTCTATTTCATCCAACGCTTCTGTGGCTTCCAAATAGTGCTGCATCATCTCATAATACTTTGTCATCATTGATACATCCGGGGATTTCATGTACTTTTTCATGAAATCGCAGTATTCCTTGAAGAATTGAAGATACTCGTCCATCATCTTTTGAAATTCCGGGCGAATACCTGTCCTGACATTCGTATCGATTGTGGGAGGTTCCGTCGGTTTCTGCGTGGGGTTTGCTGTCGGCTTCGGCTTCGACGTCGTCTGTTCTCTCACCTGTTCGTCGGCAGATTTGTTTTGAACCGGTGTATTTGCTTCTGAAATTGTCGTATTCTGGTATGACTGTAAAGCTGATGTGTTGGATGCGGCAGTCTTGGGGCTGACCAGCGAAATGATCAATCCCAGACTAAAGATCGATCCGATAATCAACGCTGCTATGGCAAGGCCATGCGAATGCTCTTCATCTTTTTTGCTGCGGATCAAATCAAAGATCGCCAACCCGACGGCAATAGGAGAGGTATATACCAAGAAAGAAAGAATAAAAGCGATTATGCCGAGAACAGACTGTTTCCGTTTCGGGGCTTGCCGGTTTTCAGGTATATTCCGATCTCCAACAGCGGGAATCTCAGTCGTCACGTTCGGCTGATCTATTGTAATCTCCGCTCTGCGGCCTGTAAAAGCAGCGTTGATTCGAACCGGTGCATTGTCCTCCGGTATGATGATCGTGCGATTATAATTCTTTCTGCCGATTTTCAGAACAATTTCATGTTGACCTTGACGCAGATGATAGGTCTGTGTCTGTCCGTTCAGGTACGTGTTCTTCGTACCGGTATCGACGACCCGGACAACCATGACAACAGAAGGATTCGCTGTCGCATACGAAATATAAAGGTTCGGTTCATTCGAACGATCCATTACGTGACGAACGGTCCCGCTGACGTTGACGTTCTGTGTAATCTCTACTTTTTCCTTGATATTCGCGATCTTTGTTCCGCAATGAGAACAATAGATCTGTTCCTGTTGATCATCGATCTCCATTGCCGCGCCGCATTGCGGGCATAGCAGTTTTACCAGCATCCTTGCAATTTCCTCCTGTCTCTTCATCTTGGCATTCTGTGAATGTCATTTTCAGATGCATCATATCATAAGATATGAAAAATGACAAGCTGTAAATGTCAAAATATGGAGGTTTCTGAATGTTTATCAATAAGTCGAATGTCGGTACAAACAATCTGATCGGCGAACGGCTTGCGGAAAAGCGAAAAGAAATGAGGCTGTCGCAGAAGAAATTTGCGGATCGGCTGCAGCTTTTAGGACTCGATGTTGACAAGAACGCGATCCAGCGGATCGAATGTGGAAAACGGTTTGTAACGGATATCGAACTGACGTATATCTGCAAGGCGCTCGATACCGACCCGAACGAACTGCTGCAATGGAAAAACCGATAAAGAGCTGCTTCGAGGGCAGCTCTTTTTGACGTGGCGCCGGGGACGCTCCGCTTACGTTCCGTTACATAGGCAATCGCGCGAAACTTGACGGAGCGTGCGGGTGACCTTAACCACTCCACTGTCGATTCGTTACACAGGAGCCGCCGCGCCTTTCCTGTGTAGGGGGAGGCGGCTTTCCGTCAGGCAAAGACGAAAGGGTTGTTTGCGCGTCGCCGTCTCCCCTGCGATCCGTTGTTGAGATTCTTGCGTCGTTCATACGGCAAAGAGCGTTTAATCCATGCGAACATATCGTAGGGGACGGTCTCCCCGACGCCCCGCCGTAAAAACACGTCAGCGGAACGGACGACCGGCGGTCGTCCGTTCCGCGGTCTTGCCTTCCCCCTTGGGTGGGGAAG
>JAFXVP010000007.1 GCA_017524445.1 Clostridia bacterium | reverse complement strand
GTGTTCTGCCCTTTCATTTACGGAGGACAATATGCACTTTTACGCTGCGGACGCGCATTGCGACTTTCTATTCGGCGCGATGGATTACGGCTGGACGATCGACACGCAGAAGCGGAACCAGACGATCACGCTTGAGAATCTGCAGAAGGGCGGAGTAGCGCTGCAGTTCCTTGCCGCGTGGTCGGATACAAAGATGAAGGTCCCGCCGCTTGAGCAGGTGCTCATTATGATTGACCGGTATCATTCCATGCTCGCGGAGCATCCGGAATTCGTACCGCTTACAAGGGATTTCAATCCTGCTTCCGGAAAGATCGCCACGGTGCTTGCCGTGGAGGGCGCGGAGTGCCTCGGCGCGTCGCCGTCGATCCTTCGGGATCTCTACCGCCTCGGCGTGCGTGCGATGACGTTTACGTGGAATTCGGACAACGAGCTTGCGGGCGCCGCACAGGGCAAAAAGCGCCGCGGTCTGTCCGCTGCGGGACGCGAGATTTTACGCGAAATGAACCGCCTCGGGATCGCGTTCGACGTATCGCATCTCTCCGACGCCGGTATCGAGGACGCGCTCGCACTCTCCGCGCAGCCGATCTTTGCGTCGCATTCAAACTGCCGACAGCTTCAGAACGCGCCGCGCTGCCTGAAGGATGAATACATCAAAGCGATCGCAGATCAAGGCGGGGTCGTCGGGATCAACTTCTACGGGCCGCAGTTATGTGAATCCGGCCGCGCGACGATCCGGGACATCGTACGGCACATCAGCCGCGCGGTTTCCGTCGGCGGCATCGAACACGTTGCGATCGGTTCGGACTTCGACGGCATGCAGCAGTATCCGAAAGACCTACATAACCCGTCCGACCTGCCCGCGCTCCTTGACGCGCTTTTGAAAGAGGGCTTCACGCCCGGTGAGGTCGAGCGCATCGCCTACCGCAATCTGCATGACTATATTGTGCAGTTTGTGTAAGAGGAGGAGAATCCGAATTGCTGACCTACGAAGAAGCGCTTTATCACAAGCTGTTGCTCGCGGCAGGCGAAAATGATCAATTTGAATTGCTGCTGGATCATTTGCTGGAAGATGAGGACCCGTTAAGTGAGGTCGCGCTCAATCTGTCTGCGTGCCACGGTGACCATGGAGCGGTCATCGACGCGTTGAATCATTATCTTTCGACCGCAGGAGAAGGGCAGATTGACGTCAACGCTGTGTTTGATCGCATTGTCGCATATCTGCGGCAATGGTACGAAGCAAAGCCGGATAAACTGAAAGAGCTTGCGAACATCATGTATCTCATCGCATCCGGTCCGGAACAATACTACGTCGATCCTTGGCTGCAGCTGAACAATGCGAGCGATGAATATGATCTTGTTTCGATCGGGGTGCTGCGGGAATCCAAATACAGAAAACTCCTCAAGGCGTTTCTGTACGATGGGAAGCCGGTGTTTCGTTGAGACAGTAAGGAAGCCACAGCATGATTATATCGTGCAGTTTGTGTAATGCAAATGAGACGAAATAGACCCCAAAAATGCTGTTGTATTTTACGAATGATTATGCTATAATAAAAACAGCATATGAAGGGAGCACAAATATGCCGAATATTAAGCCGGTTTCCGATCTGCGGAATTATAATGAGGTACTGCGCGATATCGCCGTCGGCGAGCCCGTTTTTCTGACGAAAAACGGTCGTGGGCGTTATGCGATCCTTGACATCGAGGAATATGAAAAAACGCAGGCGATCGTAAAGCTGATGGGCGAGCTTGCAAAGGGTGAAACGAGCGCGCGGCAAAACGGTTGGATCGACATAGCCGAGGCAGAGAAAACGTTGGGGATCACAAATGATTGAGATCCGTTTTTCACCCGAGGCGATTTCAGACCTTCAGCAGACGAAAACGTATATCGCCGAAGAGCTTTGCAGCGAAGCTGCTTCCGTTCGGATTGTCGCAAATATACTGAAACGGATCCGTATGCTTTCCGAGTTTCCGGACGCGGGAGCGGCGCTTTCCGACGTAGTTGGTTTTCAAACGGAATACCGGTACTTGGTTTGCGGCAATTATACAGCTTTCTATCAACATAAACAAGAAACGATTTATGTGGTACGCGTGTTGTATTGCAGAAGAGATTTCATGCGGGTTCTGTTTGACGCTTCAACGGAACGGAACTGACCGAATCAAGTGATCCGGCGATTGAAAAAACACTTGCATTTTGTTTGCGGCTGTGGTATGATACCGCTTGCAAACGAAATAGGGGCATGATGTAATGGTAACATAGCGGTCTCCAAAACCGTTCTTGAGGGTTCGAGTCCTTCTGCCCCTGCCAGAAAAAAGCACGCGTGAGCGTGCTTTTTTCAACGAAGACGCCTTACGGCTAATGAAGAAATGAAGATACTGCGTTAATGAAGCAGCTTCTTCGGAGCTAATGAGATTCGGCGTCTTTGCTTCATTCGTGAACGAAGTGAACAACTTCATTAGGCGCCTGGCGCCGACTTCATGAGCGAGCAGAGCGAGTGACTTCATTATAACATCACTTGATTGATGTTACGCACAGAGCACCCGAACGACGCGACAGCTTGTTCGACACGAAATCCTTTCTTTCTTTTTGGTGGAGAATATGGTACGATCGCTGCAGTAAAGAACTCTGAGGGCATTGAATGATTACAACGGACCTGGACAAGCTGCTGAACAGATTTACGGAACGGTCAAAGGAGATCCTGGGGGACAACCTCGTCGGGATCTATCTGCACGGTTCCGCGGTCATGGGCTGTTTCAATCCCGAACAAAGCGATATCGACCTGATCATCGTGGTCGAGCGACCGCTGTCCGATCCCGTCAAACGTGCGTACATGGAGACGGTGACGGCATACAGCGCGATGGGACCGAAAAAGGGGATCGAAATGAGCGTCGTTTTAAGGTCGGTGTGCAAGCCCTTTGTGTATCCCACGCCGTTTGAACTGCATTTTTCCGAGGGGCACGCGGTGTGGTACAGAAGCGATCCGGGCGATTATATCCGCAGAATGAACGGCACGGACAAGGACCTTGCGGCGCATTTTACGATCATCAACAGAAGGGGTAAGTGCCTTTACGGAGTACCGATCCCGGAGGTATTTGAGACGGTCCCGGCCGATGATTATATGGATTCCATATGGTTCGACGTCGAAGGCGCGGCGGAGGAGATCACAACGTACCCGACGTATCTGACACTGAATCTTGCGAGAGTGCTGGCGTTCAAAGAAGAAGGGCTGGTCCTGTCGAAAAAGGAGGGCGGCGAATGGGCGATCGACCGCCTGCCCAAAGAATACCGTCCGCTGATCGAAAACGCCCTGCATGCGTATACCGAAAGCGCGGAGGTCGTCTATGACAACGATCTTGCCGTGCGTTACGCGGAATACATGATCGGGCAGATCAGACGGTGAACCGCCGTCTCTGATACGCTGATACATGAGAAAAACCTCTCCCGTCCGGAGAGGCTTTCTTCGTTTGCAATCACCGGCGGCGCGTGTTATAATCAAATAACAGACGATTCAGGAGGGATTCCATGAAATTTTCCGAGATACCGTATTCCCGCCCAGATGCGGAGAAGACAAAGGCGGAGATCGCAGAACTCACCGAATGGCTGAAACGCGCGGAAAGCTATGCGGAAGCGCGCGCGATCTTCCTTGAAAAGGAAGAGAAGTGCAAATATACGAATACGATGGATCTGGTCGCGATGATCCGCCGCGGGATGAACAAGGACGACGAATTCTACCGGGAAGAGGATAAGTTCTGGTGGGACTTCGAGCCGTCGATCGACGAATATGAGAAAGCGTGGGCGGAGGCGATGCTGGATTCACCCTTCCGCAGGGACTTTGCCGACGAGTACGGCGATATGATGTTCCTGAACGCCGAATTCGACCGGAGGAGCATGTCGGAGAAGATCATCGCCGATATGCAGCGCGAGAATGAGTTGATCGTCGAATACGGCGAGCTCATGGATTCCGCAGACGAGATCCCATTTGAGGACGGCGTCGTCGATCCCGATGAGATCGACAAGCTGAAGGAAGACGTCGACGGCGAACGTCGTCTTGCGGCGTACAAAGCGGAAGGCGCATGCCGGCGCGAATTGGGAGAACGCCTGGACAAAGTGTTTGACGAACTCGTGCGCCTTCGCGACGGGATGGGAAAGAAGCTCGGCTTCGACGGTTTTACCGATCTGGGGTACTGCCGCAGGAAACGCACCTTTACGAAGGCGGACGCGGAACGTTTCCGCGCGGCGGTCGTGAAGTACGTCGTGCCGGTCGCGGACGCGATCAAGCGCGAGCAGGCAAAGCGGATCGGAAGACCGTATCCGCTCGCGTATTCGGACAACGATTTCTTTTACAGGAGCGGCAACGCGCATCCCGCGGGCGACGACGCGTATCTTGTCGGGGAGGGACAGAAGCTGTTTGATTCGCTTTCTCCGGAAGCGGGCGCGTTCTTCCGCCATATGACGGAGAACGAGATGATGTTCCTTCATGCAGGCGGCGGCAACGATATCTATCTGCCGTATTACGAGATGCCGTTTCTGACGGTCAATCTGGACGGCTCAGGCGATTCCGTCCGCTCTTTTATGCATGAGGCGGGGCATACCTTTGCGTATTGGATGAACCGCAAACGCATTCCGACCGCGTATATCACGCCGAGCGAGGACATTACGGAACTGCATTCGATGTGCATGGAAATGATCGCGCTTCAGAACGCGGAAGGGTTTTTCGGCGCGGACGCAAGAAAGTTTACCTATACCCTGATCGCGGAGTCCATCGCTTTCATCACCTACGGCACAATGGTAGATCATTTTCAGCACATCGTCTACGCGCATCCGGAGATGTCGGCTGCCGAGCGTCACGCGGAATGGAACCGCCTCGAAGCGATCTACGAACCGTGGATCCGGTTCGACGGAGAGATCCCGTACTACGGCGAGGGGATGCTTTGGCAGCAGCAGTGGCATATCTACGAATCTCCGTTCTATTACATCGACTACGTGCTGACCGGCGTCGTCGCTCTGGAGGTCTGGGCGATCATGCAGCGGGATCCGAAGGAAGCGTGGGAACGCTATATGGCGTTGGTCAGACAGGGCGGCAGCCGTCCGTTCACCGAGCTGATCACAAACGCCGGTCTGCGATCGCCCTTCGACGAGGCGTGTCTGAAGAACGTATGCGAAACGGCAAAGATTTGGCTGGACGGATTCGACCTGACGGGGATCGAATGATCGGGAGTCAAACGGATGACGATTGAGGAGAAGGCATTCTTAAGAAAACGGTTTCTGCCGGAAGTGCTGACGGCGTACGGTTTTCTCAAGACCGACGCGGGATTTGTGTATCGCACCGATTTCATGGACGGGGATTTCACCGCCGTACTGACCGTTACGGCAAGCGGCGAGGCGACCGGCACGGTGATCGACAACATGAACGGCGAGGAATATGCGCCGCTGCGGTCGGAACGGTTCAACGGCGCGTACGTGAACGCCGTGCGGTCCGCGTATGAGGATGTGCTTGCAGGGATCGCCGCGCATTGCTGCCGGGACACGCTGTTCGATACCGATCAGGCAAACCGCATCGCAGATGCGATCTATGAAACGTACGGCGTCAGACCGGATTTCCCGTGGGGACAGAACCCGCACGAGCATTCCGGCGTTTTCCGCCACGCGGAGGGCGGCAAGTGGTTTGCGCTCACTATGCGTATCCGTCGCGGATTGCTGACGAAAGAAGCGGACGAAACCATGACGGACGTCGTCAATCTGAAGATCGATCCCCAATTGGGAAGACCGATGCGGGACGGCGTTTATCCCGCGTATCATATGAATCACAAGCTTTGGATCACGGTCACGCTCGACGATACGCTCCCGGATGATGAAGTGATGGAGCTTGTCGAAACGAGCCGACGGGTGACCGGAGGAAAGGCGGAACAGATCGTTGCTTTTTCGCGGCGAATCCATTGAAACACGGCGGATTTTCTGTTATAATCGATCCGGAATCGGATGAGAGGCACGGCATGACGTATCGGCGGCTTCCCTTTGAGGAGTATTTCATCAACACGAGCGAGGATTTCACGCACACCGGAAAGGTCACCTATCCGGTGCAGTATATCGCGGTCAAATACAACACGACGAAATTTTTCAAATGGTTCGGGCTGTCGCACGAGGTCAATTACGAGATCCATTACGAGCCGGACCGCGATGTGATCCAGATCCATTTTCAGCGCACGTTCGGCGCGATCGACTGGGTCGCGAACGTCTTCGAGTTTGCGAGCCGCTATTATCGCGCGATTGAATTTGAGGGTGAACCGCTGCAGATCCGCGTACACCACGGTTGGGGCAATATGTATCTTGCCGTCAAGCGAGAGGTGCGTGAGAAGTGGCAGGCGCTGCATGAAGAGTATCCGGACGCGGCTACGGAGATCCTCGGCTGGTCTTTGGGAAGCGGCATCGCGTGCCTTTGCTGTCAGGATCTGAACTACAACTTCGGCGTGAAGCCGTATCTCTATACCTTCGGCAGCGTGCGTCCGTTCAAGTGCACGCCGCTGAACAAAAAACGCATGCACCGCTATCTTGCCACGCTGTATACGGACTGCGAGAACTTCGCCGACGTGAACGACCTGATCAGCTATATGCCGCCGTTTCGCGGGTTCACGATGATCCGCCGCGTCAGCGTCGGCACAGAGCTGAAACGCTCGTTCTTCCGGCTCATCCATCCGCTGCGCTATCACGTCCATTATGATCAACCGGATCTGTACCGAAAGGTCGGGGAAGTTCCGCCCGCGCCCGACGACCGACCGCAAAGCGTCTGATTCCGCATAAAATCCATAGGATCGCCGCATGCTATTCGCATGAAGCATGCGATCCGAAACCTGTTGCAATTCGATCAGCCGTATCGGCGGTTTGAGCTTTTGGAGACGGAGCCCGAGGGGACGCCGTCCTTTTTTGCGCGTAAAAAAGCGCAGAGGGCAAAGATCGTGCCGGAGCGCAGGACCGTCCAAAAGCGCCTTTCCGCAAATCTCGAATGGCTGAAAGCGCGGTTCAGCACCGACGTCAATACGGACGTGATCCTGCGACCGTTCAAGCTCGGCGGCACGGTCGACGCGCTTGCGGTCAGCATGAACGGCATGGCGGACGATC
>JAFXVP010000042.1 GCA_017524445.1 Clostridia bacterium | reverse complement strand
TACAACATTTCCCCATGTGGCTGAAAGAGTACCGTCATCCGATATGTATGATTCAAAATCGGTACAATCCGGTGCGTCAAGGTAAATGCCGGCACGCACATTTCCTTTGGAAAAACGAAAACCGTCCATCACCGGCAACGCGAAAGTACCGCAGCGCGTGTCGGTGTTTTTTGTGTGCAAATGCGGCTCAGCGTAATGGTCTGAATAGAGCTGCAGGTCACGAATCCACGCACGGTTTTTCTCAAACATAATGTTAACGCGATAATAACGGGAATAATACCATGCCGTCTTACGCGATTCGTGCTTTGCATCTGTATCGGCGCAGGTACTGTTGGGCGGTGTGCGTGAATAATTGCGTTTGAATTCTTCGCCCGTCTCTCCGAGTGTTTGCAGCAGAAGCTCACCTGCATCCATCTTTTTTCTGAGTTTTTCAAACTGCATGGGCAGTCCTTTTGAAATATTCTTCCATCCGAAGGAGTTCTCCTGACCAATCTGCGCATAAGCAAGACTGATTGCTTTGCCGTTATAATTCTCTCGGATAAACCAATCAACCCAATCCGGATTGCCTCCGCCGTCTTCGTAAACAGGTTCCAGAGAACAAACCTTCTGATCCTGCTCGGGTGCGCCGAGGCCAAGATCGTATTGGTCAATGGGGTCGGGACCCAGCATACGGAATACGGGAATGCCGATCTGGTTCGGTTCTTCTCTTGCGGGAACGATTGCGTTCTTCTTTGATGGGTAGTAACCGCCCGTATAGGGCCCGCCCCAAACTGTAATGCCGTCCGTTCCGTACTGCTCTTTGCATATACAAAAGGCGGAAAGCCCGTAGGTTCGCTCTATATAATCCAGTGAAAAAGCGTCAATACTCCAACAACCCGCAACTTTCGGAAACGCTCCGAAGATACGTTTGAAGGTTTGAAAGGCAGTATCTATTACAGCCATACGCTCGTCGGTAGTATAAGCAGACAGGAAGTTTACACGAACATCCCAATCCCAAGGATAACGCCCGTGCCACTGCAAGCCTGCATTCTCGGCAAGCGGCTGTACGATCTCGAGCCACAAGCCGATTTCCACATCGTAACCCGATTGCAGCAGAGAGGGATATGCCGCAGTTATAAGAGCGTCATACTGTAACAGAACGGTTGAACGGAAGCCGAATTGTCTGCATAGTTCCAGCTCCTCATAAAGCGTTGGAAGAAGATAAGAATCGTCGTCGCTTCGAGGCTCGCAGCCACGGGCAAAATTGATAATATTTGCAGCATTATTCATCTTTTTCACCATTTCTTTTGTTCCCCGCAAATCTTGATTTTATCTTACAACGGTTTGCTTTACCGTCAGCGGTATGGCGAACGGGGTATGCGGATTGTACGCAAGCGGCCGGAGCGGTGGTGAGCAATACACCGAAATTGATGATCTCTCCGTGCTGCGCACCGTTCGTCCGATCACGGTTTATGAACCGTTCCGCTGCTCCAGAACTGTATTGCATAGCGCATGGCGGCATTCATCCCGTCTTCGGTAAATTCATGACCCGCTCCATATAACGTACAGAGCTCCGCGGTCGGGTGCGCCGAACAAAACCGGACGACGTCCTCATACGGAACTACTTCGTCCTGATCGCCGTGCACAATCAGAACAGGTCGATCCCAGGTCTGCTGCATCACGGGGCGGTTTTGCAGATCTTCATAAAACCGGAACGGGACGTTGAGCGAACGTCCGGCGCCGAACGAGCTTTCGCCGTGCGCCGGGAAATCGAAGCAGATCACGGCGAGGTTTTGCCGGACTCCGGCGTCTGCAACGGCTCTTTGCGTGGGGCTGTCTTTTGAGCTTGCGAATCCGTGAACGCCGAGAACAACGCCGCGAATCTCGCCGTCCGGCAGACTGCGTTTATAGGGAATCGCTTGTCTTTCGGTTTCGATGGCTTGGTATTGTGTGTTCATATCAGGCAGCTTCCGAAATCAGAATACGATGTTTTCTGTTTTCAAGTCTTGATAATACCGTCCGCTTGATGCGGTAAACTGCAGGACACAATAGTCGGGGTCGGTAACGCCGCCTTTATAAAATAGCGTGTCGCCGGTTCTCCAGATTCGTTTTTTCGTTTCCGGATCCGTCAAAACGCGCATCGTTCCCTTCAGCATAACGCCGGTATAACGGAATCTGCCGCGATGGTAGAAATATATCGATGCTTTTGGATTGCTCAGATACTGCTTTACACGCGCGGAAGATGTATTTGTCGTGAAGTAAAAGGTAACGCCGTCTCTTTCTCTCGGCGCCAGCATTGCTTTAATGTTTGGAAATCCATCTTCATCCACAGATGCTATGAATGCTGTTTTCCGGGAATCAACAAAATCGAATATCTCTTTCTGTGTCATTTCTTTCTCGTCCTCTCTGAAAGACTGTATCTGCAAACCCCGATTTGATTATACCACGCCCATCCCGATCCCGCAACTCTGTTATTTGAAGAATCTGTTCTCTTTCAAGCGAACAATAAACTTCCTGTCTGTCTTATGAAAAAAAGTGAACAGTTTACTCATGTCATAACCGCGATCAAAGATGAATGCTGCATCCTTGCCGACAAGCGGGAAAACGGATTGCGGTCACGGCGAATAAGCTGTTTGTATGTGCGGAAACATAAATTGTTATTTGTGTTGATTTTATCCGTTATTTATTATATAATATTACTCGATGAATACAATAATGGGAGATGGAAAATCATGAAACGTTCAACAAAGATCCTTGCGCTGATCCTTGCGGTACTGATTACGGCTATGCTTTTTTCGGTTCCGTCTTTTGCGAACGAAGATCCTTATGCATCGCTCAAGGAAGGGATCGGGTATCTTGCGGTCGGCGACAGCTTCACCCGCGGCTACGGGGCAGGCGAGAACTGGCGGGAGCAGCTGTATCGCAACGATTCCTACGGCAATTATGCATGCCGCAACGTCGACGGCTCTTACCCGAATCGGGTTTCCGAAGCATTCGGCCTGAACGCGCCGGATGATATCCGCGACACGGACGCGAAGCTGTGGCCCCTGGCGCATGACGCCGTTTCCGTCGCGTATGTGCTTGATCTGCTCGGGATCGACGACGGCTTCCGCGACGAGGAGTTCACCTATACCGATTCCAGTATGCTGAAGCGTTATGCGACGGACCTGCAGTATTTCGGCGATCCTTTGAGCCTCACGATCGACGGTGAAGCCGCCTACGGCAAGACAGGCGAGATCATGAGCGTCCGCGAGATGTTCAAAAACGCGAGCCTGATCACGATCGGATTGGGTCAGACGGACGTCATTTACAAGGCGCAGATATTCGGCCTGAACACGCTCGACCTCAGCGATGTCAAGGGCATTCCCGCCGGCATCGGCAATATCCTCAATCTGCTCGAAAACTATTTCAACTACTGGAAGGATGCGTACCCGCTGCTGCTCGACTTCATCAAGGAGAATAATCCCGACGCGAAGGTCGTTCTTGTCGGCACCCTGAACCCCATCAAAAACGCGACGCTGACGGATGACGTCGCGATCCGGATCGGCTCTCTCCTCAACGGCATCATGGATGCGATGAACGCCTATACCCGGCAGTGCGCCGCGAAATACGGCTATATGTACGTCGATATTTCCGACGTCGACACGCCCTCCTCCGTCACGCAGATGTCCATCGGCAGCATCCTGTCCATCAGCGATCCCATCGAATACGCGCTGATCGCGCATCCCACGCCGCACGGTTATGCGCAGATCGCCGAAAGGGTCATTGACGCCATCGAAAAAGACCTGGAAAACAATCCGTCAAACGGCTTGCTGAAAATCAAAGATTTCTTTACGGCGATCATTGACCGGCTCCGGGTCTTCTTCTTCAGAGCGTTCGTGTTCCTCGGCAGCATCGGGAAATAACGGCGCGGAGCCTGCTGTATACGAGGATCGGCAATCGTCCGGAGGAAATGACATGATCCGGGCGGTCAGTCAACAAGGAGATGATACTGTGTTTTCATGCAAGACCTTTATCAAAGTCGGCGTCGGTTCCGCGGCAGCGGTTCTGGGCGCGGGAGCGCTGGTGTATGAGTGCGCGCTGAACACAAAAGTGAACGGCTTTTTTATCCGGCGGCTTGACCGGATTTCTTCCGCCGAAGACGCGCCCGACTGCGAAGAGGACTGTCAGCGCGATCCGGCCTGGATGGAGAAGCACAAGGGCGAGGATCAGGTGATCTCCACCGACGTCACCGGCCGGGTTCACGCGTATATCATACCGTCGGAACGTCCGTCGCACAAATGGGTCGTGCTCTGCCACGGCTATAACGCTTCGCCGGAAAACACCGGCGTTTATGCGGAGCATTACCACAAACGCGGCTTCAACTGCATATGCCCGTCCATGCGCGGGTGGGGCAATGACGAGACCATATACTGCACCATGGGGTATCACGACAAGGATATTTGTATGGCGTGGATCGACTATATCGTGAACAGGGACCCGGACGCCGAGATCGTCCTGCACGGCTATTCCATGGGCGCGGTGGCTGTGATGCTCGCCACCGGCGAAGCGTTGCCGCCGCAGGTGAAGGCGGCGGTCGCGGACTGCGGCTTTACGAGCTGCTGGGAGCAGTACGCGAACGTGATCAAGTATTACACGAAGCTCCCGCCGTTCCCGCTGCTCTACGCCGTGAACGCTGCGTCCATTCTGCGCCGCAATTTTAATATTCGCAAAAACGTGCCGATCGACGCCGTCAGCCGCTCCGTAACGCCGACGTTATTCCTGCACGGCACCGCGGATGAATTCGTGCCGTTTTGGATGATGGACAGGCTTTACGACGCCTGCGCGGCGCCTAAGAAGGCGAAGCAGTCCATCGAGGGCGCCGACCACGCACAGGCAGTGTATAAGGATCCCCGGCTGTACTGGAAAACGGTAGACGGGTTCCTGAACGATTTTCAATAATTCGAGGAGGAAAACATGATGGATGTTCATGTCAAAAAAAGGATTGCTGTCGTATGCGCCCTTGTACTTCTTTGTGTGCTGCCCTCTTGCGGTAAAGACGCCTACAATCCTGAACCGATCGATTCATCGACCGCCGCGCTATTGACAGAAGAAACCGCACCGGCCGAGACCACCGAGGCGGTTTTTGAAGAAACCACCGCGGATGCGCTTGAAGAAACCGCCGCGGAAGAGACGGTCACGCAAGCTGAAATCACCACGGAGGCGGAGACCGAAGCGGCATCCGATGTGCCGAAAACCAAGGCCGAGGTCATCGCTTATCTCAATGATGCGCTCAATTCGGTCAAGACAAACCGCCCCGGCTTCACAAAAGTGTATAAACGGGACGCAGCCGGCGATATTTCCGGGCTGCCCGGATGGCTGAGCAGCATCATCCGGCAAGATGAGACCAAGACCTATCAGAAAGGTACCGATTATACAGATATTTTCCCCGCCGCGGGGTACAGCTGGTCGAGCAGGCTCCGGGAGAGCGACGTGACGAAATACTCCATAGAAGAGAACGGTCAGTATTATGATATCCGGGTTGATCTGGGCAGCGAGACGAATCCCACACCCGGCGAGACGTCCTCTTACGGCCGCTGCATGTCGGTGGTTACGGTGTCCAGCGCAGAATCCATACCCGGCATCAAAAACGTTTCCATGGATTATCACAACGGTTATGTAACCGCAAGAGTGGACGCCGAGACAAACAGGATCGTCCGCTGTGCATTTTCGGCTGCGGCAGATGTTCAGGCATCGGTATCCATTCTCGGAGATGTAAGCGTCAGCAACATCGTCAGCACCGAGACTTTCACCGACTTTGTCTGGTGAAAATAAAGCTCTTGACACATGCGGAAATACATGATATTATTTTGTTAAGCAGGGAAAGTCTGCAAATATGTAAAGAAATGAGGTTTACAAAATGAAAAAGTTTTTATCCGTTTTCTTCGCCGTTTTCTTCCTTCTCTCGTCCTTCTCCATGATGGCTGCTGCCGCTTGGCAGACATCCTGTCCCTACTGCGGTGAAGTGTTCACCTCCGAAGCGGCTTACGCGGACCACATGACGCTGTACAATCACGCCGACGGCCATTACATCGTCTGCCCCTACACCGGCAACGATTATAAGGACGGCGGCTGCGGCGAACGGTTCAAAACGAAGGCTGCGTATGACGTGCACGTTGCCACCTGCAAGCACAACGGTGACTACAGCGCGCTCGGCTATCTCAAGTATTACGGCGGCAAGCTGTTCGACTCTGTCAAGGCAGTCAAGTGGGGCGACCTGCTCGGCGGCATCGTCACCATCGTGAAGGCGATCTTTGCCGGCATCAATTTCAAAGAGATCATCAGCTTTGTGAAAACCATTATCGGCGCCATCAAGGGCTGAGGAAACACTGAATCAAACCGATCCGAAACAGACCGGCACCTGATCCATGTACACAGTTTAAAGTGTATAACGGTTAGGTGCCGGTCTTTTTCGATCTTCACGGTTCCGTGCAACAGATACCAACCGCGTGTCATCGCGAGCGAAGCGTGGCGATCTCCCATAGATGCTGATTGTTCAACCGTTTGAGGAAACCGTCATCGTATGGAGATTGCCGCGTCCCTTCGGGACTCGCAATGACACTTGCTGCTCTTGTCATCATTTTGCACGGAATCCGTGATGAACCTTCTTTTTGATTATGTGATGCCTGCTGAACAAAGCAAAATGCATGATAAATCAACCATTTGAACGCATTTTGCTTTGTTCAAAGTGCAAGGTTTTTGCGGTATTTACTGCAAAAACCTTGCACTTGCTGTGCGAACGCTTCGCACAGCAAGCAGGCAT
>JAFXVP010000041.1 GCA_017524445.1 Clostridia bacterium | reverse complement strand
GCACAGATGGACGGCGCGATCCTGGTCGTATCCGCGGCAGACGGTCCGATGCCCCAGACCCGTGTCACATCCTGCTCGCCCGTCAGGTCGGCGTACCGTATATCATCGTGTTCATGAACAAAGTCGACCAGGTTGACGACGAAGAGCTCCTCGAGCTGGTCGAGATGGAGATCCGTGAGCTTCTGAGCTCCTACGATTTCCCGGGCGACGATATCCCGATCATTCGCGGATCCGCACTGCTCGCGCTCGAAGCACTCACCGCGGGCAAGATCGCGAAGGAAACGCCGGAATGCCAGTGCATCTTCGAGCTGATGGATGCAGTCGACAGCTATATCCCGACGCCGGAGCGCGCAACGGACAAGCCGTTCCTGCTCCCGGTCGAAGACGTCTTCACGATCACCGGCCGCGGCACCGTCGCAACGGGCCGTGTTGAGCGCGGTACGGTCAAGGTTTCCGACACCGTCGAGATCGTCGGTCTGACCGATGAGAAGCGCAGCACCGTCGTTACGGGCGTTGAGATGTTCCGCAAGCAGCTGGATCAGGCGATCGCGGGCGACAACATCGGCGTTCTGCTCCGCGGCGTACAGCGCAGCGAGATCGAGCGCGGCCAGGTTCTGGCGAAGCCGGGTTCCATTCATCCGCACACGCACTTCAACTCTGAGGTGTACGTTCTGACGAAGGAAGAAGGCGGCCGTCACACCCCGTTCTTCACGGGCTACCGTCCGCAGTTCTATTTCAGAACGACCGACGTTACCGGCACGATCAAGCTGCCGGACGGCGTTGAGATGGTTATGCCGGGAGACAACATCCGCATGGAAATCGAGCTGATCACGCCGATCGCAATGGAGCAGGGTCTCCGCTTCGCAATCCGTGAAGGCGGCCGTACGGTTGCTTCCGGCGTCGTGGCAAGCGTCATCGAATAAGGCGGTCGTATAACGGCACCAGACCGTTTGCGGCGAGGACAAAACAAAATAAACCATATGAAGAAAGGGCATCACGCCCTTTCTTTTTATCTGTTCGCCGCAAACTATCCGCGTTTCCCTCAGTCGCATACCTTAGTATAGCTCCTTCGTGAAAACGCGGATTCTGATACCATTCCCGACCGCCTGCGGCGCAATTCATGACCGTCAGGTCAATTCACGGCGCAGCATGGTACGCGGTAGACGACGCACTGCGTCGTCGCGCGATCTGCCTCTGTAACGAAGTGGATTCATGTGCGAAGCACAATTCACGTCCCGCAGGGACAATTCATGCGCCGTAGGTGCAATTCATTGATCCGCGAAAAGCTTGAAGCTTTTCTGCGTGTCCACCTCATCCGTCACTCCTTCGTCGTGACACCTTCCCCTCAAGGGGAAGGCAGGAATCAATGGCTTCCCCCCCTTAGGGTGGGGAAGCTGTCAGTGCCAACTGACTGATGAGGGGGGTAGTCATGCGCCGAAGGCATAATCCATGCCGAAGCGCAATTCATCCGTAGGGACATTTCATGCGGCCTTGCCGCAATTCATTGATCCGCAATCCCAATCGGTTCATCATTGGAGGAAAAGTACATAAATGAGCGATACTGCCTGTTTTCATGTTATGAGCAGCAGACCGTGTCGATGGCACGGTTCTCTTTACAACCTGTCACGATTGTCACGATTGTCACGATTGCAACGCTTACAACGCTTGTCACACACATCCATCATCAAATACACATTTGCGGAAGCCGATGCGCTTCCGCTTTTGCATGTATATGAGGTCAGGTCAGCAGTTCGGAGAGGTCGCGGATCTCGCGGCAGGACGGGGGAAGGGCGTCCGGACGTGCGCCGGACTGCCAGGTGTGATAATAGAAGCTCATGAGCCCCGCCGCGTCCGCGCCGCCGACGTCCGCGACTGCGTCGTTGCCGACCATGACCGCCGTTTTTCGGTCGATCCCGTACCGCGAAAGGAGCAATTCGTATAGCCCGCGGTACGGCTTTTTCATGCCCGCGTCCGAGGAGAGCAGGATCCCGTCGAACCGAGAGGTCAATCCGAGCGCGTCGAGCTCGTTTACCGTAAAGCACGACTGCGCGTTGGAGAGAAGAAACGTTCGCGCGCCGCTTTTTCGGAGCGCGTCGAGCGTTTCAAGCGCGTGCGGCATTGGACGGAGCCACAGCGTGGACCGGCGGCGAAACGCCGAAGCAAACGCCTCCGCGTGCGCTTCGTCTGCGCCTTGTTCGGACAGCAGCCGACGGAATACGTTGAGGAGCTCCGGCTCGATCAAAGGATCCGGCACGCCCGGCACATCCGCCGCGCGCAGACGCACCTCGTCCGCACAGAGCGCAAGATACCGGTATCGGAGCGCTTCGCCCGTATAGTGCGCGCCGAGCGCTTCCGCGTCGCTTGCTGCGCCTTCCCAGAACACGACGGGGGTCTCGTCCGTGCAGATATCGGCAAGCGTACCGTAAAGATCGAAGATGTAATCCGTAAACCGCATGGTCATTTCTCCGGCTGCAGAAAGGCGATGCCCATTTCCATGATCTTTTCCGCCGCGTCGGCAAGGTCCGAGGAACTTTCCTTCATTTCCCGCCGGATCCAGCGATCCATCAGCGCGTAACAGCCGCCGGTCACAAATGTGAAATACGCCTCGATCTGCCAGCGGTCGGCGTTCGGAAACGCCTCCAGACAGCGCTGAATGCTGCGTTCGCGGCTTTCGCGCAGCAGCCGCCGCGTAAACTCCCTGTCCCCGTACGGACCGATCGCGACCCGGCAGAGGTCGGCGTTTGTTTCGATGCACTCGAAGACCTTTTTCGTCATCTTCGGGGGCGAAAGCTGCCCCGCGTCGGACATCACCGGCTCGAGCGCCGCAAAGAACGCGGTTTTCATCTCATCCTCGATCTGACTCATCAGATCGTACACGTCAGCATAATGCGCGTAAAACGTACCGCGATTGAGCTCTGCGCGCTCACAGAGCTCCTTGACCGTAATATTGCGCAGCGGCTTTTCATTGAGAAGCGTCAAAAGAGCGTCCCGCAGCAGTTTTTTTGTCGTTTGAACACGGTGACCGGGATTGTGCATGGCATTTCCTGCTTTCTGAAAATGTTACAGAATTGCCGAAAAAAACGGCATAATCGGACATTTATCCCGATACTGTCGATTGAATCGGAGATTCTTATACTATATAATAATACAAAACGAATGATAAATCAACACCATGTTGATTGTTTTTCGGACAGAGCTTGCCGACGGTTTTGCTTGATGATTCTCAAACCGTGCGGCACAGAGGCCGGTCCACCCTGACCGAGACGGCGCGAATATCCCCTCATTCTCCAGATGCGCGCCGCGCCTCAAAGCCCCTTCGCATGATGAACGAAGGGGCTTTTTTCTATTCTTCATTCCTCATTCCGCATTCCGCATTCCGCATTGCCTACGGCAGCATCGTCAGCCGGAGCCAGTAGCCCGTGCCGTCCCGATCGCGCAGATATCGCGTGAAGCCCAGAAGCGAACGCGGCGGACGCGGGGCGGCGTGCCCGCGCACGGCAAGGATGTGCAGCGTCGGACCGTTCGGCTGCTTCCACGTCCCCTCGTAATGCGGCAGCACGTCCGTCCCGTCCACGTAGCGCCAGCGCGCGCCGGGAAACTCCTGTGAAAAGAGGTCTATCCCGCCGGAGGCGTCCACCGTGCTATCCTTTTTTTGCACCATATCGTTCGTGGGGTCGCCCTCATATGCGGTATAAAACGCCTCTGCACGCTGCAGAAGCAGCGAAAACGCCTGCGCTTCCCGAGCGGTATCGGAAACGCTGTCCACGGAAATGCGACTAAAATGGGATATATCATCCGGATTTGCTTCCGATTCAGGCGGGCTTGGCGGATCTTTGACCTCCGCATGGGATAAAAACGGTTCATTAACGGGAGGAACGGGTTTTTGAACGGGCTCTTTCTCGTGTATGGTGCATAAACGGGATAATCTTTTCCGGTATTCGCAAAGCGGCGCGGCGTGCTCGGCGGCGGCAAAGCAGGTCACGCGGTCTCCGTCCATGCCGAGCAGGGCCTCGGGATAGGGCAGGCGCGTTTCGCTTTCGGGGACGAGAGGCACGGCGCCGGTCTTTGAAAACAGCGTGAAGCTTCCTCTGACCGGCGCGGAAAGCGAAAGCCGCACGCGATCGTTCTGTACGCGTATTAAGCCCGCGGGCGAGCCGTCGGGAAGCCTTACGATCCAGTAGCAAAGCATGAAATCACCTCGCATCTATTGTATTTTTCGTAATTTCATAGTATGATATAATCAGAGATTTATCGGAGGTTACTATGGTTTTTCTGATTGCGATCCTGCTGGGACTGGTGCAGGGGCTCTGCGAGTTTCTGCCGGTGTCCAGTTCGGGACATCTGTTTTTGATCGAAAAGCTCACGAGCGGCGCTGTCGGTGAGGGGTATTTCGGTTCGTTCTTCACGGTCATGCTGCACGTTGCGACGCTGATCGCGGTGCTGTTCGTCTATCACGAGCAGGTCATGTCGATTTTGAAGCACCCGATCCAGAAGCTCACGCTGCATCTGATCATCGCGACGCTGCCGACGGTGGCGTTTGCGCTGATCCTGAAAAAATGGGACGCGCTCGACGAATGGCTGGACGCGGGCAATTTCGTGGGGGTCAGTTTTCTGCTTACCGCGGTCTTTCTGACGGTCAGCGAGCTTATGTGCCGCAGAAGAAAGGCGAAAAAGTCGATCAAGACGATGCGCTGGACCGACGCGCTCGTCATCGGCGGGATGCAGGCGATCGGCGTGCTGCCCGGCGTTTCCCGCTCCGGTTCGACGATCGCGGGCGCGCTCGGCATGCGGATCGACCGCAAGAGCGCGGCGGATTTCTCGTTCCTTCTGTCGATCCCGGCGATCCTCGGCGGGCTCGTGCTGGAGCTCTATAAGATGGTGAAGGAGCCGGTCGCGTTCACGGTCGATTTCAAGTTCGGCGCGGCGATGATCCTTTCGATGCTCGTCGCGGCGATCTCGGGATACTTTGCGGTGCGGTTCATGATCCGGCTGATCACAAAGAAGGGACTGTTCGGCTTTGCGGTCTACACCGGCGTGCTCGGGATCATCGTGCTGATCCTGCAGCTCACGAAGACGTTGGGATTCGGCTTTACGCCGTTCGGAGGTTAATATGCGGCTTGATAAATGGCTGAAGGTTTCGCGCATCATCAAAAGGCGCACCGTCGCGAACGAGGCGGCGGGCGCGGGGCGCGTTTCGATCAACGGCAAGGTGGCAAAGCCCGCGAGCGAAGTGAAGCCGGGCGACACGATCGACATCCTGCTCGGCGGCAAGCACATGCTGTGCCGTGTCGAAAAGACGCCGGAGGTCGTGCGCAAGGAAGACGCGGATTCGCTCTATACCGTGCTTTCCGGAGGGGAATCGTGAGCGCGTGCGGCGTCCTGCTCTGCGCGGGTTCGTCTGATCGCATGGGCTTTGACAAGCTGAATACGCCCCTTTGCGGCAAGACCGCGATCGAGCGCTCGATGGACGCGCTCGTTGAAGGCGGGTGCGATTCGCTCGTGTTCGTCACAGGCGGCGAAAGCGAAAAGACCGTCGCGTCGCTTTCCGTTCCCGTGCCGTTTGCGGTCGTTTCGGGCGGAAAACAGAGGACCGATTCGGTCCGAAACGGGCTTTTTGCCGCTTCGGGCGAGATCGCGGTCATCCACGACGCGGCGCGATGCTTTGTCGATCCCGCGATCGTAAAGGCAAGCATCGAATCGGCGGAAAAATACGGTTCCGGCGTCGCCGCGATCCCCGTGACCGACACGGTCGTGAAACTGGAGGACGGGGCGTTCGAAACGCTCGACCGCTCGAAGCTTTTCCGCATGCAGACGCCGCAGACGTTTCGGCTTGATAAGATCCGGGCAGCCTATGAAAAGGGCGATTACGCGACCGACGACGCGACATTGTACGCAAGGATGTTCGGCGCGCCGCGGCTCGTTCCCGGCAGCGAACTGAACCGCAAGCTCACGACCGAGGCGGACTGGGCATGGGCGATCGACAGGCTCTGTCCGCCTGCATTCGGGATCGGTTTCGACACGCACCGGCTGATCGAAGGACGCGAGCTTTTCTTAGGCGGAGTAAAGATCCCGTTTGAAAAAGGGCTTTTGGGGCACTCCGACGCCGACGTGCTGCTGCACGCGATCATGGACGCGATCCTCGGCAGTCTGAAGCTCGGCGACATCGGCAAGCTGTTTCCCGATACCGACCCGCAGTACGCGGGGATCAATAGCCGCGTGCTGCTCCGCAAAGTGAACGAGCTGGTGCAAAAACGGGACATACTCGTGTCACACGTCGATGCGACGGTGATCTGTCAGAGACCGAAGCTTGCGCCGTACCGGCAAGCGATCGAGCGTACGATCGCGGAAGACCTTGCGATCCCGTCGGACGCGGTATCGGTCAAGGCAACGACAACGGAAGGAATGAACGACGAGGGACGGGGGCTGTGCATCTCGGCGCAGGCGATCGTCTCGGTCCGTCACAAATGATATGGAACGAAAAGATCAGGACCTAATTATCTACGGCGCAAGGGAGCACAACCTTAAAAACATTGATCTCGTGATCCCGCGCAACAAGCTTGTGGTGATGACGGGCGTTTCCGGCTCGGGCAAGTCCTCGCTCGCGTTCGACACGATCTATGCGGAGGGGCAGCGGCGCTACGTCGAAAGCCTTTCTTCGTATGCGCGCATGTTCATCGGGCAGATGGACAAGCCCGACGTTGACCGCATCGACGGACTTTCGCCCGCGATCTCGATCGACCAGAAGAGCACGGGGCACAACCCGCGCTCGACCGTCGGCACGGTCACGGAGATCTACGACTACCTGCGCCTGCTCTACGCCCGCTGCGGCATTCCGCACTGCCCGAACTGCGGCCGCGTGATCGAGCGGCAGTCGATCGACACGATCGTCGATCAGGTCATGACGCTGCCCTTGGGCTCTCGTCTTTCGATCATGGCGCCGTGCGTGCGGGGCAGAAAGGGCGAACACACGAAGGTCATCGAGCGCCTGCAGCGCGAAGGGTACGTGCGCGTGCGCGTCGACGGCGAGATCTACCCGATCGAGGAAGCGCCGGCGCTCGACAAGCAGAAAAAGCATACGATCGAGGCGGTCATCGACCGCATCGTGATGAAGGAGGGCGTGGAAAGCCGGCTCACCGAATCGCTCGAGCACGCGTTCGCGCTCGGGCAAAATCTCGCGATCGTCGCGGTGCAGGACGGGGAGGAGACGCTGTTTTCGCAAAACTACGCCTGCCCGGACTGCGGGATCGCTTTGGAGGAGCTTGCGCCGCGCGCGTTCTCATTCAACAACCCGTTCGGCGCGTGCCCGACGTGTCTGGGCCTCGGCGAGCAGATGAAGATCGATCCGACGCTGATCGTGCCGGACGAATCGCTGTCCTTAAACGACGGCGCAATCAAGGCGCCCGGCTGGAAAAGCGGCAGCAACAACGTCTTTTCCGATATGTATTACGAGGCGATCGCGCGGCATTTCGGCTTTACGATGGACACGCCATTTGCCGACATCCCGAAGCCCGGACGCGACGCGCTGATGTACGGCACGACCGAAAAGATGGAGGTGCAGTACGAGCGCAGCTTCGGCGGCGGACACTTCCTCGCCACGTTCGAGGGCATCGTGCCGAACATGGAACGGCGCTACCGTGAAAGCGCAAGCGACTGGGCAAAGGCGGACATCGAAACGTACATGGCGCACATTCCGTGCCCGGACTGCAAAGGGAAGCGCTTAAAGCCCACCTCGCTTGCCGTCACCGTCGGCGGGATCAACATTGCCGATCTCTGCGACATGAACGTGAAGCGCTCGCGGGAGTTCTTGAAGAACCTGACGCTGACCCCCACGCAGCAGACGATCGCCGCGGCGATCCTGAAAGAGCTTGACGCAAGGCTCGGCTTCCTTGTCAACGTCGGGTTGAACTACCTCACGCTTTCGCGCGGGGCGGCGACGCTGTCCGGCGGCGAAAGCCAGCGCATCCGGCTCGCCACACAGATCGGCAGCGGGCTCGTCGGCGTGCTCTATATCCTCGACGAGCCGAGCATCGGGCTTCATCAGCGCGACAACGCAAAGCTTCTGGAAACGCTCAAAGGGCTTCGCGATCTCGGCAACACGCTGATCGTCGTCGAGCACGACGAGGAGACCATGCGGAACGCCGACTTCATCGTGGACATCGGCCCGCGCGCCGGCGTGCACGGCGGCGAGATCATGGCGGCGGGCACGCCGGAACAGATCATGGCGTGCGAAAACTCGCTGACCGGGCAATACCTGAGTCAAAAACGCACCATCCCCGTTCCGGCAGAGCGCAGACCCGGCAGCGGGCACATGCTGACCGTGCGCGGGGCAAGGGCGAACAATCTCAAGAACATCACCGTCGATTTCCCGCTCGGCAAGTTCATCTGCGTGACGGGCGTGTCGGGCTCCGGCAAGTCTTCGCTCGTCAACGAGGTGCTGAAAAAGCGGCTGCTGCACGATCTGAACCGCGCGAAGGTCCGCGCAAAGGACCACGACGGCATCGACGGCATCGAATACCTCAACAAGATCATCGACATCGACCAAAGCCCGATCGGACGCACGCCGCGGTCGAATCCCGCGACGTATACCGGGCTCTTTGACCTCATCCGCGCGCTGTACGCAACCACGCCGGACGCGAAGCTAAGGGGCTACACGAGCGGGCGGTTCAGCTTCAACGTCAAGGGCGGACGGTGCGAGGCGTGCAAGGGCGACGGCATCGTCAAGATCGAGATGCACTTTCTGCCGGACGTGTACGTGCCGTGCGAAGTCTGCCACGGCAAGCGCTATAACCGCGAAACGCTCGAGGTGCGCTATAAGGGCAAAAACATCTACGACGTGCTCGACATGACGGTGGAGGAGGCGCTGCCGTTCTTCGCGCAGCACGCAAACATCAGAAAGATCCTGAAAACGCTCGACGACGTGGGCCTCGGCTACATCAAGCTCGGACAGCCGTCCACCACGCTTTCCGGCGGCGAAGCGCAGCGCATCAAGCTTGCGACGGAGCTATCCCGCCGCGACACGGGCCGCACGCTCTACGTGCTCGACGAGCCGACGACGGGGCTTCACACGCACGACGTGAAGCGGCTTCTGGAGATTCTGAACCGCCTTGCCGATTCCGGCAGCACGGTCATCGTCATCGAGCACAACCTCGACGTCATCAAGACCGCCGATTACATCATCGACCTCGGACCCGAGGGCGGCGACGACGGCGGCACGGTGATCGCGACCGGCACGCCGGAACAGGTCGCTGCCTGCGAGCAGAGCTACACCGGGCAGTTTTTGAAGCGCGTGCTGGCGCAGTGACCCCCTCATCACCGCCTGCGGCGGAGCTTCCCCACCAAAGGGGGGAAGCCTTTGAGGGAGAGGATCCAAAGCCTTCCCCCTTGGGTGGGGAAGGTGCCGAAGCGTGAGCGAGGCGGATGAGGGGGAACAATACCTTGTATCAGGGATGGAGTGACGCATGGAGAAAAAACTGATCGGTTTTTCCAGAGTCCTGCGTAAAAACATGACCAAAGAAGAACGGCATCTTTGGTATGATTTTTTGAAAGGTCTTCCGTTCACGGTCAACCGGCAGAAGGTTCTCGGCAGCTATATCGCAGATTTCTTTATTGCATCGAAAAAACTTGTGATCGAATTGGACGGTTCACAGCATTTTCAGGGCGAAGGACCGGCGCATGATCGCGAACGGGACGAATGGTTCCGAGCGAACGGGATCACCGTGCTGCGCTATACAAATCTGCAGATCAACCGGGAATTCGATGCGGTTTGTCGGGATATCATGAGACATCTGGGACTGGCGGAAGAATGATCCCCTCATCACCGCTTCGCGGAGCTTCCCCACCAAGGGGGAAGCCCCAGGTATGCGTCCCCAAAAGCCTTCCCCGGTTGATGGGAAAGGTGTCACGACAAAAGAATGACGAATGAGGTGAGCATGGCAGACCCCCCTCATCAGTCTGCTCCGCAGACAGCTTCTCCACCCTGAAGGGGGAGAAGCCTCCGGATTCGCGCATCCAAAAGCCTTCCCCTTGATGGGGAAGGGGGACCGCTTGCGGTGGATGAGGTGAAAACAAAACACAACACCGAAGAAGGAGGAACCATGAAAGTGTTGCGGATCGTTTGTATCATAGTTGGTGCGTTTTTGGTACTGGATACGCTGATCGTGTCCATGCTGTCCAACTATAACCTGGGCGTCATTCTTCCCGCGGTACTCGGACTGCCGTTACTGCTGCTTGGTGTGTTTATGCACCATATGGACCACGGTTTTCTTGCCGTGCTGAAATGGATCCTGCTCGGCTGCTACGCGGTCGGCACGGTCGTGCTGATCGTCTTCGGCATTCTGATGGGCACGGCGGCAAAGCGCGCGGACAGGGTGGAAGCGGACGCGCTGATCGTTCTGGGCGCCGCGGTGCACGGCGATAGGGTGACGTGGGTTCTTTCGAACCGCCTTGACACGGCGGCGGACTATTTGAACGCGCATCCGGACACGGTCTGCATCGTTTCCGGCGGGCAGGGCGACGGCGAGAGCGTCACCGAGGCGTCCGCCATGCAGAAGTACCTTGTCGAGCGCAAGGGGATCGCCTCCTCCCGCATCCTTGTCGAGGACAAGGCGACGAGTACGCTTGAAAACTTCGCGTTCAGCAAGGCGCTGATCGAAGAACGGCTTGGCGATCAGGTCCGCATCGCGTTCGTCACGACCGATTTCCACGTCTTCCGCGCGGGCAGAGTCGCTGAAAAGGCGGGCATTTCCGCCGTCGGCATTGCCGCGCCGGACGTCTGGTACATCCACATCAACAACTTCCTGCGCGAGTGCGTCGGCATCGTGGTGTACGGCTTGCGGGGCGACATATAAAAATATATAAGGAGAAAACCAATGCTGGAATTTCGGTATGACACACAGATGCTGATCGACGGAACGGACCTCGACGAGGACGTGATCCGCGATCATTTTCTTGCCTGCTTCGAGGGCGATTGCCTCCTTGCGGTCGGCGGACCTGAGACCATCAAGATCCACTTCCATACGAATAAGCCGTGGGAAGTGCTCGAATACTGCGCGCAGCTCGGCGAGATCTACGACATCGTCGTGGAGGATATGGACCGCCAGTCCCGCGGACTGCAGGGCTGATCGGATCGGAAATAAACAATGCCTGTCCTGAAAATGGGACAGGCATGCGTACAATTATGGACAAGCATCTGATACGGAGAAGAGGACAATGCAGCACAGCGCAATAGTCGATCCGGTCATACGGGAACTGTATGCCCGCTTTTTTGACGGGGAGCCCGTTTCCTGCGAGAGCATCGAAACCGGCGTTGGGGACGACGATTACCGGAAGACGGTCATCGTGACGGCGACGGACGGCGAAAAGGTCGTGCTGAAGATCGTGTCGAACGACTTCACCTTCCCGGACAAGATCCGTATGTGGCAGCGAACGGTCGAAGAATACCGCGATCTCGGCTATTATTGCCCTCAGATCATCGGGGACCGGAACGGCGAATTTCCCATGATCGACTATCGGGGCAGGCGCTGCGTCGTCTATGCGGAGGAATTTTCGCGGTATCGCACGCTGGAGGATCGGATGGCCGAGAACGCGCAAAGCATAAGCGCGCGCGCTTATGCAAAGGATATCTGGCGCATGACCGCAATGATCGCGGCAAAACAGCTGGATTACACGGCGTATCCGTCCGCGTATTGTCTGTTTGAGCGCTTTTGTCCGAGCGACGAAACCGACGAGGTACTGTACAATGCGCTGGAATGGAAGAAGCTTGCGGACGCGCTGCCGGGATCGTTTTCCGGGCAGGTGCAAAGGATCTGGACGCGATGGAATGAGAACCGCGACGCCCTGCGGCCGCTTTATAAGAAGCTTCCGACCTCCGTGTTTCAGGCGGATCTGAATGCGACGAATCTGCTGGTCGATGAGAACGGGGCGTTCAAGGGGGTCATGGATTTCAATCTGTGCGGGAAAGAAGTGTTTCTGAACTACCTGATGCGCGAAAACTACGATGATTTTGAGGAGGAACTCGATCTGATCCGTGAAGCGCTGCGCATTTCATCGGCATATTATGCATTTTCGGAGGACGAAAAGCAGGCCGTACTGCCGCTTTACCGCTGCCTGAAGCCGCTGTGGTACACACGGGTGGAAGACCTGGAGGAGGCGGGGGACGATGAAGCGAAGATCCGTGAAATCTTAAATCGGATCGAGCAGTTCCAGACAGCGGAGATCGATTTTACAAGCTGCATGGGATAAGGTTGAAAAAACAACGCCTGTCCCAAAATCGGGACAGGCGTTTGCTTCTTTTGGCGGGCGGATCATATCCGCCCCTACGATCCGCTGTTAAAAATCTTGAATTGCGTTCTCCGTGCAGCATATTCATACTTGCAAATCAATCTGTAGGGGCTGACGTCCTCGGCAGCCCGTCAAGCAGCATGCGTAACACAATCCGCAGGGACGACCGTTGGTCGTCCGATGATCTCGATCATAGAAAGCTGTACCGAAATCGGTACAGTTCTTTTCATATCGTGGGTTATATGTCCCGAAAATGGTATATGTTTATGCTTCGGTAAAGTCAAATCCGATCAGCCGGCCCGCTTCACGGAAGCCCACGGCGCGGTAGAGCGCGTTGGAAGGGGGATAGCTCGTGTCCGCATAGAGCATGACGCGGTCGCCGCGCGCGTGCGCGTCTGCGCAGACGGAACTCACGAGCGCTTTGCCGTAGCCATGCCCGCGGTGCGCTTCGTCCGTCACCACGTTATGGATATAGGAGAGCCCTTCCTCCGGCTGCGAAACGCGGACCAACGCGGTAATTGTCCCATTTATGCACCAACCATAGGAGAGCGGGTCTTCGCAGAAGTCGGTCCCGGCGGCAAGCCGCGCAGGGACGGGGATGGGCTCACGCGCCTGTTCGCCGAGCTGGGCAAGGATCGCGCCGCACAGGGCGGGGTCGAGGTCCTTTGCGGGGACGCGTTCGCCTTCGGCGGAAAAGCGGGTCGGGTTTTCGCAGAGGTATGCGGTCAGCGGCAGGCGGCGTTTTGAGGGAAAGGGGAGGGAAAGCTCGAGGTAGCGGACAAGGGAGGCGCGTCCGATCACGCCCCAAAGGTTATTCGCTTCCTTCAGCACGCAGAGCGACGCGGCAAGCTCGGAAAGCCGTTCGTCCGAAACGCCTTTTCGCGTGTAGATCCACGCGGGAAAGCCCTGTCCCGCGCGCACAAACAGCACGTCCCGCCCGTCGGAAAGGAGCAGGGCGTCCTTTTTGTGCATCAGCTGCCGCATTTTATAAAAGGTGATCTCCTCGGCGTCGCCGGAAAACGCGAACGCCGCGGCTTCTTCAACTGTGACCGTGCGGATCATGGGTCAGTTTTCCTCGGAGAAGCGTTCCTTTGCCTCGAATACGGCGGCGATTTTCTTGTAGTCGCCGAACACGGTCAGCTTGTCGCCTGCCTCCATGACGGTTTTTGCGCCGGCCGGAACCGCCTTTTTGCCCGGCTTTTCGATCAGCATGACCATGAGATCGTGCTCGGCGCGGAAGTTGATCTTGGCCAGCGTTTTTTCGCGGAATGCCTCGGGCACTTCGACGAGCGTGACCTGCGCGATCGCATCCTCGCCGAGATAATCGACGAGCAGCACGGAGTTCGCCGTCTCGCGGCGGATCAGCCGGTCCGCGATGCGCTCGATCACCCGGTCGCCCCATGCGCGGATCTTCGGCACGCGCATAAAGACGATGATGACCGCGGCGGCAAGGATCGGGATCAGGACGCTGAACAGGTTCGAGAGCTCGTCGAGCTTGATGGAAAGGAACACGTTGATCAGCATGGATACGATCGTGATATTGAACACGTATCCGAACAGCATGGTGATACGGGCAAGCCGCCGTCTCGACCTGGTCGAGAGCAGCAGCTCGCTTTCGCGCGTGGTGAAGCCGCAGCCGGTGATCAGGGAAATGACCTGAAACCGCGCTTTTTCATCGGTCAGCCCCGTAAAGCGGAACAGCATCGCAAACAGCTCCGAAATGACCCAGTAAATGAGGATCATGAGCGAAAACAGCGTAAGTGCAAGGTAGATGTTCATAGTCCGTGTCCCTTCGGCGCGGCTTCTGCCGCTTTTTCTCATTGTAACATGAACCGCGCGGCAAGGCAATCACATCCGCGCATCGTTCACGCTTTTTTCATGCGTTGCGAAAAGAAAAAGAAACCGATTTGAAGGGGATTCGCTGAAGAGGATCATCAAAACCTTCCGGAAAGAAACGGCTTCCCGGAAGGTCTGCATCTGCTTGTATCCGGCAAGCCGGAATCTGTACCGCTTTTCAAAGGCCGTAAAAAACTTTCTTAATGAATTCCGCATCGGGATATTGCAGTGCGTCTATTTTCCGGATCACTTCATCAACATCATACGTGACGTCGATCGATGTGATCCCGGCCTTGCCGTTTTCAACGTCCAGGACGCCTGCCCGTGCAATCGTATGCTCCTTGGAAGGGCAGCCGAGAGAACCGACGTTGATATAGAGTTTATCTCCCCTGCAGATATTGCGGGTATGATCGTGCCCGTACAGGATGATGCTGCTTTTTACTTCGGCAAACATGGTCGACAGATCGTTTTCGGAGGGATTTTTGACAGATCCCGAATAATGACCGTTCCGATCGATACAGGAATGCATAACAGATATGCCGAGCCCCTCAGAGATAAAATCAATTCTTTTCGGCAGACTGCGAAGAAACGCGACGGATCCTTCGGATAACAGACGATGCTCCCATCTGTGGTGCTCCATTTCACCATAGCTCATATTTTCTTCGTTGGGGCACGCTGTCGGCATACCTTCCAGCAAGTAATCCTCATGGTTTCCCCGCACGCAAATCAATCCCGGAATACGGATCATTTCCCGGACCGTTTCTTCGGGATCGGGACCGATACCGATGATGTCCCCGCAGCAAATGATTTTGTCGCAATTCATCCGGTCCAGCTGTTTCAATACGGCTCGCAGGGCTGTCACATTGTTATGTATATCTGTAATGATCCCGTATTTCATCGGATCAACCTCCGCAGATCCCGGTTTGTTTGCATCATCTTATCATAAACCGCGGCATGACGCAATGAAAAAGCACAGCCGGTTTGATCGGTTG
>JAFXVP010000040.1 GCA_017524445.1 Clostridia bacterium | reverse complement strand
TTGAAAAAACAATGAAATGATGTCGGGCTTCGCCCTGATGATGTTGTTCCCTGCGGGAACGATGATGCGATGTTTGCCCATATGCCGAAGGCACACATCACTCGCCGCAGGCGTACATCATTGCGCAGCAGCATCACTTGCCCTAAGGGCAAACATCATTGAAAAACGCACTTGCAACAGCAAGTGCGTTTTTCTGGTACCCCCTCAGGGATTCGAACCCTGGACACCCTGATTAAGAGTCAGGTGCTCTAGCCAGCTGAGCTAAGGAGGCATATGGTGGAGCGGGAAACGGGGCTCGAACCCGCCACCTCAGCCTTGGCAAGGCTGCGCTCTACCAAATGAGCTATTCCCGCGAACAGATGATATTATAGCGGCTCGTTCGCGGTTTGTCAACAGAAATTTTTGCGATCGCAAAATATTTTTTCGCGGCGCTTATTCTCCCCATCCCGCCATGCGGTCCATGACAGCGTAGAGCGCAAGATACTTCTCGTCGATCATCTCCGTATGATTGCCGAGCTCCAGAACCCGGGTCGAATCCGGACTGCTCTCCCACACGGGAAGCCCCGCGCCATTCGGATTGCCGGTCTTCATAAAGTTCAGCACGTAGCCCGTCATATTCTTTTCGAGCGCATAGTCCGCTTCATCGAAGAGCTTCGAGTTCTCCGGCAGGTTGCCGTAGAAATAGATCAGTTCGCCGCTGTGCCAGGATCCGAGCCGCCCGTTGTGCCTGCTGAAATAATACTCCCAGACCGGGATCCCGTTTTCGGCGGCAAGGCGGTTTTCGCAATAATGCGGATAGTTGAAGAAGATCGCGCCGTAGATCTCCGCCCACATGTCCTTCGCTTCCTCGTCGGTCGTCGGAGCGTAGATCTTCAGCACGTCGTCCGCGTATTCCCTGAAATACGACCGGACGCGCTGCTCATAATCCTTCATGCTCGCGTTGCCGAGGATCAGGAACGGTCCGCTCTCCTCGGAATTATAGCCGTGCAGGATCGCCTGCTCGTTGTGCACGCCCTTCTTGTACGACTCGTACGGCGTATCGGTGAGCGCGTAGCCGTCGACGGTCATATAATGCTGCGTGTACGCCTCGTTGACGATCGTTTCCGCGTCGAGCGCACGAAGCTCGGCGGGCGTGCTGACGTTGTAGCGCGCCTTGAGCTCGTTCCCGGATCTGATCGCGTCTTCGCAGGAACGGAACGAATGCGGCGGCTCGATCGAAACGACGGTAGAGCTTTCGAGTAGCACCTTCGAAAACAGCCCTTTCGCAAGCGGCGAGGTGCAGATCGCGCTGACGCTTGCGGAGCCTGCGGATTCGCCCGCGAGAGTGACGTTGTTCGGATCGCCGCCGAACGCCGCAACGTTTTTTTGTACCCATTCGAGCGCCTTGATCTGATCCAGAAGTCCGTAGTTGCCGGTCGTGCCGTGCTCCGATTCGGCTTTCAACCCCTCGTCCGCAAGATAGCCGAACACGCCGAGGCGATACCCGAGATTGACCACGATCACGCCCTCGCGCGCAAGGCCGGTCCCAGCGTAATCGCCGTACCACGGCTGTCCGGTCTGCAGCGTGCCGCCGTGGATGTAGACGAGCACGGGCAGGTTTTCGACCTTTCCCGCGGGTTTCCACACGTTGACGTACAGCCCGTCCTCGCTGACCGCAGGGCGATAGTTGTCCGAAAGCGAGATCTTGTAATCGTGATAGCCGATGACCTGCTTCAGGCTTGAAACGATCGGAAGCTCAACGGGCTGCATGCACATCGGCGCGAAGTGATCCGCGTTGAGCACGCCGTCCCACGCGTCCGGGTCCTGCGGCTCGCGCCAGCGAAGATCCCCCACCGGCGGTTTGGCGTACGGGATGCCCGCATAGAGCTCCACCCTGCCTTCGTCGATCACGACGCCGCGGACGTCGCCCTTTTCCAGCGAGACGGCCTCCGTATACGTCGGCGTTCTGCCCTCGTACGCGGGTACGCGTTTCACCGGCGGCCACGTCAGAAGCAGGATCAGCACGAACGCGCCGATCCAGCCGATCCAGCCGAGCACCTTCCAGTACCACTTGCCGCCGTGCAGCACCTTGATAAACAGCACGGCAAAGCCGACCGTCACGGCGAGCAGCAGAATGAAGCCGAGTACGGTGTTCTTGTTCAGTTCCAGCACGGCAAGCATGATGAGAAACAGCAGCGAGCCGAAGATCCCGAATCCGATCATAAAGGTCTCCTATTCATTTTCGTTATCTGTATTGTACCGCATTGCGCACCGTACGTCAATCACGCAAAAAGCCCCGCTTTTCGCGGGGCTTTGACAGATTGTGTCCTTATTTGACTTTGCCGTTCAGAACGTTGGACCATTCGCCGTAGTAGTTCATGCCCTCGAACAGGCAGAACGAACGGATACGGACGTAGACGGTCTTGCCGGAGGTCAGATCCTTGATGATATCCTGACTGACGACGGGTGTGACGACGTTGCCGTTCTCATCCAGTTCGAACTCGATCTTGTAGTTCTTGGAGTTCGTCTTGAAGTTGGCGTCCTCCGCGTATTGGACCTGGATGCCGGTGAAGTTCTTGGTCGGCTCCCACTTGATCGTCATCTGCTTGGTGCCCGGTTCAACAGCCGTCAGCTTTCTGGTGGTGATGCGGACGGTGGTCTTCAGCGGACCGACGTTGCCGAGGTTGAAGTTGCCGGAATCCTCATTGACGTTGCCGCCGATCTCCGTGCCGGCGACCGGATCCATACGGCGGGCGAAATACGCCTTGACGCCGTACTGATAACGCGTACCCGCATAGGTCTTATGCGCTTCGTCGTGACCGTCGAGGTAGGTAAGCTCGGTCGTGTTGTCCCAGCGCGCGAACGCGGTCCAGCCGTTGGTCGTGGAGCTCCATGCGCGGCGATAGATGACGTAACCCGCTGCATCCTCGACCGGTTCCCAGGTCAGCTTGATGCCGTCCGCGACGTTTTCAACGGTGGTCTTCGTCGTTGCCGGCAGATAGATCTTGAAGAACAGCTGCGCGGTGCCGGCATATGCGCCCTTGAAATAGACGAACAGATAGCCGGTGCCGGGATACATGTTTTCTTTGTACTCGAAGTCGTAGTTCGCCGGGTCGATGACGGTCTCGCCGTCCTCTTCGTAGGCGGTGAACGCCGGCTCATGGATGCCTGCGTCGTGATCCCAGATCACATACGGGGTCTGGCCCTTGTATTCGACTTCGCCCTCGTTGAACTTCACGATACCGTTGAAGATCTCGCCTTCCGTCATGGTGAAAGGTGCGAAATCCGCTTCGATCGCGTGCTGGACCGGCTTGACGGTGTCCGTCGTCTCGGCAAACGCGCCCTTCTCAAGTTCGAACGCGATCTCAGTGCCCGCTTCGAGGCCCTCGGCGACTTCGAAATACATCGTCATGACGTCCAACTGCTCCGCAGCGGGAATGCCCTCGATGCTGACGAACGCGCAGCGCAGCGAACCCGCGGTAGTCGCGTTCACGGTCGGCATTGCGATCGCATCGTTCGCTTCGAAATCCACAAAGGTGAGCTGTGCGGAATCATAGGTCAGTTCGAACGTCAGACCGAAGATCGTCTCCTCGACCGCATCGTCCAGCTTGACGTCGACCGCAAGGACGTTCTTGCCGTTGACCATCTCAAGATGATCAGCCACATCGCCGCCCTCAATCACGAGCGTGTAGTCGGCGTCTTCCGCGAGCGTTGCGGGGATCAGCGCAAACACCATCATGAGAGAAAGGAGCATTGCCAACAGTTTCTTCATAGGTTCTTTTCCTCCTGCTGAATTGTGCGGGCCGCCCGGCGGGTTTTGATCGGAAATCCGATCGAACGCGTTCGCCGTCGCGAAACCTCGTGCATGACGATCTGCGAGCATAGTATTGTTCACAATATCGTCATATTTACTGCTATATCATAACACACTCTTTTCGTATTTGCAAGCGTTCCTGCAAAAAAATATACAGACGGCAAAAAACGGAATCTTTCGTCCGCATCATCCGAACGCGGGACCGCCGCGCTCAGTTGATCTTGCAGAATTTCATGTTCGACCATCCGCCGAAGTACTCCATGCCCTCAAAGAGCTGATAGGAACGAACCTGCACGTAGTAGATCTTTTTCGTCGTCAGCCCGCGCACAACGGTCTCGCACGTTTTCGGGTCGGTGATCCGGATCGTCCTGACGCTGCTCGCAAATTCGGCATTGGTTGAATACCGGATCTCGTAGCCGGTGAAGTTTTTCGAGGCGGACCATTTGATCGTCATCTTTTTGGATCCGGCGGTGACGGATTCCAGCGTGCGCGTGGTGATGCGGACCGTCGTCCTGAGCGGACCGACGACGCCGAGATTGTAGTTATCCATCGGATCCGAAGGATACGCCTTGACGCCGTACTGGTAGCGCGTGCCCGCGTAAACCTTGGCGTCCACCCATGCCGTGCCCTTCGTATTGTTCCACCGTGCAAAGCTCGTCCAATCGCTGCTCTGGCGATTCCACGCGCGGCGATAAATGACGTATCCGCCCGCGCCTTCGACCGCGTCCCAGGTGACGCAGACGCCGTCCGCCGTGTTTTCGACCTTGGTCCATTTCGTTGCCGGCAGGTAGATCTTGAACATGCGCGACGCCTTGCCTGCGTAACCGTTCAGAAACGACGCGGTCACAAAAGCCGTTCCCGCTTCGACGTTGTTCTGATACGTGAGGCGGTAAAACGCCGGATCGATCGTTTCGCCGGTTTCGGCGTCCTTCACCGTGACGCGCGGCGTTTTCGGCTTGCCGTCGCGGATGACGTAGGGCGTCGTGCCCTTGTATTTGACGTCCGCCGGATTGAATTCGATCATCGCGTCGATCTCGCTCCCCGCATCGCCTTCGGAAAGCGTGTAGGGGGTCATATCGCTGCCGACCGTGCGCTGCACGTAGCGCGCGTTCAGGGTCTGATCCTCCATGCGCACGGACTCCGCCTCGATCTCGCCGCCGAGCGTAAACGAAAGCGTCGTTCCCGCCTCCTGCCCCGCCGCTATGTAAAAATACAGCGATACGAGCGGCTCGCCGTCTCTGATCCGACAGCCGTAATCGGAGCCGAGCACAAAGCGCAAAGAGCCCTGCGGCGTGTTCCGCGTGCTGATGAGAAGCGACCGTTCGCCGACGTCATTGCCTTCTGCGTCCACCGCATAGAGCGAACTGCCGTCTTGCGTCTGCGAGTCGGTCACGTATTCGAGCTTGTCGGTCTCAAAACCGAGATCGAACGAAAGCGCCGTCAGCAGCTTATCGTCCGTCACGCCCTCAAAATACACGTCGACGCGCAGCGCGGGACCGCCGTCCAGCTCGGTCATGTACGCGCTCGTCTCCCCGCCCGGGATCACGACCGTGTAGTCGGTTTTCTCCGCCTGCGCCGCCGGTATGACCGCAAGCAGCAGGATCGCGGCTAAAACCATAGCTGTCGTTTTCTTCATATTGATCCTCCCGTCCGTTCGGATCGGACTGTTTCGTTCATCGGCGCGGGATCGGCCCGCCGATTATTTTGTTCAGCATACCACAAAAGTCCGCGCACTGCAAGCGTTTCAGCCGCTGCACGGGGACGCAAAAAGGGGCTGAGAAGCCCCTTTGCCGTTCATGAAAGGAAAAAGACGACGATCGCGAAAATGACGCCGAACAGCATCAGGCCCGCCATGACCCAGCTGATGATACGGATCGTTCGCTGTTTCATTCGAGCACTCCCTTATATGCGTAGACAGCGTCCTCGATCTTGAGATCTTCAAGCCACCGGTCAAGCCAGTACTGCTCCACTGCGGATTCACGCACGTTCGGGAAATAATCGATCTTGATCACGCCGTGATCGCCGTCGTAGCACATGTTGCCTTCGACGCGGCGGAACAGATACGCAGTGACCGTCGTCGTGCCGTCGTCCGCCGTCACGGGCTCGTCGATAAAGGTACCGACCTTGCCGACTTCCAGCGCCGCCGCGGCGGTATAGATCGCGTCCTGTGCAAACAGAGAATGATCCTTCTCCGCGATCGGATACGGCGCGGTCAGGACGCTCTTGTACGGATCCTTATTCTCATCGGATTTCATCAGATCGTCAAAGGAGCGGCTGCCGTCCGTCACCTCCGCGATGATCTGGTTGATCTCCTCCGTCGTACCGGCTTCCAGCTGGATGAAGTCGATGTAGATGAAGCCCTCGGGCACATACAGCATCGGCGAAGAATAGCCGATCTGATACATCATCATGTAGCTCCAGAACATTCCGTCCGTATAGGTCGGCGTTTCCGTGCCGTCCTCACCGACCGTCGTCATCGAATCTTCCACGCTCTTGCGGTAGTAGTCAACCAGCGTGTCCTCTTCGATGCCGCTGCCGTTTTCCTTGTAGCAGTTCTCGATCGCCTGATGGTAGTATTCACTTTCGGTATTTTCCACAAGGAACGCGCGGTATGCGTTTTTGCTCAAGCCGAGGCGCTGATAATAGCTGTCGATCTGCTTGTCCAGCGCGGCCTTGGAATAGTTGCCGCCTTCGATCAGGGCATCCGCGTAGTACTTTTCGATCGACGCGATCTGCTCGTCGGCAGCGGTCTCCGCCTTCTCGATCTGTTCATCCGTGAGCGAAAGTCCGAGCGCCTTTGCTTCCTTCGGATAGACCTTCTGCTTCAGCGCTTCCTTCGCGCAGTATTCCTGCAGGTTGCGGACCTGTTCGTCGGTAAGCGTCGAGTCCTTGTAGTTCGAGCTGACCATGTCGTACATGACTCTGTACTCCGCGACGCTGATGCGTTCGCCGTCCGCGCTCGCCGCCGTCGCGCTTCTCCGGAAGCAGTTCATACCTGCGCCGTCCTTCTGCAGCGCAACCGCCAGGAAGATCGCCGCCGCGATCACGAGGACCGCGATCACCGCGATCAGAATGTTGCGCGTTGTTTTTTTCTTGCCGTAAACGTTTGCCATATTGTTTCTCCTCATTTTCGGAATGAAATCCTATGCATCATACTCTTTTCCGCGCCGCTTGTCAACCGTTTCCTTTTTCAGGAAGCAGTCTCAAAAACGCCGCCATGCCGCCGGTCTTTCCCTTGTCGCGCCGGTGCGAATACAGCCGTTCGTCCTCGAACGTGCAGACGCCCATCAAATGGATGTGTTCGGGCAGGATCCCGCATTCCAGAAACTGCGCCGTCGCAACCTGCCAGAGATCGACCGTCGCGCGGCCGCGTGCGTTTTCCCCGAGCAGATCGCATTGCGGGAACGCGATCACAAAGCTCTCCGCAACGTCGTCGCCGACCTCGAAGCACTTCGGGCAGATCGAAGGCCCGACGCCGCAGACAATGTCCTTCGGATCCGAGCCGCAGGCAGTCTGCATCGTTTTGATGACCTCGCTGCCGATGCGGTTCAGCGCGCCGCGCCAGCCGGCGTGACAGAGCCCGATGCCCTTTTTCACCGGATCGTAGAAATAGAACGCCATGCAGTCGGCATGTCCCGTGATCAGCGTGACCTCCGGATCGTCGGTCACAAGCCCGTCGCAGGACGGCAGCGGCTCGCGGTCATAGCCTCTGCGGCAGTCGAACCGGTTCACGCACAGCACCGTCGTGCCGTGTTCGTATGCGTCCATGACCATGCTGTCCAGGGGAATACCCGCCGCGTCGCAGAAGATGCGGTAGTTTTCCATCACGTTCTCCCGCTGCTCGGGACGGGTAAAGCTCAGATTCAGCGAGGAAAAACAGCCCCCGGAAACGCCGCCCGTGCGCGCCGAAAAGCCGTGATCGATGCCCGGGTACGCCGAAAACGCCGGGATCGTATAGATACCGACGCCGTTTACTTCCCGATACGCGTGTGCGGGCACGATGGAACGATAGATCTTCAGAAATTCTTCGCGTGTCATTTCTCGTCCAGAAGCCGCTGCAGCTCCTTCATAAAGGTCTGCGTGTCCTTGAATTCACGGTAGACGGACGCGAAGCGCACGTACGCGACCTCGTCCACGTCGCGGAGCTTCTTCATGACCATCTCGCCGATCTCCTTTGTCGAGATCTCGGAATCGAGCGAGTTGTTGATCTCGCGGCAGATCTCATCGACCAGACGGTTCTGCACGTCCGCGGGGATCGGGCGTTTCTCGCACGCCTTGCGGATGCCGACCGCGACCTTCTCGCGCTCGAACGGCTCGCGCCGCCCGTCGCGCTTGACGACCATGACCGGATTCTCCTCGATACGTTCCCACGTCGTGAACCTGCGTCCGCAGCCGATGCATTCCCTGCGACGACGGATCGCGCTGAAGTCCTCGTTCGGGCGGGAGTCGATGACCTTGCTGTCCGTTCCGCCGCAATACCGGCATTTCATAGGGCTTGTCCTCCTTTTTTTGCGTGCGGCTGTCGTATAAGGGGACGGACCTCTTCCCGCAGCCTGTCCGGTGTGCCGGGACGGCATACCATGATAGAACAGTATACCATACGAAACGCCGCGTGTCATGCGGCTGCGTCCCGAGCGGACGCGAATTTACGAAATGTTCAAATTACGGCAGCTCGACAAGGATCACGTCTTCGCCCCATTTTCTAATCTTCGCAAACGGGATCACCGTCCCGTCCTTTCCCTTCAGCAGGCCGAACATGCGCGGCGCGCCGGGCACGACGATCGCCTGGATCTCGCCCGTGCACGGATCGAACGCAAGATCGCACACGTTCCCGTACCGCTCCCCCGTACACACGTTGATGACCTCCCTGCATTTCAGTTCCGAAAACAGCATCCGCATCCCTCTCCTCTCTCTTTCCATCAGTTCCATCGACATAGCCGACCTCCGTCCTGTTTAGACAGATTATGCGCCTCCGCCCGCGAAAAGAACGAGTCAAAGAGCTTTTATTCCTACGACGCGCTGCGCACGATGGGCGTCCCGGGACGAGCTGATATTGTCGCATGCGTCGGGGAATTGAAACACAAGGGCATTGAAGTGCTGTTCCCTAAAACGCCCAGGCGTGTTCCGGAGGAGGGAAACCTATCGAAGAGAGGGATCGTGTTGGTTCGTGTTACGAAGGGGGGAGTGTGTGTTACGCTGCTACACGCAGGGGGGTGTTTGTGGCTTTTTTCGGGACGTCAAGTGTCGTCTGCCGCGTGCCGCCACCTCTATGATCCGTTCGCGATCTTGCCTTCTCCCTGAGGAGAAGAGATGGCGACGCGCGACCTGACGCGCGACGGCACCATGTTACGCGCGGGAAGCGTGCGAATTCCATGTTGTGAAACGAAGCGCAAGCGAAGTGTATACGCCGTCAGGCGGATGAGGCGGACACGCTGAAAATCGTCAGGTTTTTTCGCGGATCAATGAATTACCTTCGGCATGAATTGTGCTTTGCACATAAATTGACGGCAAAGCCGTCATGAATTGTCCTGCGGACATGAATTGCGGAAACGGGGCGCAGGGGACGTCGCCCCCTGCATCGGACATGAATTGCGCCTGCGGCGCATGGATACGCACACTTTTCGGCAAAAAACAATACCATAACAGTAAAGAACCAAGGAGGAAAGACCATGCAACAATCCTATGCAAACGGCGGATGCTGCTTTCAAGACCGCATTCCCGCCGTCGATCCCACCGCGGTCGACAACGTCGTGCCCGCAGGCACCGTCTCCTCGGGCAATTCCTGCGGCATGCCGGGCAGCGGCGGCTGCGCGCTCGCGACCGTTTATTTCCCGAATCAGGCGTACCGCGCGGGCTTCTGTCCCTGCGAAGCCCTCTCCCGCGGCACGCTTTTCCCGGAGCTCGTCTCCGAATATCCGACCTCAAGAAATCGGGAGGCGTAATATGACAGACTATACCGAACAGGCGCTTCTTCAGAAGATCGGCGAGGTGCGCTTCGCGCTCGTCGAGCTGCAGCTCTATCTTGACACCCACCCCGAGGACCTCGACGCGACGAACGATTTCAACGCCTACGCGGTGACGCTCGATCGCCTTTGCAGCGAATACACCGAACGCTTCGGCCCGCTCGAGAACTTCGGCAACAGTACGCACGACGCCGGAAGCTGGGTCTTTGAGAAGTGGCCGTGGCAGAATTAAGGAGGCAAGCTTATGTGGATCTATGAAAAACGACTCGAATACCCCGTTCACATCACCAAGCCCGACCCGCGGATGGCGAAGCTCCTGATGGCGCAGTACGGCGGCCCGGACTCCGAACTCGGCGCAGGGCTCCGCTACCTCACGCAGCGCTACTCCATGCCCGACGACCGCATCCGCGCAACGCTGACCGACATCGGCACGGAGGAGATCGCGCACTGGGAGATGATCGCGACGATGATCACGCAGTGCATGCAGGGCGCGACCCTCGAAGAGCTCACCGCAGCGGGATTGGACGGATATTACGTCATGCACGGAAACGGCGTCTTCCCCGCCGACCCGAACGGCGTGCCTTTCACGTCCTCGTACATCGCCTGCACCGGCGATCCGATCGCGGACCTGTCCGAAGACATGGCAGCCGAGCAGAAGGCGCGGGCGACCTATGAGCACCTGATGAACATGACGAACAACAGCCAGATCATCGAACCGCTGTACTTTTTGCGCGAGCGCGAGGTCGTACACTATCAGCGCTTCGGCGAATGTCTCGAGATCATGCAGGCGATCAAAACCGGCCGCAGCGCTCCTTCCTGCCGCTGCAGCAGACGCAGATTCTGATCAAAAAGGACTGCCTCGAAGCAGTCCTTTTCTCATGCTTTTTGTTCAGTTGTCCGCGCGATTGTAGCCGTTCTTCATGGTCGCACTGGATTCGTGCAGCACCGCGGTGAGCGCCTTGTCGGTCTGCTCCTTTGCCATCGCCGCAAGCTTTTCGTTCGCCTCCGCGCAAAGGGAGACGTCGCCGGTCTCTGCAAGCTTTTTGTCATATTCGAGGACGAGGCGGCGTCCTTCGGTCAGCACCGCGTTCTGATAGCGCGTTACAATCTGCACGCATTGGTTGTAGCTGTGATCGGCCATCGCGCCGATCAGGCGGCTCGCCCAATAGAAGTTCTCCGTCGAGGCGTCGAGTGTGACATCGGAGAGGTATTTCGGCATCTTCGGTACGTTCGGATAGACCGGCAGCAGCGCGTCAAACGTCGTGGAACCGAAGCAGACCCATTCGAGACCTTTGCAGCAGTCCGGCGCGTCGGGACGGATCTGACAAATCGAGGTCACGCCGGTGCGGTTGATGCCGATCGAGCGGTACTTGCCGCGCACGCCGGTGTCGTGATTCAGATACGGATTATACGGCGTGCCCTGATAGTTGGAGCTCAACAGCTCCTTGACCTCCTCAACCGCGATCCTGCGCTCGGGCACGAAGCTCCAGGGGATGTCGTCGCTTTCGGGTGTGAAATCCGCGTCCGGACCGTCCCAGCGGTATGTGCGCGGGACGAGATACCGTCCCATATACCACGCGCGGGGCGTGTTGTAGACGTGGTCCTGATCGGAGTGCGAACCGAAGACGAGCCGCGGGTTGAACGCGCCGTTCTGATTGCAGTCGAGATGATAGGTTCCGATGAATTCCTTAAGGTCCTTTGAGCAGAGATGCGCCTTTTGCTTTCCGAACGCGTCGTCGAGATCGAAGCTGTCCATGCCGAACTGATTGGGCATGATCACCGCGACGTCGTCCGGCACGCGCTTTGCCATCCAGTGATGCCCGCCGATCGTCTCCATCCACCAGATCTCGTTCTCGTCATTGAACGCGATCCCGTTGGATTCGTATGTGCCGTACTGCTCCAAGAGTGCGGCGAGCCGCAGCACGCCCTCGCGCGCGGTGCGGATATACGGCAGCACGAGCACGACGATGTCCTCCTCGCCGATGCCGCCCGGAACATCCTTTTCTTTCTTTGTCTTTGCCTTTTTGTACGTCACAAGCGGATCCGCGGCGAGCACGCGAGGATTCGAGGTGATCGTTTCCGTCGCGGTCATGCCGACGTTCGCCGCGTTGATGCCGGTCGCCGCCCACGTGCCTTTGACGGGATCGACGCTCGGGCACGCGGTATAGCGCATCGGGTTCTCCGGCAGTTCGACGGTCAGGTGACCGATCACGGACGTATAGGTCTTTTTCTGATCCTTCGGCTCGACAACGACGAGCTTTTTGACGTCAAAGTGTCCGTCGTCGGTGCGCGCGATCATTGTGGAATTGTCGTTTGCGGCTTTTTTGCCGACCAAAACGGTGGTGCAGGGCATGGGAATACCTCTTTTCCTTATTTGATACTCTAATGATACGCAGATCCCCACTCTTTGTCAATCCGCGCCGCAAGAATCCTGTTGCACGGCGCCGCTGTTTTATGTATAATATATATGAAATCAACCAAGGGGGTTTTGTATGAAAAAAGGTTGGGGAAAATGGGCGGCGGCTCTGGCGATCCTGCTCTGCGTCGCGTTTATCGCGCTGCTGTTTGCGGACAGCATCCAAAGGGCGGACGGCGGGATCACGATCACAGAGGGATATCTGCCCTCGGACGTCGGCAATCTCTTCTATAAGCTCTACACGCCGTCCGAGCTGCGGGACGGCGAAACAGCGCCGGGCGTGCTTTTGCTGCACGGGTATCAGAACGATCATGAAACGAACGCGGCGTACGCGATCGAGCTCTGTAAACGCGGCGTGATCGTGCTTTCGATCGACGAATACGGACACGGCGCGAGCAAGCCGGGACTAATCAACCGCGGATACGTCAACCACATGGTCAAGGGAAACTTCGGCGATGAAAACGCGGCGTTCAAGTCCGTCGGCGGTTCGGTGCGCTACCGACTTCTGATGAACTTCTCGAACCTCTCCTTCTTCAATGACCTGTATACGAAGGACGACGCCGGCAATGCCATCACCGACAGCTCGTGCGGCGGCGTCGCGGCGTACAAATATCTTTCCGAATTGCCGAGCGTCGACAAAACGAAGCTCGGTATCAGCGGACACTCGATGGGCACCTGGGCGGGCTGGAGCGTCGCTGCGGCGTATTCCGGCACGGAGATCGAGCCGAAGGCGACCGTGCTGCAGTGCGGCGAGCTGTTCTTTGACTCCGCATACGATGCCGCGAACATTCATTTCAACAACGTCCTGTTACTGCAGGCGAAATGGGACGAGTTCAGTTACTTCCGCGACTATAAGCGCGTCGTGGACGACACGGTCCTCCGTTCGGATCTTCGCACCGAGTTCCTCGGCACGACGGCACAAGAAGCCGCGTGGGATACGACCTTCGGCGACTTTTCCGACGGCTCGGCACGGCGGATGGAGCTTCTTTACACGAACCACCGGCTCACCACGCATAACGCGCGCGGGCTCAAGGTTGCGCTTGACTGGTTCAACAGCGCGTTTGACGGCGCTCTGACCGGACCCGATACGGCCGATCAGACCGCGATGGGCAAGGAATGGCTTGTGCTTTTCGCGATGCTCTGTTCGATCGCAGCGCTGATCCCGCTCTTTGAGCTGCTCGTGAAGATTCCGTTCTTTGCAAAGCTCGTACAGTCGCTTCCGGGCGCCGTCGGCATCAAGCCCGCGGGCAAGTGGTGGCGCGGCGCGATCATCACGATGCTGATCGCAGGCGCGACGTATCCGTTTATGACGCAGCTCGGGCACGCGCTGCTGCCGCTGCCGGAGGGGATCTTCCGCATGACGGTCGGCAACGGCTTTATCGGCTGGTATTCGCTTCTGATCATCATCATGGGCGTGACCTCTCTCATCGGCGCGCGTTCCGCGAAGAAGAAAGGCACGTACGACGGCTTCTACGGCATGGGGCTCGGCTCCGAAGCGAAGCCGAACCGGATCGCGTGGGGTCTGCTCGGCCGCGCGTGCGTCCTTGTCCTCTGCCTGCTTCTGTTCCTGTATCTTGTCGTGTTCCTTGCGGGCGTGCTCTTCCAGCTCGATCTCCGGTTCATCTGGCCGTTCTTCAAGACCTTTACATGGACACGGCTCGGTCAGTTCTGCGTCTACATCCCGGTGTTCGCGCTGTTCTTCCTCCTCAACAACTCGAAGATCATGGCTTCCATGCGCACGAGAGCAACGTATCAGAAGGGCTTCAAGGGCTTTATGGGCAACTGGTGGCGCAACGCGCTCCTGATGGTCGGCGGGATCCTGCTGGTCGTGCTGATCGAGTACATCCCGTTCTTCCTCGGGATCGGACCCGGCGCGGACGTGTTCTTCGGCTCCACCTTCGGCGGGCCGTTCATGTCGCTGCTCATTCTGTTCGTGCCGCAGGTCATCGTGTTCAGCGTGCTGTGCACCTACTTCTATCGCCGCACCGGCAGCGTCTATACCGGCGCGCTGCTCGTCGCGTCGCTTGCCGCATGGATCGTAACCGGCGGCTCGTCGATGCTGTAAAAAACGAACGCAAAAGAAAGCAAGGCACGGTATTTGATCCATAGAAGTCCCGGTTTATTCGGGTTTATCCTGCTTACGGGAGGTGCGCTTGTGAAAATCATTCTGTCCAGAAAAGGTTTTGACAGCTCTTACGGCGGATGTGCAAGTCCGGTTTTGCCGGATGGTACAATGCTGTCAATGCCAATTCCCAGCGAAGGAGATGTTTGTGGGTTTGATGAGATTCATTTTGCCGGTAAGAGTTATTCGGATATATGGCGGGAATTAAAACCAACGGGTATTCACAGTACAAGATGCCATTTAGACCCGGATATCAGACCCGGCATCAGAGATAATCCAAAGGACTGGGTGCCTGCATTCGGTCAAGTCGACCAAGCGGAAACACATCTCGAACATTGCAATATTAAACAAGGCGATCTGTTTCTCTTTTTCGGATGGTTTCGGGAAACAGAGTATCGCGGCAGCAAATTATGCTTTCGCCGCGATGCTCCGGATATTCAAGCGGTCTATGGTTATCTTCAGGTCGGAGAAATACTGAAAGGAAGAGACGCAGGCAGATGCTATTGGCATCCTCATGCCAACAGTTCGAAACCAAACAACACCATTTACGTTGCATCTTCTCGTCTGCGTTTTGAGGGCAATGATACGGGACTTCCGGGTTCCGGAACTCTGGTGTTTTCGGAATCGAGAATACTCACTGCGCCGGGAATGAGTCGCTCCAAATGGAAACTGAACGGAATCTTTGGGAAAATACCGCTTTCATACCATTACACTGGCAGGGTCAAAGACGGATACTTCGACAGCGTGAAGAGAGGGCAGGAATTTGTTTTTCACGAAGATCCGAGAGTAACCGAATGGGCTAAGTCGGTCATTCTTGACCCTTAAGAATGAATTCCGATTGTCAAAGCCAGCCGATACGGCTGGCTTCTTTTTTATGGTACCCCGGGCGGTATTTTGTCGATTATTGTTGTGATTTGCGCCCGGACGTGATATACTGAGTTATCATTTTTCCGATGCGGAACGTCGGAATGCCGTTCGTTCCGCTTCGGAGGAGGTTCATTTATGAAGAGATCCGTCCGAAGCAGGATCGTTCTGTTCCTGTTTGCGATCATCCTGATCCTGTCTTATCTGCCCGGTACGTATGCGGAGTCCGGCGAAGAACCGGCAAATGATCTTACCCGTCACCTGGCGGTCGAACAGTCCGGCGGTCACGGAAACGCGCACACGCGTCTGTTGGAGAACAATCTCAACGAATCGGAGCGTTATTCCCCGTACGAAACGATCCGTCTCACCTGGGAGAACGCGCCCGAAGCGCCGGCGTATCTTTGCATTCAATGGAACGAGATCCCGGTGAACGTCCTGCTCCGTCAGACAGACGCCGGCGGAGCGCTGCTTTCGGAGGTATACGCCGACCCGGTCTACGACGCCGTCATCCCGCTTTCAAAAGGCACGGCGGCGCTGACGATCGCCGCGGGGCCGAAAGGCATGGATCTGACGCGGCTTGCGCTGTTTTCCGAGGGAACGCTTCCCGCGCCGTTCTATCCGTGGCAGGATACGCCGAAGGGCATGGATTATCTGATCGTATCGACGCATCCCGACGACGACGTGCTCTTCATGGGCGGCGTCATTCCGATCTACGGCATGGAGCGCGGATACATCGGCACAGTCGCCTACGTCACGAACCCTTCGCGGCATCGCGTCAACGAAGCGAACAAATGCGCGTGGGAAATGGGCGCGCGCTTCCGTCCGATCTTTCTGGGGCTTCAGGACGTCAGAGCGGACTATAAGGATACCCATAGCGAACGTTTTTTACCGGAAGCCGTCACGCTTGCGCTCGTTCGCATGCTCAGGGAATACCGTCCCCTCGTCGTTTTTTCGCACGACGTCAACGGCGAGTACGGGCACTGGCAGCACAAGATCGTCTCTGCCGCGATCCGGGACGCCTGCCGTCTTTGCGCCGATCCGACATACGACGCGCTTTCGTATGAGGAGTTCGGAACGTGGGAAGTCAAAAAATGCTATCTGCATCTGTACCCGGACAATCCGCTCGTGATGGATATCGGGACGCCGCTTGCGTCGATGGGCGGCCGCACGGCCATTCAGGTGGCGGAGCGCGCGTTCCTGATGCACGCTTCCCAACAGAACGGACGCCACGAAGTGGAAGGCGAAAACGGCAGGTATGCGATGAACAGGTTCGGCATGGCTTACGGTACCGTTGACGCCGGAAACGACGTGTTCGACAACATCGATCTCACGATGCTCTCCTCGTATACGCCGCCTCCCGCAACGCCGGAACCCACGCCGGAACCGACGCCGGAGCCCACGCAGGAACCGACCGCGGAACCGACCCCGGAGCCGACCGAGGCGCCAACGCCCGCGCCGACGGAGGCGCCGACCGTTCCGCCCACCGCTGTGCCCGCCGCAAGCCCCGCGCCGCAGGCGGAGACGCAGAAAGCCCTCTTTTCGTGGCTCACCGCGCTTGTAGCTTTTCTGACCGGCGCCGTGATGACCGCCTTGCTCTTTATCCTGCTGATCCTGCGCAGGCGCCGCTGATCGCGATCACCGTGCGCGTCGGTTTTTGAGGTATTTTGTTGTTTTGCGTCGCCGTTTATGATATACTGATTTGGTACGGCGTGTTCGCGAAGAGCCGGATCGGAGCTTCCGTACGCGCGATCGCGCCGGGAACGGTTCAGGCGACATAAGGAGATCCCCCGCATGAAACGCATTTTGCTTGTTTATTCTCTTGCTGTGGCGCTGTTCATCACTGCATGCAGCGGTATTCCGCAGGAAACCGATCACGCGCCGCAAACGCCCGAAGCGCCTGCTCCGACCGACGCGCCGGCGATCGTCGAGGAAGTGCAGGTGGAAGAGGTCACCATAGCGCCGCTGCCAACGCTGCCGCCGACGCCCTCGCCCACGCCGACCCCGACGCCGACTCCGACGCCGACGCCCTCGCCGACGCCGACCCCGGAAGGTCTGATCGGCGGAAAGTATCCCGTTTTTTCCTATGAGGATGAGCCGGTCCGTACCGAATCGGAATACCGCAGCGATAAGCTTTCCATTACCGTGACCCGACATACGGACAATCCGTGCAACAGCAGCAAGCTGGTCTATTACGTCGCCGATATCTATCTGCAGGACCTGTCCTCCCTTCGGACGGAGGCGGCAGGCGGATTCCCGACCAAGGACCATCTGCCCATGGAAAAGCTTGCGTCGCGGGTCAATGCGCTCGTTGCGATCAACGGGGACTATTACTACGGAGACAGCAGCAACCGGACGCTGATCGTCCGCAACGGGATCGCATACCGCAAGACCGTGGAAAAGGGCTGGCGCGAATCGTGTATTCTGTATCGGGACGGGACCATGGAGGTTTTCAAGGCAAAGCAGCTCGATCCGGGCACGATCGACTTTGACCGTGTCTGGCAGGCATGGCAGTTCGGACCGTATCTGATCGAGGAGGACGGTTCCGCACGTACCGAATTCAGCAAGGAGCGAAACTATCCCCCCAATCCGCGCACCGTCTTCGGATACTATGAACCGGGGCATTACTGTTTCGTCGTCGTGGAGGGACGCACCTCCGATTCCGCCGGGTTGAATCTCCCCGATCTTGCGAAGCTCATGGCGAATCTCGGATGCAGGCAGGCGTTCAATTTCGACGGCGGCGACACGTCGGTCCTGTACTGGAACGGCAGAAACGAAAGCGCTTCATCCGGTCACCGCAATCAGGTGGACATCCTGTATCTGGTGGAACCGGTCGGCGACGCCGATCTGACTTCCGGTTCGGTCTCCGACACGCCGGAGCCGTAACGGATCCCGCCTTTCGTTCTCATTGTGTGTTTCTTTCCCGATCATGAGGTATGAATATGAAAAATAAGCGGATCATCCTTTCGATCATCTGTCTTCTGGTCATGACTGCGCTGCTGTGTCCGTCGTTCGCGTCGGCGGAGGACGACAAAAACGAAGCTGAGAACCTCAGCAGTTATCTCCGGATCGAACAAAGCGGTCACGACAATTTGCTTTACGAGCTGATCAACAGAAAAAATCTCGATAAACCGGTCAGGTTCACGGTGTTCGAAACCATCCGTCTCTCCTGGGAAAGCGCGCCGTCGCAGCCCGCCGTCCTCTGTATCCAGTGGGGCGTTTTGCCGGACCGTGTGCGGATCCGGCAGACGAACGCGAAGGGCGAGATCGTATCCGAAGGGTACGCCGAGGCCATTTTGGACGCAGCCATTCACCTCTCTTCCGAAACGACCGGCGTAACGATCACGGCAAACGCTTCCGGCATGGCCATCGGGCGGCTTGCGCTGTTCTCCGAAGGCGATCTGCCGCTGCCGTTCTATGACTGGCAGAAAGCGCCGCGGGGACTGGATTATCTGGTCATTGCCACGCACCCGGATGACGACGTGCTCTTTATGGGCGGCGTCGTCCCGATCTACGGCACGGAGCGCGGATACGTCGGAACGGTCGCATTCGTCACGAATCCGTCGAGAATGCGCGCCGACGAGGCGTCACAAGCGCTGATCGAGATGGGCGCGAAATATCAGCCGCTGTTTCTCTGGTTCCGAGACATCGCCAATTCGCACAAGGATGAGTGCATCAATTGGTTTTTGGAGGAGACCGTGACGCTCGCGCTCGTCCGTCTGCTCCGGGAATACCGGCCGCTCGTCGTCTTTTCACACGGTCTGAACGGCGAATACGGTCACTGGCAGCACAAAATGGTCGCAGCGTCGGTCAATAACGCCGTTCGTCTCTGCGCCGATCCGACGTACGATCCGATTTCCCTCGAGCAATTCGGCACGTGGGAGGTCAAAAAGTGCTATCTGCACCAGTATCCGGAAAACCCGCTCGTGATGGACATCCGCACGCCGCTCGCGTCGCTCGGCGGGCGCAGCGCGTTTGAGGTCGCGCAGGACGCGTTCAAGAAGCACACCTCGCAGCTGCACGGTGTACACTTCGTCCAGTCGGAAACGGATTACAACCCGATGAATCTGTTTGGAATGATCTACGGTACCGTTGAGGCCGGAGACGACGTGTTCGACAACATCGATCCCACGCTGCTCTCCTCCTATACGCCGCCTCCCGCAACACCGGAGCCCACACCGGAGCCCACGCCTGAGCCCACGCCGGAGCCGACCGCGGAACCGACCCCTGTGTCGGCCGACGCGCCTGCGCCCGCGCCGACGGAAGCGCCGACCGTTCCGCCCACCGCTGTACCCACCGCACTCCCCGCGCCGCAGGCGGAGAAGCAGAAGACCTCCTTTTCGTGGCTCACCGCGTTTGCGGCTTTTCTGGCCGGTGCCGCGATGACCGCCTTGCTCTTTTACTTGCTGATCCTGCGCAAGCGCCGCTGATCTCGATCACCGTGTGCGTCGGTTTTTAAGGAATTTTGTTGTCTTGCGTCGCCGTTTATGATATACTGATTTGGTACGGCGTATCCGCAGAGAGCCGTATCGGAGCTTTCGTTTTTAATGTGTGTATCTTTCCGAGCATGAGGTATGAATATGATAAAAAATCTGCTCATCACTTCGATCATCTGTCTTCTGGTCATTCCTGCGCTGCTGTGCCCGTCGTTCGCGTCGGCGGAGAGCGATCAGAGGGAGGCGGCGGATCTTTCCCGTTACCTCCAGATTGAACAAAGCAGTCACGGCAACGCGCGCTCCGAGCTGGTCGACGATAACCTCACGGAAACGGTCAAGTTTGCGCCGTTTGAAGCCATCCGCCTTTCCTGGAAAAACGCGCCGACGCAGCCCGCCACGCTCTGCATCCAATGGGGCGTTTTGCCGGACCGCGTTCAGATCCGGCAGACGAACGCGAAGGGTGAGATCGTATCCGACGAATATGCCGAGGCTCTTTGGGACGCGATCATTCCCCTCTCTTCCGAAACGACCGGTGTGACGATCATGGCAAACGTCTCCGGCATGGACCTTGCGCGGCTTGCGCTGTTTTCCGAAGGAAAGCTGCCGCTGCCGTTTTATGATTGGCAGGACGTGCCGCACGGTCTGGATTATCTGGTCATCGCCACGCACCCGGATGATGACGTGCTCTTTATGGGCGGCGTCGTCCCGATCTACGGTACAGAGCGCGGTTACGTCGGAACGGTCGCATACGTCGCGAATCCGTCAAGAAAGCGCGTCAACGAAGCGTCGCTCGCCTTGATCGAAATGGGTGCGAAGTACCGTCCGCTGTTTATCGGGTTTCAGGACATCCGAGAAGAGACAAAAGACTACTATGTCAATCGTTTTCTCGAGGAAACCGTAACGCTCGCGATCGTCCGCCTGCTCCGGGAATACCGGCCGCTCGTCGTTTTTTCGCACGGACTGAACGGCGAATACGGGCACTGGCAGCACAAGATCGTCGCGGCGTCGGTCACGAACGCCGTCCGTCTCTGCGCCGATCCGACGTACGATCCGGTCTCCCTCGAACAATTCGGGACCTGGGAGGTCAAAAAGTGTTATCTCCATGAATATGCGGAAAACCCGCTCGTGATGGACATCCGCGCACCGCTCGCCTCGCTCGGCGGGCGCAGCGCGTTTGAGGTCGCGCAGGCCGCATACAAGAAGCATACCTCGCAGCAGGGCGGCAGACACTATGTCCGGTCGGAAACGGATAAGAATCCGATGAATCGATTCGGCATGATCTACGGCACCGTCGAAGCCGGAGACGACGTGTTCGACAATATCGATCCCACGCTGCTCGCCTCGTATACGCCGCCTCCCGCAACCCCGGTGCCGACGCCGGAACCGACGCCTGAGCACACACCGGAACCCACGCCGGAACCCACGCCGGAACCGACCGCGGCGTTGACCGAGGCGCCCACGCCCGCGCCGACGGAAGAAGTTCCATCCGCCTCTTCCGAGCCGCAGCCGACGGCTGAGCCGCAAAAGCCCGCCGGCGTCGAGTCGACGGAGGAACGCTGGATCGTTCCGCTCCTGTTTGTTCTGCTCGGTCTGGCAGTCGTTTTCATCTGCATTCTTGTCGCCCTGCGCCGCAGAAGCCGCTGATAAGGTTTCATAGCAACGCAAAGAGGTCTGCCCGTCGGCAGACCTCTTATTTCGTTCCGTTCAATTGTCGTCTTTGTACATTTGCCGCGCGCGATTGAAGCGATCGTTGAGATCGACAACGTTTTCCGTATCGTCCCTTTTCTTTCTTCCGGCGTTGCGGATGTTGAAAAAGATCGCGACGCCGAGCATCACAACGATAAACGCCAACAGCGGGATCCATAACCGGCCAAACATTTCTTGACGCCTCCTCCTTTGCCCCGAAGGGCTTCTTTATGTTGTCTGTATTGTAACATGCGCGTCCCGCGAAATCCACGGCGTCCTGTCCGGATTATCCGCGTCTATTTCCGCTGTTTTGCCGGAATAAAACGCTTTTCCTGCAAAAAAGGGAAAGGTCGCCCCTTTCCCTTCTGCCGTTTTGCGATCGCCTTATTTCGCGATAATTTTCTTGTACAGCCAGACGACCAGGCACGAGCCGACGATCGACAGGATGACGCCGAAAAGCCAGCCCTCGCCGACCGGGATCAGGCTTCCGAGCAGACCGCCCACAAGGCCGCCGATCAGGCCGACGATGACGTAAAACCACCACTTTTTGCCGCTTACCTTCATGATCTTGCTTGCGACAAAGCCGCAGAGTCCGCCGATCACGAGTTCAACGAGGATCTTCCAAAGCCATTCCATTTTCGTTTATCTCCTTTCGTGCTGTTTCAGCGTATCCAGTATATCACATCAGGAACCGCAAAGAAAGCCGTCCGCGGCATCTTTTTGTTTTTTCGGGTTCCCTTTCCTTCCGCGAACCGATCCGGATCGAAGGAACGTGCCGCGAACAAAAAGGAACGGCGTCGCTGCCGTTCCGTCCGTTTCGCACGGAGATAAGCCGTTACGGATTCTCATTCTCGTACAGTTTTGCCTGGCAATCGTCGCACAGGATGATCCAATCCTCGTTGGTGTCGGAATTTGCGGGGACCTTGATCTCCTTGCCGCAGCCGTCGCAATGCACGATCTTCTTTGCACAGCCGAGCATCAGCAGCGCGAGGACCGCCAATATGATCCACCGAAACATATTTTTCTTCATCATTCGTTTTTACCGAAGCGCCGCGCCGCTGCGAAAGCTTCGATCTCCTTTCTCAGACTCTGAAACAATAGCAGCACGTCCCGATCGCTTTTGCAACAGTTTTCGAATGCGCTTAACAGTTTTCCGATTTTTGTTTTCCGTCGTTTGCGCTGCCGCCCGGGAAACAGATTCACGCATCAAGAAAGCTTTTCAGCGGCCCCGCGTCGACGCCCGTCTGCGTCTTCAAAAAATCACGGAGTGCTTCTGCGATCACGCGCACCCCGCCGGGGCTGTCGCTTTCGATATTCAGCGGCAGGACGGGATCGTGTAAGCTCAGCCGCAGCAAAAACCAACCGTTCCCGTGCGCGTCGTCGAGAGAGAATCGCACGCCCTCGCGGTTGTCCGGCGCCTCGGCCCAGCCCGTCTGCGTTCTCGCAAAGGTCAGCAGCCCGTCCAGTACCCTCTGCCCGCACGCCTTGAAATCGGGTTCCGTGATCTTCAGGCGGAATTCCCGACTCTCCGCGGGTTCTTTGAGTCCCGCGATCAGCGATTCGAGGTCCCGTCCGCACGCAAGCTCCATCAAAAGACGCACGATCAGATACGCGCCGTCGTCCAAAAACCAATTCTCCTTCAGCGCCGCGTGACCGGAGGTCTCCATGGCAAGCTGACAGTCCGTACCCTCCGCGTTCAGGCGGAGCGCCTCGTTGATGACGTTCCGATAGCCGCGGCGGTAGCGATAATGCACGCCGCCCCGGTCGCGGATGAACGCCGCAAGCCCGGTGGACGTGATCGAATCGGTGACGATCGTCGTGCCCGGATGCTCGCGCAGAAGCACCGCGGAGATCATGGCGATCAGACGGTTCCGGTTCAGCTCCTCGCCGGAGCGCAGCACCGCGCCTGCCCGGTCCACGTCGGTGTCGAAGATGATGCCGAAATCGGCCTTGCTTTCGAGCACCGCGTCGCGAATGCTCGCCATGGCTTCCGACGCTTCCGGATTCGGCGCGTGGTTCGGAAAATGCCCATCCGGGTTCAAAAACCGGCTCCCGGCCGTGTCCGCGCCAAGCGGCTCCAATACCTTCCGGGTAAAGAATCCGCCCGCGCCGTTGCCCGCGTCCACCACGATCCGAAGTCCTTTCAGCGGCTGCTCCCGTCCCGCGGCATCGGTGATCTTTTTGCGCAAAAATGCGGCGTAGGTATCCATAAAGCGGCTCTTCTTCCGTCCGCCCTTCTCGAATGCCTCCGGGAACGGTTCGCCCGCAAGCGTCAGGATCTCGCGGATATCCGCGCTCTCCGCGCCGCCCTTTGCGGTAAAGAATTTGAGCCCGTTCCGGTTCCACGGCAGGTGGCTTGCCGTGATCATGATCGCCGCGTCGAACGGACGGCGCGGCAGCACCGTGGACATGAACATTGCCGGCGTCGTGGCAAGCCCGAGGTCCGTGACCTCGACCCCCGCGCGATTCAGCGCCGCGCACAGCGTTTCCGCGATCACAGGTCCCGAAAGCCGCGAATCCCGTCCGATCGAGACGCGCAGCGTCTTTCCTTCCTTCATCCGCCCGCAAAGCCAGCGCACAAAGCCGCCCGCGATTCGTTCGACCGCCTCCGGCGTCAGATTCACATCCTCGCCCGGCACGCCCGGCATCGTCACGCCGCGAATATCGCTGCCGTTCTGCAGTTTCAAAAAATCCATCCTATCGCCCCTCCGTTCAGCAGTATCTTCTGCTGTCATTATACTATCCCGCAGCGATTCAGGCAATAGGCTCTTTCGTCGCTTCACCAATCAAAAAGGAGCCCGCTGCATCAGCAGACTCCTTTCTGATTTGCTCAATTCAGATCGTTGAGGTTAATGTTTGTCCCTCGGTTCATACTGCAGTTCTTCGGCAGATGCAGCGGCTGTGAAGAGCTGCTCTGCTCCGGATCGTGTGCACAGGTGCGTGCATCTGTGTATTCTGCATCGCCTCTTTTCTTCCTCGCTGCTTTTCGGATGATAAGAGAGATTGCGATTGCGAGAATGACGGCAAGAAGAATCAACAGCGGAATCAGTAACGGATTGTACATGTTCTGACGCCTCCTCATTTGTCCCTGAATGGTTTCTTTTGCTTATACTGTAATACAGCGAACAGTCTCTTTCAACCGTTTTCTTGCCGGAATACCGGTATCTATTTTGCTGAAGCAACAAAAAAGAGGAAACAGGTTTCCCTGCTTCCTCCGAAAAGTCTCTGATTTCGGGCGTTTTGCTTATTTGAAGTATCTCTCCAAGAGACCTTTCAGCGCCTTGCCGTGTCTTGTTTCACTCAAACACGGCGATAAGCGCGATCATGCGCCGATCAATCCGCCTTTCCGTTCGGATCGATGAACTGCAGATATACGGACTTGGCATTGCTCTTCGTGATCCCCTGATTGATGCTGTTGAACGTCTTGAAGTCCGGATAAAACTCCCTGCACAGCGGAACATAACGGCAGGAAATGCTCTTTCCCTTCATCGGGTAATTGTGAACGCGCGCGACCAGCAGCTTATCCCGCTCGGTACGGCGTTTTCCGGATATCGTCCTCGTAATGATCCAGAAAACCGCATATGCAGCGATCAGGATCAGCCCGGCGTACAGCCCGATTTTTCCAAGCAGATCGATGCGTTCGCTCCGTTTCAGAATGAACCACAGCGCGACCAGAACGAGGCATGCACAAAACAGCGGAAACCAGATGAGGCTGAAAATGCGCCACGCTTTGGAACAGATGATCTTGGATTCCTCTTTTGCCACGGTTTTCAGGCAGTCACTGCACAGGCCTGCCGGTTCCACGCCGATCGCATATTCGGTCGTCGTAACGCTTGTGCCGCCTGCCGCGGGCGCAAAGCTCACATTCTGTGCAAATACAACACAATCGCAGGACGCCGCCGTCGGCTTTTCTCTGCATCTGACACAATTGCTCATACCGTTCCCCCTGTGATCGATCCGAACTGTCTGCTCAGCCGCGCTTTGCAAAGCGCTTCGGCGCAGTGACCAGGATCAGCCCGTACATCACAAACGCAAAGGCCTTATAGATCGGCCACAGCGAGGTCCCGGCGGACAGCGGAAACCGGCGCATCTGCGTAGAGATATATGCGCTGATCGGATAGCCTTTCGGCAGGCTTCCCCCGCTCGTCAGTCCCGCAAAAAATGCGCTCACGACCGGAGAAAGCAGCGCAAGCACAAATGCAATGACGCCGAGCGTGATTGCAAAGCCTTTCTTTTTTGCGCTGATCGCAACAGAAGCCAGAATCAGCAGCAGGCATTCGATCCCGAACGGAACGGCGGCGAGTACGCTGATGTACGGACGTGCGGAAAAGAACCGCACCAGCACCAGTCCGATGCTGACGACTCCCGCGCCGATCGCGCAGAGGATCAAAGGGATCTCTTTTTTGCGCAGCAGCGCGCAGAGCACCGGCAGCAGAAACGCGATCAGGTACGGGATCCAACGCAGCAAAAGGGTCCCCGGCTCGCGCGGGACCAGCACTATCCAGTTCAGCAGCAGCGCGGGAACCGCCCAGACCGGAAGGGATTCATCGCCGAATGCCCGCGCCAGACGGTTTGTTATGACATTGACCGGATCCGCGGGATGCATTATCTGTCTGATCTGTACATATTTCAGAACAATTTCATTGATCATGCCGATACAAAAGATGCCCAGAAGTATCGCGAACAGCACCCACATCGGCTTATTTCTTTGCTTTTCCATGTAGCCCTCCTCTTTTTCTGATATTGTCATAAAACCGGAAGCGATCGACCGTCGCTCCCGGTTTTGTCGGATATTATTCGAAGTATCCCTCCGGGAGGCCTTTTGTGCGCCTTGCCTTACTCAAATACGGCGATGATCGTGATCAGGCCGCCGATCAAGCCGAGGATTGTCAGAACCCCGAAGAACGTCAGCCAGCCGTTGATGGATTTCAGGTAAAGCGTTTGTGCAACGGAAATCGCATGCTGTTCATTTTCCGAATCGATCTTCTTCAGATCTTCCTCGGTAATCATTTCTTCTTTGAGCAGCCGTTTTGCTATTGCTTCATTATTGAGTACGCTTTTCATGCAGACCTCCTAACAAATAAGGGAGGAAAAGCATTCCTCCCTCTCAAGTGTTCTTATTTGAAGTATCTCTCCAGCAGACCCTTGAGCGCCTTGCCGTGTCGAGCCTCATCGCGCGCCATTTCATGCACGGTGTCGTGGATGGCGTCAAGGTTCAGCGCCTTTGCGCGCTTTGCAAGGTCCGTCTTGCCCGCGGTCGCGCCGTATTCGGCTTCCACGCGCATTTCGAGGTTCTTCTTGGTACTGTCGGTGACGACTTCGCCGAGCAGCTCCGCAAACTTTGCCGCATGCTCCGCTTCTTCCCATGCCGCCTTTTCCCAATAGAGACCGATCTCCGGATAGCCCTCGCGGTGCGCGACGCGCGCCATTGCGAGATACATGCCGACCTCAGAGCATTCACCCTGGAAATTGCCGCGCAGATCATTCAGAATGTCCTCCGGTACGCCCTGTGCAACGCCGACGACGTGCTCCGCCGCCCAGACCATTTCTTCCTTTACCTCGTTGAACTTCGACGCGGGCTGCTTGCAGACCGGACAGAACTCCGGCGGAGTCGCTCCCTCATGAACGTAACCGCAAACGCTGCAGATCCACTTTTTGATCATGTGATAAAACCTCCGTAGAATGATTTGTAAACATACATTTACTGTTATTTATTGTATCGTATTTTTCTCCCGCCGTCAATCGGGGATTTCAAGTTTCTGAACCGCTGCGCATAGTTTACATCGATTGTTTCGCGCTTCATTTACCGGCAAAGAAACGCTCTGTCAGTTTTTTTTCAAAGCGTTGTGCTGCCCGAATCACGATCGTCTCCTTCCAGCTTTGACTGAGGTCGTCCACCGGTATATGCTCGAACGGATCATTTTTGCCCGGCGTGTCTTCGCCGACAACCGTATACGCCAACCCGAAGTCCGAAAGACTGTATACGCCCTCATTGCGCACCGCATGCCTGTCGGAATGCTGCGACGCGTGACAAAGAAACGCGTCCGCGGCGACTTCCTCCGCGCTTTTGCCGTCAAATGCCAGCAGCGGTACGGTGGACGGGATCTCGATCTGATTGTTCGGATACAAATGCAGATACAGTTTTTTCACCTGCCAAATGCCGTATTGCGCAGCCGATTCCCGATCGTATGTGTCATCTGCCGCAAGCGGAACCGCTTTTTGCACGGCGATTGCCAATTGTCTGTGCTGCCAATGCCCGTATTCCCCCTTCAAATCGTGTGAAAACACAACTTCCGGGCGATGCTTTCGTATCACGCGAACCAGGCAGGTGATGATTTCGCTGACTTCAAAACGATCGGCAAACTCCAAGGCCTTGACTTGCGGTATATCTGAAAACGGTCCGAACTCAGGCACATTGCGCAATCCCATCGTCCAGGCGCCGTTCAACGCTTCGGTTTGCCGTTTGCGCCTGGCGGGCGTGGCGTAGAAGATCCTGCCCTGCATGCCGTATTCCGCGCTGTATGTCGGAACGATCGCACCCATGAACAGCACATCATCGTCCGGGTGCATCGCGATCACCAGATAATCGAGTTTCTTAACCGAATAATCCCACGGATGAGCGTTTGCGACCTCGCCCTTTCCATATACGCGCAGGGTACAGATGCGCAGAAATCCTTCCGCTTCAATACAAAGCGTTCTTGCTTCTTCTTTCAAAGGGATCAATGACTGAATGAATGAATGGCCGTCTTCCTCCGAGATGCACTCGTCCGCTCCGTCGAACTGCAGCACGCGATAGCTTCCCGGCATTACGCTGAATTCCACAAACACAGAATCGGCTTTGACCTCGTCGTCCCACGAAACGCTGAATCTTTGTCCCCTCGACAGCTCGCATTCCGTATTATAATTCGCATCCGAAAGCGCGCGCAGTATCTGTTGAAAATGCTGCGAATCCAAGGTGCAGTGACAGAATCTGCTCAAATCTTCCGCGTCTGTCGAATCATCCTCCGCAAAACTGCACGTCGGCAACAGCAGAATCAGTATCAGCCAGGTCAGAATGCGCTTCCCGATTTGTTTGCCGCCCAACACCGTGTTCTCCCCCTCGTTCTGTTGCTGTGCCTTTTTTGAATAAAGCAATTATACTATGCATCAACGCCTTTGTAAAGTGCTGCCGAATGCGGCCGAAACGCGCTTCTTGTAGGTTTGTCAATGATATGTGACAAAGTACGGGAAGGAAGATAGCGCATCTTTGGGAGAGTGCCAAAGCAACGGACGCATTGGGAAATTGTTGTACTGCCTCTGACGAACAGCAAGTTGGTTTTTGAAATCCTCGAAGGAGTAGAAGGTGTGCGAAGCATAGAACTCTTCATTGTCCTTGCGATGACTGCGCTCCACTTTGCCGTTGTGGCGCGGGGTACACGGCTTGATCAGCTTGTGCCGGATGCCGAGCTCTTCGCAGGTTTTCTCAAAGAGTGTCTTGCGGTGTGTTTCATTGGCATTGAAGCGATTCGTAAACTCGGATCTGTTGTCTGTCTGAACGCACTCGATCAGGAAGGGAAATTTCTCAAAGCAATGTCTGAGAAAGATTGCCGAGGAATAGGTGCTGTGCTCCTCAAAAGCTTCTAAGTACCGGAAACGGGAGTATTCGTCGATCATGGTGTACTGATAGAACTTTTGACCTTTTGCATCACCGACAAGACAGGCGGACGGAACGAACTTGACGTCGATCTGAACGCGCTGCCCGGGGTAAAGCATCTGTTCATACGGCTTAGCGACATACTTTGGGTTCGGAAGCTTCACAGCCATCTGACCGCTGCGAATCAGAACGCGGTACAAGCCGGAGATGGATCGGGAATAGCCTCTTTGCCGTAGTTTCACCCAAAGTACGACAATGCCGGTATTGGGGTTTCTTCTTCGCATATCTCCGATCAGCTTCAATTCCTGCTCGGTATGCTGATTGGGATGTGTGTGCGGACGGTGAGAGCGATCGTAAAGGGATTCTAAGGTTCCGTCATAACGATTCCTCCAGCGATAGATGTACTGACGGTTGACTTTGTACTTTCTTGCTGCTTTCGTGACGCCAAACTTAGCAGCAAACGAGATTAGGGATTGTCTGCAGCGAGCG
>JAFXVP010000006.1 GCA_017524445.1 Clostridia bacterium | reverse complement strand
GACAGCGATACGGAGCTGCGTGTCTACTTCAAGCCGGCGGCGACCTACACCGGAACGTTCACGTTCACGGTCGACGGCAATCCGATCACGGAGGACGGCGAGAAGATCAGCGTAGTGAAGCAGTCCGACGGCCGCTACATGGTGTCGATCAAGAACATCGCTGCGCACGAGTATGCCAATTTCTACGAGATCAAGGCGATCGACGAAGACGGTAATGAATCCATCATGACGGTGTCTCCGCTGTCGTACGTGAGGTCGATCATGGCGAACTATGCGGACAACGCTGCGGCGGTCAACGCGGCAGTCGCGGTTTATCGCTACGCGATGGCGGCAACGGCGCTGAAATACGGCAACTGATCGAAGTAAACACCTGCGGCGGGAACAGATCTGTTCCCGCCGCATTGTTGTTTACCGCTTCATCAACAGAGCAGTTAAAACCCTCTTGACAAATCTCCATTAAAGACAGGTTTTTCTCTTTGAAAATACAGCGTCAAAGCTGCAAAAGCTAAAATCAAGAGTAATTACTGATTTCCTACTCATATTTATTTCATTAAAAGAATTCGATAATAATAGTATAACAAATGAAAAGACAAAAAACAATGTTGACATAGAAGTGCTTTTGAACTTCGATAAGACACTTCGATGCAATTGTATTGAAGAGTATTAAGACAGAAAAACCTATATCAATAATGGGCATAATGCAGTCGGTTCCAAGTTTGTTCCGGTTGTTCAATGATCAATAAGAATCACGATCTAAAGGCGTTATTTGACCACGCGAAAGCAAAAAGAAGAACCCGATTTCGGAGGCCGAAATCGGGCTCTTGGCACCCCCGGGAGGACTTGAACCTCTGGCCTATCGCTTAGGAGAGCGGCAATTACGCATGACCGATAAACCAAGACGGCGTCTTGGAAAATCCAAAAAATCCAGTAATTTAGGGAAAAATCCGGTTTGTGTACTATGCTCATTCAACGCACTCCACAGTAGCATACTCAAGCAAAGTGCAGTCAAAATGCAGTCAAAAGTGCAGTCAAAAACATAATCAAACACGAACTCTCTTATGTCTTCTGTTGTCGAGTCTGCACTGGATTACTCCTGTGTTCTATTATCCTACGGAACTTTGTGCCTGATTTCTTATTTGGTTTCTTGAGCATCTCACACTTTTTCGTTTCGTGATTGATATGGTTTTTCCTTGAAAACAGAAAACAGATCATTGACAAAAGCAGAAAAAATGATACAATAATCATGAGTTAGAGGTGTCTAACCGACGTAAACGGAATGCTTTTTTTCGGAAAGCATCTTTTTTCAGGGCAATAGTTAGAATAAGCTAACTGTTATTAGTTAGCTGGAACCAAAGGAGTAAAGCATGTCGGAAGAAACGGTCATTCTGCATGGAGCGCCGACGCTTGCGGGGATCAAAACCGGAAGCTTGTTTCGCTGCGAATATGCGGATGCGGAGGAGATGCGCTCCTCGCTGCGGGAATGGAATCAACGATTCTCCGCAAAAGGAGTTCGGGTCGTACCGCTTATGTTCCGGGACGGAAAAGCGCTTCTGTATCTGTACCGCCCGGCGAGGCTTTCACACGACCTGTCCGATCATTGCGCGTGCAAGATCCTTTCGGATTGCGGATATTGCGAGGGGACGCCTTCGCGCTGCCTTTCCTGCCTTGCAAAACGGATCCAAAGCGGGGAGGAGTTTCCGCATGAGATCGGATTGTTTCTCGGGTATCCGCCGGAAGATGTGCGCGGTTTTATCGAACACCGTGACTGTGATCTGAAATGTGTCGGCTGCTGGAAAGTTTACGGAGACAAAGAAAAAGCGCAAAAGACGTTTCGGCAGTTCCGCAAGTGCAGCCGGATTTATCGGCAGAAATGGGAAGAAGGCACAGCGATCGATCGATTGACCGTTGCCGATCGGCGTATGTGACGCCGGAAAGAGGGAGTTATGGATTCTTATAAACAGTCGAAAAAACTGCTGGGGATCGGTATTGTCGGATGTCTGCTGTATGTGATCGGCGACTTTCTGTTTGCCGCAACCGGCAGCGGGCAGACCGCCGAGAGCATCGGTTTCATGGTGCGGGTCGCCTATCTGGAGATGAGCACCTGGCGCATGGTTGCTAGCATCCTCTGCGGCTTTGTCGGAACGCTGCTGTACTACATGGGCTTTCACCGCATGTACGGTCTGCTGAAAATCCACGTTTCGGAAGGAAAGGATCGGAAGTGGGTGAAGCTGTTCCGCGTCGCCTACGTTACCGGAACGGTCGCCTGGGCTTACGTCCATGCGGTGTTCATGATCGTGGCGCTGATCTTCAAATACGTTTATCAAAGCTGCGGCGATATGCAGAATGCTGCAGACATCGCAAACAAGGTGTTTTACGCCAACGCTGCGCCGATGGTGATTGCATATGTTATGTGCGACGTGCTGCTGACAGTCGTCATAATCGTGATGATCTGGAAGCGGATCATCCCGCTGAAAAACACGGGTGCGCGGATCCTCGCCACATTATGCAATCCCATGGCGCTGCCGGGGATTGTCGGGAATCTGCTGACCCTTCTGCCTTGGCCTGTCAATCAGCTTGACCACGGCACGGAATCCTTCGGTCACGCCCTCGTATTGATTCTCGGACTGATCCTGCTGAAGGAGATGAACAGAACGGGAGAACTGAAGCAAGAGGAGGCATTGGAATGAACGAAACGCTTAACTGGCCGCGCATTCGGCACCTTCTGAAACTCGGCGTTTTCGCATCGCTGACAGTTCTTGCAAGGGATATGCTGCTGGGTTGGGGCGTGTCCGATCCGAGCGTGACGGAAGTCCCGACACTGTTCACCCGGTATCTCACCGTGTCAGACGGAAGAATCTTCGCCTCGGCTTTGTTGGGGCTTGTAGGTATTCCCGTGGAATGTCTGTGCTGGTTCGCCGTCTATCGGATGATAAAACCGTTTTCCGAGCAGGACGCCCACGCTTACCGCGCCGGGATCATCGGCTGCCTCGCGTTCGGCGGCTGCGGCGTTCATGTGCCGTGCTGCATGGCAGTGTATCTGCTGAAACGCTTTTATGCGGGAAACCCCTCTGCGGCTTTGCAGGAAACAGGACGGTTCATCGGATGGTTTCTGCTTCCCGCAACCGTGATCTTCCTCATCTTTTTTCTGCTCACTGCAGCGGTGCAGATCAAAGCGTTTGCAAAAGGACATACGCCCTTGCCAAAACGGTGTTGGGTGTTTTCCGTGCTGTTCGGACTTCCCTTTGCGGCGATGATGAAGCTGATCGGAGATTTCGGCCTTACCAACGCGCTGGCAACGGGATGGATCAGCATCGGAAACTTGTGGATGATGAGCGGATTGCTGCTTGTGTCAAGGAGGCTCGGCGAATGAAACGGTATACGCCCGAAAAGTTGGTGGCGATCAGCCGGTATAAAACTCTGTTTCCCACGCTGTCCGGAGACGTTCAGCGGGATGTCTACGACCGGATGCGCGTTCTCATAGAGGAGGAAAAGCAGTGGTGCGATAAGGGCAATTATAAGCATATCGCGCAGATACTGACGACCATTGCACTGTATGAAGTTTTGCAGCAGCACGGCAAGAGTGAGCCGGAGACCTTCGAGATCGTCTCCACGGCTATGTGGGGCGCGCTGACGCCGAAGACCTATCAGAAGCTGGCGCGGCTGTCCGCCTTTATGCCGTTGATGAAGAAGATCCTGCCGTTCGGCTTTCGCCACGGATCCGGCGCGGGCTGGCGCTATACATGGCATCTGGACGAGGACCCGAAGGATCGGTTTCACTTTGAGTGCAGGGAGTGCCTGTATTGGCATATCTTTCATGAGCACGATCTCATGAAACTCGGCGCCATGTTCTGCCATTCGGATGTGATCAATTTCGGCAGTCTTCCCTATACCGACTTTCGACGCAGCAGGACGCTGTGTCAGGGCGGCGACTGCTGTGACTTCGATTTCGTCCGCCACGATACAGACGCCGGCGATGGCTGGGAACGGACCGAGAGCGTTTGAAGGAGGTCGGCATGAAATACGTCGGAATGCCTGCAGGGATGTGGCTGCTGTTTCACCGGTCGTTTCGGAAGAACATGGTGACCGTGCTCGGCTTCGGTGAAAGGGAAGCAAGGGAGACGGAACGAAGGGCGAAGCAAAGATACAGGGAGATCATCGCCGGTTTACCGTCCTTCGAGAAGGACGATCGGTTTTTGATGAACATCGTGAACTGCGCCATGCTCGCGGCGTTCTATCTGAATATGGAATGCAAGCCGAGCGTGGAGCATATGACCGCATACTATGAAAAAGCCATGATGACCGGCGTGATGCGGGCATTCTGCCGGATGGGCGGGCGACGGAAGTTTACAAAGAAAGATACCGAAGGAATGCAGGCGACAGAACGCTTGCGTGCCGCCGACCGGAACCCGTATTCGTGGAACATGGAATATCTGCCTTACGCAGACGGCAGCGGGTACGAGGCGCGGTTTTCGCATTGCGGCATCTGTACGCTGATGAAGGAACTGGGATGTTTCGAGATCGTTCCCGCCATGTGTCATCTGGACTATTCGATGGCAAAGGCAGGCGGAACGACCGACTTTGTGCGGAAGTTTACGCTGGCGTCCGGCGGACCGTACTGCGACTGCGGATACAAAAGGAGAACGAAATGATCAAAACGACATTGAAGATCGAGGGAATGATGTGCGGGATGTGCGAAGCGCATGTCGCGGACGCGATCCGAAAGGCGGTTCCGTCCGCGAAGAAGGTCAGCGCGTCGAGAGGCAGGCGGGAAGCGACGTTTCTGACGGAGGAACCCGTGGACACGGACGCGTTGAAAGCCGCGATCGACGCGACGGGCTATACCTGCCTCGGCGCAGAATCGTCGCCCTATGAAAAGAAAGGATGGTTCAAACGCGGATGAAAACGACCGTGATCGGACTTTTGATCCCGTTTCTCGGCACGGCGCTCGGCGCTGCCTGCGTATTCTTTCTCAAAAAGGATCTGCGCCGCGGCGTGCAGCGGGCGCTGACCGGCTTTGCTGCGGGAGTCATGGTCGCGGCGTCCGTCTGGAGCCTGATCGTGCACGCGATCGAACAGTCCGCCGCCATGGAGCGCTGGGCGTTTCTTCCGGCGTTTGTCGGCTTCTGGCTCGGCGTGCTGTTTCTGCTGCTGCTCGATCATATTATTCCGCATCTGCACCGCAGCATCGATCAGGCGGAAGGACCGAAAAGCCGCCTGTCCCGTACGGTCATGCTCGTGCTTGCGGTGACGCTGCACAACATTCCGGAGGGCATGGCGGTCGGCGTCGTGTACGCGGGACTTTTGAGCGGCTCTGCGAACATCACGGCGGGCGGCGCGTTGGCGCTTGCGCTCGGGATCGCCATTCAGAACTTCCCGGAGGGCGCGATCATCTCCATGCCCCTGTACGCAGAGGGCAAGAGCAAGCCGAAATCCTTTTGGCTCGGCGTCCTTTCCGGCGCGGTGGAACCGGTGTTCGGCGCGCTGACGGTTCTGATCGCAGGACTTGTCATACCGGCAATGCCTTACCTGCTGTCGTTTGCAGCGGGCGCGATGCTGTATGTGGTCGTGGAGGAGCTGATCCCCGAAATGTCGGCGGGCGAGCATTCCAACATCGGCGTCGTTTCGTTTGCCGTCGGATTCAGTCTGATGATGGCGCTGGATGTGGCGCTCGGATAAGGAGAACGTATGACAAGAAAAGAACAGATCAAAGGCGCATACCGTGAGCTCGGCGGCAGCGCGAGCTTCTATGACGGCATGATGACCTATTCCACCTTGCCGGGAAAAGCGATCTGCCGTCTGGTATGGAATATGGACGGGGAGAAGAACCTCGAATACCTCACGAGAGCGTTGTCCGGCGTGCCGGAGGATTTTTCGGGTAAGCTTCTGGAGGTGCCGGTCGGAACCGGCGTGCTGACGATGCCGGTCTACCGGGATCTGCCCAAAGCCGAAATCACCTGTCTCGACTATTCCGAGGATATGATGCAAAAGGCGCAATCGCGCGCCGAAGCCGCCGGGATCCGAAACGTTTCGTTCCTGCAGGGCGACGTCGGCGAATTACCGTTTCAAAATGAAAGCTTCGACATCGTGTTGTCACTCAACGGCTTTCACGCCTTTCCGGACAAGGAGGCGGCGTACCGGGAGACCTTTCGCGTGCTCAAAAAGGGCGGGACCTTTTGCGGCTGCTTCTATATCCGGGGCGGCTGCAAACGAACCGATTGGTTCATCGAACGCCTGTACGTTCCGAAGGGCTTTTTCACGCCGCCGTTTGAAACCGAGGACAGTCTGCGGGAACGCTTGAACAGCATGTATACGGACGTCACCGTGAGCGCGGTGGAGGGCATGGGCTGCTTCTGCTGCAGAAAGTGAGGAAAGGATATGGCAAGAAAGGATTCGGATCATCAGAAGAAATCCATGAGCGCTCTGTTTCGCGGGAAGGCGATCTTCAAGCCGCTGAACACGGGACGCATCGATGAGCACGTCGCCTGCGTGCGGGAGTGGGTGGCGAACATCTTCTTCTATACAAAGAACGGCACGACGATTATGATCGACGCCGGTTACAACTACGCCCGCTTGCGGGAAAAGATGGACTGGCTGGACATCGATCCGGCTTCCATCCGGCACATTCTGATCACGCATCAGGACACGGATCACGTTGGCGCTTTGGAAACGGACAGCGAACAGCTGTTTCGTGACGCGACGGTCTGTATCGGGGAGATCGAAAACCGCTATCTGACCGGTGAAACGCGGCGAAAGGTGTACCACGGTCTGTATAAGCTGCCGATGGTCAAAACCGACAACAGGCGGGAACTGCTGAAGGACGGAGAAATCTTCCGGATCGGCGATATCAGGATCGAATGTCTGTTGGTCCCGGGACACACCTGGGGACACATGGTCTACCTTATCGACGACGAATACCTGTTCACCGGCGATACGATCTGGTTCGGCGCAGACGGCGGCTACAGCTTTATCGCCACGCTTGCCGAGGACAACAAGCTTTCGGTGAAGTCCCTGGAGCAGCTTGAAAAGAACCTGCGCGAGCGAAACAGGCCGCTGAAGATCATCACCGGGCACACCGGATGGACGGACGATCTCGATTTCGCCTTTGCGCACCGGACAGAACTGTGCAAGCCGTTTACGAAGAAATACGTCGATCCGACCGCGCCGTATGACGGCTACGAAGAGGACGACGATACGGAGGAGAGCGCAAGGAATGTGCCCCTCGGAAAGGTGAAGACAAAATGAAACCGGATTACAAAAACTGGATGCCGAAAGGCATGATCCTTACGGCGCTCATCGTGACTGCAGTGTTCCTGATCCTGTTTGCCGTGTTCGGACTGACCGGCGTTGTTTCCGGCACACTGAAAACGGTTCTGTTCATTGTTTTTCTTGTCGGAACGGTGATCGGACTTTGCGTTTCGATCTGGAGGATCCTGCTGTACCGTGCGTTTTCCTACAACGGCAAGCGGCAGATGTCAAAGCAGATCATCGAGGGGATCGCGGATTATGTAAAGCTGCCCGATGGCGGGACGGGGCTTGACGTCGGCTGCGGCAGCGGCGCGCTCTGCATCGCCTGTGCAAAGCGGAACCCGAACGCCTCGTTCATCGGCGTCGACCGTTGGGGCAAGGAGTACGCCTCCTTCAATAAACCGCTTTGTGAAAACAACGCATGGGCGGAGGGCGTCAAAAACACGTCTTTTCGCCGCGGCGACGCCACGCATCTTGATTTCCCGGACGAGAGCTTTGACGCGGTGGTGAGCAACTACGTCTACCACAACATCCCCGGCGATAGGCAAAGCTACCTCTTGGAAACCCTGCGCGTGCTGAAAAAGGGCGGTACATTCGCCCTTCACGATATTTTCTCAAAATCCAAATACGGCGATATGCAGTCGTTCATGCGAAAGCTCAAAGACATGGGTTACGAGGACGTCCGTCTGATCGACACCGCGAACGGTACATGGATCACCAAGTGGGAAGGGATCTGGATGGAGCTCTCCGGCTCCGCCTTGCTTGTAGGGAGGAAATGAGAAACATGGGGCTGCTGAAGAAGTTTTTTGTACAAACGAAAAAACCGGAGGGCTTTCTCGGAAAGCTGATGGTAAGCGGCATGAACGGCGGTCACGCGAAACTTGCCGATTGGGGCATGTCGCATCTGGATCGGATCACGGCGAACAATATAGTCGAACTCGGCTGCGGCGGCGGCAGAAACGCGGCAGAACTTTTGAAGCGATTTCCGCGGGCAAAACTGACGGCAACGGACTACTCCGAGGTTTCCGTCGAGAAGGCGAAAGAGACGAACAAAGTCCTTATGGCTGCCGGAAGATGCACCGTCCTGCAGGGCAACGTGTCGGAGCTTCCTTTTGAGGATGCGTCCTTCGACCTTGCCACGGCTTTTGAAACGGTCTATTTCTGGCCGGGTCTTGCGCGTTGCTTTGCAGAAGTTTGCAGGGTTCTGAAACCGGGCGGGACGTTTATGATCTGCAACGAATCCGACGGAACGGACGAAACGAGTTTGAGATTCGAGAAGATCATCGACGGTATGAAATGCTACACCGCAGAGCAGCTTACCGCCGCGCTGCAATCCGCAGGGTTTACCGAAGTCAGGACAGACCGTCATCCGGACAAGCCGTGGATCACGGTATTGGCAAGAAAATGAAAGAAAAAGAGAAAAGGATGAGAATACTCGTAATCGGCGCGGGCGTCATCGGCTCAAATCTTGCGGCGGATCTGTTTGCCTCGGGGCAGGACGTCACCATCCTTGCCAGAGGACGGTGGGCGGACACCCTTATGCAGCAGGGGCTGACCGTAAAATCGGCCTTTTTCCCGGGCAAGAAAACGTATCGGATTCCCGTGCTTCGTGAACTGAAGCCGGACGACCGATACGACATTGTCTTTGTCGTCATGCGATATACGCAGGTCGAAAGCGTCTTTGACGCACTGAACGCCAACGCTTCCGAGAATATCGTTCTGGTTGGCAATAACCTTTCCCCGGAAGCGTGCGTCAGGAAGCTTCCCGGTAAAAACGTGCTGTTTGCATTCTATATGGCGGCAGGGCACAGGGAGACCGATCGCGTCGTTTCTTTTTCTATGAAAAAGATAACCATAGGGCAGCTGCAGGGAAGCCCGCCGAACGAAAAGCTGATCGGCGAGATCTTCAACGGCACGAAGATCAAGGCGGTCTATGAACCCAATATGGGGGATTATCTGCTCTGTCATGCGGCGTTTGTCACACCCATTGCCTTTGCGTGCTATCGCTGCGACGGGGATCTGAAACGGATCAAGCGGGATAAAACCTACCTGAATCAAATCATTGACGCGAACATAGAGGGCTATCGCGCCATCGAAAGCGCCGGTCACGCCATTCTGCCTGCGACAGATCGCGATTATACCGGATCCCGATATCGGCGGCTATGCTATACCATGTATAAACTGATGTGCGCTACAAAGATCGGGAAAGTCTGCGCGTCGGATCACGCCCTGAACGCTGTGGAGGAAATGTCGGCGCTGAACGAGGGGCTGAAACGGTTTTATGCTGAGCATCATGCTTCTGTGCCGATGTATCTTGCCCTCGAGACGGACGCCGAAAAGTATCTTACCATACGCGAATAGGTTTGTAAGAGGAGGACGATATGCTGCTTACAATTCTGTTATCACTGACCTTTATCCTTGCGGTATGCATTCTGCTCTATGCCGCGGTAGGACTGATTCAGAACAAAAAGCTGTTCACAACGGCGCCGAAGGACATACAGGCCGCTGCAGTGGATCATCCGGAATGTTTTCCCGGGGCACATATACTCGGCTGGAAGCTTGCGATTCTCGCCCTGCTGCTGATGATCGGCGCATTTGTTTACGGTGGGTGGGACGGCGTGAAAAACGGTTTTTCCTTTTGGCAGCACTTCTTCCGCTTTGCCGTGATGCTTTATCTGTGGAAGGCGTTTGATATCGTTTGTCTGGACTGGCTGCTGCTGACCAAATCGCATTTCTTTCAGCATTTTTATCCGGAAACGGAGGGGTGCGAGGGGTATCATTCCTTCGGCTTCAATAGAAAGGGGCAGATCATCCGCCTCGCCGTGTTCCCCTTTGTCGCGGCGCTGATGGCGCTGCTTACCATGTGGATCGGAGGGCAGTTATGATCCAAAACCATCTGATGCTCGACGCCCTTCCGTATTGCGGCAAGGTCAAACGATGGCTCAATGAACGCTACGGAGATGCGCAAGCCGACGATATCTGGAGAAAGGCAGAGGCCGCCTATGCCGCGTATTTGAACGACCTGCCGGATTACGGCGGGAAAAAGAACGGACATGCCTATGCGATCTACGGAGGACTGTTGATCTTTTCGCTGATCCCGTCGCTGCCGGATCAGCCGCCTCAGGCGGAGCTGCAGGATTTCGTGCAGAAGCTCTTTATGGAGCCGTTTATCAAGCTCGGAAAGATATTCGATCTGAACCGTTCCCTGGATATGCGGCTGATCGATAGGGTCTTTCGCAAAAGCGGCGACCGCGACAGAAAAGACGCTATCAAATATCCTGCCGGCTTCATCAATGTGGACGAACCGTATGACAAGGCGCATCATGCCACGAGGTACAGTTTTACGCAGTGCCCGAATGCTGAGTTTGCCAAAAAGCACGGACTGCTGCATGTGCTGCCGCTTCTTTGCAACAGTGATTTCTTCGGTATCTCCGAGATACATGGGACGCTGATCCGCTGCGGAACCTGCGGCAACAGCGACCGCTGCGATTACTGTGTTGTCGGAGACCGCAGCCCGATCGCTGCGCAATATGAACTCGTAACAGACGATCATGGCTTCCTCGTAAGCCGAAGGAAGGCTGGGACACGATGATCCGCCGGGTAAGGGAGGAGACTGGAATATGATCCTGCTGCAGCTCTTTTTGTTCTGCGCCCTGTTCACCCTGATGGTGAAGATCGCTGTAGGCAGCAGCCCGTTGAACGGTCTGTATTTTTACCCGAAGCCCGTACAGGAAAGGGTGTTTGCCCTGGGGCTGACGGATCGGATTACGGTGAGCTGGAAGCGAAGGCGATTCATGATACCCTTCTTCCTGGTCATGACGACGGCGCTGGTGCTGATCGTCGGTCTATGGAACGGCGTCCGCGTCTTTTGGCCCGCATACTGGCAGGCGCTGCTGTTTCTGGAGGTCATGAACTGGTATGACGGAGTGGTGATCGACCGGCTCTGGGTCGGACACAGCCGATTCTGGATCATTCCCGGGACGGAGGACATCCCCTTCGTCCAGACTTGGCCCCAGGTGCTGAAGAAACGCGGTATCCTAACGTTGATCTGGCTTTCAGGCGCGGCCATTGCGGCAGGGATCATTGTGCTGCTATTTTAGGAGAAAGAGGATGACAGTTCGAGAATTCGGACAACAGCATACGAAGCACCTGTTGTTCTTTCCGGGGAGCTGCGAACCCTGGCAGGAGTTCGCCTATGCCGCAAAGGAGCTGGCGGCACGGTATCACGTGCTGCTGGTGACGCCTGACGGGCATGATCCCGACGAACATACCGACTTCATCTCCGTAGAGAAGACCGTGGACAACACGGTCCGCTGGCTGAAGGAGCATAGGATTGACCGGCTGGATGCTCTTTACGGTCTGAGTTTCGGCGGCGGAATGGTCGTCCGCTTTCTGACGACGCAGGATATTCCTGCGGACAGGGTCATCATCGACGCCGGGACTGCGCCGTATCGGTTCCCCAAATGGATCTGCAAGCTGATATGCGTGCGCGATTACGTGATGTTCAAGATCGGGCGGGCGTCCCTTGCCGCGATGGAATCCGCTTTCCCGCCGGAGCGATTTGCAAGGAACCGGGAGAATGCAAAGACGGAGTATCGGGAGATGCGGCGATACCTCAAGATTTTCAGCAACAAAACGATCTGGAACATCTTCTGGTCTGCCAACAATTATGCCGTTCCGAAGGTCGCCCCGCCGATCCCGTCCCGGATCCAGTTTTGGGTGGGCAGCGAGGAATGGAAAGGGCGCTACCGGGATCTGAAGTGGACAAAAGCGTATCTCCCTCAGATCGATGTGGTGACGATCCCGCATATGATGCACGGCGAATACGTTATGATGCATCCGAAGGCGTTTGCAGCGCAGGCACTGGCCTTCTTCGACGGCGCGGAAACAGAAGAGAACGGAAAGGAGAACGGGGAACAATGAAAACGGCTGAAAAGATCATGCGGAAGAAGACTGCAATCAAGGACGAGATGGACAAATCTTTGCCGAAAGCTCAAAGCGACAGCTTGTGGCGGCAGGCAACGGTACGATTGGACGAGTATCTGAACCGGTATAGCGACCTGACCAAAGGCGTCCGCCTGCATACGGATAATAAGATTCTGTCCATGGCGGCGGTCTATCTCACTCTGAAAGACGTGACAGGGCAGGAAACAGCGTACAAAATCGTCGAGGATGCCGCCATCAATAAGTGCGCGGGCATTGAGAAAACACTCCGGCGGCTCACGAAGCTGCCGGGCATGCGGAGCCTATTCATCAAAATATGGGATCCGCTGACCAAAAAGGTATTCGGTGCCAAAAGCGGCTTTCAGAACATGTTTTATCCCAAGCGGAAGGGCGAATACCGCATGGACGTGACCGTCTGTCCATACTGTCGGTATCTGACGGAACTGGGCTGCCCGGAACTGACGCGAATCTTCTGCGAGAACGACGAACGGATCTACGGCAACCTTCCGGGGATACGGTTTGAACGGACGGGAACCTTGGGCAAAGGGGCGGATCGCTGCGATTTCTTCATAAAACGCGAGTAAAACGGAGGCATATTGCGTATATGTTCCATGGGACGATAATGGAAAAAGTGGGAATTGTTAACTATGCTCATACAGTTTGCAGTCAAAAGTGCAGTCAAAACCTTTATTCGAGAAACGACAAATAGGAAAAAGTCCCTATTTTAGGGACTTTTCTTGGCGTCCCCGGCGCGATTCGAACGCGCGGCCTTTCGCTTAGGAGCGGGCGACTAAAGCGTGATAATAAGTATATATGGTCGAAAAATGCCCTAATTTAGGGCTTATTTCGTAAAACTAAAGTGATAATAAGTATATATGTAGTGCAACATTCTAATAAAAATGTGGCACTTTTTGGTTTCACTTTAGTTGTCTTATGAGCAGACCTTTCTCGTGTGTTGTCGTTTATAAGTAACAATACCAGATTAAATACGTGAAAATCTCGAAATTGCGTCTTTAACAATACTTGGTTATGTGTTATCATATGATTAACGTATATTCACTTAATCCTCTATAATGCTGTTGGATTCGCCTTGCTGTTCATCATCTCTTGATAAACGTTCGTACAAGGCGGTGATCCCCGGAAAACCCAGTGAATTAGCCATTTTTCCTCTCTTTTCAGATGCGGCATTTGATGCCATAAACCTTTTTCTAAAATATAGTGTAATATACGGGTCACATGTGACAGCAAGTCGATTGCGCTTTCAAATACCCAAAGCGCTTTACTGTCACCGTCGGGCAGGGAGAAGGCAAACGCTTTGTCGCTGCCGTAAGCGTCGTGTTTTGCCTTACCGGTGCAGGACCGGGTACAGGCGTATCGCGGGGTACCATCCATATCCTTGCCTACAAAAACTGCCTGCGGCGGGCAGGCATTCTTTTCGTATTCTCCGGATTCGTTCTGGGCCCAGAACATATTGGTCTGGTACAGCAACCCCTGGTCGATGCACTCCTTTATGATCCGGGCATCGATACCGCGGCTCTTCAGGTAGGCATACACGGCGTTGTTATTATCAGACGGTTCCGGAAGCTTCAGGTCCTTGGGATCCGTATGCTCCTGCGGTGCGGCGATCGGAATACGACGTTCGATCTTTCCTTCATCGCCGAGCAGCGCTTTCATAGCATCCAGGAAGGACAGGCCTTCATAGTCCATGAGAAAGTCCAGCGTCTTTCCGCCCTTGTGCTGCGAGTGCCAATACCACTGATTTCCCTTGACATACAGACTGTCGTGCTCCTTAAGCCTGTACTGATTGCCTTCCCGCTTGAGCTCGTATCCTCTGGATTCCAAGTAGGAGACCAGATCCATGCTGTCGGCGTCGGCGATCTGTTCTTTTGTGTATCTCATCTTGTATCACCGTCCTTTACGGGTGCCTGCTTATCCAGCATCGGTGCAGAATTGAAGGCGAACGCTTTCAGGGATTCAATGTCTCCGGTCCAGAATCCGCCGTCTACGACTTCGCCGGTCTTTTCATTGACAAGATCGTAGCTATAATTCTCGCCCGTGATGTAATCGTTCCAGGTGGAGACTTCGTTTTCCAGCAGCTGTTTTGCCAGCGGGATCGTGAAGTCATTCATGTCGCCGAATTGTGCTACAACGGAGGCGCGATCGGCGTAGATCCAGCCGATCTGTCCGGAGTCCCAGCGATCGGAGAACGGTTCCGTGGAGACGGTATCGCCGCTGTGCCGGTACATGTATACCGGGAGAATAACGTGATCCTTGCTGATCTCCTCCAAAATGTGATCATCCCGCACCTTCTCCGGATCGCAAAGGTATTCCTGTTCCATTTTGTCCCAGAAGGCTTCCGCTTTCTCCTGGTCACCGAAATGAGCAACCAGGCGATCCATGAGGAAGGCGTCTTTGTCCTTGAATCCGTGATTGTCTCCGGACCAGTACCGGTCGAAGCAAACCAGCTTCCCGAAGTTGTCGTCGAACTTGCGCGGATCGATCGGATCTTCATCCCTGCGGACAACGAGCCGATATCCGTTCCGGACCTCCTCATAATCGCTTTTCTGCGTCGGTTCATATTGCATAACACTGACAGGGATAGCCATGATCTGTCCACCACGCATGAGGAACATTTCCGGCACACGGTACTTTTCGGTGTACGTTGCGATCTGCTCCGGTGTCAAGGAACCGAAGTTTTCTTCGGTCAGCCCGACGACCATAAACGTGCCGGCGATGATGTCGTAGATCTCACCGTCGTCACCGCGCAGTGCTCGGTTCAGTTCCAGACCATCCAGCTTTCCTTCTTCATTGCATATGATGGCTACTTCATCCTCGAAAGGATAATGCGCCTCGATGTATCCGCCGACTTCGTGCTGCATGCTTTCCAGCCCTTCGTCAATGTCCTTGACATACGGCGCTTTCATCGGCTCAACGATCAATACTTGCATTGAGTCGCTCCTTTCCTTTGGGTTTTGTCTTTTCGATCGGCGGCGTCAGCGGCGCAACGGTATTGCCGTTCTGCTCCATACGCTCCGCAAACTCACAAATGTGATAGAGCGAACGCCCGACCTCTATGTGGTATTCGTCGATGTACCGGCAGGTCTCCGTGATCTTCTCCCCGGAAGGAGTGGTGATCTGTATCTTTCCGCCGTCCGGCAGCCGGAACAGGTTGTTGTAATGACTGTCGATGAACCGGATCCCTTTCTGCGCCTGCATCAGGTGATGATCTAGCCAGTCCTTTTTATAAGCGTAGATGTATGCGTTGTACTCGCCCTTATTCGGATTCAGCCGGCAGAGATAGGAATACTGTTCTGTATCCACTCGGATGCCGAAGCTTCTTCCATCTTCCATCTGACAGGAGGGATGGCTGTAACAGTATTTCGCAAGGGAGGTCCGGTTTTTCAGAATGCCGTCGTACTCAGGATTAAACCGGAGCATATGGATGACATCATCAAATTCCTGTTTGAAATCGTCAGTCTTCAGATGCTTCATGTGGTCATCCCAGCTGCTGAAAAAGCCTTCGCCATTGGTATCCATATCCACGCGAAGATGACCAATACATCCAGTCTGTCCCATGATCTGCGAGGACTGTGTGTAGCTGTATTTCTGCTCCGCAGGGAGCATGTCCCAGATTTCTAATTCCATAGAATCACCTACCGTACCTGTTCGCTTCGTTTAGCATTGTTCGCTTTCTCATATGCCATGCGCAGCGCTGCGTAGTGTTCCTGGATCGCGGCGATGGTTTTGCCGGCCTTATCATACTCGACGTATCCGTTTTGTTCGACCCAGTGCTTTTGCTCCGGATCGAAGTAATGCCGCCATAACGAGTTATCTTCGCCAAAGTAGGTGATTTCGCCGGATTCGGTGGCAGATTCGATCTCAGCCAGGAAATCGAAGATCTCCTCATCGTAATACTGTTGGTACCCGCCGAACCGGAAGGTGACGGTTCTGTCTGTTTCATCGGTGACTTCCGGTTCGTTCTCATACGCGAAGTCGCCGATCCGTTCCAGGATCGTTTCCTGCGCGATCGGCTTTCTCAGTGTGATTGAACCGTCCATTGTTGCGTAATAGCCCATATTGCCTCCTTGATACAGCAACCCGTGACGGTTTGTCACGGGTTGCAGGGTATTGAACCGGTTACGAATTGTCACCGGTTCAGCGGTCGTTCTTTCTCTTCCGGATCTGCAGGATAATAAATCCTGCAATGATCACTCCAACCAGGACGATCGCGATTATCGTTTTCGGGGTCATGCATTACGCCCCCTTCCCAAACGACGTTTCTTCTGAACGATGACCATGGCTGTAACCAGGCCACCGAGCACCAACAGGACGCCGAGACACATGGCGGGGAATTCCCACCAGTCACTGTCCATGCCGAGCTTGACGAACTTATGGTTCTCAATGCGGAGCGTGTAGGGCTTATCATTGCTCATTTCCTTTGTCACGGTCAGCTTCTGAGCCGAAATCGGGAAGTAGCCTTCAGGCGTGACGCACTCTTCCACCCAGATGTCTCCGAGGGGTACGCCATACAGGGTGAGCTCACCGTTGCCGTCCACCATGAGATCGGTGATCTTGCCTTCGGGATCGCAGAAATAGCTGCCGTCGTCCAGCGCACGGAAGGTCAGTGTCTCAAAGTCGGTTTCTCCCTTAACCTTGATCCGAAAGCCCGCGCCCATCAAAGGATTGCCGGAGGAAGCATCCACCTTCAGAATCTTGATCCCGGTCGGGCAGTTCTCAACGCGCACAACCTTCGGGTTAGAAACGCTGTCATGATCGGTCAGGGTGATAGAGATCGAATCCTCAGCGATATAACCGTCCGGCGCGATCTCGATCAGTCGGTATTCGCCTGCAGGCAGATACCGGAACTCTACATGACCGTTCTCGTCTACGAAGAAGGTGTCCTGTCCGTCCTTCGCCCAGATGCGGTAATCATCCGCATTGGAAATGACGATACTCTTGGAAACAGGAGCCGCTTTGACCTGTGCCTCTGCGCCCATCGTGGCAACGATCGTGCGGATGACCTGATCATCCTGATCGACGAGCTGGAACTCAACATACGGGAACGGCTTACCGGTGAACAGGTCTACCTTGTCAATCTGCAGGCAGATGGGCTCGTCCGTGATCTCGGTCGTGCCGGTGACCTTGCCGTAATAGTCCACGGTAAACGTGAAGGTCTCGTCGTTGATCGCATAGCCATCTGCTGCGACGGTCTCCTTATAGGTGTACTTTCCGGCGGGGAGCTCATACAGGATGATCTCGCCGTTCAGATCCGTTTCGCCCTCAAAGATCACATCGCCTTTTTCGTTCGTGATCACGATCATGGCATCCGGCACAGGCTTACCGGTGGTCAGGTCGGTCTTTTTCAGAACAACGTGATTGGGCGTGTTGTCACGCTCGAATACGATGGTGTTTTTATCATCGGTGGTGATCTTGACTTCGATCACTTCGTCCGAGAGGATAAAGCCCGCAGGCGGGACAACTTCTCGGACATAGTAAGTTCCGACGGGCAGGTCGATCGACAGGGCATAGCCGTCTTTGTCGGTGACCATGGTGCAATACAGCAGCCCGTCCTTATCGCGGACCTCATACTGTGCGCCTTCCAGCATACGACCGGGGTTGGAATCATCTTCTTTCCACATGGCGATATTGCCCTTAAAGCGCTCGTTCCAGATGGGCTCCTTCACATAATCGGTGTTGTTGCCCTTGACTTCGAGAGGATACGACTCAGAGGACAGGTGGATCGTATTATCGGGGAGCTTGAGTTCGCGGAGGTAATACTTACCGAACGGCAGGACGGAAGTGGAGGTTGCCGTGCCGTCCGCGCCGGTGGTCAGCAGATCGACCATCGTGTTCTTGGGGATGATCCCGATGTTTTCAGCCGTATACAGACCGAAGATTGCACCCTCGAGGGGTTTCTCTACGAACTTCATCGTCTTTGTGTCGAAAAAGTCCGTCATCTTCTTGATCTTGACGGAGGTAGGAATACGACTGTTGGTAACGGCAACGTCGCCGTAGACAATCGGCGTATACTGATCCTTATACTCCAGATTGACGGTTCTTACGGAATCGTCGATCGTGTAACCTGCGGGAACGGCGGTTTCCTGGACGGTATACTGTCCAAAGGGCAGCAGACCGGTTTCACAGTAGCCGTTACTGTCCGTGGTCAGGGTAGCGATGACCTTGCCTGTCGAATCCTTCACAACAAACGTACAGCCGGGAAGCCCTGCTTCTTTATAGTTCGGGCGGTGAAGCTGGCCAAACTCAGTCGTGGTGGCGGTGGTACTGACAAGGGTTTCCGCCCTCTTTGTGATACGAATCTGTCCCTTGGCAGTCTCGTTGTAGACCTCCAGGGTAGCTGTCTCGGATGCCTTGACAATGACCGTGTTGATCAGACCGTCAATGACATACGGCTTGACCGTACCGATCTCCTTGACGTAGTATGTGCCGCCGTCAAGATTTTCGATCAGCACAGCGCCGTCATTGCCGGTCGTGACTTCGGTCACCTTCTTGGTACAGGCAGCATCCGAATACACAGCGAACTTTACGCCTGCAAGGGGCTTGTTGCTGTCGCCGTACTTCTTGATCTGCAAAGCGCCGGTGGCAGGCGTGTTGACACCGATGGACGCGGTAGCAACGACCTGTGCCGTGTTCGCGCACAAGAAGATCTTCTGCAGGCTGTCATTGGAAGGCACATACGCCGTCATGTTCTGCAGTGCACGGGTATCCTTACCGGCAGCGGAGATATTGAACGTCTTGCCCGCTGCGGAGGAAGGAGCGGTGATCGTGAGCACTTCGCCCTTGGTGCCGGAATAACCGGTAACGGTGACGCCTGCAGGGAGCTTGGACGTATCCAGTGTGTAGCCGCTGTTGATGTTCGTCAGCTTGACAGTCGTTTTACCGGTGAAGGTATCACCGGACTTAGTGAGGGTCAGTGCGGAGGGCGTGAACTCAATATTATGGCTCAGCGTTTTCTTGTCACGAGCCATTTGCAGCAGCTCGTCGGCCCAGGTCAGAACGTGCTCATATCCCTTCTTCGCACGGATATAGGTGGGGTGCGCCTTGCGGTTCGTGAAGCTGTAGGAACCGGGTTCGCCGTTCTCACTCAGCCAGAAGCGGATCGCGTTAGCGGTCGCCTGTCTTGCTTCGTCCTCGGTAAAGCCGTCCGGAGTATTACAGGGGTAACCGTACATGAGGATCGTCTGAAGCCCGGCGAGAGTGTTTGCACTGAATACCTGCGAAGGCGGCGTTGCGGTGTAGGACGCACCATGCGGGTTGCCCTCAGAGTGCTCGATGCAGTAACACACCTGACCGGTACTTTCGATCCAGTGTCGAGGCGTGTTGAGGTCCTTCCATTTGCCACCGGAGTAGTATTCCAGGTAGTCAAATGCATTGTTTTTCTCCGATTCGATCGTGACGTTCTGGGGGAACGGATCTTCGTCGGCAAAGGCCGCCGCAGGGATCAACGTAAGGAGCATGATCACAGCGAGCAGCAGGGTAATAAGTCTCTTGGTAGCTTTCATACTTGTCCTTTCTGTGGGTAATAAAATAACCAGCCGTTGGCTGGCGTCTGTGTGCTGGAAGGATATACTATGATTTCGTGGCATGTGGCATATACTGCTTAGCCTGTTATATTCTTCTTCCAGTACGTAAGTGAATTCACATTCACTGTTAATTAACTAGTTAATTGTGTTTGGTGGGGAGATCGTCAAACAGGCAGAAGGAGAAGCGGCACTTGCGGGCCTCCCGGTCGAACTGATCGCAGCGGTAGCAATCGCCGTTGGCCGCATCCGGTTCGACCCTGCGCTTGTCAAAGTTGGGTT
>JAFXVP010000039.1 GCA_017524445.1 Clostridia bacterium | reverse complement strand
TTCGCCGGAAATCATGCCCCATTCCTCTTTCATGATGCGCAGCTCCTCTTTGTACGCTTCGATCGCGCCCGCTTTATCGCCCCGGATCTCACAGATATGCGCAATGCTTCTTGCGCTGTCCGTATACTTCGGAGACGGTTGGATCTCCTGTCCCTTTTTGTACCACTCGATCGCACGGTCATATTCCTGCCGCTGCACGAAGATATCGCCGAGCGTCGTCGCACAGCACCATTCCTGCGTTTCCGCCATGTCTTCGAGCACCTTGATCTGCGCTTCGGCTTCCTCCTTCTCACCCGCCGCCTGTGCGAACATATAACGGTACATCGGCACGCGGAAGGTATCGTCGATCGCCGCAAGCTTTTTGATCCACTCCCTCGCCTCCGCAAGACGCCGGTCGTCGATCAGATTGTCCAGAAGCCACATCACGGCGGAGCGATTTTTCGGATTCCTCCGGCAGTAGTCGCCGTACCATTCGATCAGTTCATGACGGTTGCGGTAGTCCCAATCCGGGATAACGCTTCCCCATGCTTTTGCAAGCTCGCCGACTGCTTCCCGGTCGCCGTTCGTTTCCTCTACCGCGACCTTTCCGTGCTCGACAGCCAACAGCCGGTACTGTTCCGCCTGATGGCTGTAAAGAAGCGTCAGCAGCAGTTCCGCTTTCCCTTTGTATATCGGATTTTCCGCAAATGTATTGAGCTGCTTAATCAGCTGCCGCTCCTCTGCTTCGTCGAACATGCCGTGATCGCAGATGTAATTGTCGATGCGTTCCATCTGCTGCTCCGGGTCCATCGCGAACAGCTGATCGATGGTCACGCCGAAGTAGACCGCGATTTCCGGCAGAAGCTGTACGTCCGGCACGCTCGTGCCGCATTCCCATTTGCTGACGCTCTGCGCGGTGACGTTCAGAGCGTTTGCCAGCGCTTCCTGTGTAAGCCCTCTGTCCATTCTCAGACGGCGGATCTCTTTTCCCATTTCCATTTTCATGTCCTCCTGTTTTTGATGGCTTCATCATAGCAGGTCAAAAGCGGCATTTGAAGCGACCCGTACGCGGACAAACTCGCGCGTCGGTTGTACGGAACCGTCAATCCGTATCCTTTACGGTTCCGACTTTTGCGATCTGTTCCCGGATCGTTGCGGAGGTAAGCCATGAAGCAACGTAACCGAAAGCAAGAAACAACGCGGATAGCCCGAAGCAGCTTAAAACCGAAGTCGCTGAACCGCTGCCTTTGATGATACCGAATCCCAATGACAGCATCAGGAACAACGCACAGAACAATAAGGTGAAATTATTCGGGATCAATCGGTACGTAAACACCGTTCCGCCATCGTCGCACGGAAGCAGTTTGCCGTGAACGATCGGTATACACGGATTGAACAGCGTGCCATTCGAGAAGATATGAACGTTGTCCCCCTTCATCTTTCCGTATATGATATACGGTTTGCAGTGCCAGCTCATATTCCATTCAGCGGCGGGAAAATCGCGGATACGCGACTGAAACGCCGAAACGATCTCATCTTTTGCGGCTTCGAAAGTTAAAGTATGTTTCCTGAACAAAGAACAATATATCATTACGTGTTCTCTCCCTGCTGTTTCGCGTACTTCTCGAACCAGTTCGTGATCTCCGTGAGACGGCGGATGCGGTGCAGCGGCTTGCCGGAGCGGGAAAGTTCGTGGTTTTCGCCGTGGAACAGACAGAGACGCGCGGGCACGCCGCGATCGACGAGCGCCGCGTACATCTGCAGGCCTTGATCGAGCGGGCAGCGGTAGTCCTCGTCCGAATGGATGAACAGCGTCGGCGTCTTCACGTTCTTTGCGTATTTCAGCGGGCTGTGCTCCCAAAGCTTTGCGTGGTCGGTATAAAAGTCCGCGTGGTTCTGATCGCCGACGAAATAATAGCCGATGTCGGAAATACCGTTGAAGCTCAGCCAGTTCGAGATGGAACGCTGCGAAGCGCAGGCGCAGAACCGGTCGGTGTGTCCGATGATCCAGTTCGTCATAAAGCCGCCGTAGCTGCCGCCCGTCTCGCACACGCGCTTCGGGTCGATCGCCGGATAGCGGCGCAGCACTTCGTCCGCAAAGTCCATCAGGTTTTTGTAATCCGTTTCGCCGTAATGTCCCATGATGTCCGCAAACGCGTCTCCTCTGCCGTCCGAGCCCTTCGGATTGCAGAAGAACACGAAATAGCCGAGCCCTGCCCATACCTGCATCTCGTGATAGAACACCGTGCCGTAGACGGTCTTCGGTCCGCCGTGGATATCGAACACCGCGGGATATTTCTTCTCCGGATCATAATCCTTGGGTTTCAGCACCCACCCGTCGATCCTCCATCCTTCGCTTTCGACCGAAACGGGTTCGCATTTCGCGACGTACTTGTCCCGGAACGCGTCGTCATTAAAATGCGAAAGCTTTGTGAGTTCGCCTGTGCGCAGATCCTTTGCGTAAAGCTCCTGCAAGCTGCCCTCATAGAGCGCGATAAACAGCGCAGTATCATTTCCCGGATGGATCGCCACGGCGTCGATGGAGCCGATTTCCGTTGCGATGGGAACATTGTTCTCCTGCATGTCCAAAGCATACAAATGCGAACTCTCAAAACGCGTAGTGATGTAATAAAGCCGATCGTCCGTGCCGATCATACTCTCGCCGCCGCCGTGACGTACGTCGCTGCCCACCGAGTTCCACAAGCTCTCGGTGTTCTCATAAAGCATGGAAAGCTCGCCTGTATCTCGATCGATGAGGTAGAAATCGACATTCTCGTTGAGACCGATGTCCCTGCCCTCAGTCGCTGTCATGATAAGGCGCTCGCCGACCGCCTGGATGCGTTCGATATAGAGTCCCTCATACGCTTTGAGCAAACGGATCTCGCCCGTATTGCCGTCCATTACGTACAGTTTCGGGTGCATGAGATCGCGTCTTGCCATATAGCTGTCGCCGAGGAAATACACGAGATCGCCGATCGTTTCGATCGCATCGACGGTGAAGAACGGTTCCGTGACACGTCTGACGGTCTTTGCGTCCGCAGAGACAAGAAACAGCGCCGTACGGCTCTTGTTGACGATCCCGCCGCCGTTCATCCAATACGGAAGCTCGTCGAAGACCTCATAATCCGCGTCGTCGGCATAGCCCTTTTCGACCTTCTCGCGGTCTTCCTTGTTCATGCAGTAATAGTCCGGCGCGTTCGCGTCGATCGAGCCGAGCACGGCGTACGAGCCGTTCGGAAGCTTTTCCAACCGCTCCGCAGAGAACGGAAGCGTAAACGCATGGATCGCCTCGCCGCCGCGAAGATCGAGCCGATAAAAGCTTGCAAACTGCTCTTTCTTTTCCGCGCGCTTCTTTTCTTTTGCGGAACGAACCGCCGGGAACAGGATCGTGTTTTCGTTCTCCCAGAAGTACCGTGCTTCCTTTCCGAGATCGGTCATCTGCCGGAACGTGCCGTCATACAGCCAGAGACGGCTTTCATAGCAATTCTCGTCTTCATTGCAGTTCGATACGACGAACGCCGCGCGTTTGCCGTCCGGCGCGTATTTCACGTCGGAAAGGTACTTATAATTTAAAAAGTCTTTGATGCCGATCGGTTCCATTGTCTTTCTCCTTTGCTGTTTGACTGTATTGTACGACGATTCGACACGCTTTGCAAGCAAAAGAAAAGAACGGCTCCGAGGCCGTTCCGTTTAATTTCGTTTTATTCTCGTTTTATTCGATGGGCGAAGCGGAATAGAGCATCGAAAGCGAAAGATACACGCCCGCGAGCATGTCCGTTCCGCCGCCGAGCGGCAGCGCCGCGATGCGGTTTGCGGCGGAAACGAGCGTTGCGTACGGCGCGTCGGACAGCACGTTCCGCACGAGAACGTACAGGTCTTCGGAGACGAGCCCTTCCCCGCTCTGTAAAAGAAACGCTCCGGAAAGCTCAGTCGTATGCTGCGCGGCAGCGCCCGCAAGCGTGCGCGTCATTTCAAGCACGCGATTGAAGCTTCTGCCGAGCGCGGCGGACAGCGCAGCGTAACCCGCGATATAGCCGCAAAGCAGCCGGTCCGCGGAGGGTATGAGCCCAACGCCGATGCCTGCGATCGCGGACGTAACAGCTTCGCACAAAGTAGGATCCTGATCTCGAAATGCTGTGTGCAGCTTCATAAGATGCGGTTTGACCGTATCGGAGTATTCGTTCGGCTTGAGATCGCAGACGAGCGGCGAAAGATCGTCGCCGTTTGCGTTCGTCTCGATCACGTGCATGATGTGCCGAAGCCGGATATCGTAATCGTTCGGCAGGAAAACCGCCTGGATCGTATCGAGCGAAAGATCGTAATCGGTCGCCTGCGAAAGGTCGAGAACGAGTTCGCAGTCCGGGATCTCGATGCGCTCGTTCCCCATCAGCACCTGCTGTCCCTCTTCGATCTCATACCGTGTAAAGGGCTTCATGCTTGAAACGATCGCGGAAAACGGCGAAAGACAGTGCGCGTTACTTAGGATCGAGATCATACCGATCGAGGTGTTGCAGTAGATCGCGTCGGGATAGACGGCGTGGACCGTGCCGTCGTAGTTTCCCATACGAAGGTACGCGTGCAGTCGTTTGCAGATTTTTCTTGCGGTTTCCGTCATACTCGCTTCCGTTCGCATATACGTATACGCATATGCATTCTTGATATATATCTATTTTACAGCGATAACATCGATTTGTAAAGATTCTGCGCGGGATTCTGCGACATATGATTATGAATAGAATGTAAATTTATTCACGCATTTTGTCGAACAAAAAAGGGAAGCGTCGTGCTTCCCTTCTTGTGCCGTGAAAAGGAGATTATTCCTCCGGATCCTTTTCAGGAATGTGCAGCTCGATCGGCTCGTTGCAGTTCGGGCAAATCAGTCCGTCCGGCGAATCGAGCATGTCCTGATCGAAATAGATGGTCTCACCGCAGTTCGGGCAGACGATCTCAAAGAAGTCGTCCTCGTCGAACTCGTCGTCTTCCTCATCCTCGTCCTCGTCGCCGTACAGAAAATCGTCGTACTCGTCGAGGTTCTCAAAGATCTCCTCCACGCTGTCGTCGAGGTCGGCAAGCGCGTCCTCGTGATCCGCCATCTCTTCCGCGATGACGTCGAGCGTGTCGACGATCGCCGTAAAGATCTTGGCGTACTTGTCGTCGTGGATGTTGAGTCCTTCCATCAGACCGTCCAGATATGCGACCTTCTCAGAAATTCTGCTCATGCTGCACCTCCGAATAATAGTAGTATGTGATTACACGCGGGACATGTATTCGCCGGTTCTCGTATCGATGCGGATGACGTCGCCCTCGTTGACGAACAGCGGGACCGCGATATGGTAACCTGTCTCGACGACTGCGGGCTTGGTCGTGCCGGTCGCGGTATCGCCCTTGAAGCCCGGTTCGGTCTCCGTGACTTTGAGCTCGACGAAGTTCGGCGCTTCGACGGAGAACGCGCTGCCCTTGTAGAAGCGCATCTTGACCTGATCGTTCTCCTTGATGAAGTCGATCGCGTCTTCGACCTGCTCGAAGTTCAGCGGGATCTGCTCATAGGTCTCAATGTCCATGAAGTAATAGAGCTCGCCGTCGGAATACAGGTATTCCATATCCTTGGTTTCAATGTGTGCCAGCGGGTACTTGTCCGTCGGGCTGAAGGTACGCTCCAGCACAGCGCCGGTCATAACGTTCTTGAGCCGGGTGCGAACGAACGCCGCGCCCTTGCCCGGTTTTACGTGCTGGAAATCGGAGATCGACCAAACCACGCCGTCAATCTCAACCGTCACGCCCTTGCGGAAATCGCCTGCCATAATCATAAGTATGTCCTCCCAATTAGTTTCCTTGTATTGTTAAATGTGCTGCAGTTTCTTGGTTGCATGCGCAAAGTTCAGCTTGCCGTCTTTCGTGACCACGCAACAGTCCTCGATGCGGACGCCGAACTTGTCTTCGATATAGATGCCGGGTTCGACTGTGATCGTCATGCCCTCTTCAAACACGGTATCGCCCGTGACCGACGCACGCGGCTCCTCGTGGATAAGCAGTCCGAAGCCGTGTCCGAGCGAATGTCCGAAGCACTCGCCGTAACCCTTTTCGGTGATGTAATCGCGCGCGATCGCGTCGAGCTCCTTGCCGGTGATCCCGGGCTTCAAGGCGTCCAGCGCACGGGTCTGCGCTTCGAGGACGATGTTGTAGATCTCCTCCGCAAACGGATCGACCTTACCCACCGCAAAGGTACGCGTCATGTCGGAGTGGTAGCCGTTGTACATGCATCCGTAATCGAGGACAACGAGATCGCCCTCCTGAAGCTGTCGCTCGCCGGGAACCGCGTGGCACATTGCGCCGTTCGGACCGGAGCCGACGATCGTTTCAAACGACGGGCCTTCGCTGCCGAGCTTTGCGCAGATGTATTCGAGCTCTGCCGCGACGCGGCGTTCCATCATGCCGGGTTTGACGACCTTCAGAAGCTCAGCAAACGCTTCGTCCGCCATTGTCTGCGCCTTCTGGAGACTCTCGATCTCTTCGGGCGTCTTTTTGATGCGGAGCAGCGAAAGTTCCTTAGCAAACGGGACCAGCTCCGCACCGAACGCCGCATACGCCTGATACTGCTCGAAGCTTACGATATCCTCTTCAAAGCCGATGCGCTTCACGTTTTCGAAACCGATGATCTCCTTCAGCTTTTCGCGGTGCGCGAGGCCGGAAACCTCGATGATCTCACAGCAATCGCCCGCCTGCGCTTTCGCCTGAATGGTATAGCGGAAATCGGTCAGAAGCACGCTGCGGTCCTTTGTGATCAGAACGCTTGCGTCCACACTCGTGAAGCCGGAAAAATAACGGATCGCGGTCACGGACTTCAGCAGGGCTGCGTCCAGTCCCGCCCGTTCCATTTCAGCGCGAAGCCGTACGATACGATCGTTCATAGCATCCTCCGTTCAAGTCTATATCATAGATATTATAGCCGATTGCGTCTGCGTTTGCAAGCCCTGTATGAAAAAAATCCCGGATCGCACCGGGATCTGTTCAAGTGTTCATTCTCTTTGTCAGCGTTTCAAACGTCTTTTCGAGCACCGGCACGTTGCGCCACGCGCATCCGATCGGTACGCCCGGGCGGTTGTCTCCGTGGAAATCGCTGCCGCAGGTCACCATGAGATGATACTTCCATGCGATCGAAACGTACATCTCCGTCTGCCGCTGCGTGGACGTCGGATAATATGCCTCCAGTCCCATCAGGCCCATATCGGTCAATTCGCCGATCAGTCCGTTCGGATTGTCGCGGATGTGACACGGATGCGCAAGGATCGGAAGCCCGTCCGCGATATGGATGATGTCGATCACCTGCTGCGGCGTAAAGCGCTGCTCGGTATAGTACCCGACCGTACCGGGACGCAGATACTTCGCGAACGCGTCGCGTACGTCGGACGCGTACCCGCCCTTGATGAGCCCGTGCGCGATATGCAGCTTTGTGGTGATCGCTTCCGGGCGATTGACGAGCGGCTGAATATCGTATCCCGCTTCCTTGAGCCGTGCGTAGATGATCTTGTTACGCCGTTCGCGGCGGTCGCGCGCGATCTCCAGCGCGCGCACGAGCGTCGGATTGTTCGGATCGACGTCAAGCCCGATGACGTGCAGCTCGTGCCGCCATTCGTTGTCCATCTCCACGGCGGGCAGCACAGGCACGCCGTATTCCTTTCCCGCTTCCAGCGCTTCCCTGACGCCTCCGATATTGTCGTGATCCGTCAGTGCAAGCAGCCTGATCTTTCCGCGCGCGGCAATGCGAACGATCTCCGTCGGCGTTGCGGTGCCGTCGGAAACGCAACTGTGCGTATGAAGATCATAGCGGTTCTCGTCCATTTTTATACTTCCGTTTCTTCCTGTTTGTTCTCCGTCTCGGATTTTTCGGTATCCGGCTGTCCCATGACAGCGTCCATATCCCCGCCTTCGAGCACTCGTACAAACTGCTCGCCGGTCACGCGTTCATATTTCAGCAACAGCTTTGCGCAAACGTCCAGCGCGTCGCGTTTTTCGGTCAGGATCCGTTCCGCGCGTTCGAACTGTCCTTCGAGGATCGAACGGATCTCCGCGTCGATCTTGGCAGAAAGCGCTTCGGAATAGTTCTTGGCGTGTCCCCAATCCTTTGCGATAAAGACCTCGGTATCGCCGCCGAGGAACACCGGACCGACCGCATCGGACATGCCGTACTCTTCAACCATCTTGCGCGCGGTCTGCGTCGCCTGCTTGAGGTCCTGCAGCGCGCCGGTCGATACGTCGGTAAACACGATCTTTTCGGCGACCCTGCCGCCCATCGTCATGCAGATCTCGTCGAGCATGTGCGATTTCAGCATGTGCTCGAAATCATCCTTCGGCAGCGTCATTGTATATCCCGCCGCCCAGCCGCGCGCGATGATCGACACTTCATGCAGATCGTTGCAGTTTTCGAGCACGTGCGCGAGGATCGCGTGACCGCATTCGTGGTACGCCGTGATCTGCTTATCCTTTTCGGTCACGACGTGGCTCTTCTTTTCGGGTCCCATCTGGACGCGGGTGACCGCTTCCTCAAGATCCTTCTGCGAGATCTCCCTGCGGTGATCGCGCGTGCAGAGGATCGCGGCCTCGTTCAAAACGTTCTCAAGGTCCGCGCCGGTAAAGTACGGCGTACGCTTCGCAAGCGTCTTCAAACTGACGTCCTTGGCAAAATGCTTGTTGCGGGCGTGAACTTCGAGG
>JAFXVP010000038.1 GCA_017524445.1 Clostridia bacterium | reverse complement strand
TTTTTGATCCGTTTTACTCGACGCCTTTCATGATCCTTGTCCCGATCCACAGGAACACGATCATGCCGACGATCAGAACGATCGGCGCCGCGATCATGCTCCAAAGGCCACAGAGCGCGCTCAGCGCGGGAGCCGCCGCGACCAGCGCAACGACCTTTGCAAGCCCCGTCATATATGCCCTGACGTTTTTCGGCTTCACGGACGCCCTTGCGCGGAACGGCACAAGCCGATACTCCTTCGTCCAAGCCATCAGTCCGGCATAGAGAAGCAGCGCAGCCGTAAAAATGCCCATCAGGATCGAATACCCGTATTCCACGGAAAGCCCCTTTCAGTTCAAAAGCTCGTACTGCGAATTGTAGATCTCGGCATAGAAGCCGTTCTTTTCGAGCAGTTCCCTGTGCGTGCCCTGCTCCACGATTGAGCCGTTGTTGACTACGAGGATCGTGTCCGCGTCGACGATGGTGGAAAGCCGGTGCGCAATGACAAAGCTCGTGCGGTCGCGCATGAGATCGTCCATCGTCCGCTGGATCAGGATCTCCGTGCGCGTATCGACGTTGGAGGTCGCCTCGTCGAGGATCAGGATCGGGCGGTTCGCAAGGTACGCGCGCGCGATCGTGAGAAGCTGCTTCTGTCCGCCGGAGATGTTCGTCGTCTCCTCGTTGATGACGGTGTCGTAGCCGTTCGGCAGCGAGCGGATGAACCGGTCGACGTGCGCGCGCTTTGCCGCCTCGTGCACCTCCTCTTCCGTCGCGTCGGGACGGCCGTAGGCGATGTTGTCGTAAATCGTGCCACTGAACAGCCACGTATCCTGCAGAACCATCGAGAAAACGCTCCGAAGCGCGTTTCGCGGCATCTGCATCACGTCCTTGCCGTCGACGAGGATCCGCCCGCCGTCGACGTCGTAGAATCGCATGAGAAGATTGACGATCGTGGTCTTGCCGCCGCCGGTCGGTCCGACGATGGCGACCTTTTCGCCCGCGTGCACGTTGATGGTCAGTCCCTTGATCAGCGGCTGCTTCGGGTCGTAGGAGAAGTCGACGCTTTCAAACTGCACGTTGCCCTTGCCTTCCGGCGCGGTCTCCTCCGCGGTTTCGGTCATTTCCTCCTCGTCGAGCATCCTGTAGACGCGCTCGGCGGACGCGATCGTATGCTGCAGCATCGAGAAGCCCTGCGCGATGCTCTCGAGGGGTCCCGCAAACATGCGCGCGTAGAGCACGAACGCGACGATTGTGCCGACGCTCATACCGAACAGGTTGTTGGCAACGAAGATGCCGCCGATGATGCAGATCGCGATATACGCGATGTTATTCGAAAGCGCCACGATCGGCTGTACGATCGACGCAAGGAACGTGCCCTTTCGCGCCGCTTCGCGCATGTCGTCGCAAAGCTCCGCCTGCCTTTTTTGCTGCCGTTTTTCGAGGTGAAACGCCTTGACCGTATCGAAGCCCGTAAAGGTCTCCTCGGTCAGCGCATACATTTCGCCGTTCTTTTTGCGTACCTCGGCGAAGTATTTTTCACTTTTGCCCGCGATCTTAGCCGAAAGGATCAGCGAGAGCGGCACGAACACGATGACCGCCGCGGCAAGGATCGGGTTCAGAAGGAAGATCAGCACGATGATGCCGATCAGTTTCAGCACGCCGGAGATCAGCGTTTCAAGGAAGCTGTGGATCGTCGTTCCCATCGTGGAAACGTCGTCGGTCATGTGCGAGATGATCTCGCCGTTCGGCGTCTGATCAACATAGCGCACCGGGAGACGGCGGATCTTGTCGCTCATGCGGATGCGGATCACGCAGGTGAAGTGCTTCGACACGACGTTGTTCATGATGAGCATTTCGCCGATCGCCGCAAGCGAGCTTCCCGCGTACGCCGCGGCAAGCAGGACGCAGCCGAGCGCGAACGCATGGTTGTCGAACGTTGCCGGCTGTCCGAGATGAGCCGGCTCCCAGTAGTCATAGAGCCGGTCGGACAGCGCGCGGAGGATCTCCGGCGTCACAAGCGACAGCGCGACCGAAAAGAGGGCGACGAACGCGCCGAGCACGAGCCATCCCGCGATAGGCTTTGTGTCCTTCAGAATACGAAGGACGATTTTTCCGGAGGTTTTTTGCTGTTTCATACCGCTTCACCTCCCAGCTGCGAACGGACGATCTCGCGATAGACCCTGCATGTTTTCACGAGTTCCTCGTGCTTGCCGCTGCCGACGATGCTGCCCTGTTCGAGGACAAAGATACGGTCACAGCGCATGGCGGTCGCGGCGCGCTGCGTGATGATGATCTGCGTTTTGCCCGCAAGATAGCGGTTCAGACTCTTTCTGAGCTTGCTTTCGGTAAGATAGTCGAGCGCGGAAAAGCTGTCGTCGAACACGTAGACCGACGCGCGCTTCAGGATCGTCCGCGCAATGCTGATGCGCTGCTTCTGTCCGCCCGAGATGTTCGCGCCGGACTGTGCAAGGCGGTAGTTCAGACCCTCCTCGTGCGACTCTACAAACTCCGTCATCTGCGCGATGTCGAGTACATTCCGTACCGCTTCCTCGCTCGCGTTCGGATCGCCCATGCGCACGTTGTCCAGAACGGTCCCTTCGAACACCATGCCCTTTTGCAGCGAGGCGGAAACGCTCTCGCGCACGCCGCCGCGTCCGATCTTCTCATACGGAATGCCGCCGAGCGAAATGCTGCCCCCGGTCGGCGGATAGAAATCCAGCAATAGCTTCAAAATCGTTGATTTGCCGCTGCCGGTGCCGCCGATGATGGCGGCGGTCTCCCCCGCTTTGACCGTGAAGCTGAGGTCCGAGATCGTCCTGAGCTCGCTGTCCGGATAGGCGAAGCTGACGTTATCGAGCACGAGATCGCCTTCGACGACCGCGCCGTCGCCCGCGTCCGTCGGCTCATCCGGAAGTTCCAGGACCTCGGTCACGCGGTTCACGCAAACCTTGAGGTGCGGCAGGAACGCGAACGTCCACGAAAGCATCATAACGCCGTTTAAGATCAGCGCGACGTACTGCACCGTGGCAATGATGCCGCCCGCGGTCAGGCCCTTTTCCATCAGCACGGGATTCTGCAGGCGGTTTGCGCCGACCAAGAGCATCACGACCGCCGCAAGGTTCAGCACCAGCATACACACCGGGTTCACATAACCCGCGCGGACGTTTGCGCGGATGATGTACTTTGCCATCTCCTCGGTTGCGTGCGCAATGCGTCCGTGCTCGTGCGCTTCCTTGTCGAACGCGCGGATAACGCGGATGCCGGAAAGCCGTTCGCGCATCAGCCGGTTCTGTTCGTCGATGTATTCGTCAGAAAGCTTCCAAAGTCGATCAAGATGCCGCAGGATCGGGAACAGGATCAGAAACGCGATCGGCATGGACACAAGCAGGATGAGCGCAAGCACGCGGTCGCTCAAAAAAGCAAACGCGACGCCGCCCGCGATCATGATCGGAACCATCACGACGACGTTCACGAACATGCCCGAAATATCCGAGATCGTGGAAACGTCATGCGTGGAGCGCGTCAAAAGTCCCGACGTGCCGATTTTCGAGAAGTGCTCAAAATCCAGCCCGGACGCCTTGTTGAAGATGCTGCGTTTGAGATCGCTTGAAAAGCTCGCGGAGATCCGGGCGTTCACCGCGCCCATCCACACCGCGCAAAGCATGGACACGACCGCAAGCGCAAGCATCAGCCCGCCGAATTTCAGGATCACGCCCATGTCGCCCGCCGCGATGCCGTCGTCGACGATGCGGCTCATCAGGTACGGCAGAAACGCCCCGCCGAGCGTGAACAGGATGCATAAAAGCCCGGTAAGCAGGATCTGCTTTCGATATGGTTTCAGGATCGGTAAAATCGTTTTCATAGGTTCAGTATACAGTCTGAAGCGGTAAAAAGCCACCAACCATCGGTTGAGCGGCAGCAACCGTTTGTCGATCGCACGGTATAAACGACCGTTTTTTCCGATCGGCTCACATAACGTTCAGTATAGCGGACGGCGGCGCGTTCGTCAAGAAAGAATAACCGTACACTTTTTGAATATATGTTTAGACAAATACGCCTTTTTTCCGTTTTTTGTCAGATTTTCAGCATGTTTCAAAAAAGTCACAATTGTACAATATATTTTCCTTGACAACATTTTTCAGCGTATGGTATGATAGCCCAGGTGGAGGTGTGAAATATGGATGAACTGACAAAACTGATCAAGACCGAGATCAAAAAACAATTCCGCAGTGTACGTCAATTCTCGATGTACATCGGCGTTCCGCAGTCGACGATCGTGACCGCGCTTCAGAAGGGCATCGGCGGCACCTCGTTCGAAACGATCATGCACATCTGCGACGTACTGGATATCAAGCCCGTCGCGGGCGACAAGCTGCTCTTCCTGGACGGTGAAAAGCGTGAGCTTCTGGAGCGTTATTCGCGTCTGGACGCCGAGGGCAAAAAGGCCGTCCGTGCGCTGACCACAGTCGAGCTTCTGCGTGTGACAGAGCCCGAAGCGTATGCCGATCTCGGCAGAAAGCTGGACGAAGAATAACGATCCCGTTTTACGCAACAGCCGTTTCCGTTTCGGAAGCGGCTGTTTTCTTTTACCTTCATTCCTGCGCGGCTTTGACGCGATCCAAAAGTGCTTTGAACTGCTCTTTAACCGGCTGCGGGGACACAATACGCACCGCGCCGCCCAAAGCGGCGACCCATCCGAAGAACTGCTCGGAGACCGCGACCCTGACGAACGCGGTAAACCCGTCCCCGTTCGGATGCACGGACACGTCGGCGCCGAAGCGATCGACGATCACGCCGATGAGGTTTGCGTCGCAGTCGAGCACCACGTCCGCTTCCTCGCCCGCGAACATCGAGAAGTTGCGGCTCGTGTAGACGGACATGTCGAGCGCGGCGAACGCGTCGTTGCCCTGCCGCTCCGAATCCGTGATCGTGATGCGGGTCATCTTGTCGACGCGGTAATGCTTGATGCGCGCGTCCGCGGCGTCGTACGCGATCAGATAATAGAACTCGTCGTCCCACACAAGCGCAAAGGGGCTGACCCGATAGCGCGCACCGCTCTTGCGCGGAACGCGTTTTTTGTTGAGATCGTACTGCCAGTAAACGAACGTGATCTCGCGATCCTCGCCGATCGCGCCGTGGATGGAGTCGATGTTGTAGAAGACGGATTCGTTGTCCGTCTTGCCGCGGTCGGAGATATAGAGCTGACGTTTGAGAAGCGCCGCCTCGCCGCGGCTCGACAGCCCCGCAAGCTTTTTGATGAGCCCCCTTGTCTTTTTCGGGGACAGGAACTTCGCCGCCTGCACGCTGTCCACGAGCATCTTGAGCTCCGCGGACTCGAACATGCGCGACGCCAGATAATACCCCTTGCGCTTGCCGACCGCGACCGATTCGATGTCCATGCCGTACTCGGAGAGCGTCATAAGATCGTCCGCCACGCTCTTGCGCTCGGCTTCAATGCCGCGTTCCTTGAGCTTTGCGATGAAGTCCAGCGTCGTCATCGGATGCAGCTCGTCCGTTTCGAGCAGCAGATCCCGGATCACTAAAATTTTGCATTTCTGATTTTCGTGTTTCATGAATTCCTCCGTTCCGAAACCGTTCCGTTCCTGTTTCCTGTCAGTATGCCGTCCCGTACGGCGATCGCGCCGTTTACCATGACCGTGTCGATCCCCGTCGAGCATTGCGCGGGGTTTTCAAACGTCGCCCGCTCATGCACGCGGTCCGGGTCGAAGATCAGAAGATCCGCGTCCGTGCCGGGTTCGATCCGGCCCTTGTTCCTGAGATGGTACCGGTCCGCCGGCATGCGCGTCATTTTATGCACCGCTTCCGGAAGCGAAAGCGTTTTGCGCGCCTTTACAAACCGTTCGAGCACATGTACGAACGTGCCGTACACGCGCGGGTGCGGTATGCCGCTTTCCGGGTACGTCGCGTCCGAAATCACGTACGAAAACGGCTCTTTGTAGATCGCCGCGATGTCGTCCTCATGCGTCAGCCGGTCGATCATGGTGACTGCGCAGTTGTTGCGGGACAGAAGCTCCGCCAAGAATCGCCACGGCTCCATACTCTCTGCCGCTTCCGCGATCGTTTTGCCGATCAGCGCCCGGTCCTCTTCCTGCCGCACCGAGGAGATCTCAATGTTCTCCCAGCCGATGAGCATGGCGTAGTTGTCGAAATCCTTTCCGGTCTCCAATCGCTCCTTCAGTACCCGCTGCGCCGCGGGATCGATGAGCCGCTTTGCGATCGCGTCCGTGCCGCCCGCTAAAAACTCCGGCGGCAGAACGTGCAATAGCTGTGTGCTGCCCACGGTGTACGGGTATGCGTCGCACTGTACGTCCAGCCCTTCCTCACGCGCGCGGCGGATCCTTTCAAGCGCGTCGTAAACGAGCGTCCCCCACCGCGCCTTGCCAACCGCCTTCAGATGGCTGATCTGCAGGGGAACATGCAGCGCTTTTGCGATCGTGACCGCCTCGTCGATCGACGGAAGCAGGTTCATGGATTCCGAGCGCATATGCACCGACAGCGGCACGTCCGTGTTGCGGATCGGTTCGAGCGCGCGGATCAGTCCCGCCGTGTCGAAAAAGCACTCCGGCGCGTAGCCGAGCCCCAGAGAGATGCCGAGCGCGCCCTCGGAAAGCGTGCGCTCCAAAAGTGCGTGGATCGCGCGGTAATCGTCGTCCGAAAGATCCTTTGAAAATCCCGCGACGTCCGCGCGAACCGTGCCGAGGCCTGCAAGCATGCCCGCGTGCAGCGGCAGCGGACGGCTTTTCAGTGCGTCCAGATAGTCTGCAAGCGATTCGACCGACGTATCATTCAGCTCGCCCGTGACCGGCCAGAGATACGCCGCGACCTCACCTTTGTGCGGACCGAACACCGGCGCGGCAGAAAGCCCGCAATTGCCGTTGATGACCGTTGTGAGCCCCTGCAATAATTCCGCTTCGCCGAAACCGTCCCGAAAGATCGCGGTATCCGCGTGGCGGTGCGCGTCGAGAAAACCGGGCGCAACGGTCCTGCCCGCCGCGTCAAGGATCTCCCCTGCGTCTGCTGCGGAAAGATCGCCGATCGCCGCGATTCGTTTTCCGATCACGCCGAGATCGGTGCGGTACGCTTCCGCCCCGCTCCCGTCCAGCACGCTTCCGTTTTTGACGATCACATCAAATTCCATATGATTATTGTATCACTTTCCCGCCCGCGCTGCAATCCCATAAATGGGAAAACAAAAAGAGCGTCTCCTTCGGATGACGCCGATGCGGCACATGATCCTTGACAGTTGTTGGCTTTTCTTGTATAATCAGGATCATCCGAGACAGGAGTGTAAACCCATGATTCAGATTGCTTTTGCGGAATAACTGCATACAGGCGCGAAACATGACGGAGAGTGATCCTCTTCTTTGTTTTGTGCGCCGATCGAAAAGTAACTTCTGAAAGTGGGAGCCGCAGGACGCAGCCACAGTGGGAGCTGCTTCTCTGCGGTATTTTTATACCCTTTTTCAGCCGCCGACAGCCCAATAAAAAAGATTTGAGGAGAAAACAAAAATGGAATACGAAATGAAACCTTTCACAAATGAAGATGCGGAATACATGGAAGAACGAATCGACGAATTCGACGACGCCGTGCTGCCGCCGGAACCGGATGCGCCGGAGGATGAGGAGCTCATCTTAAAGGTCGAAGACGAAGAGGGGAACACCATCGCCGCGTTCGTCGCAATGATCTACACCTGGGGTCAATTGGATGACATCACGATGTGGGTAGATGAGGCGTACCGCAGGCAGGGATTGGGATCCATGCTACTCAGAGAAGCCGAGCGCATTGCCAAAGAACGCGGCTGCTATCTCTCCTTGCTGGAAACCTTCGATTTCCAGGCCAAGGGCTTTTGCGATAAACATGGCTATTCGGTGTGCGCCGAGCAGGGCAGGTCGAAAGGTCCGACTCGTTATTATATGTGCAAGCGTCTTGATCAGGATCTGCCGGACTATATGCCAAAGAATAACAGCGCGCAGAAGCGTTTTGAGATCAGACGCGGTACAGAGGAGGACGTTGATCTCATTTTCGAGAATCTGGATGAATTCAACGATTCCGTTGTACCGCCGCTGCACGGGTATATCCGCCTGAACAAGAAGCTCGTCGACCGTGACGGAAACATGATCGCAGGCATCATGGCGGGCGTCGGCGGCTGGGACGACGGCTACGTTCACCTCCTTTGGGTGGATGAGTCCTGCCGCGGTCAGGGATTGGCTTCTTATCTGCTGAAGGAGTGCGAACGTGAGGCGAGGGAAAACGGAGCCGATGTCCTGTTTGTGTACGCCCGTGATTGGGTCGCGGATTTTTATGTGAAGCACGGATTCATCGAGTACGGTGCTGCTGAGGATTTCCCGAAGGGTCATCGAAGCTGCCGTTTGAAAAAGCTGCTATGACGAACTGTTAAACAACGGGAAAGGAGAATCGCTTTTATGACCAGAAAGTATGTGAACGCTCAGTAGTCTGAGCTTAAATACATTACAATTCCATAAGCTCAGACGGTTCCTGATTGCGATTTGGAGGGACTTATGAGCAAATACAGACAAGAAGGGAAGTTGTCCGGAGCCGATCGGCAGGAGGTTGAAAAGACAGACGGTATCCGTGTTTTTCACCGTTGCGGAGGCTGCGGAAAAAAGCAGGAATTTCTCAATACCGGCAAATTCAGAGTGAACGCGAATGGAAACAACGTCGATATATGGCTGATTTACCGATGCAAAAAATGCAAGCATTCCTGGAACTTAACCATCTATGAACGGACAAAACCCGGAAAGATTCCGACGGAATTGTTTGAGGCTTTTCAAACAAATGATGCGGAAATCGCCGCAGCTTACGGCAGGAATATCGACTTCCTGAAGAAAAACAACGCGGAACTGAAGTAATATAGGTCAGACGGATCGCCGATCCGTTTGACGCAAAGCAGCGGCGGGGAATGATATCCCCGCCGCTTGATGCATGCAATCCTTTGTCCCTGTTTTCAGTTTTCCCGATACCCGAGCGCTTCACTGAGCGCCGCGGCGGCTTTGATAACCTCGGCGGTCGCGGTGCGGAACTCGTCCGAATCGACGCGGCGGAACATGCCGATGAGTCCGATTGCGTAACGGATCGCGCCGGAATGGTCGCGGATCGGAGCCGCGACGCCGCGGACGCCGATCCGGAACTCGCCGTTTTCGACGGCGTAGCCGCGTTCGCGGACGGTCCGGATCTCGGCAACGAGCGCGTCGGGGGTCGGGATCACATGCGGCGTAAACGGCTGAAACTGCGCTTCATGGATGCGGCGGACCGCCGCGTCGGAAAGCGCAGACAGCAGGACCTTGCCCTGCGCCGTACAGAACGCGGGCAGATGCGCGCCGGTCTCCGACACGATGTGAAAGCCCGAATCCGCTTCCGCATGCGAGAGCACCAGCGCTTCGCCGCGATCGAGCATACTCAGCGACGCGGACTCCCCCGTCGCTTTGGTCAGCCGTTCCATCGGCTCTTTTGCGAGCGCAATGATATTGCGCGTGCTTTGCACCGCGCTTCCGTACTCGAACAGGCGCACGCCGAGCGTATATCTGCCGCTTTGCGCGTCCTGCTCCACAAGTCCGCAGCTTCGCATGGAGCTCAATAGCCCGTAGACCGTGCTCTTTGCCCAGCCCGTCGCTGCCGTCAGTTCCGAAAGCGACAGCGGGCGCTTTGCCTCCGAAAGGAGGTCGAGGAGCGCCGTCGCCTTCATAATCGCGCGGACCGGTTCAGTTCCCTTCTCCGTCATTCGTCCGCGTTCGGGTCGTACTGGAAGGTCTGCATCAGCTCGAGCTTAAAGAGGTTCGCTTTGTGCTTGCGGTCGATGAGCGCCTTCGTCTCCGGATCGTCGATCTCGCCGGTGCGGATGTAGCGATCGAGCACGGCGTAGGTGAAGCCGAGGTTGTCCTCGTCCGTCTTGCCGCAGAGCCCGTCGCTCGGAACCTTGTGCACAAACATGTCGGGCAGCCCGAGGTATGTGCCGAGCTCCTTGACCTCTTGAACCGTCAGCTTGCCGAGCGGACACACGTCGCCCACGGAATCGCCGTAGCGCGTGGAATAGCCGACCCAGTCCTCACTGAGATTGCACGTATTGATCACGCGGCCGTTATACGACTGCGAGACCGCGTAGAGCGTGCTCATGCGGATGCGCGGCGCGAGGTTGATGTAGGATTGGTTAGAAAGCTCCACGCCCGCCGCCTTCGCCGCGTTCACGACGCCGTCGTACGCGTCCTTGATGTTGACGACGTAGGAGCGGATGCCGAGATGCCTGACCAGCGCCTGCGCGACGTCGATGTCGTACTGTTCGCCGTTCGGCATCAAAACGCCGATGACGCGGTCAGCGCCGAGCGCGCGTACGCACAGCGCCGCAGTGACCGAGCTGTCCTTGCCGCCCGAAATGCCGATCACGGCGTTGCAGCCGGGACCGTTCTCCGCGAACCAATCATTGAGCCACTTTGTTAGATCGTTTGCTACCTTTTCCACATTGAATGCCATATTTCTTTCTCCTCCATTCCGCATTCTGCATTCCGCATTCCGCATTCCGCATTCTGCATTAAGCTGTGCGCAGCCGGATGTTCTTTTCCGCAAGGACTTTGAGGATGCGGTCGATGTACGCCTGCACCTCCGCCTTCTGGAGCGTTTTGACCGGCGACACAAACGAGAGCCGGATCGTCATGCTCTTGACCTCCGCTTCGTAAATGTCGACGAGCGAAATGCCGATGAGCGTCTCGTCGCGATCCTCGAAGAACGGACCGGTGACGTCCCTGAACGTCACGTCCCTGTCGACGACGAACGAGAGGTCGATGTCGATGCCCGGGAAGCGCGACGCCTCGCGGTACTTGAGGTCCGCTTCTTTGATCTCCGCGAGCGAATCCATGTCGAGCTCGAGCGTCACGAGCGCGGCTTTCTTGTCGATCTCCGCCGCTACCTCTGGGTGCACGGTACTGATCGTTCCGATCGTCTTGCCGTCCAGAACGATCGCCGCGGTGTTTGCGGGATGCTCCCAGGCGTTGATCGGCTCGACGCGCTCAAACGTCGGATGGGCTCTACGGATATCGAACAGGATCGACGCGATCATGTCGCGCGCCGCAAGGAACACGGTGCGTTCCTTCTCATGCGAGAGCAGCGCAACGCCGAGTGTTCTGCGCTCGTTTGCCGTGCCGTCCGGCTTTTGTCCCTTGACCGTCCTGCCGATCTCGAACACGCCGAACGCCGGCGCATAGAAGCGGTTCTCCTTCAATACCGGCAGCAGCGTGTGCATCATCGCGGTTCTGAGGATCGTCGCGTCCGGGTTCATGCCGTTCAGCAAACGCACGTTTTCGGGCAGCGGGATTCTGAGATCGCTGAGCTTTTTCGCATCGCACCAGAGATACGTGTGCACCTCATGCAGACCGAAGGTCTTGACGAGCGCGTCCTTCACCGCCGCCTCGTCCGCCTTGACCTGAAGCGGCTTTACCGGGCGCAGCGCGCTCATCGTGGTTTCGATATTGAAGTTATCGTAGCCGTAGATGCGCGTGATCTCCTCGATGACGTCCGCGGGGATCGTCACGTCCTTGGTGGCGCGCCACGACGGGACCTTGACGTCGAACACGGAGTTCTGTTCCGTCACATCGAAGCCCAGCCGCGTCAGCGTATCGTTGATCTGTGCGTCGGCGATGTCGATGCCGGTGTAGCGGTCGACGAACGCCTTGTCGAAGTGCAGCTCGATCTGCGGATAATGATACTGATAGCAGTCGGTGTAACGGCTTATCACCTTTGCTTCCGGGTCGATGCTCTTCAGCAGCTTCAGGAACCTGCCCGCCGCAACCGCGCAAAGCTCGGGATCGAGCGTCTTTTCATAGCGCATGCTCGCGTCGGTGCGAATCCCGATGCGGCTCGACGTCTTGCGCACCGACACCGCCGAGAACGTCGCGCATTCGAGCGTCACGGAATCCGTATCGGCGACGATCTCGCTGTTTTCGCCGCCCATCACGCCCGCAACCGCGACCGGATGCCCGTCGCTTGTGATCATCAGCGTTTCGGGATCGATCTTCCGCTCCGTGCCGTCGAGCGTTTTGAACGCGAAGGTTTCGGGGAAGCGCTGTACGCCGATCGTGCCGACCATGCGCGAATCGAACGCGTGCGTCGGCTGTCCGAGCTCGAGCATGACGTAGTTTGTCAGGTCCGCGAGGAGCGAGATCGCGCGCATGCCGCAGTAGTAGAGGCGGATCTGCATATCGATCGGGCTGACCGCCTTTCGGATGTGATCCGCGCGGATCGCGGAATAGCGCCAGCACAGCTCCGGATCGATGAATCCGAGCGGGACGGGATCGAGCGCGTCGTACTTTGTAAGATCGTCGAGGTCGAGCGGCTTCAGCGGACGCTTAGCGATCGCCGAAAACTCCCGCGCAATGCCGTAGTGTCCCCAAAGGTCCGGACGGTTCGTCAGCGACTTGTTGTCCACCTCAAACACGGTATCCTCGAACGCGTACAGCTCCTTGATCGGCTTGCCCAGCGGCGCGTCCGCGGGAAGCTCCAGAAGTCCCGAGGACGAATCCGCAATGCCGAGCTCCGCCGCCGAGCAGCACATACCGCGGGACACGACGCCCGCGATCGTCGCCTCGCCGATCGTCATCCCTTTGACGGAAGCGCCGAACGGCGCAAACGGCACGCGCATGCCGACCCGCACGTTGGGCGCGCCGCAGACGCAGCGATCGGTGTGATCGCCGAGGTTCAGCTCTAAAAGATGGAGTTTTTTGGAGTTCGGGTGCTCCTCGATCTTTAGAATCTCCGCCACGACGACGCCGTTGATCTCGGTGCCGAAATGGTAAACGTCCTCCACCTCCGCGGTGGACAGCGTGAAGCGATGGATCAGATCGTCGATATCAAGCCCGGACAAATCCACATAGTCCGAGATCCAGTTCATGGAAACGTTCATGGTTCTGCCTCCTTACTTCACGAATTGGTCGAGGGCCTTGAGATTCCCGCTGTTCAGGTCGCGGATATCCTTGATCCCGTATTTCATCATGGCAAGCCGCGTGAGGCCGAGACCGAACGCGAAGCCCGTGTACTTCTCGGTGTCGATGCCGCCCGCCTTCAATACGTTCGGGTGGATCATGCCGCAGGGACAGAGCTCGAGCCAGCCGCTGTTCTTGCACGACGGACAGCCCTTGCCGCCGCAGATTAAGCAGGAGATGTCGAGCTCGAAGCCCGGCTCGACGAACGGGAAGAAACCCGGACGGAGCCGCACCTTGACGTCGCGCTGAAAGACCTCCGAAAGCATCGTTTTCATAAAGTAGATCAGGTTCGAGATCGAGATGTTCTCGTCGATCATGATGCCCTCCATCTGGAAGAACGTGTTCTCGTGGCAAGCGTCGGTGCTTTCATTGCGGAAGCAGCGGCCCGGGAAGATCGCGCGGAGCGGCGCGCCGTACTTGCGCATGATCGCGTTCTGCGCGGCGGACGTGTGCGTCTTCAGAAGCTGACCGTTGCTGAGATAGTACGTATCCTGCATGTCGCGCGCGGGATGGTGCTTCGGGATGTTCAGCGCTTCGAAGCAGTGGTAGTCGTCGACGATCTCGTCGTAGTCCTCGATCGCAAAGCCCATCGAAGCGAAGATCTGCTCGACCTCGCGCTGTACGAGCGTGATCGGGTGATAGCTGCCCTCCTTCATCGTGCTCGGAAGGCTCAGGTCATAGCGCTCGGTCGCCGCGATGCGCATTTCGAGTTCCTTTGCGTGCGCTTCCTCGATGCGGCTCTTGATACTCGCCTCGACCTCTTCCTTCAGGGCGTTGACCTTCGCGCCGTATTCCTTTCGCATCTCGGGTGCGATCGCGCCCATGTTCTTCAACAGTCCCGTGACCTCGCCTTTTTTGCCGAGATACCTGACGCGCAGCTCCTCAAACGCCTCCGCGGCGTTCGCCTGCTGTAAATGTTCATAGAACTGCTTTCGCAGCTCGTCCATAGTGATTGCCATACATTCCTCCTTGTGAAAAATAAAACCCATGCTGATTCAGCATGGGACGAAAAAACTTTCCGCGGTACCACCCAAGTTAAGGGCAATGCCCTTCTCTCGTTTCCCCGATAACGCGAGGACGCGCCGCCGTAGGAAATGCGGAATGCAGAATGTTGAATGGGGAATTCCTGCATTTCTCATTCTTCATTCTTCATTTGTCATTGCCGTCAGGCCGGATGCTCCGGTGCTGAACCTTCCCGTCCGTGCCCTGTTCCCCCGCTTTCAGCCGCGGCGAGGGCTCTCTTTCACTGCGTTCGGACGGTACCTGACACCTTCAACGCAAGGGATATTGTATCGCACAAATCCGCGTCTGTCAACCGCGGATTTTCATGCGGCTATGCCGCAATTCATGGCAAAGCCAATTCATGTCCGAAGGACAATTCATGGCGGCTCTGCCGTCAATTCATGCGCGAAGCGCAATTCACGCGGGGTGTCGAGGACTCTCCACTCCGCTACCACTTCGTTACAGAGGCAGATCGCGCGCTTCCCGCGCGTACCATCGCCCCCTACAACGCTTTTTGCGTGTCCACCTCATCCGCCTGACGGCACCTTCCCCTCGAAGGGGAAGGCATATCATAGTGGCTTCTCCTTGAGGAGAAGCTCCGCCGCAGGCGGTGATGAGGTGTATTCATGCGGCTATGCCGCAATTCACAGCACATCCAATTCACGTCCGCAGGACAATTCACGCGCCGCAGGCGCAATTCATGACGGCCCCGCCGTCAATCCTCTCCCGCGGTCTGTTCTCCGTCTTTCGCGCCGTCCTCTTCCCGCCACATCCAGTAGACCCGGCCGTCGGAGATCCGCAGTCCCATTTTCCGCTGCAGCGCGACGGACTGCTCGTTGTCTTCAAGGATCTGCGCAAACGGCAAGCGTCCCTTTTCAAGCTGACGATTGATCAGCGTTGCGTAGAGCGCTTCCGCGTATCCGCGTCTCCGGTATGTCGGGAACACGTACAGTATCCCCATCGAGCCCTCGCCGTGTACGCCGATATAGCCGACGAATTCGCCGTCCAGATACGCGCCGAGGAAGTCCGGCGAGTGAAAATCCTCCCAAAGCTCCTCTTCGGTGCCCATATCGTAGCTTACCGCCACTTTCGGAAAATCGCTTTCATCGGGATGCCGGATCACAAGCTCCGTACGGATCGGGATCGCCTCTTTACGATCATACATGACCTGTACGCAGGGATTGCAGCCGTTGAACCCGCGCGCAGCGGCAAGCTCCCTGAGTCCCTCGCATCCGCGCAGCACGATCGCGCCGTCCGAAAGGATCTGTTCAAGGATCCGCCGCGCCTCCGAAAGATCGAACGCGGCGATCGCGTGCAGCCATCCCCGGTTCCATCTGAGCCACAGCGCCGTTTGGCTTTCATGCGCGATCTCCCATTCCCCGGACTTGAGATATGCTTCCATATCTGCGTACAGCGCCGGATCCGCCGCCGCAAACCTTTCGATGCTCATGCCTTCCTCCATTCTGCGCTTTTTGTATCCGCCTGATGCTTTCGTGATTGCCTCGGATACAAGAAAACGCCCCCGATTTCTCGGAGACGTTATGCACCTGTCTCAGTTTCTCGCTGCCTTTGCGATCTCGCAGAGGTTTGCGAACGCGTTCATGTCGGTGATCGCGAGGTCCGCGAGGACTTTGCGGTTGATGTCGACGTTCGCAAGCTTGAGACCGTTGATGAGACGGCTGTAGGTGGTGCCGTTCATGCGGGCGCCTGCGTTGATACGGGCGATCCACAGCTTACGGTACTCACGCTTCTTGAGCTTTCTGCCGACGTACGCATATGCCATCGACTTCATGACCTGCTGGGAAGCGGCGCGATACTGCTTGCTCTTTGCTCCGTAGTAGCCCTTTGCGAGGCGGAGGACCTTACGACGTTTCTTGACGGCGCTGACTGCTCTCTTGATTCTTGCCATGGTTTTGTTCCTCCTTACTTATACGGGATCAGCTCGCGGATCTTCTTCTGTTCTTCTTCGGCGATGTAGCCGGTCTGACGCAGACCGCGAAGTCTCTTGGTGCTCTTCTTGGTGAGAATGTGGCTCTTGTAAGCCTTGGCGCGCTTGATCTTTCCGGACTTGGTCAGGGAAAAACGCTTTGCTGCGCCGCGATGGGTCTTGATTTTCGGCATGGTTGTTCCTCCTGCTAATACTTTCGATTACTTTTTCGGTGCAAGCACCATAAACATATTTCTGCCCTCTTGCTTGGGAGGACGTTCTTTCACCGCGACGTCGGAGACCATGTTGAAGAACGTTTCCATGACGTCCTCGCCCATTTCTCCCTTGGTGATCTGTCTGCCGCGGAAGCGGATGGACACCTTCACCTTGTCGCCGTTGCGCAGAAACTTGTCGCACTGCTTGGCTTTGACTTCCATATCGTGCTGGTCGATGGTGGCGGAAAGACGGATCTCCTTGATCTCGATGATCTTCTGGTTGCGCTTCTGTTCCTTTTCCCGCTTCAGCATGTCGTAGCGATACTTGCTGTAGTCCATGAGCTTGCAGGTCGGGGGAACGTTTTGAGAGACCTTTACGAGGTCCAGTCCGCGTTCATCCGCCAGACGCTGTGCGTCGCGCACGTCCATGATGCCGAGCTGCTGTCCGTTTTCGTCGATGAGCCGTACCTCGCGGTCGCGGATCTCCTCGTTGATCTGCATGTCCTGCGTAGCGATGAAAAAACACCTCCTGACAAAATAAGTGGGCGCATTGCGCCCACTTCGAGAATCGTTTCGATCGTATGTACCGTGACGCGGCGCATTTGCCGGCAGGTGAGAGCGGGCGCTCTGCTTGAAAACACAAATATTATAATGACGCTCTCCCCGTTTGTCAAGCGTTTTTTTCAGATTTTTTCATGTCCGCAGGACAATTCATGACGGCTCTGCCGTCCATTCACGGCGTTGTAGGGGGCGACGTCCTCGGCGCCCCGTTTCCGCATTCATGCCGCCGTCAATTCACGACCGCAAGGACAATTCATGTACCGACCGGCACAATCCACGACGGCTCTGCCGCAATTCACCCGTAGGGGCGGATATCATCCGCCCGCCGAACGACATGACAGCGGCGTGGGAAGATGATATCTTCCCCTACGGTTGGTTTTTCCCGCAGGGGGCAATGGTATGTGTAGGAAGCGTGCGATCTGCCTCTGTAACAAAGCGGAGTGTCCTCGGCGCCCCGCTTCCGCAATTCATGACGGCTCTGCCGTCAATTCACGGCGCAGCCAATTCATGACCGTAAGGTCAATTCATGCCCGCAGGGCAATTCATTTAAAAGGGAACCTCATCCGCCTCGTTCCTCGGCACCTTCCCCATGCTGTCCGCAGGGGAAGGCATTTATATACTCGCATCCGTCGGCTTCTCCCCCTTCAGGGTGGAGAAGCTGTCAACGAAGTTGACTGATGAGGGGGCCATGACGGCTCTGCCGTCAATTCACGGCGCCGTCAATTCACGACCGCAAGGACAATTCATGTGCCGACCGGCACAATCCACGACGGCTCTGCCGCAATTCACCCGTAGGGGCGGATATCATCCGCCCGCCGAACGACATGACAGCGGCGTGGGAAGATGATATCTTCCCCTACGATTTGGTTTTTATCGCCTGTCATGAGAGCCCCATCACGTCCCGCATGGATAATTCATGACGGCTCTGCCGTCCATTCACGGCGCAGCCAATTCATATCCCGCAGGGACAATTCATTCCTGTGTCAACAGAACCGTCCCCTTGTCACTTAAGTTCCTTCCACCGGTGTACGCAGCATCCAAAACTGGCTTTTTTCTTTTATGCGTTTTTCCGCAGCATATTCGGTTTCCGTGCATACCCTGTCGGCTCGTTCGGGAAAGTATTGCAGCAGTTCGTCTAATGATATCAAGAAAATACGATCTTGCGTATTATTGCCGCTTTTGAATGGATATATCAAATATTTCTTGTCAGTGGTTTCCAGATGCTCATTCTCTACCGTTGTAACAGCGATATGATGCTGTTCGATCGCGGTAAAACTCGTTTCGTAAAAATCATCGTTGAGCCATTCCCGAATATAGCTGCTCTCCCAAGTCGTACTTCTATTTGGATCAGTTGACAAATATATATATTCTATCGCATCTATAATCTGTTCACTGATCACCAGGATATCCGACCCGTTTGTATCAAGAACGATCCACTTTAATTTTTCCGGCCCGTTTTCTGTATTGTTGTCTTGCTCATAGCGGCCAAAAGTGATAACATCACCAACCTGTGCTGTCAACAGCATGCTATTGTGCTGCGGCTCTTTCTCTTCTGCTGTCGTTTCATCCAAATACGGAGACGGCTCCATTTCGGTATCGTTCCCAACGATCACGATATCCGCTTCTGCACGATCCTTCTCTTCTTGCCCGGGTACTGCGAACGGTTCGTTTGAACATCCGGTTACAAACAGAATCGTCATAATGATCATCCAACACATTGCTTTTTTCATAATAAACCTCCCTTTATACTATCTATTATATAGACGTATTTGACTCCGATAGGGTTTGATAGAAATGAAGTTTTTTATTCTATTGAATTCATCTGTCTGCTGTCAAGTGAAAACCGTCCCCCCGCGCTTGCAGGGGACGGCGCATTTACTTTGCTTTTTTCGCTTTCTTCCCGTGCGAGGCCCGCACGATCGCGATAAGCAGCAGCAAGAACATCAACAGTTCCAATGCCGCAAGCACGATGAACCATCCGTACAGGATCGCGTTGAGATATCCGGTCAGGATCGTGCGAAACGCCGAGGCCGTGATGTTCAGCCGCTCGACGTAG
>JAFXVP010000037.1 GCA_017524445.1 Clostridia bacterium | reverse complement strand
GTCCCGCTCGACGAGATCGTAATACTTTTCGGCTTCCTCCCAGTCCTCCTTCTGCTTTGCGCGGCGCGCATTCTCCAATGCACGTCTGACATTGTCCGTCGTGTCGACCTTGACGCTGCTGCCCGATACGTCGATCTTACCTTCGATCTCGACCATCAGCTTTCTGGCGCTTTCCGGGGTGTACTTCGTGCCGCAGTTCTGACAGACGTAGAAATCTCCGTCCTTCACCACGTCGTTGCTCGAACACATCTCGCATACGATTGCCTTCATGTTGTCCCTCCTCAAAACAAAAATGTGCGGTTCCAAACGAAACCGCACATGCAAAACGCACAGTCCCGTTTGTTGCCACACAAACTTCCGGTCAATCAAAATGAAAGCCAAAGTGGAACCAGCAATTCTGCCGAGGCATATGCTTTCCGTTTTGACTGACCGTTATTCGTTTGCATGGCAAAAACAGTATATCATATTGTTTTGAAAAGGACAACCGTTTTTATGTTGTTTTGTCCTCCCTGCCGCCGAGCGCCGCGCGCATCTTTTCCACCGCTTTTTTCTCGATGCGGGAAACATAGCTTCTCGAAATATCCAGTAGGTTTGCGACCTCTCGCTGCGCAAGCGGCGCGTGACCGGAAAGACCGAAGCGCAGCGTCAGAACGACCTGCTCGCGTTTTGTAAGGACCTTTCGCATCGTGTCCGTGATGATCGCGGCGTCCAATCTGCTTTGCACCTGTTCAAAGATCGTGTCTGCCTCGGTGCAGACGAGATCGGCGAGCTTCAGCTCGTTCCCCTCCTTATCCGCGCCGACCGGTTCCTCGATCGAAACGGTCTCGACAAGCTTGCGGTCGCGCCGAAGGCTCATCAGGATCTCGTTTTCGATGCACCGCGCGGCGTACGCGGACAGCGTGCCCTTCGATTCGGAAAACGTCGACACCGCCTTGATGAGCCCGATCGTGCCGATGCTGATCAGATCCTCCCGGTCGCGCTCTGCCTTCTGGTACTTTTTCGCGATGTGCGCGCACAGCCGCAGGTTATGGACGATGAGCTTTTCCCGCGCTTCCTCGTCGCCCGCGATCAGCCGCTGCACCCACAGCTTTTCTTCCTCCGGGCTCAGCGGTTTCGGAAACGAGCCGTTTGATCCGATCGCGCCGATAAACGCGATCGACTGAAAAAGCAGCCATAAAAAAGAAAACATACCCCAACCTCCCATGGTCAGGGTATGTCGAAATTGCTCGGATCAGAACGTCAATCCCAATACTGTCTGTATTTCTCCACGTTCTCCTGGTGCTCCTCGTATGTTCTTGCAAAGACGAGCGCGCGCGTTTCCTTCGGGTTCGCGTTGCAGAAATAGAGATAGCCCTCCTCTAAAAACGCCTCGTCGGGGTACAGTGCGGCACGGATCGCCGCCGCGCCGGGGTTCGAAATCGGTCCGACCGGCAGTCCCGCGTAGCGATAGGTATTGTAAGGCGAATCGATCGCCATTTCATCCCGGGTGAACACGAAGCGGTCCAGTCCCGTGATGTAGTTCAGCGTGGCGCAGGATTCGAGCTTCATGCCCTCTTTGAGACGGTTATGGAACACCGCACTGACCCTGTACATGTCCTCCTCCGTGCTCGCTTCGCGTTCGATGATCGACGCGAGCGTCATGATCTCATCACGCGACATGCCGAGGTCCTCGGCGCGCGTGACCCACTCGCCCGTGTAGACCTCGTAATAATGCGTCAGCATCTTGTCGAGGATCTCCTCCGGTGCGGAGTCGGCGTAGATCTCATAGGTGTCGGGGAACAGATAGCCCTCAAGCGCGTAGCGGCGCTCACCGGTATTCGTGATCTCGGCGATGAACGGATACTTCGAGAATGCCGATGCGTCACGGCACAGCGCAAGGAACGCTTCCGCGTCGGTCGTGATCGTTTCGCTTTCGCGCAGCGTCTTTGCGATGTCCTCGACCGTTCTGCCTTCGATCACGACAAGACGCGCCGTGCGCCTTGCGGGATTGCCTTCGGTCAGCACGTCGACGATCTCCGGGATCGTCATGTTTTTACTGAGGAGATACGTGCCCGCCTTCAAACTGTTCGCCTTGCCGACGAAATCGACGTAAACCTTGAACGAAGCGCTGGACGCGATCAGTCCCTTTTCGTCCTCGCCGCACGCGTGGTACAAAAGGTTTGCGATCTGCCCCGCCGAGGTATTCTGCGGGATCACGACCTCATAGGGCGTCGGATCGTCCGGGTCGACGGCGGAGATATAATGCGACAGCACGAAACGAACCGTGACGATCGCGATCACGGCGACAAGACCGACGCTCAATAGCCACGTGGCGATCGGTCTCGTGTAATGCCAGAACCGCCGCCATCTCAGGCGTACGGCGCTGATTTCGTTGTTGTCCTTCCGCTTCATACCGTCAGTATAGCATGTCCCGCCTTCGATTTCAAGCGTTCACGACTCGAGCGCGCCGAGGTCCAGCCCGACCGCTTCGGTAAGGATCTTGTAGATATCGCCGAGAAGCGCGTTCAGACGGAACTCCGCCATCAGATACTCGGCCGCCGCAGCGTCGAACTGCAACAGCTCGCCGAGCTTTTGGAGCTTTTCCGTCGTTTCCGCGTCCGGCGTCCCCGCGACCGAAGACGCCTGCGCCTTCATGCGGAGCGCATAGAACTCGTCCAGAAGCGCCGCCGTCGCCTTCGACGCGTACGCGCGCTCCTTCGCCTCGCAATAGGTCCTGTATTCCTCGGACGCCTTTAGCTTGTCCGCAAGCGCTTTTGCATCGTCGATCAGCATATCAGTTCCCCCAAACACTTCTGTCCAGTCCGTTTTCCACGCAGAACGCCTGATTGTCCGCAGCCCACTCGGAAAAGAGCGTTTCAAAGTCTTCACCGAAAACGTCCCTGAAACCGCCCTGTCCGATTGTCATATTGGCAAACACGAGATCCTTTCCGTAACGCTCCACAAGCCAGTTGAAGAAGCTTGCCGCTTCGAAATAGCTGACCGTCGTCGGCATCGGATGCTCTAAAAGCCGCTCCGACATCGTGATCGGGGTCTCGCTGACCGCCGAATACGTTACGCCGTCCGCCGCGCCGGAACGAATGAACGCCGCCATAAAGCAGTAATACTTCTTCGGATCGAGCGTGCTGTCCGCGTCCAGAAGCTTACGCTGTTCGGCAAATACACGTTCTTCGTCGGTCATGCCGAAATTGACGGCGCGTCCCATGCGGTTTTGACAGGAAATCATCGAGACATACTCCGCGATGGCTTCCGCCCAGAAGCCGCCGCCTTCCGTCAGGTCGAACGTGCAGCATTCATAGGTCAGATAATGCGTATACTCGTGCAGCAGCGCATAGCCCGCGACGCCCCAGTTCCGGTACAGATAAATACCCATATCGGGTCCGAGATAATACGCGCCCGCCTTGTTCCACTTCGCGCGTTCCGTTTGGGCGGCAAAGTCCGTGTGAACGTCGATCACCGGGATCTCATTCACGAGATACCCGTCCAGAACGGCGTACGCATCGGCAAAATCGGCTTCCTGACAGGCGAGAAGTTTCTCGAGCCCTTCAAAGAACGCTTCCTCGCCTAAAAGTTCGATATCCGCCGCAGCAAGATACCAGGTCGCATGCGGTGTACGGACGATATAGGGATACATCTGCGCGTTTGCGCCGTCGTTCTGCTCAAGCGCGTAGCCTGCGATCGTTCTTGTATCGTCCTTTTTCGCGCAGCCGAATCCGAAGCACATCGCCAGTACAAGAAGAAGTGCGATCGCTTTTCCGAAAAACCGTTTGTTCATGTGTGATTCCCCTTCCGATCAGTTCAGTTTCAGACCGTTTTCCTCGCAGAACGTCCGATTGTCCTCCGCCCAAGCGAAGAACAGCGTTTCGAAATCCTCGCCGAAAACGTCTTTGAAGTCGCCTTGTCCGATCGTCATATGTTCGAATACAAGCGCCTTTCCGTACCGTTCCGCAAGCCAGTCAAAGAAGCAGCCCGCCTCATAATAGCTCAGCATGGTCAGTGTCGGGTGCTCCAGCATCCGTTCCGTCATCACCGCCGGCGCCTGACTGACGACCGAAACGGTTTGTCCGATCATCGAGCCGTCGCGGATTGCGGCGGCCGCCGCACAGTACATTTTCCTGATATCCGGATCTCCGTCCTGATTTGCAAAGCCGCGCGCCGCAAGCGCGGTCCTTCCGTCCTCGCTGTACGCGGAACAAAACATCCGGTTTTTACAGATGAACTTCGAAACGTATTCCGCAATCGCCTCCGACCAGAAGTTCCCGTCGATCCCGTACGGCATGCAGCAATGCGTCAGATAATGCGCGTACTCATGCAGCAGCTCGGCGAAGGCCATGTCCGGCTGATAGATCTCGATGCACGGCACGTTCCAGCGGCAGTAAGCGCCGAAGGCGCCGAGTTTTGCCTGCTCCGTGCGCCCGGAAAAGTCCGTATAGATATCAATGACCGGGACTTCGTCAAGATAGCCGTCCAGCGCGGCGATCGCGTCCGTAAAGTCCGCTTCCTGGTTTTCAAGGATGCGCTCCAATCCGTCAAAGAACACTTCCTCACCCATCATCTCGATGTCCGCCGCCGCAAGATGCCACGTCGCGTGCGGCGTATGGATGACGTACGCATACGTCCCCTCGCTCGGTTCCAGCGTATACCCCGCGATCTTTCTCGCGTCGTCCTTTTTCGCGCAACCGAATCCGAAGCACATCGTCAGTACAAGAAGAAGTGCGATCGCTTTTCCGAAAAACCGTTTGTTCATGTGTGATTCCCCTTCCGATCCTCTGTTTCTGTCCGTATTGTACCGCGATCCCGCCGTGTTTTCCACCGCGTCTTCGCCGTAAAGCACGGAGCTATTTCCGCAGAATCGGCAAAATAGAGCTTATATCTCGATCACGATCGGCAGGATCATCGGCGTGCGGCCGGTCCTGTCGTACAAAAACGACCGGAGCCGGTTTTTCACCGAGCTCTTGATCGCCGGATAATCGGTCTTGTTCGCTTCCTCAAAGCGCTTTGCCGTCTCGTAAACGAGTTCGCTCGCCTCGGAGATCAGCGGCTCGTTGTCGCGCATGTAGATAAATCCGCGCGAGTAGAGCTCGACCGGCGCCAAGAGCCTTCCGGTCTCCGTATCAAGCACGATCACCGCGGACACGAGCCCGTCCACGGACAGAAGCTTCCGGTCGTTCAGCACGACGTCCTCGACGCTCGTAAGCCCGTCCACCATATGGCTTCCCGCCTGCACGGTCTCGTTCATAACGCCCTTGCGCGCGGTAAGCTCGATCACAGAGCCGTTCTGCGCGATAAACACGCGCTCGGGGGCGACGCCCATTTCCTTCGCGAGGTCGGCGTGCATTTTAAGATGCCGCGCTTCGCCGTGCACCGGGATGAAAAACTTCGGCTTCACAATGCCGAGCATGAGCCTTAGCTCCCCTGCGCAGGCATGTCCGGACACGTGCACGTCCGCCATGCGGTCATAGACCACGTCCGCGCCTTTTGCGTACAGCGCGTTGATGACGCGCGCGACGCCGCGCTCGTTGCCGGGGATCGCGCTTGCCGAAATGATGACCGTATCGCCCGCACCGACGTTCAGCTTGTGCGTGGCGTTCGCCATGCGGAAGAGCCCGCTCATCGGCTCGCCCTGGCTGCCGGTGGTCATGACGCAGACCATATTGTCCGGAATGTTCTTTAGGTGCTCGATGCGCACGATCTTGTCGGCGGGAATGTGCAGATAGCCCAATTCCTGCGCGTATTTTACGATCTGCTCCATGCTTCTGCCCTGGAAGCAGAGAACGCGCCCGTGCCCGATCGCCACGTCCGCGACCTGCTGGATGCGGTACACGTTCGACGCGAACGTCGCGACGATCACGCGGCCCTGCGCCTTTGTAAAGACGCGCTCGAAGGTCTTGCCGATCTCCTTTTCGCTTTGCGTAAAGCCCGCGTGCTCGACGTTCGTGCTGTCCGAAAGAAGCGCCAGAACGCCCTTTGAGCCGTAATACGCGAACCGGTTGATGTCGATCGGCTCGCCGTCGATCGGCGTCATGTCGATCTTGAAGTCGCCCGTGTGGATCAGCGTACCGATCGGCGTGCGCACCGCAAGCGCGACCGCGCCGGCGATCGAATGTCCCGTCTTGATGAATTCGACGCGGAAACAGCCGAGCGTGACGGCCTGTCCGGGGTTCACGTCGATCACCTCGACGTCCTTTAAATGATGCTCGTCCAGCTTGTGCCGGATCAGCGCATTGGTAAACCGCGTGCCGTAGATCGGGCAGCGAAAGCGTTCCATGGCAAAGGGGATCGCGCCGATATGGTCCTCGTGACCGTGCGTCACGCACATGCCGCGAATGCGATCCTTGTTTTGTTCGAGGTAGGTCATGTCGGGGATGACCACGTCGATCCCCGGCATCTCCTCGTCCGGAAAGATCAGTCCGCAGTCGATGATGAGAATGTCGTTCTCATACTCGATCACGGTCATGTTTTTGCCGATCTCTCCCACCCCGCCCAGCGGGATGATTCTGAGTTTATGCTTCATATATATGTTGTAGTATTGTCCTTTCCTCAATCGACGCTCCCGTAAAAGAACAGGTTGCCGCCGATGTTCTTGTAAAATCTGCGTCCGCCCCAGCCCTTGCCGAGCCGCGCGGCGCAGAAGAATAAAATGTTTTCGGGCAGATCGAGATTGCCGTATACGAAGATATCGCGCGCAGCTTCTATGACCGCCTCCGGGGGCTCCAGCTTTTTGAACCCCTTGTGATGAATGACCGAAAACTGCCCCTTGCGGTACGCTTCGGCGGGGATATCGGTCACTTCTCCGCCGAATCGCGGCGCGACGCAGCGGTTATAGAGCACGCAAAGCACCGCGCGGTACGCGCGTTCATTTGTCCCGCCCGCTTCGAGATACGCGACGCGCGCGGCAAGGATCAGGTCTTCGTCTGTGACGGTAAAAACCTGCGCATAGTGCGAAAGCGGCCGCATGCCGTAAAACGTGACGGATACGCGTTCCTGCGCAAACGCCTCGACCGTGTCGTCCGGCTCCTCCCAAAGGACCCAGTTCGGGTCCGGCACGTCGGGTTCGGTTCGGTCCGGTTCTTCGGCTTCCGCTGCCGCAAAGGAAATCGGAAGCATGAGGATACAAAGCCATACGGCAAGGAGACGCTTCATCGTCCGTCCTTTCCCGGGCGGACGCGCCGCCCGTTACAGAATGTACTTCGAAATGTTGTCCTCACCCCACTCGGCGGACAGATGCGCGTCCACGTAGGCGCCGTCCACGACGACATCGATCAGGGGATGCTGACCGTTCGCGTTGAAGGAGATGTCGTTCAACAGATTCTCCATAACCGTATGCAGGCGGCGTGCGCCGATATTCTCGTTTTGTTCATTCGCGCGGAACGCGAATTTTGCGATTTCTCTTAACGCGTCCTCGGTGAAGCTCAGATTCACGTTGTCGGGCCGCAAAAGCGCGGCGTACTGCTTGGTCACAGCGTTATCCGGCTGCGTCAGGATCGCGTAAAAATCGTCCTCGGTGAGGTCCTTCAGCGTTACGCGGATCGGGAAGCGTCCCTGCAGCTCCGGAATGAGGTCGGATACCTTCGCCACGTGGAACGCGCCTGCGCCGATGAACAGGATGAAGTCCGTCTTGACCGGACCGTATTTTGTGGATACCGTCGTGCCCTCGACGATCGGCAGGATGTCGCGCTGCACGCCCTCTCTCGAGACGTCCGCGCCGCCCATCTGATTTGCGCTTCCCGCAATCTTGTCGATCTCGTCCAGGAAGATGATGCCGTTCTGCTCGGCATTCTGGAGCGCTTCGCGGTTCACGTCGTCCGGATCGATGCGCTTTTCGGATTCCTGCTGCATGAGGATCGAGCGCGCGTGCTCCACCGGCATCCGCTTGGACTTCTTCTTTTTCGGAAGCAGATCGGTTAGCATGCCGCCCATATCGATCTCCATGCCGCTTGCGCCGAACATCATGGCGTTGACGCTCTCCTCGACCTCGATCTCCACGATCTCCTTTTCCAAAAGTCCCGCGCGCAGGCGTTCGAGCGTCTGTTCACGGAGCGTCTTTCTTGCCTGCTGCTCCTCCTCGGTGGGCTTCGGCTCCTCCGGCTCCGGCTGTCCGCTGCCCAGAAGGAACTGGAGCGGGTTCACCGTCCGCTGCTGACGCTTCTGCTGTGGTAAAAGAAGCTCCACAAGACGCTGCTCCGTCGCCGCTGCCGCCGCGTCCTTCACAAGGTCCATCCGCTTCTGCTTGGTGAGCCGGATCGACTCCTCCACAAGATCGCGGACCATGCTTTCGACGTCGCGGCCGACGTAGCCGACCTCGGTGTATTTCGATGCCTCGACCTTGACAAACGGCGCGTCAACGAGCTTTGCGAGCCGCCGTGCGATCTCGGTTTTGCCCACGCCCGTCGGTCCAAGCATGATGATGTTCTTCGGCGTGATCTCCTCGCGAAGTTCCGGGGGGAGACAGCTTCTTCTGTAACGATTGCGGAGCGCGATCGCCACCGCGCGCTTTGCCTCGTCCTGACCGATGATATAGCGGTCCAGTGCGTTTACGATCTCTCTCGGGGTCACGGACGGATCACCTCCACGTTGATATTGCCGTTGGTAAAGATGCAGATGGATTCGGCGATCGCCATCGCCTCGCACACGATCTCCTCCGCGCTCATCTGCGTATGCAGCTTCAGCGCTTTCGCCGCCGCGAGCGCATAGAGCCCGCCGGAACCGATCGCCGCAATGCCGTCGTCCGGCTCGATGACCTCGCCGGTGCCGGACAGGATCAGAAGATCGTCCTTGTCCGCGACGATCATCATCGCCTCAAGCTGCCGCATGATCTTGTCGCTGCGCCAGTCCTGCGCCAGCGCGATCGCCGCGCGCTTCAGCGCGCCGCCGTGCATCTCAAGCTTTGCCTCGAACCGGTCGCACAGTGTGAACGCGTCCGCGACCGAGCCCGCAAAGCCCACGACCACGCGGTCGTGATACAATCTGCGCACCTTTTTCGCGTGCGCCTTCATGACCGCCTGCTGTCCCATCGTGACCTGTCCGTCGCCCGCGATCGCGGTCACGCCGTCGCGTTTCACCGCGACGATGGTGGTGCCCTTCAACTGTTCCATCGGATGTACCTCCTCATAAGCCATAGGTTTCTTTCAGCGCGCGGATCTTGTCCGCCGCGCGGTTCGCGATCCGCTCGCAGCGCTCCTGTTTGCTTCTTACGCGCATGGGGAGCGGATCCATAATGCCGAACGTGACGTTCATCGGCTGAAAATCGCCGCCGTTGTATTCGGCAACGTAATGTCCGAGCGCGCCGATCGCGGTTTCGGACGTAAAATCGACGGGCGTTCTGCCCTCAAGCTTTTCGATCAGGGAGATCGAGGAAAGAAGTCCGCTTGCCGCGGATTCCACGTAGCCCTCCACGCCGGTCATCTGCCCCGCGAAGAACAGCAGCGGATCGTCCCGCAGTGAATAATCAAAGTTCAATAGTTTCGGCGATTCGAGGAATGTGTTGCGGTGCATCACGCCAAACCGCGCGTATTCTGCGTGTTCCAATCCCGGGATCAAGCCGAACACGCGCTTCTGTTCGGAAAATTTCAGGTTCGTCTGGAACCCGACGATGTTGTAGAGCGTGCCGTCGGCGTTGTCGCGCCGCAGCTGCACCACCGCGAACGGACGTTTGCCGCCGACCTCGAGTCCGACCGGCTTCAAAGGTCCGTACGCCAGCGTCAGCTCGCCGCGCTTGGCCATGACCTCGACGGGCATGCAGCCCTCGAACACACGCGGCGTTTCAAAGCTGTGCAGTTCCGCGGTCTCCGCGTTCACAAGCGCGTGATAAAACGCGAAATACTCCTCGCGCGTCATCGGGCAGTTCAGATAGTCCGCGCCGCGATCGTACCGCGACGCCGCAAAGACCTTGTCGTGATCGAGCGAATCGTAGCTTACGATCGGCGCCGCCGCGTCGTAGAAATGCAAGCTCTTACCGAAGCGTTCTTCGATTGCAGCACTCAGCGCGTCGCTTGTCAGCGGTCCCGTTGCAACGATCGCGGGCGAAGCGGGAAGTTCGGTAAGCTCCTCCGAAACGACCGTCAGGTTTTCAAATGCCTTGAGCTTGTCCGTCACGTACGCGGAAAAGCCCTCGCGATCGACCGCAAGCGCGCCGCCCGCCGGCACGCGCGTCGCGTCCGCCGCTTCCATAATGAGCGAACCGAGCGTGCGCATCTCCTCTTTCAGCAGTCCGACGGCGTTTACGATCCGATCGCTTCGCAGCGAGTTCGAGCAGACGAGCTCCGCAAAGCCGTCGCCTTTGTGCGCCGGCGTGCGTTTTTTGGGCTTCATCTCGTACAGCGTGACGGGATATCCGCATGATAAAAGCCGGTATGCCGCCTCCGCGCCGGCAAGCCCCGCGCCGACGACCGTGACGTTCGGTTTATTCATCGTTTTTCTTGCTCTTGCGCAGGATCTCCTTGCAGTTCGGGTCCGTGCACTGTATGAACGTGCCGTTCTGCCCGTGCTTCTGCACCATCAGACCGCCGCACTTCGGGCACTTCACCTTCACCGGCAGATCCCAGCTTGTGAAGTCGCATTCCGGATAGCGTTCGCAGCCGTAAAAGACCTTCTTCTTGCCGTGTTTTTTGACGATCGCGGCGCCGCACTTCGGGCACGGGACGCCCTCGACCGTTTCGACGATCGACTTCGTGTTGCGGCAGGTCGGGAAGTTCGGGCAGGCAAGGAACTTGCCGAAACGGCCGACCTTATACACCATCATCGCGCCGCACTTATCGCACGGGACGTCGGAGACCTCGTCGGGGATCCTGATCTTTTCCGCGCTCACGTGCGCGGTCTCGACCGTCTGCATGAACGGACCGTAGAACTCGCCCACGACGCCCTGCCATTTTTCGGAGCCGTCCTCCACAGAGTCAAGCTCCTCCTCCATGTTCGCGGTGAACGCGACGTCAACGATGTCCGGAAAGCTCGATTTCATCAGCCCCGTCACGGCAAAGCCGAGCTCGGTCGGCACGAGCGATTTCTTTTCGCGCATGATGTAGCCGCGGTCGACGATCGTGGAGATCGTCGGCGAATACGTCGACGGACGGCCGATGCCCTTTTCCTCGAGCGTTTTCACGAGCGTCGCCTCGGTATAGCGGGACGGCGGCTGCGTGAACTTCTGCTGTCCTTCGATCTTGTCCTTCTTGAACCGGTCGCCCTCTTTGATCGGCGGAAGCTGCACGGCGTCCTCGTCGTCCAGATCCTTGCCCTCGGTGTAGACCGCGGAGAAGCCCGCAAAACGCACATGCGCGCCGGTCGCCTTGAACTGCGCGCCGTTCGCGTCGAACGTCGCGACCGTCTGATCGAGGACCGCGTCGCTCATCTGGCTTGCAAGGAAGCGCTCCCAGACGAGCTTGTAAAGCTTATACTGATCGCTCGAAAGGAACGGCTTCAGCGCCTTCGGGTCGTTTCTCACGTCGGTCGGACGGATCGCTTCGTGCGCATCCTGCGCGTTCCGGCGTCCGCGGTAGACATTCGGCGTTTTCGGCATGTACGCTTCGCCGAAGGTCTCCAAAATGTAGCTTCTTGCCGCCTTCTGCGCCTCGTCCGCGACGCGGACCGAGTCGGTACGGATATAGGTAATGAGACCCGTCGCGCCCTTCTTGCCGATCTCGACGCCCTCATAGAGCTGCTGCGCGACCATCATGGTGCGCTTGGTGGTGAACCCGAGCTTTCTCGACGCGTCCTGCTGCATGCTGGAGGTCGTGAACGGCGGCGCGGCATGCTTGTGCTTTTCACCGGTCTTCACCTCGGTTGCGGTGAATTCGGAATCGCCGACGCGTTCGATGATCGCGTTCGTCTGCGCTTCGGTCTTCAAATCGACCTTGTTGCCGTCCGTGCCGTAGAAGCGCACGTCGAAGGTCTTCTTTGCGCCTGCACGAAGCTTTGCCGTGAGCGTCCAGTATTCCTCGGGCACAAACGCGTTGATCTCATCCTCGCGGTCGCACACGATGCGCGTCGCCACGGACTGCACGCGACCCGCGGACAGGCCCTTGCGGATCTTGACCCAGAGGATCGGGCTGATCTTATAGCCCACGATGCGGTCGAGAACGCGCCTTGCCTGCTGCGCGTCGACGAGGTCCATGTTGATCGTGCGCGGCTTTTTGATCGCGTTCTTCACTGCGTTTGCCGTGATCTCATGGAACTCGATGCGGCACTTCGAAGCCGTGTCGAGCTTCAGGATCTGCGCAAGATGCCACGAGATCGCTTCGCCTTCGCGGTCAGGGTCCGTCGCGAGAAGGATGCGATCGGCTTCCTTCGCTTCCTTCTTGATACGTTCCAGCACGTCCCCGCGGCCGCGGAGCGTGATATATTTCGGTTCAAAGCCGTGCTCGACGTCGACGCCGAGCTGGGATTTCGGAAGATCGCGCACATGTCCGTTGCTTGCCACGACCTTGTACTTGCTTCCCAAAAACTTTCCGATCGTTTTTGCCTTTGCCGGCGACTCGACGATCACCAGCGTGTTTTTCGTTTCTGCCATATTGAACTCCTCTTGACTTATTGGTCGAACGTTACGACCGTGTGGATGGTATCGAGCGCGTAGATACGGCCCGGAAGCTGTTTGATGACCTCGGAAAAGAGCATGCGCGTGAGCGCCGCATTCAGGTCCTGTGCGGAGCAGTCGATCCAGTCTAACAGCTCGTCCGCGTCCTTTTCGCCCTGCAGCAGCGCCATGTAGATCTCCTGCCCGATCTCGCCGAGCGACGTGAACGTCACCTGTTTCGCCGCGCCGTTCAATACGTCGTCGCCCGCGTCGTCGATGAATTCCGAAAGGATGTCCGCCGCGCACATGACCGGCTTTGCCTCGCCCCGCGTGATCATGCGGTTCGTCCCGACGCTCATCGGGTCGGTGATGCGTCCCGGCACCGCAAAGACCTCTCTGCCCTGCTCGCGCGCGCAGTCCGCCGTGATCGACGTGCCGCTGCGCTCGCCCGCTTCGATCACCACGACCCCGCGGGAAATGCCGGACATGATCCGGTTGCGGATCGGGAAATTCTGCTGAAGCGGCGGCGTTTTGGGCAAAAACTCGGTGACGAGCGCCCCGCCGTGTTCAAGCACCTCCCGATAGAGCGCTTCGTTGCCCTGCGGATAGACGAGGTCGATGCCGCAGCCGAGAACGCCGATCACCGGACAGCCCGCGGAACCCGCGGACAACGCGCCCTTTGCCGCCGCGGAGTCGATCCCCGCTGCAAGCCCGGTCACGACAGTCGCGCCGCGCTCCGCAAGCTGTTCACCGAGCAGCTTTGCGACGTCACGCCCGTAATCCGTGCAGCTTCGCGCACCGACCATTGCGATCGGAAGCGGCAGTTCCTTCGGAAGCGTGCCCTTGCAGAACAGCACCGACGGCGGATCGTAGATCTCGCTCAGAAGAGAAGGATATTCGTCGTGCTCCGGCGTAATGACCTTGACGTCGTTTTTCAAAAGCCACGCGCAGTAGCGGTCTAAAAACCGGTCGTCCGCCGCGGTATAAAGCCGATCGCGCACCGTTTCGGACACGTCGGAAAATTCCGAAAAGTCCTTTCTGAGGATCGCCTCGCGCGCTTCGGAAAGATCGTCGAATCGATTCAAAAGCTCTATGAACAGCTTCGGATTCATGCTCGTCGCGTAGTTGAGCCAGAGCCACAGCCGCGTCGTTTCGTCCATCGGACCGGTTCCTCCCCTCCGTAAAATACTTCGGAACATATCATAGCATGAAAGATTTCGGATTTCAATCCTATTTATATATGCAATTGTGACAAAACGGAAACAAAAACCGCACGGACGACCCGTGCGGTGACATTTTTCGTCGAATCTTCCCTTCGTCTGTCGTTTTACAGAGACATTACAGTCCGTGAGAACCGCATATCAAATCTGTCAGATCCGGCGACATGCGCGGCGGATCCGACACCTTGCAGCCCGCGCCGCCCGGTGCATCTTTGATACATAGGCGCGGGGTGAAAGCCCGCCGCAGCGCCCGGCGAAAAACCTGTTTTTCGCCGAATTACAGGTCCGAAAGCATGGACATGCTGCGGTATTGGATCGCCTCGGCGTAGTGCTCGGGAAGGATCTCCGGACTCGATTCGAGGTCCGCGATCGTCCGCGCGACCTTCAGGACCCGCTGGTACGCGCGCGCCGAAAGCTGCAGGCGCTTGAACGCGTCCCTGAGAAGCTTTTCGGATTCGCCCGTGGGATTACAGTACCGTCGGATCAGCGGTCCGTTCATTTCGGCGTTCGTGCGGATGCCGTCCGCTTTAAACCGCTCACGCTGGATCGCCCGTGCCGCGGTGACGCGGGCGCGAATCGTTTCGGAGCTTTCGGCGGGACGCCGCTCCGTGATCTCACGGTAGCCGACTTCCGTCATCTCGATGTGCAGGTCGATGCGGTCAAGCAAAGGCCCCGAAATGCGTCCCGCATAGCGTTTGATCTGCACCGCAGAGCATGTGCAGGGCTTTGTGCGCGAGCCGCGGTTGCCGCACGGACACGGGTTCATCGCCGCGACGAGCAGGAACTTTGCGGGATACGTCGCCGTCGCCGCCGCGCGGCTGACCGTCACGAATCCGTCCTCCAGCGGCTGCCGCAGCGCTTCGAGCACGTTCCGCTGAAACTCCGGCAGCTCGTCCAGAAAGAGCACGCCGTTGTGCGCAAGACTGATCTCACCCGGCATGGCGCGGTTGCCGCCGCCGATGAGCGCCGCCGCGCTCGCGCCGTGATGCGGCGCGCGGAACGGGCGCTCGGTGACGAGGCCATCGGTGCCCTTCATCGCGCCGGTGATCGAATGGATCTTCGTGGTCTCCAGCGCTTCCTCGAACGTCATGTCCGGCAGGATCGACGGGATCGCGCGGGCAAGCATCGTCTTGCCGCTGCCCGGCGTGCCGCAGAGCAGGATGTTGTGGTTGCCCGCGACCGCGACCTCCGCGGCGCGCTTTGCCGCCTCCTGCCCCTTGATCTCGGAAAAATCGACCGCGGTTTTGTGCGTGCCGCCTGTAAACGGCTTGGCTTCGGCGGGCGTGATCGGGGTTTCGCCGCGCAGATGCTGCACGAGCGCCGCAAGCGTTTCGACCGGATAGACCGTCGCGCCGCGGATGTATGCCGCTTCCGCCGCGTTGTCCTTCGGCACGAAGAACGTGGAATAACCCTTGTCGTACGCGTCGATCAGCATCGGCAGGATGCCGGAGATCGGACGCACGGCGCCGTCGAGCGCAAGCTCGCCGAGCACGATGATCCCCTTCGACGTTGGCTTCAGATCCCCGTTTGCCTCAAGGATCGACAGCGCGATCGGCAGGTCGTAGACCGAGCCCTCCTTTTTGAGATCGGCGGGTGCAAGATTGACCGTGATGCGCGCGGTGGGGAACGCAAAGCCGGAGTGACGGATCGCCGCGTGCACGCGCTCGCGCGACTCCCTGACCGCCGTATCGGGCAGTCCGACCGTTTCATAATTCGGCATTCCCGAAGCGATATCCGTTTCCACCGTTACGGGATAGCCGTTCAGCGCCACGAGCCCGTAGCTTTCCACCTTCGCCAGCATGGTTTATTCCTCCGTCGTTTCGGTCGGTTCCTCTTTCGGTTCTTCCGTGCGCTTTCTGAATACGAACAGCTTGTTGCCCGTAAAGTTGACGAGCAGCGCGATGCCGGACGCAAGCAGCAGGCAGAAACGTTCGCCGTTCAATACCTTAGTCAGGAAATTCTCGCCCGCAAAGCCCGTCCACCACGCGTCGAGGTGCAGCTTGTCACGAAACACCCATTGCAAGAACAGCGAAAGGCCGAGCGTGACGAGGTTGACCGCGATGAACAAAACGATCTCGCGCGCGTCTCGGCGGCGTTCATCGCGGAACGTCCAGCGCGAATTCCAGAAATAGCTGTTCAAAATCCCGCAGGCGTAGCCGATGATCTTGGCAAGATAGTAGATCCCGAAGATCGCGTTCAGCGCGAACGTCACAACGAGATCGATGAGCGTGTTCGACGCGCCGATCAGGATGAATTTTATGAGCTGCAGAAAGCTCTTTTTGCCTTCAGACGCCGACATAGTAGACCTTTCCGAACGGCGCAAGCACGTTCTCGATGAATTTTGCGTAGCCGTACGGCACGGGGATGCCCGATACCGCCGGCAGCATCAGCAGGAAGACGATCACGGACGCGACGAGCCACGCCCATTTTAGCCACGCCGTGCGCGGATACTGCTTTTCGACGTAGTACAACAACAGCAGCGTTAAAAGCATCATGAACGGGATCGTCGAGAAATAGTGATACAGGAACACGCAGCGCGTCACGAGCGCCCACGGCAAAAGCCCCGCAAGAATGCCGACGAACACGACGGGAAACGCGCGATCCTTCCGGCATGCGGGATTTTTGAACCATTCGACGACCGCGAACACCGCGCCGAACGCGGATACATACCACACCGCCGAATTGCCCGTGCTGGAGATGTTGGACAGCAGCTTGATCTCCTTACCCGCGTCGCTGACATACGACGGATAGCCCGAATAGAACCAGACCGACTTCTGCGCAAGCGGCCACTGATACCACATCGACTGACACAGATGCGTGGCGTCGAGGTCGGCGTGGTAACGGTACATGCTCTCCTGCTTCCGCCACAGCGTTTCGAGCATTGCGGAAAGCGTCGTGTTTCCGTCCTTGATATAGTAGCAGTAGTTCGTGACAAAATAGATCGCGATCGGGATCACGATGAAGAACAGACAGCACCACACCGGCGTCATGAGAAGATCGTTCAGTGAAAGATCGACCTCGTCACGCTTGCAGAGCGAAAAGCGGAATATGACTGCCGAGACGATCGCAACGCCGATGAGAAGCAGCAGCGTACCGTAGAACCACGGCTGCAGAAAGATCTTATTGATCGTATCGACGCCGTACTGCGCGTTCGTCCGCATATGATACTGTCCGTTCGCATAGCTGCGGAACTGATAGTCGGCGGCGTTCAGCCAGAATCCCTTTATGTGCAGCACGATCACGATGAACACGAACAGCACCGGCGCGTACGCAAGCACGTTGACGGGCATCTTCACAAGCCGCTTAACATATTCCTCCGTCCCCAGCTCGCGCAGCGCCTTTTTTTCCTGCCTGCGGCGGTCAATGATGCGGACGAGGTTATAGATGAGATCGCCGAAGTACAGCACGGCAAGCCCCGCGCCCGAATAGAGGCACGTCCACTTCGATGCGACGCCGAGTCCGAACATGAGCCCCGAAAGTCCCAGCATGGCAAGCTTTTTCCAATACGGGCGCTTTTCGAAATTCTCCGCGATATAGTCGCCCATGAACAGGAACATCAGCAGCGTAAAGAACAGCGCGTAGGTGTCGATCGTCGCGATGCGTGTCTGCGCAAAGTGCATGCCGTCCGCGGCAAACAGCGCCGCGGTAACAAGCGCGTAATCCGTGCGGCGGAAGATGCGCTTGGCAAACACATAGAGCACCGCAAGGATCAGCACGCCGAAAAACGTGCCGGAGAATCGCCAGCCGAACGGCGTCATGCCGAAGATGCGGACGCCGACGGCGATGAAGAGCTTCCCGAGAGACGGATGCGTCCATTCATAGATCGCATACCCGTCGCGCGCGGCGGCTTCCGCCCCTTCGTTCAGATACAGATCGTCGTTTTTAATGATCTCGTACGCGGTGCGCGCGTGGTAGATCTCGTCGAAATACATCTCGTCGAGATAGGAAGTATTCAGCGTGATCTTGTCCTGTTCGTCGGTGAGCTTTTCCGCGCCGCCCCTTGGATCGTACACGGTCGCAGGCAGCAGCGTTTCGCCTGACAGCACAGCGATCTCGTTCATTGAGATCTTTCCGCTTTCCACATACAGGATCAGGTAGCGCGTTTCGGTCTCCACGGAAAGCTCCGTCCACTTGTACATGTCGCCGTTTTCCTGCGAAAACGTCGCAAGCGGCTCGGTCTCGCCCGGCGTGAAGTAATCATTGATAAACGCGCTCTCGTCATAGATCTCGAGCTCGCCCTCGGCGATGCTGCCGAAAAAGCGCATCTCCGTGACGGTCTGCGTGTCGCCGAGGTCGACGATCACCGTCGTACCCGGTTCCGCGGTCCATGCGGTTTGGGGCGAAGAAACGGAGCCGAGGTTCAGAAACGCGACGACGGAATACACAGCAAGCAGAACGAACAGCACGATATAATCGCGCTTCGTCATGCGGCGGCCGTCTGCCGTCTGCATTTCCGGGAGAAGCTGTTTATTGCGCATTCGGCTCACCTCCGATCGGAACGCCGGTCTCGGAAAGTCCGGCGTCTTCGTTTTCCTCCGGCAGTTCTTTGTTCCCGTTTTCCTCCGGCAGCTCTTTGTCTCCGTTTTCCTCCGGCAGCTCTTCGTCTCCGTTTTCTCCCGGCAGTCCTTCGTCCCCGTTTTCCTCCGGCAGCTCTTCGTCTCCGTTTTCTCCCGGCAGTCCTTCATCCGCATAGTCCTTTGGATCGAAAAGGAACGCTTTTCGGAAGCAGATCACCGTAAAGTACATCACCGCACAGAACTCGAGCAGCGAGATCACCGCGATCAGCTGATTGTGGATCACGCCGCCGCGGATCAGGTCCTTTGCGCCGTCGGACACCACGAACATCGCCATCATTTCGTTCAGAAACGTCGTGACCGTCAGCATACAGAACGCGGTAAGCTTATGCGGATCGCGGTCATACGCGTACGCAAAGAGCAGCAGATACAGTGCCGGGAAGATATAGCGCTCGTGCATATAATGCCCGAACGTGAACACCCACACACAGAAGCACGCGGCAAGCAAAAAGATCAGTCCGCGGTTCTCATACAGCGAATACCCGGCTTTTCTGTGCCTGTTCCAGTACAGGACAAACAGCGCCGCCGTCAGCGCGCCCGCGCCGAGGATGCCGATCACGCCGAAGACGTGCCAGCTGAGCGTCGCGCCGAACAGCTTCATGAGCGCGCCGAGCAAAAGCGTCAGCTCAAAGACGCCCAGCGCAATGAGCAGCGTCAGAAAACCGGTCACGGTCGCGCCGCCCGCTTTGACCCAGTCCGCAAACGACCTGCCGTCTCTTTCGCGGTTCATAATGTACAGGAACAACACGATCATCCCGATCCCGTACAGCGGGAACGCGGCGATCGCGCTGAAAAGCGCGTTCAGAAATGCGCTGTCGGAGACGAAGCCCTTTGCAACGAATCCGAGGAGGTACATCAGCGTCGAGAAGATCGCGGCGGTCAGAAGCTCGAAGAACGCACGATTCGGCTGATCGTCCTTACGCGTACGCATCTCGTTCCACGCGCGCAGGATAAGCGTCGGGAATCCGATGACCAGCGCTGCCTTCGAGAACAGCTCGTTGGTCTTCAAAAGCATTCCGCCGACGTTCGCGCTGCCAAACAGCGCGTTGCCTGCCTTGTTCCAGTTGCCGCCGAACAGGGCCATGTAGTTATACGCCTCGATCGAAGCGTAATCGTAGCCGCCCGATGCGCTTTGGAAGCGTTCGGCCATCCAGAAAAGCCCCATCCCCTCGCCGCGGAACAGCAGCGAGAAGAACAGCAGCACGCCGACCGCGCCGAAAACCGCCGCAACGGACCAGAGCACGTGCTTCAAAAACCGCTTCGTACTGTATTGATCGAGGCCCGTTATCACGTATATCTGCTTCGCGTAGCAGTTCTGGTCGACGCCCGTCATGACGTACATCAGCGCAAGCACCGGCCCGAAGATCAGCGCCTGCCACTTCATCACGATCGCAAGCCCGTACAGAAGCCCCGCAAACAGCCGGTAATACGGCTTTTCGCGGCTCATGTTCAGAATGAGGAACGTGCCGATGAGAAGCACGGTGAGGATCGAGTCGATCTGTCCCCATGCGCCGGACAGGAACACCGCCGCGGGATTCAATACGATCAGTCCCGCAAGCAGCAGCGCGGGCTTGTCCCCGAGCGAGAAGCGCTTCGCGCGGTTCAGGAGCAGAAAGCCCGAAAGCACGTCGCAAAAGAACGCCGGGACCATGTAAACGAACAGCCGGAACGCCCCTTCCGGGAACACCGACGCAATGCGGTACAGAAGCCCGCACACGAGCATATAGCCCGGCGGATAGTCGCACCAGTTGTTGACGTAGAAGTTTGCGGGACCATGCGCCGCGACCATGCTGCCCCAGCCCTGCCAGCAGAGCATGTCCGTCGCGTGTCCCTTCAAGATTGCGCAGAGTATGAACCGAATGATCAGTCCGATCAGAACGAGGATCCCGAAAGTAAAGTACTTTTCCGGAATCTGTTCCGCGGAAAGCGCGATACGGCTGCCCCACGGACGGAAACCGAAAAGCAGCGCGATCGCCGCGATGGCGCCTGCCCAGAAGATCACCGTGAAGACGTTTTCGTAGTCCTCCGTCGTGCGGTCTTCCTCGTCCTCCGAATACGTCTCCGCAACAAGGTTCTGGAACGCGACCGGCGCGTTGTCGTTCTGTTCGAGCCGGACGTTTTTAAACCACACGCTGCCGTCCGATTCGGCGGAATACCCGCCGAGCCGCAGTGCGAGCGTCACCGCTTCCTGCGATTCTGCGGTACGGAACGCCAGCACGACCGGCGTCCAGTCGTTCGTGCCGAACAGCGCTTCGGAATAGATATAACTGCCGTCGATCGAGAAATTGTCGATCGAAAGCGTCGCCCCCTGTCCGTCCCGCACGCTCTCCGTGCGGACGTCCGCGGAAAACACATATCGTGTTCCCGGCTGCACATCGACCGTGCGGCAAAGCCGGCAGTCGTCCGCGCCGCGCGTTTCAAAGCCGAACGCACTGTCATCCGAAATGACGTTGTATCCGCCCTCGTAGGACTCTATGTGCCAGCCGTTCGGTACGCCGTCCGTCGTGTAGGTCAGATCGAAATCGGTCGCCTCAACGGATGCGCCGGGACCGGTTTTTGACCGACCGCACGCAAAGCAGCAGGCGAGCAGTACTGCCGCCAGTATGATGATCCAAATTCGGAAAAGCGTTCGCAAGATCCGATCCTCCGATCTCCGTGTTTCTGATCAGTATACCATATCCGCGCGCGCGGGGCAAGCTAAAAGGCGTTGACGATATGGTTGACCGTCTTTTCGGGCAGCAGGACCTCGATCACATCGAAGCGGGCGGGCTGCTCCATGCCCCCGTTCTGTATCAGCCAGCTTTCCGCCGCAAGCCGTAAAAAGCGTTGTTTATTCCGGTCCACCGCGTCCGCGGGACGACCGTAACTTCCCGGTGTTCGCGTCTTGACCTCTACGAACACGACCGTCCCCGTGCGCCGTTCCCGCGCGATGATGTCGATCTCATGGCGATAGGAACGCCAGTTTTTCGCAAGAATGCGATAGCCGCTGCGCTTTAAGTGTCTTGCGGCGAGCCGTTCGCCGGTTTGGCCGATCTCCGCCGTCGTCATAGCAGATTCCTGATGAACGAGCGACGGTGCAGCGGACACGGACCGAATTCTCTGATCGCGTCCATGTGCTGTTTCGTGCCGTAGCCCTTGTTCTGCGCAAAGCCGTACATCGGGAAAATTTTGTCCTGCTCGCGCATGTAGCGGTCACGCTCGACCTTCGCGACGATCGACGCCGCCGCGATCGAATAGCTCAAAGCGTCCCCGTGAATCAAGGCGTGCTGCCGCGCCGGGATCGAAAGCCCCGTCAGCGCGTCGATCAGCACGTCCGTGATCGGCGTCTGCATCTTGGCAAACGCTTCGTTGAACGCGCGCTTCGTCGCCTCCAAAATGTTGATCTCATCGATCACGGTCTGGTCGACCCAAGCGGTTTTCGCCTCGACGCAGGTGCTTAAAATGCGGTCATAGAGCGCTTCGCGCCGCGCCTCGCTGACCTTCTTCGAGTCGTTGACGTACTCCAGAAGCGGCTCCGGCGGCATGACGACGCACGCGACCACGACCGGTCCCGCAAGGGGGCCTCTTCCCACCTCGTCCATGCCTGCGAGGATGATGCCGTCCTGCGTCCAGAACGCGCGATCGCGTTCGGAAAGGACCAGCAGCCGTTCCTGTTCATTCCGCTTCGCCATCGTCTTCCTCCTTCGGCGGCTGTTCAAGGGTGACCCGCGCGATCTTGCCCGCACGGAATTCGTCCAGCACGATGCGCGCCGCGCGCTCGGTATCATAGACGCCGCCCTTCAGGATAAACCCGCGGCTTTTCGCAACGCCCTCCAGAAGCGCGCCTTCCGGCGTGTCCGGGGAAAGCTTTTTATAGCGCTCGAACAGTGCGTCGGGCTTCAGCTCTCTAAGCGTCGAAAGCAGCTTTTCGGCAAGCTCCTCGATGTTCAGAATCTCGTCGTTGATCGAGCCCAAGAACGCAAGATGCCTTGCGAGCGTCTCGTCGCCGAGCTTCGGCCACAGAAGCCCCGGAGAATCGAGAAGCTCCAGATGCGGTGTGATCTTCACCCATTGCTTGCCCTTGGTCACGCCCGGCTTGTCGCCGGTCTGCGCGCGTTTTTCGCCCGCGATGCGGTTGATCAGCGTGGACTTGCCGACGTTCGGGATGCCTGCGATCAGTACGCGGATCGTCTTTTTCACGCCCTTTTCCTCGTAACGCTTTACGCGCTCCGCCGTCGCCTTTTCGATGAGCCGGATCGCCGCGGTCTTCGCGTTCTGCGCGCTTGCCGTGACCTCCGCCGCCTCGATCCCCTGCCGTTTATAATACCCGATCCAGCGCTTGTTGGTTGCGGGATCCGCAAGATCGCTCTTATTCAGCAAAAGAACGCGCGATTTGCCTTGAAACAACGCGTCAAAATCCGGGTTGCGCGACGCCATCGGCGCGCGCGCGTCGACGAGCTCGATCACGACGTCGATGAGCTTCAGATTGTCTTCGAGCATTCTTTTGGCCTTTGCCATGTGCCCGGGATACCAGTTGATCGGATTGCCTTCCATGTGTGTTTCCTCGTGTCTGATACGGAAAAAGCCCCGAAGCCGGGGCTTTGGTTCAAAGCCGGATGATCGGCGACCGTTTCTTCGGCTTGTCCGGCTGCCCGTCCGGCGCGTCGGTCGGGTCTGCGTTGGATCTGTCCGTGTGCTCGTCTCCGAGAAGCTGCCGTTCGCTGCGGATCTCAAAGTGGATGATGAGCGCCATGACCACGCGCAGCAGAACGATCGCGCCGAGGATCAGAAGCTCCTGCCATTCGCGAACGATGACCGTGCGCAAGACCTCGCCGCCCATCTTGAACGTCAAAGCGATCGCGATGCCCTCCGCGGCGATCAGCCGCGCGTGCGGGTCCTTCCGGATCCATGCGATCACGCCGCGAATCGCCGTCAGCACGATCATGATGACGCCGATGATCTCGCACAGCAGAACTGCCCACTCAACGATAATCTCAAAATACTTCTGAACGATCAGCAAAATGTTTTCCATCGCCGCGCCTCCTGTTCTTTATTCGGTTTTGTCGGGCGTTCGAAGTTCCGGACCCGGATCGCCGAGGTTGAAATGCTTGCGGCAAAGGCCGATATACTTGTCGTTCGCGCCCAATACCACCTGTTCGCCGACCTTCGTGATGCCGCCCTTGCCGTCCAGTCTTGCGTTGTTCGTCGCCTTTCTGCCGCACCAGCAGATCGTCTTGACCTCCTCGATCGCGTCCGCGCGGGCAAGGAGCCAATGGCTGCCCTCAAAGAAATTGCCCTGAAAATCGGTGCGGAGCCCGTAGCAGATGACCGGGACGTTGTAGTCGTCGACGATCTTCACCAGCAGCTCCACCTGGTCCTTGGTCAGAAACTGCGCTTCGTCGATGATGAGGCAGTCGTACTCGCCCGCCTTGACCTTGTTCATGTCGAGCTCTTCCATCGAGATGCAGGCATCCTCAAGCCCGCAGCGCGACCAGATGCGGCGGCTGCCGTTTCGCGTGTCGATCGACGGCTTGATGAGGATTGCGTTCTTGCCGCGTTCCCAGTAGTTGTACTTGACCATGATCGCGTTTGCGGTCTTACTTGAGCCCATCGCCCCGTACCGAAAATACAGCTTTGCCATATCCATTCTCCTCACCGGATTTCTTCGCATATCATTATACCGAAAGGAACGGCGCTTGTCAAAAAAAACCGTAAAATTTTCATTTCGGGATTGACGAAACCGTAATTCGCGAGTATAATAGCGGAAGCGTCGTGAAATACGACATTGTTGCTCAAGAGGGGAGGGAAAAAAATGGAAATCAGAGTCGGTGAAAACGAATCCCTGGAAAGCGCTCTCAAGAGATGGAAGAGAAAGTGCGCTCGCAGCGGCGTCCTCGCGGAGGTCCGCAGACGTGAGCATTACGAAAAGCCCAGCGTAAAGCGCAAGAAGAAGGCTGAAGCTGCCCGTAAGCGCAAGTATTGATGCAGGCTGTCGATAACGCCGCCAGATCATTTGCGGCGAAATGAAAAAAAGATTTCCTGATATGAGAAAAGGGCTTTACGCCCTTTTTTCTTTATTGTTTTCGTCGCAAATTAGCCGTCGTTTTCACCATTTCGCATACTTCAGTATAGCCTCATGGTGAAAACGCGGCTTCTGACGCCATTCTCATCAGCCTGCGCTGATCGCGCGATCGGTTCTTTTTTTCGTGATACCGTAAAGCATTGTCACCGTTCTTCTTCCCGTCTGTCGGAGCGTTTGCGGAACGGTTTTTTCGGCGAAGCGATGTACCCCTTCTTTTTGGATCGTTCAAGCGCCTTTTTGCATCTGAGCCAGTCAACGGTACGGATCACGTTTTCAAGGTCAGCTTCATCGAGTCCTTTTGCGAAGGTCAGTTCGTCGCGTACCGCGTCGTTTTCCGCAATGAACCAGCCGGAAACGAGATCGATCCCGACGAATGTGCCGTCCGGCAGTCGGAACGCCGCGGGCTGCGGCTCGGCTCCGTGCAGCTTTTCGCTGAAAAGCGCGCTGTTTTTTACGTCGGTTCGGATCGCTTCGAGATACGCCTCCTCCGTGATCGGCGTCGCCTGATAACGGCTCCGTACGCAGTCCGCAAGCGCCTCCCCCGTGATCGCGTTCGGCTTTAGGTTCGGACGCTCCTTCTCATAGATCGCCTTCCACTGCTCGGTCAGCGGCGGGATCAGTTTTTTGATCTGCATAGACGCTCCTTTCTCTGTTACAAAAGGGCGAGGCTATCTAAGCCCCGCCCCTGTTATGCTGTTGTCAGTTTGCGCTCTCGACCTCGAACGCTTTGATCAGACCGACGACGTAGCGCAGGATCGCCGCAGCGTCCGCCGCGTTGACTTCACCGTCTCCGTTGACCTCGGCGTTGCGCAGACCTTCCGGCGTCAGCACGGAGAGACCTACCATTGCGCGCAGTACGAGCGCCGCGTCCGCCGACGTGATCTTGCTGTCGCAGTTGGCGTCGCCATACTCCGGAACCGGCTCCTCAAGAGGAATGATGTCCGCGCGGTTGCGGATACGGATACGCGGACCGATCTGGTCGGAGTTCTCGTAGCTGTTCTGACCGATGGACGCGATGCCGCATGCGCCGAGGAAGACGCCCTCCTCGACCCAGCTCAGGTCATGATAGCCCTGTTCATCCATCTCACAGTCGTCATTGCAGTTGATGTAGCCGTCGAGGAAGACCACGACTTCGCCCGTTCCGTCGTCCACATGGATCGCGCCGAGCACGCCGTTCGCGTCATACTCGACCTTGGTGACCGTGCCTTCGAATCTGACGAGGTTGCCGACCTTGTTCGCAGCTGCCGCTTGCGCCGTAGTCACATACTCAGGTTCGATGAACTCTGTATTCAGCGCTGAGATCTCGTCGATCACCAGATTCAGGTTGCCGTCGTCGATCTCGTACGTCTCGATCGTCTGCATGTTCGCCATCGTGATCGCGACCTCGAGGAGACGCGCGCGCGTCGCATAGCCGATCGTTGTGACGCCGTCCGCCGTATAAGGAACGTCGCGCAGCGTGATATCCTGGATGTCTCCGCCGTAGTCGTTGCCGCAGTTCAGCTCGATCTCGCCCATGTACTCGCTCGTCATACCGGTGATGCGAAGCTTCTGACCGATCTCATAGCGACCCGCGACCGGGAACACGTTGATGCCGCGGCCACTGTCGTCCTGGAGGTAGATACAGTCGAAGAACGCGGTATCCTTGTCATAGCCGGACGCGTTGGAGGTGACGTAGCCCTCGATCGTGTAGGAGGTGTTGAGCTTGCCCGCCTCGTGGATGTCCGCGATCGGCGTGACCTCGCTCGGATGAATCATCTTGAACAGGTTCACGACGATCTGGTAGTTCGTGTTCTGCAGCGTCGCCGCGCTCTCCATTTCGACCTTGACCTCGAACGTAGAGAAGAATGTGACGCCGGAGGTGATGCAGAAGCCGCCCGCGGGCAGTTCTTCATACGCAAGCACACTGATCGTATCCTGATCGCCGCATGCGTCGTAGTACGGCTGATAGATCTTATCCGCCGTGACGTTCTTGCCGCCGTTGTAGTAGAGCGGGTACGAGCTGACGAAGGTGGTATCGAACGCGTTGACGACGCTTTCCGCACCGTTCAGAATGATCGGCGCCGCATTGTAGCAGGAGAACATCAGGTTCGTGTTCTCGATGAGGTACTCGGTGAGCGGAGTATCCCAGTTATAGAAGTCCTTGCCTGTGAAATGCAGACGGTAGGACTCGTTGGTCATGTTGACCGCGTCGGAAACGATGCCCTTGCCTACGCGCGCCTTTGCGCCGATGGTTTCGAGCAGTTCGTTCGAGATGACGCTCGCCCATTCCTCCTCGTTTTCCGGCTCGAGACGGTCGGACTTCGAGCAGACGATGAAGCTGCCGCCGCGCTCTGCGTATCTTCCGATCGCCGCGATCTCATCTTCGGTATAGAGCGAATCGCTCACCGAGATGCTCGCGCCCTTGAACGGAACGGTCAGAACGAGCAGGTCGCAGTTTTCGAGCACTTCGTCCGTGATCGGCTCGGTGATGTGCTGCGACTTGACGCCGTACTGCGCCGCGAGCTCGATGAACGCCGTATCGGAATCCGCATAGTTGCCGGAGACGTAGAAGTTGCTGTGTCCCGCGTCGATCAGCATCAGCGACATATCCGCGCCGTCGCGGACCGTGAAGCCGAGGTTGCCGTTGAACACGAATTCCGCGCCGCGGAACGTACCGGTGACCTTGACTTCCATCGTGAAGCGTCCGGTCTCGGTCGGCGTGTAGGTCCAGGTCAGTTTGTCGTCCTGTTTGGTCGTGGTCAGCGTGGAGGTGCCGTCACTGAACTTCGGGTTCTCGATCGTTTCGAGCAGCTCGCCCGCCACGGAGTATTCAACCTTGGTGACCGTGAAGTCGACAGCGGACGCGTCTTCACCGAGTTTCGGCTCTTCGTAGTTGTACAGCGGGACGCTGAACGTGATCGGTTCGTCCTTCAGTTCGATCGTGGTGTCCTTTTCAACCGGCGACATGCCGACCTTGACGGTCTCGCTCGTCCAGACAGGCGCGGTGACCGCGATATCGGCGTCGACCTCGTCCACGCGGATGTAGTAGTAGGAGTAGTTGTTGTCGATCTCGATCTCCCAGGAGCCGGACTGCGCGTTGAACGTCTTGCTCGCCACGGTGACGTCACCGTTCGCGATGATGGAAACCTTCTGGACCTTGTCCGTCGGATCCTTGAAGTCGACGCGGATACTGAGCTTTTCGCCCTGTTCAAGGTTCATGATCGAACCCATGACCTGCTCGTTCAGGGTGTAGTAGATCTCGAGGTCGTTGTCCTCGGTGGCATACATCGTCATGGCGCGCATTGCGTCATAGATGCCTTCTTCGGAGAAGTTGTCGGTGTAGACGACGTCGCGGCAGGTGTTGCTGTCGCCCCAGCCGCCCTTGTGGTTGTCCTGGTTGTTGGTCGGCGCCACATGCCAGCCCTTGTCGAGCGCCATGGTATAGTACTGATAGGAGGGCCAGTACATCGAACCGCCGACTTTGCCTTCGCCGTTGCCGACCTCGATCATGGTGATCAGCTCGTCGTACGCGGGCGTGTAGTGCGCAAAGTCTTCAAACGTACCGAACGTCGTGCCCGGATGGTTGAACTGGTTGATCGTGGTCTTGCGGCCGTTTTCCTTATCGATGCGCGCCACCTCGACCAGACGGTCGTAGTACGCGACGAGGCCCGGGCCGCCCTTGACGACGTACTTCGGCACGTTGCGGGACTCGAAGCCGATCGAGTTGAACGTGTTCATATGGCCGTACTGACCGGACCACGTCATCTCGTAGCCGATGATCGGAACAAAGTTGCCGTCCGCGTACTGTTCCGCCGTCGCCTTTGCTTCCTGCCAGAGCGTCATGGAGCCGTCCGCGGTCATCTTGCCCTTCGATGCGTCGGTCATGTCGCCGTTCGGGTTGTCCTTGGTGTCATAGTAGTTACTGTGGTCGGTGACCGCAAGGAAGTCGATCTGCTCTGCCGCCTTCGCGTGCGCAAGCGCCTGCTCCAGCGTGCCGGTACCGTCGGAATACTCCGCGGTGTGCGAATGCAGCTCGCCGAAGTAGAGCTGGAAGGTCGCAACGCCGACCGTGAAGCTCCAGTTGGTCTCATAGGATCTGCCGTCCGCGCGGGTGATCTTCACCCAGACGGTGACCTTGCCGTCCTCCATGTCCTCTGCGGGCGTGTAGGTCGCGGTGTTGCCTTCGACGACCGGCGTGACCGCAACGTCGTTCAGCTTCATTTCGACCGTCGGGTTTTCGCCGCAGTTTGCGAACGTGACGGAAATCACCGGACGCTTGTCGTCGCCGGTCGCGCTGTTTGCTTCCGGCGTGTAGCCCGTGATCTGCGGGAGGTCGATGACGGTGATCACGAATTCCTCGACCGCGACGTTTGCGGGATCCCAGTTATCCGCCGCCGTGACCTTGACGGTCAGGTTGCCGCCGGTGATGACGTTTGCCGGGATCAGGAAGCTGTAAACGTCGTCCTCGACGCTGTCCGCTTCTTCGAACGCCTTCAGAACGTTCTCACCCTGCATGACGTCCGCGGTGACGCTCGCGACGCCGCTGGCGTCTTCAACCTTTACGGTGAAGTTATACGCCTTGCCGACTTCGCCTTCCGCCGTATTCACGCGCGTGACGGTCGGGGCCTTCACATCGTTCGTCGGGACGTAATCCTTCGGCGAGCCGTTTCTGAGCTGCTTCGTCGTATTGTACTGCGAAACGATCGCGTACAGGTTCACGACGTCGTCCTTTTCCACGCCCACGGGATAGGGCGCGGCACGGTAGATCGGCATCGTCGCGCCTGTGCTGTCCGTGACCGTGGTGGAATTGGAATCCTTATATTCGCCGAGCTTGACGTTCTTGATCATGACGTACTCGGAGAGGAGGTTTGCGTGGTTTGCGATAACGTCCGCAAAGCTCTCAAACACCTGCGGCTCGGTCGCGTCCTCGCCGATGATCTCCTCGGGCAGCGCCTGACGGATCACGGTCATGGACTGGATCTGCTGCACGCCGCCGTACGGTCCGAGCTTGCCTTCCATGACCAGCCAGTCGCCGATCTCGATCGGGTTGCCGTCGGTGTCGCTGTCCATGGAGTTATACGCCTGCAGCGCGTATACCTCGCCGTCGATCTTCGCCTGCAGGATCGCGGAGTTGATGCTCCCGAAGTTGCCGAAGCGGTACACGAGCTGACCGACGACCTTCGCGCTTGCGACTTCGCCCGCTTCGAGCGCCTGCGGAATGCTCATCGCGCCTTCAAAGACCGTATAAGCAAACTCCGCAACGGGCGATTGCTTGCCGTCCTTTTCCGCATAGGCGAAAAGCGAACAGTTCTCGTTGATCGTGATCGGCGCGGCGTACTTTGCAAACTCGCCGTCCTCACCGATCTTCCAGTAGATGTCCGCGCCTTCCGTTACCGTAGTCAGCTTCACTGTGCCGCCCTTTGCGATCGTGCCGGCAGCCGGATCTGCTGTCGGAGCAAGAACTGTCACTTCATCGGTGATCTTGAAAAACTGCAGCAGGAAGTATTTTTGGTTGGATTCCTTGTAGCTGTACGTCGTAAACAGGTTGTTGTAAACCTCGATGTACTGCGCTTTGCCGCTATACGCCGCCGCCTTGCTCTTGACAAGGTACCCCTTGCCTTCGACGGGTTCGAGGACCCACAGACCGAAATCAGTCAGCGTGTCATTGAACGTCAGCGAGCCGCCCGTTTCGCCGGTGGTCAGGTACTTTCCATCGACCGCGAAAGCATATTCGCCCGCTTCGTTAACGGTCACATCGAACATCGCCGCTCCCGTCGGCAAAGCGATGCTGCCGCCGTCTACGGTGACGCTGACCCCGGTAAGCTTGTTGTCGCTGGCGACCGTGCTGATTACGGTGTTTCCGGTCGGATAATACATCACGACCTTATCGCCGTCCGCAGGCGCCGCATCCATGGCAATCGCAACCTCGCCGACGGCATATGCCGACGGAATCAGCGCGAGCACCATCAAAAGCGACAGGATGAGTGCCAATGCTTTTTTCATGTGTTCTTGTCTCCTCCTACTCAGATTCGTAAAGGGCAGTCCCAAAAAGGGCGCAGTACCCTATTTATACGCATCCATTATACACGAAACGTCCGAAAAAATCCATCCCCAATTCATACTTTTTTCATAAATTCTTCGGCAGTAAAAAGCGGAAGCGCGTCGGCTTCCGCAAATGCGTATTCTAATGCAGAGAATGTGTGTGACAAACGTGACGAGCGTGACAAATGTGACAAGCGTGACAAGCGTCACGTTCGTTGATCTTGCCCTCCCTGTGTAAGGGAGGGTGCCGAATGAAATGAGGCGGGAGGGTTGTCGATTCCCGTTCCGCTGACATGTTTTTACGGCGGGCGGATGCGATCCATTTCGCTGCCGCTTCGTTACAGATGAATTGCCTTCGGCATGAATTGTGCTTCGCACATGAATCCACTTCGTTACAGAGGCAGATCGCGCGACGACGCAGTGCGTCGTCTACCGCGTACCATGCTTCGCCGTGAATTGTCCCTGCGGACATGAATTGGCTGCGCCGTGAATTGCTGAAACGGGGCGCCGAGGTCGTCGCCCCCTACAATACGTTTTCAAGGATTATCACCACCTCTGCCGGATAAGCGGTATACGTTTCTTCACATCGGACCCGTAGGGGCGATGCTGCGCCGTGAATTGACCTGACGGTCATGAATTGCGCCGCAGGCGGTCGGGAATGAATGGTATCAGAATCCGCGTTTTCACGAAGGAGCTATACTAAGGTATGCGACTGAGGGAAACGCGGATAGTTTGCGGCGAACAGATAAAAAGAAAGGGC
>JAFXVP010000036.1 GCA_017524445.1 Clostridia bacterium | reverse complement strand
GCGGCTTGAAGAAGCCGCCAACGCGTGAAGGGGGTGACGGAAATGCATGACTATTATCCCCTGCTTCTGGTCGGCGGCATCATCGGTCTGATCTCCGTCGTGCTGATCGTCGCGTTCGCCATGATCAAGGATAAAAAACAGGCGATCGGCTTTGACCGTCACATGAAGGACGGCGAGATCGTAAAGCGGCTCATGCGCTACGCAAAGCCGTATACGGGTCAGTTCATCTTCGTGGGCTTCATCGTGCTGATCGGCATCGCGTACGACGTTGTGTCCCCGCTGCTGATCGGCAGGATCACGGACCTCATCCGCGCGGACTTCGAGCTGAAACGTCTGTTCGTGCTCGTCGCGACGTACGCGGGCATCCTGATCGTGTCGATGGTCTGTACCTACGTGCAGGCGATCGTGCTGCAGAAGGTCGGGCAGCGCATCATCTCCGGCATGCGCGAAGACCTGTTCACGCACATCGAATCGCTCTCGCATGAGCAGATGAATTCCATGCCGGTCGGCAAGCTCGTCACGCGCGTCACGAACGACACGAACGCGATCTCGCTGATGTTCACGTCGCTGCTGGTCAACCTCGTCAAGAATCTGTTTGTCATCATCGGCGTGTTCGCTGCCATGATCGCGTTAAATTACGAGCTGACGCTGATGGTGATGTGCTTCGTGCCGTTCATCGTGCTGTTCACGATGATCTTCCGGAAGTTCGCCCGCCGCGCGTACCGCCGCGTCAAGGACCGCACGACGGACATCAATACCTATCTTTCCGAAAACCTGTCCGGCATCAAGATCACGCAGATCTTCAACCGCGAAAACGAAAAGCTCCGCGATTTCACGGACAAGAGCAAAAAACTGGGCAGGGCGAAGCGCGACCAGATCCTGGTGTTCGGTATCTTCCGTCCGTTGGTGTACATGCTCTATATCAGCTCCGTGCTGTGCCTGTTCTTCCTCGGCGGAAAGGGCTATCTCGACGGAACGGTGTTTTTGGGGCAGACGCTGGAGGTCGGTACGATCGTCAGCTTCTATATGTACATCAATAAGTTCTATAACCCGATCCAGAACCTTGCCGAGCAGTTCAACTGGCTGCAGTCCGCGTTTGCGAGCGCCGAAAAGGTCTTCACGATCATGGACATCGAGCCGAAGCTTGCTGACGCGCCGGACGCGATCGAGCTTACCGAGGTCCGCGGCGAGATCGAGTTCAAAGACGTGTGGTTTTCCTATATCCCGGGCGAATGGGTCCTGAAGGGCGTTTCCTTCCACGTCAATCCGAAGGACACCGTGGCGTTCGTCGGCGCGACCGGCTCCGGCAAAACAACGATCCTTTCGCTGATCTGCCGGAACTACGAATTCCAGAAAGGCGAGATCCTGATCGACGGCGTCGACATCCGAAAGATCAAAACGGCGTCGCTTCGCAGGCACTTCGGACAGATGCTGCAGGACGTATTCCTGTTCTCGGGCACGATCCGCAGCAATATCCTTCTGGGACTTGAGGGTATCGACGACGAAACGATCATGGAGGCGTGCCGTTACGTCAACGCGGACCACTTCATCGACCGGCTGGAGGGCGGGCTCGACGAGGTCGTGCGCGAGCGCGGCAACAACTTCTCGGCGGGACAGCGGCAGCTTCTCAGCTTTGCGCGCACCATCATCCATAAGCCCTCCGTCATGATCCTCGACGAGGCGACGGCGAACATCGACACCGAGACCGAAGTGCTCATTCAGGACTCGCTCGAAAAGATGATGAACATCGGCACCATGCTGATCGTCGCGCACCGGCTTTCCACGGTCCAGCACGCGGACAACATCATTGTGCTGCGGCGCGGCGAGATCATCGAGCAGGGCACGCATCAGGAGCTTCTGCGGAAGCGCGGCCGGTATTACTCGCTCTATACGCTGCAGTTCGAACGCGAGCGTCAGCGCCTCGAAGAACAGCAGAAGAACGCATAACAAAGCACACAAAAAACCGCCCGGAAAGGGCGGTTTTGCCGTATGCTGTTTTACATTTCCAGATTCGCCGCGGTGCGCGGGAAGGGGAGTACGTCGCGGATGTTCTGCATGCCGGTGAGGTACATCACCATGCGCTCGAAGCCGAGACCGAAGCCCGCGTGCTTGACGCCGCCGTACTTCCTCAGATCGAGGAACCACTGGTATTCGCTCATGTCCATGCCGAGCTCCTTGCAGCGCGCGTCGAGCACGTCGTAGCGCTCCTCACGCTGGCTGCCGCCGACGATCTCGCCGACGCCGGGCACCAAGAGGTCCGCCGCCGCGACGGTCCTGCCGTCGTCGTTCTGCCGCATGTAGAAGGATTTGATCTCCTTCGGGTAATCGGTGAGGAACACGGGCTTGCCGAAAACCTTTTCGGTGATGTAGCGCTCATGCTCGCTCTGCAGATCGACGCCCCATTCGACCGGGTATTCGAACTGCTCGCCGGAGTTTTTCAGGATCTCGATCGCCTCGGTGTAGGAAAGGCGCTTGAATTCGTTGTTCAGCACGTTGTCGAGGCGCTCCAAAAGTCCCTTGTCCACGAACTTGTTGAAGAATTCCATCTCGGCGGGGCAGCGCTCGAGCACCGTCTGAATGATGTATTTTACCATCGCTTCGGCGACGTCCATGTCGCCCTCGAGGTCGCAGAACGCCATCTCCGGCTCGATCATCCAGAACTCGCTCGCGTGGCGGGCGGTGAAGGAATACTCGGCGCGGAACGTCGGACCGAAGGTGTAAATATCGCGGAACGCCAAAGCAAACGCCTCGCCGTAAAGCTGACCGGAACCGGAAAGATGCACGGGCTTTTTGAAGAAGTCCTGCGAATAGTCGACTTTGCCGTCCTCGGTGCGGGGCAGGTTTTCAAGATCGAGCGTCGTCACCTGGAACATCTCGCCGCGGCCTTCGCAGTCGGCGTTCGTGAGGATCGGCGTATGCACATAGACGAATCCGCGGTCCTGGAAGAACTCGTGGATCGCCGCCGCGACGACGGAGCGCACGCGAAACGTCGCTAAAAACGTGTTCGTGCGCGGACGGAGCGTCTGCATGGTGCGAAGATACTCAAGCGTGTGGCGCTTTTTCTGCATCGGATAGTCCGGCGGGCACTCGCCCTCGATCGTGATCGCGCTTGCGTGGATCTCAAACGGCTGCGGCGCGTCCGGGGTCAACACGAGCTCGCCGTCCACAACGATCGCGCAGCCGGTGGTCAGCCCCTTGCCGAGCTTGCGTTCGTCGTTCGGGTACACGATCTGCACGGGACGGAACGAGGTGCCGTCGTTCAGCTCGATAAAGCCGAACGCCTTTCCTTCGCGCACGGTGCGGACCCAGCCGCATACGGTGATCGCGCCGACAAAAGATTCCGGCGCTTTCTGGATATCCTTCAGCTTCAAATACTGCATATATCTGCCTCCTCACGGGAATAGACTGCCCTAAATTTGCGTTTTGTACAGAGAATTATAACATATTTTTCACGTTTTGCAATGGTAATTCACACACGGTTCGTTTATAATAAAGAAAAAGGAGGGAACAGAATGCCTGATTTTGTATATCTGATCCTGCTGTTCGCAGTCATGATCCTGTCGTTCATCGCGCAGGGACGCGTGCAGAGCGTTTTCAATACACATGCGCAGGTCCCCGCAAGAAGCGGCGTGACCGGCGCGCGGCTTGCGCAGGAGCTTCTGTACCGGAACGGGCTCAATCTGCCGGTGCAGCCGGTACAGGGGACGCTGACCGACCACTATGATCCGAAAAACCAGGTCGTCGGGCTTTCGCAGGCGGTGTACGGATCGAACTCGGTTTCCGCGCTTGCCGTCGCCGCGCACGAGATCGGACACGTGCTGCAGCACAACGAGGACTACGCTCCGATGAAGCTCAGAAGCGTGATCCTGCCCGCGGCAAACATCGGCAGCCGCATCGGACCGTTTCTGGTCCTCGGCGGACTGCTGCTCTCGTACATCGCGCAGGGCACGGGCAACGCGGGCTACTATATCGCGCTCGTCGGCGTCGGGCTGTACGTCATGATGCTGCTGTTCCAGCTCGTCACGCTGCCGGTCGAATTCAACGCCTCGAAGCGCGGGCTTGAAATGCTCACCGACGGCGGCTATCTTGCCGAGGACGAGCTGCCCGGCGCAAAGAAGATGCTCCGCGCCGCCGCCATGACCTATGTGCTCGCCGCGCTCGGCTCGTTCGTGACCGTGCTGCGTCTTTTGTCCATCGCAGGCAGAGCGCGCAGAAGATGACCGCATCAAAAAAGGGCCCTCGGAAGAGATTGTTCAAGAGGGGATTCCAAACAAACGGCGCACATCTTTCGCAAGGTGTGCGCCGCGTTTATTCCGTCTCTTATTTCAACTGTTCCCCCGAAACAAGCCCCTCCCGGTCGTCGCGCAGGGCGTAGACGTCCAGTTTGCCGTTTGTGTGAACGGGCATCGCCGCTCTCGCTTTGTAATATTGCGGAATCATATAGTCCGGCAATGTTCTGATAAGCCGCCTGTGAATGCGTTCCAGCGCCGCTTTCGTATCGGGCACGTCCTTTCGGAACACAATATGCGCGACGGTCACCGTGCTTGACGACGTTTTGAAATATACTACCTTGCATTGATCCACGGCTTCATCCTTCAGGATCTCGCCTTCGATGTCGAACAGGTATACGATCTCGCCGTTATCCCTGTGGAAATGGTCCTTGGCTCTGCCGAGAATAAAGATCTCGCCGTCCTCGTCCACATAGCCGATGTCGCCGGTGCAGCCCCAGATGTTTCCGTGTTTGTCCGTTTTGAAGAATTCCGCCGTTGCTTCCGGATTCTTGTAATAACCCTTCATCCGGGCGGGAGAGAGCACGCGGATTTCTCCATGTTGACCGTAAGGGAGTTCTTTGTCGGAGGAAATGTCAAAAGCACTGGCGATGACGTTCAGGATCGGAGCGCCAGCACCGCCAACTTTTCCTGAATACTCAATCGCATGTGAGGAAGTTGATACAGTCCCACCCAATTCGCACATTCCATATCCTTTTATCATTTCGGCCGTGCAGCCGTGTCCTTTCAAAAATTCTGAGATTTTTAGTTCGTCTTGTGGAAGATACTTTTCTCCTCCAGTAATGGGGTACTTCATATTTGAAAAATCAGATTTCTCCATTTCATTTGATGTAGCCGCATAAATCCAGAGACTTGTAGCCGTCAAAGTTAATACAGGTCTATATTTCAGCAAATCATTGACGAAAGATTCTTTGCTGAATTTCGGTTCCGGAATAACAGTAATTCCTTGGACAAGCGGCATTAGTATTGAAAGAACAATACCAGTAGAGAACCAAATTGGGATCATCTGCAAGAATGTATCTCCACGTTCATATTCATAACTGTGTGTTTGGTAATTTGCGACCGTGGCGTTGATCCCGTCATTGGTCAACAGGATTCCTTTCGACGCGCCAGTCGAACCAGAGGAATAGACCATGACCGTCGGCGTATCCGGCTGATACGGCACATCCGGTGCGCCTTCATACGCGCAGCTGAATGAGCAAAAATCTTTCCAACTCAAATGGTGCTGTCTTTCGTTGCCCTTTCGGAGAATCTTTCTTGTCGGGCTTTTCCAATACAGGGCTTTGGAAAGCAGCGGCGGGATCGAATTGGTTGCAGGGATAACGACGACGTTCTCGATGCAGGTCTCCGGAAGCGCCGCTTCGATATAAGAATACATGGCGTCCAGAACGAAGATCCATTTCGCCTCGGTCTCGTTGATCCGCTCGATCATCTGTTCCTTTGTAAACAACGGATTGAGGAAGTTAGCGATTGCGCCGATCCGGCTGCACGCAAGGACCAGATAGATCGCCTCCGGCACGCCCGCCGTGCACAGCGTTACACAGTCGCCCGAGTGAATGCCGATCTGCCGAAGCGCTTTTGCGCAGAGCTCTACGTTGGAGAACAGGGCTTTATAGCGGATCTTGTTTCCGTAATACAGAATGGCAACGTCGTTCGGATGATCCTTGTTGCGGTCATAGATATTCTGATAAACGGTACATGTGGGAACCTTGATTGCCAAGTCTTCCTTCGTATAGTATTTCAGCCACGGCTTGTCGATGGACGGATAGCCCGTCAGGTTTGTTTGCTCCATGTATGCCCCTCCAAAACAAAAAAGTGCGCAGCCGGAGCCGCGCACGAAAAACGCATTTCTCCGTCTGTCGCTACACAAACCATTGACTGAAGCCATACACGATGGATGCCAATGTGGAGGCTGCGTTTTTGCCATGAGCAAAAAACGCACCCTTCGTGCTTGACTTCAATATGGTTCGTGTAGCGTTGTTATCATACCATAAAGAAATTCGCATTTCAATATTTGAAATAGATTAGCCTCGTTTTCTCGTGAAAAAGTGAGGAAGAATGTTGCACAGCGTTGATTTGTCGCACGGTTCAGGCACGGTTTAGCAAGCAGGACATTTATCCGAACAAATGTGATCAGGAAGGGAAATTTCTCAAAGCAATGTCTGAGAAAGATTGCCGAGGAAGGAGTTTCACCCAAAGTACGACAATGCCGGTATTGGGGTTTCTTCTTCGCATATCTCCGATCAGCTTCAATTCCTGCTCGGTATGCTGATTGGGATGTGTGTGCGGACGGTGAGAACGATCGTAAAGGGATTCTAAGGTTCCGTCATAACGATTCCTCCAGCGATAGATGTACTGACGGTTGACTTTGTACTTTCTTGCTGCTTTCGTGACGCCAAACTTAGCAGCAAACGAGATTAGGGATTGTCTGCAGCGAGCG
>JAFXVP010000005.1 GCA_017524445.1 Clostridia bacterium | reverse complement strand
TAGCTGCCGGTCCAGTCGGCGGGCGCTTCGGTCAGAAGCTCATAGCCCGCGACGGTCGTCTCGACGTGCGAGTACAGCGCTTTCAGCGTGATATCCGCGGTTGCGGAGTAGCTGCCGGTGAGCACCGTCGGCATGGTCGTTACGTTGTTGACGTCTTCGGTGACCCAGCCGAGGAAGGTGTAGCCCTCGGGTGCGCCTGCGGTGGGCAGCGTGATGGACGCGCCTGCCTGGCAGTTCATGGCGCCGGGCGCCGTGACGCCTGCGGGCACGGAGAAGCTTACCGTGTAGCCGAGCGGATCGACGTAGCTGTCAACAAAGCTGTAGCCGCAGACGGTGCAGGTGTGGGTCGTGTAGCCCTGTTCGGTGACGGTCGGCTGCGTGACCACGTCATTGTAGGTGCAGTTTTCGGTGACGACATCCTGGCACTCGGAGCAGGTCTTGCTGTGCGTGCCGTTGCCGTTCGAAGTCCACGGACCGTAGGTGTGCTGATGCGGTTCGACGGGGCTCGTGGTGTAGTAGGTCAGATCGCCGCCGTTCTCTCTCCAGAAGCGAACGTTCTTTGCGGCAGACGCGCCGCTCGATGTACTGCCGGACCAGAAGTACCCGCTGCCGGTGCTGAAGCCGAGAAGCGGATAGCTGCCGTTATTGGCGTGGGTCGCGCTGCTCGCGTTGTCCAGCGTGCCGGGCGTCCAGTCGCAGCTGCCGGAGGCATAGGACGTGTAGCCCGCGAGATACGAGGAGGAATCCTCGCCGACGTACGCGTTTGTCGACGCGCTCTGGATGGAATAGTAATTGCCGTGTTTCGCGAGCTTGAATATGTAGCTGTTCGCGACATTGGTCAGTTTGGAGCCCGTCAGTGCAACGCCTGCGTTCGCGTAAGTGGTTGCGTTGGCGGTGCTTTCGATCTGCGCGCCGTTGGAGCTTGGCGATACGCCGGTCATGACGTACATATCCGTGTCGGTGCCGTAGGTGATGACGTAGTTGCCGGTCCAGTCGGTCGGCGCGTTGGAGACCAGCTCATAGCCGATCTCTCCCGCACCTTCTTCGACGCGGGTATAGAGCGCGTACAGCGTGGCGTTCGCGGTCACTGTGTAGCTTGCGCCGGGTGCAAGAAAACCGGGCTTCAGCGTCGTTTCGTTCGGAACCTCCGTGTCCGTCCAGCCGGAGAACGTCCAGCCCTCCGCGTTGACGCTGACGGAGCTCGGCAGCGTGATCGTGTCACCGTCAAAGGCGGTCTGGCTGCCTTCATTATTGCCGGCGGCGACGAAGTTCACGGTATAGCTTGGCTTTGGCGCGAAGATGACGCGGATCGTGCAGTCGCTTTCGGGCGTGACGGTGATGATATTGCCGCTGACCGTTGCGGTCGCGGTGCCGCTTACGACCTCATAGCCGGAAACGTAGTAGCCGGTTGCGGGCGTTGCGGTGATCTTGATGCCGTCAACGGAGACCGTGCCCCACGCCTCGTTGTTCGAGACCGCGGTGACTGTATACGGAGAAGCGAGCTTGATGCCGATATACTTCAGATTGGAGTTTGCGCCGGACGGCGGATTATAGACGCCGTTTTTCGGCTTGACTGTGATCGCGCCGCCGCCCTTGATGGAGCAGCTTGTGCCGGTGAAGATGACCGGTCCCAGAAGATCCCACGGATTCTGTACGTTATTGTACTGTGTGGGATCGTAACCGTTCTGCACCTTGAAGCCGTAGACGCCGTTATACTGGCTCTGCGCAGCGTTCGCGGTCACTGCGACGCGGAAGTCGCGGACGAGGTCCGCACAGCTTACGCCCGTGGCGTTGGTGATCGCGGTCGTTTCGCTGGAGGAATACCTGCTGGAGATCTGCCGATAGATCGAGTTGCCGAATCGGGTAAACAGATACTGCGCAAAGAAGGAAACCTGGGAGTACAGCGCAAGGATAGAGTTGTTGTCAAGGCTGTTGCTCCAGTTGTACATCGAATAGCCCGTATGGAGACTGTTCGCGGAATCATACATGAACTCTTTCGGTGGATTCAGCCAATCGCCGTTGTCGGAATAGTAATATTCCTCCCATGACTGGATGCGGCCGACGACGGAGCTGCCGGGGTAGCAGATCTCCTCCGCCGCGGCGGAGAAGCACTCGTTGAGCCAGGAGCTCATCCCGGAGGTATTGGAGTAGTTGATCAGATGCTGATACTCATGCACCATCGTGTTGTAGGTATCGTCCATCCGCTTGTATTCGGTGCCCGCGGAGTTTTTGTAATAGACGCCCGGATAGGTGTCGATGTTCAGAATGGGCAGACCGTTGTTGGAGATGTCCACCTGATAGAAGAAGCCGGCAACATAGCCCTGACCGGGCTGCCATCCGTCGTTGATGTTGTAATACAGCATGTGCAGCTTGCCGTCGCCGTTCGAGCCGTTGGTGTGGTTGCCGAAGGAGGACTGCATCAGATCGAACTTGGAGTCAAACTCGTCCGCAGCCATCTTTGCAAACGACGAATCGATCGTATCGAGCGGATACGTGTTATTTGAAGAGGACGTAGGCGTCCAGATATAGCAGTGAGAGCCCACGTACAGGCACTTGAACTGTACGCTGCCGCTGCCGGTCGGCGAATAGGTAGAATAGATACTGAACGTCTTCGTGTCGCCGACGTTGTAGGACGCCTTGATCGGCTCCTGCGGCGGCGTAACCGACTGCACTTCGGACTGTGCCTGCGATCTCAATGCGGAATCGACGTCGATCTTGCAGAGCCGCTCGTCCGGATTGGGAATGTTCTGGATCGGGAACGTGCTCGCGTTCGCTTCGATCGTCGTTTCGATCAGTCCGGTCATGGTGCCGGTACTGTAGGACGTGGAATACGACGTCGCGGGGTTATAGATGACGACGTAGTCGCCCTCGTAGCCGCCGGTCGCGTCATCGTCGATGATGATCGAGTTGTTGACGACGCGCTGATTGCCGTTCTCCGACGAATCCGTTGCGGCAACCGCCGGCAGCGTCGGGACGAGCAGAAGCAGTACGAGCAAAATGGACAGGATCGGTCTGAATGCTTTCATGTAGATCTCCTTTCCCGGCCTCGGGATCGTCTCCCGCATACAACCGGTTTATTTATTTATATCACACAATCTTTCCGTTGTCCATCATAAAAATGCAGATTTGTTCATAAAAATCAAGACCGCCCCGCGGCGGTCCCGAAGATTCATTCCACAACCAGTTCGACTTTCCTTCTTCTCGCCTTCGGCAAAGGCAGCTTGTCCAGAATGCGGCGATACAAAAGCAGCAGCACGGCGAACCCGACAAGCACGAGCAGCACGATGCGCCACACCTTCCACGGTTCCCAGTAATACCCCAAAAGTGCGTCCGCGGCGGCGATCACCAACGCGCCGACGATCAGCCACGGAAACGTCTTCCTGGAAAAGAGCTTGCGGAGCGGAACGTGCGGAAATAGCAGCTTCCATACGAGCGCAAACAGTCCGACGAGCAGCGCGATCTCCAGAAGGAAATGCAGTAAAAACTGTCCGACCGGTGAGTTCCACAGCGCGGACAGCAGCACGGTCAGCACCTCTCCGATCCCCCACAGCGGCAGCAGCGCGAGCGCGCGCACCGGAAGCGGCAGCGATTGGATCCGAAGGCAGATTCGCTCCCGCAGCGTATACGGTTCGTATTCGTCGGTTTCGACGATATATCTGCGATTCTCCACGTCGTCGACCACGCAGACATGCGAAGGATCGACCGTCGATTCGTCCGCGGGCTTCAAGAGCGTCGCGGGATCGGTCACGACCGTATTCACGAGCAGTCCCGCCGCGGTCACAACGCCCGCCGCTCCCGCCGCGACCTTCTTTGCGGCCTTGCTTTTTTTCTCTTTCATAATCGCCCTCCGTTCCGGCATATGCGGATCTTGTATATAATTGTAACACAAAACAAAGCGGGAATCAATCGAATCCGACAACTGCGCGGTTGCTATTCTCCGACTTTTCCTGTATAATCGTCGTATGATCAGCACAGAGGTATTCAGAGCAATCGTTTTCGAACTGATGGACGAGCTTCCGGACGAATTCTTCCGGGAGCTTTCCGGCGGCGTCATCGTGTCGGAAGCGGCGTCGGTCCCCGGCTACGCCAAAGGAAACGATCTCTATACCATGGGCGTGTATCGGGTGTATTCCGGCGTACGGCAGATCACGCTCTTCAAGGGCTCGTTCGACCGGGTCTATCCAAACGCCGACGAAAAACAGGCAAAAGAGATCCTGCGCGGCGTTCTGCGCCACGAGATCCGGCACCATCTGGAATCGTTGGGCGGCATCCACGACGAAACCTCTTTGGAAGCCGAGGACGCGCAAAAAAAGCAGGCGTACCTTGACCGTCACGGCGCAGACGAACGAACGAAAACCGAATAACGGATATAAAAACACAGCTCGCTTTTCGGCGGGCTGTGTTTTCGGTTGCATAAAGCGGTCAAAACGACAACTTACCGGAACGTATCCGCCGTGACGTTGTCGAGATCGACGTCCTTGGTCTCCCTGACCTTGAGCATGATCAAGATCAGCGAAACCGCCATGAACGGCACGCCGATGCACAGGAACAGAATGTCCATCGGGAAGAAATTCTGCAGCACCAGGAACAGCGCCTGTCCGATGAACATGCCCGCGCCGATCATGACCGAGATCGTTCCCATGACCGAGGCGCGCATGCCGGACGGCGAGGATTCCGCAGGCATGGTGAGGATCAGCGTATCGGACATCGACCACAGTCCGCCGATGGAGCACCCGTAGGCGATACCGGCGGCGACCGGTCCCCAGTTGAGGCGGCATGCAAGCACGAACGCCAGAAGTCCCAAAAGCGCCAGCCCGCCGAGGATCAGGCATACCTTTTTACGGCCGAGCTTATCGGAGAAGAACCCGCTGACGATGGTAACGACACCGTTGACCAGCGGATAGATGATGAGCGCAGTCGATACCAGCGCAGTCGTCATTGCGCCTTCCAGCACCGTGGAATAGTACGAGGTATAGAAGGTCGTTGCAAAGAACAGGAATCCCGCAATGAAGATCCAGCGGAGCTGACGGTTTTTGAAGATGAATCTGATCGCGCGGAACACGCCGCCCTGTTCGGCTGTACCGTTCTTTTTGTCCTCCTCCGCTTTGATGCGGCGTTCTTCCGGCGTCAGCGAAAGGTAGCCGCGCCGCTGTTCGACGAACACCGGCGTCTCCCGCATGAGCAAAAACGATCCCGCACCGACAACAATCGCCACGATCACCGGGATCAGATAGACCATGCGCCAGCTTTCCGGTACGTCCTCTTTCAAAAATGCCCGCGACAAAACGCCGATCAGCGACACGGAAATCAGCGCAATGCCCTTTGCGATAAAGCTGTAGGTCGCGCGTTTTTCCTTCGGCGCAGTCTCCATGATATAGAGCACCTGCATGTCGTTCGGGGTAAAGAACATCATGGCAAGCATGCCGAGAATATACTGTACCGTGCTGTGACTTGTCATCACGATCAGCATACCCACGCCCATTCCGACGGTATTGATCATCAGGAACAGCCGACGGCCGAACCGGTCGGACAGCGCCTTATAGAACGGCGTAATGATCAGAAACAGATTGGACGCCACCTGCCACGGCGCAACCGTGTTGATCGCATTCGTGTATTCCGGCGTGTTGACGTTGCGCGATGCGATATGAAACAGATCGAACAACGCATACGGCTGCATGGCAGAGTTCATGTTGGACGTGATCTCGTCGACGATGTAGATGACCGTCAGCACGATCATGGCAAACAACAAATAATACGCGCCTTTCGGGCGCTGTGCTTCCCGGTTGAGCCGTAAAAGCTCCATCTGCTCCCGTAAAAGCTCCATCTGCTCCCGTAAAAGCTTCATCTGCTCCCGGAAAAGCTTCCGCTGCTCCCGGAAAAGCTTCCGCTCCTCTTTCATTTTTCTCTCCTCTGTCCTTTTCGCTTCGGGATCCGCCGATTATCTGAGCTTCAGTCCGTCTTTGAACGCGTCGCCGACTCTGCCGCCGACCTTGTAATATCCGTGCGTATAGGGATCGAACGCGATCGCCTCGACCGAATCGATATCCACCTTGCCGTCCTTCATATTTGCTTCCTCGACCGAGGTGCGCAGGACCTTGCCGATGACGCCGAGACCGGTCTCGTCGTTCTGGTACTCGATGAATTCACATTCGAGCGCGATGGGCAGCTCATTGATGATCGGCGCGTCGACAAGTTCGGACTTCACATAGGTCATGCCGGACTTTGCGAACTTTTCCGGCTCTTTGTTTCCGCTGACGACGCCGAACCAGTCCGCTTCGACCACGTGCTTCGCATCTGCGATATGCACAACAAAGCCCTTGCGTGCCTTGATGTTCTGTACGGTTCTGTGCGTTTCGGTCAGGTTCAGCGCAACCTTGTCGCGGTCGAGCATCGTACCCCACGCCGCGTTCATGACGTCGACCGTTCCGTCCGGATTGAAGGTCGAGATGAGCAGAACCGGCATCGGGAAAATGGCTTCTGTGGTTTTGATCGGTTGTTTCATGATCATTCCTCCTGTATTGGTATTACCTGTATTATAACGAAAAACGGACCGTTCTTCAATAAAAAAGACGATTTCCGAAAAAAATCTGTGATTACAAAAAGAGCGGTGACGCAGATCCATGAATCTGTGTTATAATACCGGTATCATATAAAGGAGGATCACCAGATGACAGACAAGAATCCCGTTCCCGGCAAGGGCGGCAGCACGTATATTCCGTTTGAACAGCGCACCGGCGAAAGCTCCGCCGTGTTCTTCACACGCGATCTTTCCGAAAAAGGACTTCTGAAAATCTTTGACAGGGTCAGCTCCGTCCTTACCGGCAAGGTCGCGATCAAGCTGCACACCGGTGAGGCGGAAGGACCGAACATCATCCCGCGTCCTTGGGTCAAAGAACTGATCGGCACGCGCCTGCCCGACGCGGCGATCATTGAAACCAACACCTATTACGAGGGCAGCCGCTATACGACCGAGGAGCATAAAAAAACGTTGGAGATCAACGGCTGGACGTTCTGCCCGGTCGATATCACCGATGCGGAAGGCGTTGCCGAGCTTCCCGTGCAAAGCGGCAAGTGGTTTGAGACCATGCACGTCGGAAAGTCCATGCTGCAATACGATTCGCTGCTCGTGCTCACGCACTTCAAGGGGCATATGATGGGCGGCTTCGGCGGTTCGAACAAAAACATCGGCATCGGCTGTGCGGACGGTCGGATCGGCAAAAAGGAGATCCATACCGCAAAGGGCAGCAGCAACATGTGGAGCATTGCCGAGGAGGAGCTGATGGAGCGCATTTCGGAGAGCACAAAGGCGACGGTCGATCACTTCGCCCCGCACGTCTGCTTCATCAATGTGATGCGCAACATGTCCGTCTCCTGTGACTGCGAAGGTCCCGAAGCGGAACCCGTCGTGACGCCGGATATCGGCATCGTCGCGTCCTTGGACATTCTCGCCGCGGACGCCGCGAGCGTCGATCTCGTGTACGCGCTTCCGAACTTCGGCGGCAAGGCGCTGACCGAACGCATCGAGACGCGACACGGTCTCCGGCAGCTCAGCTATATGAAGGAGCTCGGCATGGGCAACGACCGCTATACGCTGATCGACCTCGATCATAACGACGCGGTCATTACCGTGGAAAAAGCCGTGGAGGAGATTGACCCCGTCTGGACGCCCGATCGGTTCAACACCTTCCCGGGACGCAACAAACGCGCGTTTATCGGGCATTAACGAAAGCCGTTCATTCGGATCGCGTGAATCATACACGTTCCGACCTGAAGCGACGTCGAACAATCAAATCATGAATACAGCAACGCGCTGCATACGGGGCTTCCCCCGTGCAGCGCGTTCACGTTCTGTAACTGCCCGTGTTTCATAAAAAGCAGGCTGCGCTTTCCGCGTATGATCGTCGAAAGCTGCAGGCACGCCGGCAGTGCTTGCATCAGGATTTCTTTCGTGCGGGAACGCTGCCGTTCAGGCAGTCCGACAGTTCATGCAGATCCGAGATCACGTAATCGAGCCGGTACCCGTCTGGCACAGGCTTTTTCCCGGGATTGTACCAGCAGGTTTTAATCCCCGCGTTCATCCCGCCCTGCATGTCGCTCGTCAGCGAATCGCCGACGATCATGACCTCATTCAGATCCGCGGGACGGATCGCGGCGAACACCTTCTCAAAAAAGCCGACATTCGGCTTTTCAACGCCGAGCTGTTCCGAAAGGAACACGCCGTCCATCAGCTCGCCGAACCCGGATCGCTGCATCTTTTTCGTCTGCGCCGCGACCGTTCCGTTCGAAACGACGTACTGCTTCACCTTTCCCCGAAGCGACCGGACGATCTCGAAGCTGTCGTCGCGATATACGATGGTATCGCCGAGCTTCAGCTGATAATCCGCGTTGAACGCAGCCGCGATCGACAGGTCGACGCCGCATTCGCCGAAAAACTGTGTAAACCGCCCGAGCAGGACCTCCTGCTTTGTGATCTCGCCGCGTTCCAGCCGTTTCCAGAATCCGACGTTGATCTCGGAATAGCGCCTGAGCATCGCGTCCGTGCACTCGCCCAGACCGTATTTTTGAAACAGCACGCGGATCGCCGCCCGTTCCGCCGCTTCGAAATCCAGCAGCGTGCCGTCAACGTCCCACAGAATCGTCGTGATCATGCGTCACTCCACACCGAGCACGCGATAGTCCTGTGCTTCCACCGCATCGTGCAAAACGTCGTCGGCGACGGGTGCGTTGAGCGTAACGACCGCGGTGCCTTGGGTATGATCCGCAACCGCATTCTCTACGCCGGGGATCGCTTCGAGCGCTTTCTTCACCCGCGCTTCGCAATGCGGACACATCATGCCTTCCACCTTCAGCGTCTTTGTCATCGTTTGTTCCTCCTTTTTTGTTTCTTCAATCATCGATCTCAGCGCTTCCGCCGGGACCGTTTTTCCTTTGCGGTCGTGCTTCGCGTCGTATGGCTTCACAAGGTTCAGCCGCAGCGCGTTCATGCACACGAAAAAGCTGCTCAGCGCCATCGCCGCCGCGCCGTACATGGGCTTCATTTCGATGCCGTACATCCCCATCGCAAGCGGGATGCAGATCACGTTGTAGAAGAACGCCCAGAACAGGTTTTCGTGAATGTTCCGGATCGTGGCGCGGCTCAGCCGGATCGCGGCGGTCACGTCCTTCAACCGACTTTTCACCGCCACGACGTCCGCCGCGTCGATCGCGACATCCGTGCCCGCGCCGATCGCGATACCGCTGTCCGCCACCGTGAGCGCCGGTGCGTCGTTGATGCCGTCGCCGACCATCGCGACCCTGCCGAGCGTTTTCAAACGTCGGATCACATCCGCCTTTTCGTCAGGAAGCACGTTTGCGATCACATGATCCACGCCCGCCTGCCGGCCGATCGCCCGCGCGGTGCGCTCGTTATCGCCGGTCAGCAGCACGGTCTGCACGCCCATGCCCCGAAGCTCCCTGATCGCCTGCGCGGAATCCTCCTTGATCGGGTCTGCCACGGCGATAATGCCGAGCAGCTTTCCGTCCAGTGCGAACAGCAGCGGCGTTTTGCCCTCCTCGGCAAGCGCGTTCGCCTGCTGCTCCGCAGTCCTGTTCGCCAATCCGCGGGACGCGAGATATTTGAGACTGCCGCCGAGCAGTTCCTTTCCGTTCAGCCGCGCGCAAAGCCCGTGCCCGGGCAGCGCCGCAAAGTCCGTAACTTCGGAGAGCGCAAGCCCCTCCGCCGCGGCAAGCACCGCCTTCGAAAGCGGATGCTCGCTGTTCTTTTCCAGCGAGGCGGCGAGGGTCAGAAGCTCATCCCGATCCGTACCGATCGGGATCACGTCCGTGACCTTCGGCTGTCCCTCCGTGACCGTGCCGGTCTTGTCGAGCGCGACGATCCGCGTCCGTCCCGCGCCTTCCTGCGCGGCGGCGGTCTTAAACAGAATACCGTTTTTCGCGCCGACGCCGCTGCCGACCATGATCGCGACCGGCGTCGCCAGCCCGAGCGCGCACGGACAGCTGATGACGAGCACGGAGATCCCGCGCGCGATCGCAAACGGGAACGGACGACCGGCGATCAGCCAGCCGATCAGCGTCAGAACGGCGATCCCCATCACCGCCGGCACGAAGACGCCGGAAACCTTGTCCGCGATCCGCGCAAGCGGCGCTTTGGTCGCCGCCGCATCGGAAACGGTGCGGATGATCTGCGCGAGCGTCGTGTCCTCTCCGACCCGCGTTGCGCGACATTCGAGATAACCCTGCTGATTCATCGTCGCGGCGGAGACCGTGTCGCCCTCCGCTTTGTCGACCGGAATACTCTCGCCGGTCAGCGCGGATTCGTTGACAGCCGAAACACCTTTTATGACCACGCCGTCCACCGGGATCTGCTCGCCGGGGCGAACAACGAACACGTCCCCCGCCCGCACCTCGTCAATACGGACTTCCGTTTCGACGCCGTCCTTTTTCAGCACGGCGGTCTTCGGCGCAAGCTTCATAAGCCCTTTCAGCGCGTCCGTCGTGCGTCCCTTCGACAGGGCTTCGAGCATCTTGCCGACCGTGATCAGTGTCGGGATCATCGCCGCCGACTCGAAATAGAGGTTCATGCCATGCTTCATGACGACGTTCTGCTGCCCCTCGCCTTGTGCAAGGATCATCAGAAACAGCGAAACAAGCGAATATCCGAACGACGCGCCCGATCCAAGTGCGACCAGCGTGTCCATGTTCGGCGCGCCGCGAAACAAAGACGTAAAGCCGGAGGTAAAGAATTTCCCGTTGATCACCATGACGGCGGCGGCAAGCAGCAGCTCAAAAAGCCCCAGAAAAACGAGATTGTCAAATGCTTTCGGCGCGGGCCAGTTCCACATCATATGCCCCATGGAAAAATACATGAGGAAGAGCAGGACCGGTACGGAAAACAGCAGCCGCCGAACGAGCTTCGGCGTCTCGCGGTCCTTCAGCGCTTCCGCGTCCGCCCACGACGGATCGCCGGACGCTTTCTTTTCGGCGCCCTTCAACGACGCGCCGTAGCCCGCCGCCTCCACTGCGCGGATGATCTCATCCGATGAAGCCGTCCCCTCGACGCCCATGGAGTTTGTCAATAAGCTCACGGAGCAAGCGGTCACGCCCGGAACGCCGGACACTGCCTTTTCGACCCGCGCGGAGCACGCCGCGCAGCTCATTCCGGTCACGTTGTATTGCTTCATATCCGTCCTCCGCTTACTTCAGCATCTTTTTCAACGTTTCCATCAGCTCGTCCATCGTGTCCTCGCGCCCTGCGCGAATGTCTTCTGAAACACATGTGCGCAGATGGTTTCCGAGCAGCGTCGTGCTGAAGCTGTTCAGCGCGGAATTCACCGCGGACGCCTGCACGAGAATGTCCGGACAGTACGCGTCCTCCTCCAGCATACGCTCGAGCCCGCGCACCTGTCCCTCGATCCTTTTAAGCCGATTCATCAGGTCGCGTTTTTCCTTATCGTCCCGCATCTTTTTCCGATCATGCGCGCACGCCTGACACGTTTCTTCCATACAAAAGCTCCTTTCGGTACCCCCTCAGGGTACCCATGCAATCCGTATTATATACCCCCATGGGGTATTTGTCAAGAACGCAAGGTACAACAAAAGTCCCCGGTCGGGGACTTTCATAAGTGTATTGTTCAGATTTCAGATCTCCGTATTGGCGTCGCCCATGAGATCCGCGAGCACCTTCTCACGTACGACGCGTACGTCGATCTCGCGCACCTTCTGGCGAAGCGGCAGGACCGAACGCGGCGAAACGGACAGCTCGTCGATGCCGATGGACAGGAACGTCTCGGTGAGCGCAAGGTCCGCGCCGAGCTCGCCGCAGATACCGACCCAGATGCCGTTTTTGTGCGCGTTGTCGCAGACCATCTTCAAGAGGCGCAGCACCGCGGGATGATGCGGGTTGAAGAAGCGCCCGAGGTCGTTGTTCTGCCGGTCGCACGCAAGCGTGTACTGCGTCAGGTCGTTCGTACCGCAGGAGAAGAAGTCGACTTCTTTTGCAAGCCGGTCGGAGATGACCGCCGCCGCGGGCGTCTCGATCATGATGCCGACCTCGACCTCGTTGTCAAGCGGAATGCCCTCGTCGGTGAGTTCCTTCTTGACGCGCTCGCACATCTTCTTTGCTTCACGCACTTCCCAGACGGACGTGACCATCGGGAACATGATACTGAGCTTTCCGAACGCGGACGCGCGGTACAGCGCGCGGATCTGCGTATGGAAGATCTCGGGACGGTTCAGGCAGATGCGCAGCGCGCGGTTGCCGAGCGCCGGATTCTCCTCGTTCGGGAGGTTGAAATAGCCGATCTGCTTGTCCGCGCCGATGTCGAGCGTGCGGATAACGACTTCCCTGCCGCCCATGTCGGAGAGCGCCTTTTTATATGCCTCGAACTGATAATCCTCGTCCGGATAATCGTCGCAGTTCAGATACAGGAACTCGCTGCGGAACAGGCCGACGCCGCCCGCGTCGTTCTTCAGAACCGCAGCAACGTCGTCCGGGCTGCCGATGTTGCAGTAGATGCGCACGCTTTGTCCGTCCTTCGTGACATTCGGCTTGCCCTTGAGCTCGTCCAAAAGCGCCTGTATCTTCTTCTGCTCCTCCATCTTTTTGAGCATCTTCACGCGCGAAGCTTCGTCCGCGTCGATCAGGATGTTGCCGTTGCTGCCGTCAATGATGACCTCGTGCCCCGCCGTTTCGGGTGTGAGCGCTTTGCCGACGCCGATGATCGCGGGAATGCCCATCGTGCGGGCGAGGATCGCCGTATGGCTCGAACCGCTGCCGCCTTCGGTAATGAAGCCTAAAATCTTGCTCTTGTCAAGCTGTACGGTTTCGCTCGGCGCAAGATCGTCCGCCGCGAGGATGACCGGGACCGGCGAATCCACGCCGCCCGCGACCGCGCCGGTCAAAATGCCGAGAATGCGGCCCGCGACGTCCTTGACGTCCGCGGCGCGCGCCTGGAAATACGCGTCGTCCATTGCGGCGAACATCTCCGCAAACTGCCCCGCCGTGTCGGAAACCGCCGCCTCCGCGTTCAGCTTGTTCTCGTTGATTGCGGTCTGGATGCTCTCCTCGAAATCGAGGTCCTCCGCCATCATCTGATGCGTTTCAAACAGCATCGCCGCTTCGTCGCCCGCTTCGGCTCTCGCCTTTTCCGCAAGCTCGCCGAGCTGTTCAACGGCTTTTTCCTGCGCCGTCTTGAACCGCGCCCATTCCGCGTCCGTATCGGTGACCGTATAGCGGGAAACCGTGCTCTTGGCACGCTGATAGAAATACAGGGGACCGAGCGCCACGCCGGTGCTGACGCCTTTACCTTGAATTGTAATCATACATTTTCCTCCGTGTTCAGAATGGACAAAGACGGCTGTCAAACGGCAGCCGTCTTTTTGTGTTGCTTACAGGTTGGCTTTGAAAAAGGCCTCGATCTCAGCCGCGGCGGTCTCTTCGTCCGCGCCGTCGACGTCGATACGGATCGTATCGCCCTGCTTGATGCCCATGCCCATCAGCGCCATCAGTTTCAGCGCGTTGACGGACTTTTCGCCCTTGTTGACGGTGACGGTCGACGCATACTTTTTGATCTCCTTGACAAGAACGCCTGCGGGACGCGCATGGATGCCGACCGGATCGGTGATGGTGTACTCAAATGACTTCATAGTATTGTCCTCCTGTGTGATTACTGTTTATTTTGCACCGCATTCGACGCCTTCGAGGTCGTCGGAATTGGTGAGAAGTACCGCAACGGTATCGCTGTAGCCCGCCGCCTTGATCTTTTCGCGGCTGAAACGGATCAACGGCTGACCGAGCTTGACTTCGTCGCCTTCATTGACGAGGCATTCGAAGCCGTCGCCCTGCATGTTGACGGTATCGACGCCGACGTGGATCAGCATTTCCATGCCGTTCGCTTCGATGCCGATCGCGTGCTTGCTTTCGGCGACCGAGCTGATCGTTCCGTCAAACGGCGCGACGACCAGTTCGTCCTCCGGCTCGATGCCGACGCCGTCGCCGAGCACGCCGGAAGCAAAGGTGTCGTCCGGGATCGCTTCGCGCGCGATGACGTTGCCCTTGACCGGCTGCATGACGCTGCCTGCCGCGCAGCGGATAACGGAGACCGTCGGAAGTTCAAGCGGCTTTTCGGGTTCGGGCTCGGCTGCTTTCTCTTCCGGCTTCTCTTCCTTCCAGATGAAGATGGTCAGCACGAACGCGACGCCTGCCGAGATCAGCAGTTCAACGAGATACAGCGGGATGTTGTTGACCGCCGGGATCGCCGGGATACCGGTAACGCCGTAGACCGGCGCGCCGAGCTTAAACAGCGCGCCGAACAGTGCGCCGACCGCGCCGCCCGCCATGCCGCAGAGGAACGGCTTCATGAAACGGTAGTTGATACCGAAGATCGCGGGCTCCGTGATGCCCAGGGACGCGGACAGGGACGCCGGAAGCGCGACGGCCTTGGTCTTTCCGTTCTTGACCTTGACTGCGACCGCAAGGCAGGCGCCGAACTGCGCGAAATTCGCGGCGGATGCGATCGGCATCCACGTATTGAGACCTGTCTGCGCGATCATGCCTGCCTCAATGACGTTATACATATGATGGAGTCCCAAGAAGACGGTCCACGGATAGATCGCGCCCATGACGGCCGCGCCGATCTTGGTGCCGGCAAGCCACTTTGCGCCCATCAGCACGTAGTTTTCAAGAATGGAGAAGACCGGTCCGATGATCGTGAACGTGAGGAGCGCGGTCACCAGAACCGTGACGAGCGGCGTCACGAAGAGGTCGATCATCTCCGGCACGATCTTGTGCAGAAGCTTTTCAAGCTTGGACATAAACAGCACGGCGAGGATGACCGGGATAACGTGTCCCTGATAACCGACCTGCGAAATGCCGTAGCTTCCGAAGAGCGCAAACTTGGAGATGCCGCCGATGTCCGCAACGGTCAGCGAGGAGTTCAGTGCACTCCAAATCTCGCTTGCCGCCTCTGACGGCAGACTGTTGATGACGGAAGGGCTGACACCCTTGGAAAGATCGAACAGTGCGCCGGCCTGATTCAGAAAATCGTTCGGTATCAGTGCGGCAACCTTCGGGTCCAGACCGTTGATCGCGTTCTGAACCGCTTCCAACGGGATCGGTTTACCGAAGAAGGTAGCTACCCCCTGCACGGAACCGGAATTCCATGCGTTCAAAAGCGCCGGATGCACCATCATCAGACCGATGACGGCTGCGAGGAAGACGTTTCCGCCGAACACGCGCGCCGCGGAGATTGCGACGAGCACCGGCAGCAGCGCGAACGCGGTGTTTGCCACGAGGTCAAGGAATGCATACCAGCCGGTATTGCCGAACGCCGGCGCGAACTTCGGGATCGCTTCGACGATACCCATCATAAGGCCCGATGCGACGATCGCGGGGAGGATCGGAACGAAGATATCGCCCGGGGTCTTCAGGATCTTCTTCCACCACGGCATCTTGGATGCAGCGGCAGCTTTGACGTCCGCCTTCGTTGCTGCGGATACGCCTGTGACGGCGAGGAATTCGTCGTACACCTTGTTGACGGTGCCCGTGCCGATGATCAGCTGCAGCTGACCGTTCGATTCGAACATGCCCTTGACGCCTTCGACGTCCTCAAGCGCTTTCTTGTCGAGCTTGCTGTTGTCCGCGATGACCAGGCGGAGCCGGGTCGCGCAGTGTGCCGCGCTGATGACGTTCGAGCCGCCGCCTATGTATTTGGCGATCTCTTCAGCGCACTTGCGATAATCCAGTGCCATAGATTGCTACCCCCTTTGTATTCAGACCTCCTGAAAGGTTCTGTATTCTTATACAGTATATCGTATATTTTCTAAAAACGCAAATACTATTTCTGCTTTTTCCGAAATAATTTGTTTTCCCGTGTTTTTGCTTTTCTTTTGCGCGTCCGCATGCTATACTGAAACACGAAAGGAGCGGCGCATGGAAAGTCAGGCAAACGTCAGATGGCATATCCTGTTCGAAGGCGAGGTGCAGTTCGTCGGCTTCCGCTATACCGCGCGCCTGCTTGCCCGAAAACTGGATCTCTCCGGTTGGGTGCGTAACCTGCCGGACGGGCGCGTAGAGGTCGAAGCACAGGGGCCCGTCACCGATCTCAGACGATTTCTTCTGCAAATCAAAAGCCAGCCGCACATCCATATCGCGCGCTACACGATCACGGTGATCGAACCCGATCCGGACGAACGGCGTTTCGTCGTAAAGGATTCTTTGTACGCTTAACGCGAAACGAACAGAAGGCGCCGGGAAACTTTGTTTCTCAGCGCCTGTTTTATCAGTTTTGCATACGGTCGGAAAGGTCCTTCGTCCGGAAGGTCAGCAGCGTGATAAAAAAACTGCAGACGCAGGATACGACCAAACCGGCAAGATAGATCAGAATGCTTTTGACGGCGCCGTTCGGACCGGCGGTCATCACAAACACGCCGAGCAGCCCGGAGGGGCCCCAGGTCGTGGAAGCAACCTCGAACGCCATCACCAGCGCGCCGCCGAATCCTGCGCCGATCCCGGCGGTGATAAACGGCCTTCCGAGCGGCAGCGTCACGCCGTAGATCAGCGGTTCCCCGACGCCGAGAAGTCCTGCGGGCATCGCGCCGTTGATCACCGCGCACAGCTTCTTGTTGCCGATTCTTCTGGCCTTTACCAGAACGGCAAGCGCGGCGCCGACCTGCCCTGCGCCGGCCATGGCAAGCGCCGGGTACAGTGTGACGTATCCAAGCTCCTGCAGCTGCACCGTATAAAGGGCGACCAGCCCGTGATGCATACCCGTCGCGACCAGCGGAAGGAAGAGTGCCGCGGACACGAAGCCTGTCAGGATCCGGACGACGGCGCTTTCCGAAAGACACAGCCGGCCGAAAACCCATGCGATCCCACTCGATACGTATCCGAACAGCGGCATGATCACAAGAACGTAAGGAATCACGCAAATCAGAAGCGTCAGCAGCGGCGTCGCCACGATATCGATGGTTTTCGGCATATGCGCACGCAGCTTTTTCTCAACGAAAGACAGAAGCAGAACGCCGAAAACGACCGCCAGCACGCCTCCCTTTCCGGCGCGGAGCACGGATTGCAGGGGTGCGCTTTCGTTTGCAAGCCCGAGGATGGAGGCGATGGAATTGACACCGTCCAGCGACGTGATCAAACCGAGCATGCCGCCGAGGATCGGCGTTGCGCCGAACCGCTCCGCCGCGCGGTATCCGACCCATGCCGTGATGAACGTCATGAAGGACGCGTTGATCAGTGAAAGGATCTGATAGACAAGGTTCCATGCCGGAACATTTTCATAGTCCGGAACTGCCTGCGCGATCAGCGAAGCAAATCCCGCGCAGATCCCGGCGGCGATCACACCGGGGATCAGCGGAACAAAGATATCGCCGAGCGTTTTCAACGCGGTGCGGATCGTCCTCTTCTGCGGCTTGTGCTGCTGCGGACCCGCGTCAACGGTCCCTTCTTTCTGCACGGCGGCGTCTTTGCAGAGCTCGCGGCAGAGATCCGCATAGGTCCTGCTTTTTCCCGGTCCGACGATGATTTCATAATAACACGGACGGTCATGAACAATGCTCAACACGTCCGGAACCTCGCGGATCGCGGATTCATCCACCGCTTCCTCCGACCGGACGGTGACGCGCAGTCTTGTCATGCAGTTACTGAGAGAAGCGATATTTTCGCTCCCGTCGAGAAGACGAACGATCGCTTCCGCATTTTTGCGCATTTTCTGCATATCGGTATTCCTGTTCATAACAGATCCCCGGGAAAGCCGGCCTTTTGGCAGCGGATTCGGTCGGCGCTTTTGATCAGATAAGTCCAAGCTGTTCAAACGCGATCGCAAGCCCGTCCGCGTCCACCGCGGGACAGACGATATCGCTCAGTTCCTTGAGCTTCGGGCTGCCGTTGTCCATGCAGACCGAGGTACCGACCGTTTCGATCATCTCAAGATCGTTCATGCTGTCGCCGAAGCCGATCGTGTCTTCGATCGCGATCCCGTAGTGCGCCGCAACGATGCGAACGCCCTTGCCCTTGTCAAAGCTGCGGTTGATGAGCTCGCCGTTCAGACAATGATGCGCGGCGACGTCCTGCACGACGAATTTATAATCCCGTTCGAGCGCGTCCCTTGCCGGCTGCAGCTGATTTGCTTCCGTGCACATAAACACGATCTTATAGACCGGCCTGCCGTCGTATTCGCGCATCGGCAGGATATTGAGCTCCTCCGCTAGCGCCTTGCGCCAGCGCACGAGCTCGCTGTTGCCCTCCCCCGCGCTTGCCAAAAAGTCGCCGAGATCCTCGTCGCCCCAGGTCGCGTCCTTCGCCTCGATCGTGCGGAACACGCCGTTTTCCTTCAAGAGCTTGAGACCCGTTTCCAGTTGTTCCTGCGGCATCGGGCAGTCGAACAGCACCTCGTCCCCCGCGAACACATATCCGCCCGCCGCGGCGACCGCGCCCTCAAACCCGAGCGCAAGCACCGGCGCGAGCATGGCGGGATTGCGTCCCGTGCAGAGAAACACCGGATGCCCGTTCTTCTGCGCCGCTTTGATCGCCTTCATCGCGCTTTCGGGGGGCGTGTTGCTTCCCGCGGGCGTCAGCGTGCCGTCGATATCCAGAAAGATCAGTTTTCGATTCATAGTACCCTCCGTTCAAAGCTTCTGAAAGAGCCAGATAAACCCGCCCGCCGGGAGCTCGACCGCGCCCGCGTCGCGCCGTTTGCCGGTGACAAGATCGGTGAACAGGGAAAGATCCTGTACCCACGCGATCTGTGTTTCGTCGGAGAAATTGAACAGCGCAAGGAGTTTTTCCTTTTGATAATAGCGTCCGATGCCGAGGACGTGGTCGTTGTGCGTTTCGAGCACCCACGTATCCGCTTCATCGTCAAACACGCGGTAATCGGCGCGCAGCTCCTCCTGCCGCTTGATCGCGCGGAAGACCTTGCCCTCGGTCGAGGTTTTCTGTTCTCTGCGCGCCGCCTTCTTCCAATCGAGATCGCCTCGGTGCAGATAGCGGCTGTCCTCACATTTCAGCGGATCGTCGTGGTAGGCGTAATCGTTCTCGGTCGCGATCTCGTCGCCGCTGTACAGCACCGGAACGCCGCTCATCGTGAACATCAGCGCGTGCAGCATGGCGTCGCGGCGGATCGCGTCGGACAGCGCCGCCTTGTCGCCGTTTTGTTCCGCCGCCTCGATGCCGCAGAGCGACGCGGTCGTGCCGCAAAGCCGCGCGTCGCCGAGACGCGGATCGTCGTTGTACAGCTCTCCGCGGGCAAAGCTCCCGTTCCATTTTCCGGTCAGATAATCGTTCAGGAATTTCTTGTGCGGGATCTCCTCCTGCCCGAACCAACGGAGGAAGCCGTAATCCAGTCCCCAGCCGATGTCGTCGTGGCAACGGAGATAGTTCAAAAACGTGTACTGTTTCGGAAGCGCGAACACCTGCTCCATCTGATGGCGCAAAAGCCGCACGTCTTTCGTCGCCACCGTATGCCAGATCGACGCCATGGTCGTGACGTTGTAGAGAAGATGGCACTCGGGTTTTTCGACCGTGCCGAAGTACGGAACGACCTTTGAGGGTTCCATAACGACCTCGCCCAGAAGCAGCGTGCCGGGGCATACGATCTCGCAGACCATGCGCATCATGCGCACGAGCGTATGGACTTCCTTGAGGTTGCGGCATTGCGTACCGAGCGCCTTCCAGATATACGGGACCGCGTCGAGACGGATGATGTCCACACCGTGATTGCAAAGGTAGAGCATATTGTCCGTCATGTCGTTGAACACGACGGGGTTTGCGTAGTTGAGGTCCCATTGATAGGGATAAAACGTCGTCATGACCACCTTCTGCGCTTCCTCGCACCACGTAAAGTTGCCCGGCGCAGTCGTCGGGAATACCTGCGGAACGGTCTGCTCGTAGGCGTTCGGGATCTCCCAGCTGTCGTAGAAGAAATACCGGTTCTGGTATTCCTTTTCCCCTGCCCGCGCGCGCTTTGCCCACTCGTGGTCCTCGCTCGTGTGGTTCATCACGAAGTCGAGACACACGGCGATGCCGCGTTCATGGCACGCTTCGGACAGCGCAAGGAGATCGTCCATCGTGCCGAGCTCCGGCTGCACCTTCCGGAAATCGCTGACCGCGTAGCCGCCGTCGCTTCTGCCCTTCGGGCTTTCCAGAAGCGGCATCAGGTGCAGATAGTTCACGCCGCAGTCGGTGATGTAGTCGATCTTGTCCTTCACGCCCTTCAGCGTACCCGCAAAGGCGTTGACGTACATCAGCATGCCGACGAGATCGTGACCGCGATACCAGTCCGGATATTCCTCCCGCGCGCGGTCCATGTTTTTCAAAGATTCGGGACGCGCCTCATACGCGCGGTACAGCATATCGACAAAGTAGCGATACGCCTGCATGTCGTTGTGATACAGCTCGCAGTAGAGCCATTTCAGCTCGTCCTCGCGGAGGACGTACCTTCTTGTAAATTCCTGTGTCCAGTGCTCGCGTTCCATCATGGCTTTATTCCTCCGTCAGTTCGTCTTCGGTCGGCATGGCCGGGATCGCTCCGGGCCGACTTGCGGTGATCGACGCCGCGCGGTTGGCGTAGCGAACATAGCGCGTGATCCGTTCCGGTGTAAGCCCATTCAGTCCGCCGTGCTTTGCGATGCGGGAAACGAACGCGCCGAAGAACGTATCGCCCGCGCCGTTCGTGTCCGCAACCTTGACTTTGAATCCCGGGACCGTGCCGGAATCTTCCCCATATCTCCAATACGCGCCGTCTGCGCCGAGCGTGACGATCACAAGCTTTACGCCCTGTCCGATCAGCGCTTCGGCGGCTTTTTCGGGCGCATCATAACCCGACAGCAGCAGCGTTTCCTCCTCGCTGATCTTCACGATATCGCAAAGCGGCAGCACGGAGCGCATGATTGCAACGGCTGCGTCCTCGCTCGTCCACAGCGACGCGCGATAGTTCGGGTCATAGGTGATCAGCGCGCCGTTTTCCTTCGCCCGCTTCACCGCGGACACGATGGTGTCGCGGCAGGCGTCCGCCGCGAGCGAAACGCTGCCGAAGTGCAGGATCTCCGCGTGAGACGCCGCTTCGAGCGCTTTTGCACGGTCGATCTGCGTGTCCGCGCCGGGTTTGCGGCAAAAGGCGAAGCTGCGTTCGCCGTTTTCATCGACAGTCACGATCGCAAGCGTCGTGCTTGCGTCGCCCGAAACCTGTAGTCCGCTTGCGTCCACGCCGTAACGCAAAAGCGTTTTCCTGAGGATCGCACCGAACGGATCGTTGCCGACGCAGCCGATAAAGGCGGTTTCCACGCCGAGCTTTCGTGCCGCAACCGCAAGGTTTGCCGGCGCGCCGCCCGGAATTGCCGCAAAGATCGCGTTCCCGTTCGCGTCCGTCCCCGTCTGCGTCATGTCGATCAAAATCTCTCCGATGGTCGTGATTCTCATATTTATACCTTTCCCCTTCTTCTCAGCGATAGGTTGTCACTTATGTTCAGTATACCGTATCGTTAAAACGATTGCAAGAAAAAAGACTGAACATAATCGAACATTTCTCCTTTCGCTTTACCCGTATTCCGGTTGACATCGAAGGCTCGCTTTGATAAACTGTATACATACCGATTAATAAATATACATGCTGCGCATATGTGCGGTTTGTCTTTTCAGGGAGAGCAATATGAATCAGATCCTACGTTCCCATGCAGATCAGATCGTGAAGGAAGCGATCGCCGCCGTGCAGCCGGACGCCGCCGTACAGCGCGCGCTCAAGAAGATGGTTTTCCGCGGGCGGGTGCTGCTCGTTGCCGCCGGCAAAGCCGCGTGGCAGATGGCGAAAGCGGCTTCCGACGCGCTGAAAGGCCGCATCGAAAAGGGCGTCGTCGTGACCAAATACGAGCACGTCATGGGTCCGATCGCGAACTTCGACTGCTTCGAAGCCGGACATCCCGTGCCGGATGAGAATTCGTTCAAGGGCACGCAGGCGGCGCTCGATCTCGTCGCCGATCTTTCCGGGCAGGACACCGTGCTGTTCCTGCTCTCCGGCGGCGGCAGCGCGCTGTTTGAAAAGCCGCTCGTTCCCGCGGAAGAGCTGCAGGATATCACCGGACAGCTTCTTGCCTGCGGCGCGGACATCACGGAGATCAACACGATCCGCAAACGCCTGTCCGCGGTCAAGGGCGGACGCTTTGCGCAGTTCGTCCGGCCGGCAAAGGTCGAGGCGGTCATCCTTTCGGACATCCTCGGCGATCCGCTGGACATGATCGCGTCCGGTCCCGCGTGCCCTGACTCCTCCACCGCGGAGGACGCGCTGCGCATTGCGAAAAAATACGATTTGAAGATGAGCGACGCGGCGCGTGCGCTGCTTTCCGTCGAAACGCCGAAGATCCTCAACAACGTGCATTCGCAGATCAACGGCAGCGTGCGCGAGCTGTGCGCCGCCGCACAAAAAGCCTGCAGCGCGCTCGGCTACACGCCGATCCTTCTCACCGATCAGCTCTGCTGTCAGGCAAAGGAAGCGGGCAGCTTCCTCGCTTCGATCCTCAAGACGCACGCAAATGAAAAGCGCTCGATCGCGTATATCGCGGGCGGCGAAACGGTCGTCAAGCTCATCGGCAAAGGCCTCGGCGGACGCAACCAGGAGCTTGCGCTTGCCGCCGCGGCGGGGATCGCGGGACTTAATAACGCCGCCGTCTTCTCGGTCGGCAGCGACGGGACCGACGGCCCCACCGACGCCGCGGGCGGCTATGCCGATGGCGATACCGTGAAGGAGCTTGCCGGAAACGGGCTTACCGTGGACGCGGTGCTCGGCAACAACGACGCCTATCACGCGCTTCAAAAGACCGGCGGACTCATCATGACCGGTCCGACCGGCACGAACGTCAACGACGTCGCCGTCGCGCTGCTGCATTTTTGACGCAGACATCACAAGACAGAACTGCAAAAAAGCCTTCTCCTTGAGGAGAAGGGGGACCGCTTGCGGTGGATGAGGTGTGCGTTTCGCGCAAGCAACACCTCATCAGTCACCTATCGGCGACAGCTTCCCCTCGAGGGGAAGCCGATCGATTACCGCCAAATGCTTTAACGGAGAGGACAAACGCCCTCTCCGTTTTGTATTCTGACGGATTACTTCTGCGATACGGTGAACAGCGAGTAGAAGTATCCCTTCGCGTCCATGAGCTCTTCGAACGTGCCGCGCTCCTCGACGACGCCGTTTTTCAGCGTAAAGAGCCCGGTGCAGCGGCGGAGAATGTTCTCGTCGAGGTCGTGCGTGACGATCACGCGTGTATAGCCGTCGAGGTTCAGGATCGCGTCCAGCACCTCGAACGACGTCTCCGCGTCGAGCGACGCCGTCGCTTCGTCGACAAACAGCACGGGGGTTTTGCGAAGCAGCGCTCGAGCAATCGAGATCCTTTGCCGCTCACCGCCGGACAGTCCGGAGCCGTTTTCGCCGCAAAGATACCCTTCGCCCTTTTCCGCAATGAGCTTACTCAGACCGGAGAGCCGCACCGCGCGGTCGACCTCGTCCTTCGGAAACTCGGAGAACATCGTGATGTTCTCGCGGATCGTGCTGTTGAACACGAACACGTTCTGCTGAATGATGGACACGAGATCATAGAGCGAGCTTGTTGAGATGCCTTTGAGCTCCCTGCCGTCATACAGGATCTCGCCGTTGTAGTTTTCGGACGACGCCATCAGAAGGTTCAGGATCGTCGATTTGCCGCTGCCGGAGCCGCCGACGAGCGCATAGCAGCCGCCCGCTTTCATATCCATATCGACGTCTTTGAGGACCGTCTTGCCTTCCTCGTAGGCGAAGTTCAGATTGCGGAGCTCGATGCCCTTCATAAGCTTCGGCTCGATGGGCTCGCCGTCGTCGGGAATATTCTTGTTGAGCGCTGCCGCCAGCTTGTCGATCAGCGCAAAGGACGCTTTCGTGCCCGCATAGAACGTCGGGAACGCCTGAATCGGCCCCAGCACGTAATTCAAGAGCTGCACAAAGACGATTGCCGTACCGGCGGTGATACCGGCTTTGCCGGAAAGCGCAAGCGCGGCGGCGACGAAGAACACGCCGAACTGCAGGATCGCGCCTGCAATGCCGGATGCGTAATCGACAAGCACGTTTACCCGCGTGCGCTTATTTGCCGCATCCGCAACGCCTTCGTTGCTGTCGTCATGGATGCGCGAGATGTTTTTTTCCGCCTTGAAGCTCTTGATGACCGAGAAGCCCGAAAGAGCGTCCTTCAGCAAGCCGGTGTAGGATTCCTTTTTATCGGAAACGTTCTTTTCCGCGACTGCCGCTTTGTTTCCGAGCACGACGGAAACGATGATGGGCAGCAGCGAGAAGCCGATCGCGATCAGCGTCAGAAGCGGGCTGAACCAGATCATCAGTCCAAGCGCGCCGACAAATGCGACGGCAACCTGGATCGTACCCTGCAGCTTTCCCAAAAAGTCCGTTTCGATCGTGTTCACATCGTTAGAAAGCGCGGAAATATATAGCGACGTATTCTCGCCCGAAAACGCCTGGATCCCCTTCTCCATAAGCCGGTCAAAGGCGTATTCGCGGTACTGCTTCATCGCCTTTGCGCGGAACTCAGCAAGGAAGAATCGGTCGATCACCCATGCGAGTATAAAAAGAGCGAACCCGCCCGCTGCAATGATGAGCAGCATGCCGAAGCCATATTTGCTGTCACCGGAAATCAGGTCGGCGACCTCCTTGATCAGCCACGAGATCACAAGCTCTGCCGCGGCGGCAAGAAACGCCGCGATCACGGTCATCGTAAGATTGAACTTGTTCTTTCGGAACAGTTCTTTGAGAAACGGGCGGCGCAGCGCCTTCAGTTCTTTCTTTTCCATTGATACTCTCCTTTGTCCGGTATGTCCGGTATGTTCATTGATGAAATGATACTATGCTGTCTGTTTCCGAACCATCGACCGTCGGTTGAGTGCCGATGCTTTTCTGTACACCATCGGTTGAACAGTCCGGCGATCCTCTCCGTAACCGGTTGAATCCGGTATCGCTCAAAGCTTTTTACCGGTCTTTTCTCCGAAGGTCAAAAATCCGTCCCCGAAGACGATCTCGTCGGTGTCTTCTCTGATCCCGAAGGTGTTCTCCCCGAAGGGGTACAGCTTGACAGCAAAGCGCCGCCCGGATTCGGTGTCGAAGATCGCCGCGAAGAGCTCTCCGTTTTCCGGATAGACCTTTTCGATGCGATAGCCGCTTCCCTCCGTCTCGTATGCGCCGCAGAAGCGCTCCCAGCCGCTTTTGTCGGGATCGGCGACCGCAAGCTCTTCGGTGAGTGGAATGGGACCCGCCTCATATCCCAGAGCAACGGAAAGCATCCCATTGAAGAAGCCCTCGACGGCTCTTGCGTCAAACCCGTCGCGGGCGCAAAGGACGATCAACACCCGATCCGTGTCCAGAAAGTGTCCGAACCAGCTCAGGTATCCGGGCAGGTTTCCCTCGTGCCAGGCGATGCGCGCAAGTCCTTCCTGCTCGAAGATGCCCCAGCCGAAGCCGTAACCGCCTCCGCCGATCGCGCCGTTGTTCAGCTGAACGGGCGTGTACATCATCGCCTGTTCTTCCTTCGTGAGGATCGTTTCGTTTCGCAGCGCGCGGTCCCAGGCAAGCAGGTCGAAGACGCTGCTCTTGACAAAGCCGTCGCCCTCCGATCCATCCAGCGAAACCACCGCGTCCCTCCAAGCGGAGTTCCCGGCGGGAACCCATCCGCCGTTCTCAAAGCACAGTCCTTCGGCAAGATTTTCGACGGCAAGTCCGTCCTTAATGCGGTGGCAAAGGCAGGTCGAGGTCATCCCGGCAGGCGTAAAGAGCCGCGTTTTCAGAAGCTCCGCAAAGGGAACGCCGGAAACCTTCGCAGCGATCTCGGCAAGCAGCGCGTAGCCGGTATTGCTGTATGCCCACTGTTCGCCCGGTGCGAAATCCGGCGCGATTCCGGATCCCGTCAAAAAGCGGAGAACAACGCCGTTATCCGGGATCGTATGTTCCGCCTTCGCGGTCCGGATGATCCATGCAAAGCAATCGGGAAGTCCGCTCGTATGCGTCAGCAGATGACGGATCGTGATCCCCTGAAACGGGATCTCCGGGAAGAACTTCGTGATCTTGTCTTCAAGCGTCAAAAGCCCGTCGCGCCGCAGCAGCATGATCGCGGCCGCCGTGAACTGCTTGCTGACCGAACCGATGTCGAAGATCGAATCCTCCCGCATAGGTAGCTTGCCTTCCGCGTCGCGAAAGCCCAAAGCGCCCTTCGTTATGATCTCGCCGTTTTCGGCAAGCAGCCACGTCCCGGCAAAGACGCCCTTTTCATATGCCTCTCGGACCAGATCGTCCATCATTGTCTTCTTATCCACGGTTTTACTCCTTTTCGTTCTTTACACTTTCCCAAAGCGCGGTGAACGCGACCTTTTCATAATCGTCAACGACGCTTTGAATCGCGTCCATTGCCGTCGCGCCGATGTCGTCGTGCACGCTTGCGCCCTCGATGCGGCTCATGAAGCGAATGTCGCTTTCGTCATAGCTCGGCACCGCGTCGAAGAACACGGCAAGGTCTCTTGCCCGTACCAAGGACTCGCGTGCGGCGGAGGCGTCTCCCGCTTCAAACTGCACCTGTGCTTTTGCCGCAAGAAAAGCGCTGTTCACCTTGTCGAAAAAGTTCGGCTTGCCGTTCTTGTGAAGTCCCGAAAGAACGTCGACGCCCCAGGAAAGGATCGCTTCGGCGGAAGCAAAATCTCTTCTCTGACCGAAAACATTCATATACCCGCTGACGATGTTGCACAGATCCGCGGTGAGCTTTGCCATTGCCTCCGAAAGATACGGCGTCGCCTCATCCGCGCGGTCGAGCTGGGCGAGCGTATTCCCGATCTTGCTGCTGAAAAGTCCGCCCGCGTTGCTCTTTTTCATGAGCTCGATTCCCTTATCCACTTCGCCCAGTCCCAGATACGTTTCCGCGATCTTAGCGCAGATCGTCTGTTCGTTGATTTCCGGATCCGTATTCTGGTCGAGCAGCAGACGGGATTGCTCGAGCAGCTCCAACGCGCGGCGAAGCAATTCTTTGTCCTTGCTCTCAATGCCGAACACGCGAAAGACCGCGGCGCTTTCCTTCACGATCTGAAACGAGTGCGGATACCGTTTCAGCGCTTTTTCCGCCTCCGCAAGTCCTTCCCGGTCCTTATTGCGGCGGTATTCCCGCATGCGCTTTACGATCGCGTCGACGCGGTTATCCTTCATGGTATAGCCGAGCAGCGCATCCACGGAGGTATCGAAGAAGTCCGCCATCTCCACGATCAAGGCGATATCGGGCACGGAAAGCCCCGCTTCCCACTTATAGACGGCGCCCGCCGTGACCATCAGCACTTCTGCAAGCTGTTCCTGCGTCAGCGAACGTTCCTTCCGCATTCTGCGGATGTTTTCCGCAAGCTTCATTTCCATGCTTCCCGTCCTCCATCTCGTTCTTACGGCATTATCATACAGGATTTGACGGGAAATGTAAACCGACCATTCATACTATCAGAAGATTATTTTATCTACTGTCAGTATGTTTTGACACACAAAAAAGAGCGGTCCGGATGGATCGCCCCTTAGAAAAGCCATCTCTATATTTATTCTGCTGCAAAGTCGTCTACGACCGCGCGTTCGAGCTCCCACAGATGGATCGAAGCGTCGCCCTTTGCGATCAGCCGCTTTTCAATCGCTGTCGGGAAGATGCGGGACGAGAACACCGCGTCGCCGTCGTTGACGAAGATCTCGATCGAGCTGCGATCGATGAAGATACGCAGATGCGAAAGCCCCTTCGTCAGCGGGCGTGTACGCGATTCGCCCTGTTCCGTATTGAAGCGGCGCTCCATTCCGGAGCGATCGACCGTGATCTCTTTCTTTGCGTCGTCATAGTCGATGCGCAGTCCGCCCGAGCCGTCCGCCTTTGCGAACAGGCGCAGATCGAGATCGCCGCCGCGGCTGATGAGCTCCAGCTCGCACACACGCGGCAGCAGATCGGTCGCTTCAAGGTCGATCTTCATGCCGCGAAGCGCGCGCAGCGCGTCCAGCGGCTGCTGGATCAATCGGCGATCCCGCACGCGCAGCTCGCGCGGGAGCGTCAGGCATCCGGACCAGTCCTCCTCGTCGGTCGGATAGGACGCGTCCGGCAAGCCCATCCACGCGACGAGCGTCGCCTTGTTTTGGTCGTTCGGATTCGCGGCGCATTCAGCGGCATAAGAATCGAAGCCGAAATCCAGCACGTGGAAGCGCGTGTTGTCCGGTGTGAACGTCAGCGTTTCCCAATCCATGTGCCCCAAAAGATAGCCGTTGTGATGCACGCTGTCCCCGCGTCCCGGAAGCTTGAGATGCTGCGGGCAGAAGATCAGCACGTCGTATCCGCTGATCGTCTCGATCGACGGGCACTCCCACATATCGCCGAAATCCTCAAAGCCGGGAACCTTGAGCTGCCCCGCAAACGTCCAGTCCTCCGTCGGGGAATCGGACCGGTAGACGATCACGCACCCCTTTTTCTCTTTGGTCTGCGCCCCGATCACGAGGTAATACTTGCCGTTTTCTTTGTTATGAATGATCTTCGGATCGCGCTGATGCTCGGTATAGTCCGGATTCGGTCCGAACAGCGGCGGAAACTTCTCAGCCGTTCCGTCGTCTTTGAGCTTTACAAGGCAGGTATAGGGCTTTCGCATCCAGTCCTCGTCGCGGTGATTGCCCGTATAATACAGCCAGACCGAATCCCCGGTCGGCAGTGCGGAGCCGGAATACGCGCCTTTGTTGTCGTATTCCGTGTCCGGGCGAATGCAGGGACCCATATTTTTCCACGTGACAAGATCCTTGGAAACGGTGTGATACCAGTATTTCAGCCCGTGCACCGCGCCCCACGGACACCATTGATAGAACAGATGCCAGACGCCGTCGTGGAACACGAACCCGTTCGGATCGTTCAGAAGTCCCGTGACCGGCTGGATATGATACTGCTGACGATAATCCGACAGCGCGGTGCGCGTATAAAGATCGCGGATCTCCTCCGGGCTTTTCAGCACGCGATAGCGTTCTTCCTTGGTCCATGTTTTCATGGCGGTCATCCTTTCGTGTCTGTTTGTATATGATTTTACACGATATTCCGGAGAAACGCAAGGGCGAAAACCTCCTCCTTTTTCAGCGGAACGGTCTGCCCTTTCCGCATTGGTTGCCGACTCCCCCGCCTGCGGAATTTTCACGGCAAAATACGCCGTTCCGGTGCTTTTCAAGCGGCGCGCAATATGATATACTATTTTCAAGACCCCGTTACGGGGAAGCAAAGGGGGAATCGGAATGGAAGTTCTGAAAAAGCTCAACAGTCCGGTCATGTACCTGATCTGCGGCGGCATCGTTCTGCTCGTCGCGGTCATCTGCATGGTCTTTGCCGTGCGCGCCTACCGCGCGGGCAAGGCGATCGGCATCAACGTCGCGAAAATGAAGCGCGTCATCATCGCAAGCGCCACGTTTGCGGTGCTGCCGAGCGTCGGCATTCTGCTCGGCGTGATCGCTCTTTCCGGCAGTCTCGGCACGCCGTGGCCGTGGCTCCGGCTTTCGGTCATCGGCGCGCTGCACTATGAAACGCAGGTCGCGGAAGCGGCGGCGGAATCCGTCGGCATGGAAAAGCTGTCCGCGTCGGCCATGACGGCGCAGGGCTTTTCAACGATCGCGCTTCTGATGAGCTTCTGCATCATCTGGGGCATGGTGCTGATGATCTTCAACGGCAAGGCGTACTCGACCAAGCTCGTGCTGCCGAAGCCCGAGACCGCCGAACCGAACGGAAAGAAGAAAAAACTGAATCTGAAGGCGTTCGGCGACACGGCAATGACTGCCATGTTCATCGGACTGGTCTCCGCCTACATCGCAAGCTATATCGGGCAGATCGTGTCCTCGAACGGGCTCTTTACCTTTACGGGCGACTGGCTCCCGCTTGCGGTCGCGTGTGTTTCGGCACTTGCCATGGCGGGCTTTCTGCTCATCAAGGAGAAATGCAAGGCGGACTGGATCGACAGCTTTTCGATCGCGGGCAGCATGCTGATCGCCATGACCGCCGCGATCTTCCTCGGAAAGCTTGCGTAGGAGGTGCGATATGGAACAGAAAAACACACAGTATGAAGCGTATCTTTCCGCGACGCACAAGCTCGGCAGGTGGCTGACCGTCCTTGTGCTGATCCTCCTGCTTGCGGCGCCGTTCGCGATCGGTCTGTATCTTTCCGCAATGCCGGATCTCGGCGCGGCGGTCAAGGCATTCCTCGGCGTCGGACTCGTGTATCTTGTCAGCGGGATCGTCGAGTATCTCATCTACGTGCCGATGCTCGGCGCGGGCGGAAGCTACCTTGCGTTCATGACCGGCAACCTGATCAACATGAAGATCCCCTGCGCGATCAACGCCCGCGACATCGTAGGCGTCAAATCCGGCACGCCGGAAAACGAGATCATTTCGACGCTGTCGATCGCGACGTCCTCGCTCGTGACGATCCTTGTGCTCGCCGCGGGCGTGATCCTGATGATCCCGCTGCAGCCGGTTCTGCAGTCTCCGACACTGCAGCCGGCGTTTGAAAACGTCGTGCCCGCGCTGTTCGGCGCGATGGCGTGCAAGTATTACCGCATGAACCGCGTCGTCGCGCTGATCGTGCTCGCATGCATGTCGCTGCTGTTCATCCTCGTGCCGGGCTTGATCGGCTCGACCTCCATGATGGTCATCCCGAGCGGCGCGCTCGCGATCGTACTCGCCTACCTTTCGTTCCGCAGACAGCAGAAAACGGAGGGCGGCTTATGATCGCGCTGTATATCATACTCGGACTGCTCGGCGTGCTGCTGCTCCTTGTGCTGGTCGCCGTCGTCCGTACGCTCTGCAAACCGAGAAAAACGTCCGACTGGCAGCCGAAACACGACGCTGCGCGCGAAGCGGCGTATGCCGAAACGCTTGCAAAGATGGTTCAGTATGAAACCGTCTCCAAAAAAGGCGAAACGCAGCGCGAAAAGTTTCTCGGGTTTCACGCGGTCCTCGAAAATCTGTTTCCGCTCGTGCATGAAAATCTCGAAAAGATCGAGATCGACGGCAGTCTGCTGTTTCACTGGAAGGGCAAGGCGGACGACCGTCCGCTCGTGCTGATGGGACATCAGGACGTCGTCCCCGCCGAGGGTGAATGGGAGCATCCGCCGTTCTCCGGCGACGTCGAAAACGGCAGGGTCTGGGGACGCGGCAGTGCCGACGACAAATGCTCCGTCATGGCGTTTTTCGAGGCGGTCGAGGAGCTTTTGAAGGACGGATTCGTACCGGAGCAGGACGTGTGGCTTTCGACCTCCAGCACCGAGGAGGTCGGCGGACCGGGCTGCCCGAAGCTTGTGGAAGAGCTCATTCACCGCGGCGTCAAGCCGTATCTTGTCAACGACGAAGGCGGCTCCATCGTCACCGAACCGATGGCGGGGATCGTCGGTAACTATGCCATGATCGGCGTGCTCGAAAAAGGGCAGGGCAATCTCCTGATCTCGGCAAGATCGAACGGCGGGCATTCGAGCTATCCTCCGAAAAACTCACCGATCGTGCGGCTTTCGAAATTTATGACCGAGCTAAGCAAGCACAGCCCGATGCGTTCCGAAATGAACCGGCAGGCAAAGGAGATGTTCGAGGCAATGGCACCGTACGGGCCGTTTTATCTGCGGCTGCTGTTCGGCAACCTCTGGCTGTTCAAGCCGCTTCTCGTCAAGCTCATGCCGTCCATCTCGCCGCAGGCGGCGGCGCTTCTCAAAACGACCGTCGCGCCGACGATGCAGACCGGTTCCGACGGCTGCAACGTGCTTCCGCAGGAGGCGACGCTGACGCTGAACCTGCGCTATATCCCACATCAGGGCATGGAAAAGAGCAATGAAGCGATCAAACGGCTTGCAAAGAAATACGATCTGGACGTTTCGATTATCGACGCTTACGATTATTGCGATCCGGTCGATACGCAAAGCGACGCGTTCAAACTTGTCGAACGGGTCATCGGCGAGGTGTTCCCGAACCTTCCCTGCATTCCGTACGTCATGACCGGCGGCACGGACGCGCGGCATTATCAGAAGATCTGCGGCGCGTGCGTACGCTTCTCCCCCGTCGTCTACGGTCCGGCGCAGATGAAGGGCATGCACGGGCTCAACGAATATCTCGATACTTACAGCCTTCCCGGTGCCGTCGATTACTATAAAACGCTGATCGACCGCAACCGCTGACCGCACAGGAAGCACGAAGAAGCCCCCGACAAGGGGGCTTCTTGCTGTCATGCCTGTTTTCTCCCGAAGCACGAGACCGCGTATCCGACCGCACCAGCGGTAAGAAACACCGCGCCGAGGATCCAATACACGGCCGTCAGCGGATTTGTCGTACCGTAGATTTCCAGTACGCCTGTCACGATGCTGCCGACGGTGAGCGCTGCGATCCCCGCATGCCAAAGATTGCGCAGCGCTTTGCCCGGATACGGCGCGCGCAGGACGTCGATCAGATACAGCGGAAAAACGCCCATCGCAAGCGGAAACGCAAAGGCGTAGAGCATCCCGTAGGAATACACGCCATGGCCGAATGCCTCGTACACCGCACCGAACAGCGCGCAGAACAGCGCCGCAATGAGATCGATGAGGATCAGCTTCTTTTGTGCCGAAAGCTTTCTTTCAGTACCCGATGTAGACAATGTCGCTCACGCTCCTTTCGCTCGATCTTCTGCCGTTGACGGGATTGTTGATCAGCGTGTCCATGAACACCATCGACGAGGACCCGCCGCCGTCGAGGTTATACGCCGTTTCGCATCCGAGCGACTGCATAAACGCCGCAAGCTCATAGAGGGAAAGCCCGTCGTTACTGCTCGTGCGGCCGTCCGAAACGACGAACACGTAATGCAGATCGTCGATGACGCCGATCGCCGTGCGCGGATTGCTTGCCATCGCGCGGCCGACCTCGTCGTTCACGTCCACGGCGATCCCGCCGTCGGTCACAAGCGCCGGGCCGAAGGACAGCACGTTCCACGCGCCCGCGTCCAGAAGCGCCTGCGCGGTGATCTCGGATTCGTTGACGATCCCGAAGCTGCCGTCCTGATAGATCACCAGATCCTCGTTGCCGCTGCTTTTGTCTCGGTACAGCACGCCGTTGCGAATCACGTAACCGGAGCGCTGCGCGCCGTAGTAATCGCCGTTGATCGCAAGGATCGCGTCGACCGAATCCGCCATCGTCGAGGTCTTCTGCGTGATGTTTCGCCCGTATGTGTTTTCGGCAAACGCGGTTTTCAGATAGTCCGCGTCAGAAAGTTTGACGTCCGCGACATAGACGTCCGTATCCAGATACCGGTATGTGGTCAGTGTGACCGAAATGTTCCCGTCCGAATAGCTTGTATCGGTCACGACCGTTTCCGGCGCGGGCGTTTCCTGCGCAGGCACCGCCGTCTCCGCTTCCGTATCGGAGCCGGTGAAAACGACCGTTTCATTTGCGTTGGCGTTCGCCGCGATCGTGATCCGTTCGGATGTTTCCGTCTTCGGTTCCGTCGCCGGTTCCGCCGTCGCTTCGGTCGATACGACCGTATATACATGCGGAATCAGGAACGTGTCAAGGAGCAGATATCCGGTAAACAGGAACAAGAGCAGTCCGAACAGGATCGCAAACCATTGCTTCGGGAGTTTCATACGCATCACCTCTGTGATCTTTCTTGTTATGATACTACCGCGTCAACCCTAAACGAACCCTAAACGGGAAAAGTTTTTCGTGATTTTTTGTTTGACATATGATATGATGGAAAAAACGCTCGGAGAAACGATATGCGACTTCTTTTTGCCGAAGATGAAAGATCCCTGTCGCGCGCGGTGACGGCGATCCTTAAAAAGAACAACTATTCCGTCGACGCGGTCTACGACGGTCAGGAAGCGCTGGACTACCTCGAAACGGGGAATTACGACGGCGTGATCCTGGATGTGATGATGCCGAAGCTCGACGGGTTTACGGTGCTTCGCAAGATGCGCGAAGCGGGCAACAAAACGCCGGTTCTGATGCTGACCGCGCGCGCCGAGATCGACGACAAGGTCATGGGGCTTGATTCCGGCGCGAACGATTATCTCACAAAACCGTTCGACACCAAAGAGCTTCTCGCCCGTATCCGCGTGATGACGCGGCAGACCGCGGTGCAGACCGATTCGAAGCTTTCTGTCGGAAACCTCACGCTCGATTGCGCAAGCTACGACCTCACGGGACCTGCCGGGCATTATAAGCTCGCCGGCAAGGAGTTTCAGATGCTGGAAATGCTGATGCGGAATCCGAAGCGGCTGATCTCCACCGACGCGTTCATGGACCGCATCTGGGGCTATGACAGCGAAGCGGAGCTGAACGTCGTCTGGGTCTACGTGTCGTACCTGCGCAAGAAGCTGGAGGCCGTCGGCGCGAACGTGAAGATCAAAGCGCAGCGCGGCGTCGGCTATTATCTGGAGGTGTCCGAATGATCCGGAAACTGCGCTGGAAATTCATCGCGGCGGCGATGCTGTCGCTTCTGCTCGTGCTCGGCACGCTGATCGCGCTGATCAATATCCTGAACTACCGCAATCTTGTCACGGAAGCCGACGACATGCTCGTCATGCTTTCGGAGTTCAACGATTCCTTCCCCTTCTGGATGGACAGGCCCGATCCGGATGATCGCAGCGACGGGAAGGGGCGCGATCAGCGCCGTGAGTTCGAGGGCGAGCGTCCGTATCAGTCGCGTTATTTCATGGTCCTGCTGTCCGAAACCGGCGAAGTGCAGGAGACCAATCTCAAAAACATCGTGACCGTGGACGAACAGGAAGCGGTCCAAATGGCGCAGGCGGCGGCAAAGAAGGGCCGCAATTCGGGCTTTTCGGGAGAATACCGCTATCTCGGAAAACAGGAGGACGACGCCGTGCGCTGGATCTTCTTAAACCGTGAGGGCGAGCTTTCGACCTTCAAAAGCTTCCTGTGGACGAGCATCGGCATCTCCTTTGCGGGTTGCGCAATGGTCTTTCTGCTGCTGACCCTGCTGTCCTCGCGCATCGTGCGGCCGATCGCGCAGAGCTATGAAAAGCAGAAGCGCTTCATCACCGACGCCGGACACGAGCTGAAAACGCCGATCACGATCATCCGCGCGGATGCGGACGTGATCGCGGAGGACCTCCCCGACAACGAATGGCTCTCGGACATCCGCACACAGACGGACCGGCTCGGCACGCTCACGAACGAGCTCATCTACCTTTCCCGTATGGAAGAGGAAGGCGCGAAGCCGCAGATGATGAACTTTCCGCTGTCCGACGTGGTGCAGGACGCCGCGCAGCCGTTCTCCGCGATCGCGCGGACGCAGAACAAAGCCCTCTCCGTCGACATACAGCCGACGCTTACACTGCACGGCGATGAGAACGCGATTCGGAAGCTCGTTTCGATCCTTTTGGACAACGCCATGAAGTATTCTCCGAAGGGCGGCAGCATCGCGCTGTCACTGAAAAAGAGCGGCAGGCAGCTTCGTCTTTCCGTAAACAACACCGCGGAAAACGTCGAAAAGGGCAGCGCAGACCGGCTCTTCGACCGGTTCTACCGCGCGGACGCAAGCCGCAATTCCGAGACCGGCGGGTTTGGGCTCGGGCTCGCGATCGCAAAGGCGGTCGTCGAGGCGCATAAAGGAAAGATCCACGCGTGGTCGGATGACGGCAAGTCGCTCACCGTCGAAGCGACGTTCGCCGAATAAGCATTCCGGATACGACAAATCGGAGAAAGCGTTTCGCTTCCTCCGATTTTCATCTCCAAAGCTTACGGTTCCTTTTTCGCCGCAGGCTTCTTGCATGCGCAGCACGCGCCGCATACTGCGCAGTCGCAGCCGCAGGGACGCTTTCCCGCCTTTCTGCTGCGGACCATGCGGAACACGATCAGCGCGACGATCAGCACGAGCAGCACGATCATAAGAATATTCGCCCAGTTTTCGGAGAGCCATGCAAGCATACTGTCACTTCCTTTCGAGGAGGAGCAGCGCTGCAAGGAAAAGGATCGGTTCCCGGCAGCGCTGCCATACAGAGGGGGGTATTGTTATTTCACGGTCAGCTTCTGCGATTCCTTATAGGGACGGAACAGCATCCAACAGACGAAGCCCAGCAGCAAAAGCGCAAGGATCAGCCCGACGACGCTCAGACCGCCCGCAAAAACGCGTCCGATCTGCCAGACGATGAACGCGGCGATCCATGCGAACACGCATTGATACGCAATGGCGAACCACGTCCACTTGCGGCTGTTCATCTCGCGTTTGATCGCGCCGATTGCCGCGAAGCACGGCGCGCACAGGAGGTTAAAGATCATGAAGGCGAATGCGGCCAGTCTGCCGTGTCCGTTCGAGAACGCATTGAAGTCCTCGGCGACGCGGTCCCAGATCTGATCGCCGTTCTCCTCGAGCTCTTCCTCGCCCTCCTGATCGTCGTAGGCGTACATGATGCCGAAGTTCGCGACGACCTCCTCCTTCGCGACAAGTCCTGTGACGGTCGCCGCGGTGGGCTTCCAGTCGCCGAAGCCGAGCGGCTTAAACACGACGGAGACGGGCTGCGCGACGCGGGCAAGGATGGAATCGTCCATCGGCTCGACCTCGTCCTCGGGGATATCCATGCGGTCCGCGACGGTGGCAACATATTCGTCCGTCACGATTGCGTCGTCCTCATACAGGTTCTCGACCATGCCGAAGTGCCCGTTGACGACGCCGAAGCTCGTGAGGAACCAGATGACGATGGAGGAGATCACGATGACGGTGCCTGCGCGCTTGATAAAGCTCCAGCCGCGCTCCCATGTGCCGCGCAGAACGTTGCCCCACGCGGGCAGATGGTAACTGGGCAGTTCCATAACGAACGGTGCGGGATCGCCCGCAAACATCTTGGTCTTCTTCAGCATAATGCCGGAGAGCACGATCGCGGCGACGCCGATGAAGTAGGCGGACACGGCGATCCACGTGCTGCCGCCGAACAGCGCGCCTGCGATCAGACCGATGATCGGCATCTTTGCGCCGCAGGGCATGAACGTGGTCGTCATGATCGTCATGCGGCGGTCGCGCTCGTTTTCAATGGTACGGGACGCCATGACGCCCGGGATGCCGCAGCCGGTGCCGACGAGCATCGGAATGAAGCTCTTGCCCGAAAGCCCGAAGCGGCGGAAGATACGGTCCATGATGAACGCGATACGCGCCATGTAGCCGCAGTCCTCCAAGAGGCACAGCATGAGGAACAGCACGAGCATCTGCGGTACAAAGCCGAGCACCGCACCGACGCCTGCTAAGATACCGTCGGATATGAGACCGACGAGCCACGGCGCCGCGCCCCAGCCCTCGAGGATCGCACGGGAGCCCTCGGTGAGCCACGCCTCGCCGAGCACATCGTTTGTGAGGTCGGTAAGCCATGTGCCGATCGAGATGCCGCCGTCCGCGATCGATTTGCCCATCGACAGCGCATAGACAAGGAACATGACGATCGCGAATATCGGCAACGCCAGCCAGCGGTTGGTGACGATTTTGTCGATCTTGTCGGAGATGGACAGCTTGCCGGTCCCTTTCTTCTTGTAAATGCCCTTCAGCATCTGCCCGATATACACGTAGCGCTCGTTGGTGATGATGCTCTCCGCGTCGTCGTCCATCTCTTTTTCCGCGGCGGCGATATCCTTTTCGATGTGCGCCTTCGTTTCGGCGGAAAGCTTCAAGCCCTCCATGACCTTTTCATCGCGCTCAAAGAGCTTGATCGCATACCAGCGCTGCCGTTCTTCCGGCAGGTCGTGGACCGTGACCTCCTCGATGTGCGCGAGCGCGTGCTCGACCGGACCGGAAAAGCTGTGCTGCGGGATCGTTTTGCCGGATTGCGCGGCTTCGATCGCGGCCTGCGCCGCTTCCTTCACGCCGTCACCCTTTAATGCCGAGATCTCGACGATTTTACAGCCGAGCTGTTTCGAAAGCTCCTTGACGTTGATGTGATCGCCCGCCTTTTTGACGAGGTCCATCATGTTCAGCGCAATGACGACCGGAATGCCGAGTTCAACGAGCTGCGTCGTCAGATACAGGTTGCGCTCGAGGTTCGTCGCGTCCACGATATTTAGGATCGCGTCCGGATTTTCCTCGATGAGGTAATTTCTCGCGACGACCTCCTCAAGTGTATAGGGGGAAAGCGAATAGATGCCGGGAAGATCGGTAAGCACGACATCCTTGTCGACGATCAGTTTGCCTTCCTTCTTTTCCACGGTGACGCCCGGCCAATTGCCGACGAACTGGTTTGCACCGGTCAGTTTGTTGAACAGCGTCGTTTTACCGCTGTTCGGGTTGCCCGCAAGAGCAATGCGAATTTGTCCTTCCATACCCCTTCTCCTTTATTCCACTTCGATCATTTCCGCGTCCGCCTTGCGGAGCGAAAGCTCATATCCGCGCACGTTGATCTCGACCGGATCGCCGAGCGGCGCCAGTTTTCGAACAAAGACCTCCACACCCTTGGTGATGCCCATGTCCATGATGCGGCGCTTGACCGCGCCTTCGCCGTGCAGTCTGACGACCTTGACCGTATCGCCGACTCTGACGTCTCGCAATGTTTTCATGTTCCTTCCTCCTTTATCCTTAAACCATGATTTTCGCTGCCATTTCGCGGCTCACCGCCACTCTCGATTCCCTGACCTTGACAATCAGGTTTCCGCCGATGGTGTTCAGCACCGTCACCGCGCCGCCCGATGTAAATCCCATATCCTCGAGATGCTTTTTCATCTCCGGACTTCCGCCGACGTGCCGGATGACGTTTTCCTCTCCCGTATCTGCCATATAAAGAGGCATCATTGCGTTTCCTCCTTCTCTCCATTTGGTTAGTTATCTCTAACCATTGCTCGCAAATAGTGGTTAGATTTCTCTAACCGCTTTATAGTTTAATATATCTAACTCAAGTTGTCAACCCCTAATTTTTGTTGGAATCCATTCTTGCCTTTTCCCCGCGCAGATGATATACTGGAATCGGGTGATGAAAATGACGATACACAAATCAGCAGAAGATTATCTGGAAGCCATGCTGATGCTCAAAGAAGAACGCGGCTATATCCGCTCGATCGACGTGGCGGAAAAACTGGGCGTGACAAAACCCAGCGTCAGCTATGCGACAAAACGCCTCCGGGAAAGCGGCTATATCGCGTTCGATTCCGCGGGAATGATCGTGCTGCTGCCGTCGGGACTGGAGATCGCGGAACGCATCTATGAGCGGCATAAGCTTCTGACCGAGCTTCTGACCGGACTCGGCGTCAGTCCCGAAATCGCCCGCGCCGACGCCTGCCAGATCGAGCACGATCTTTCCGCGGAGACCTTCGACGCGATCCGCAAGCACGCACAACAATATCGATAAATGCCGAACGTCAAAAGAGCCGATCGCTTGATCGGATTTCAGCGTGTCAAAAAACCTTTTGACACGCTGAACAGACTGTTGGGAAGGGAGGCAGAATTCGGGTTTTCACGATGGAGCCATACCAAAGTATGCGACTGAGTGAAAACACGGATAGTTTGCGGCGAAATAATAGAAAGAAAAGGCAGATTATGCCTTTTCTTCCGACCGGTTTTCTATTAGCAATACTTCGTCGCAAACGGTCTGACCACTTTTACGACAGTCTGAGAGCCGATCGTATGATCGACTCTTTTTGTTGCTTATGTTTCAAAGATGTTCTTTTTTTCGGCGATCATCAGCGCCTGCCGTGTCCGCCGAACCCGCCGAAGCCGTAATTGCCCGTTGCGCCTTCCGTTTCGGACGACTGCGTCCAGCTTAAGAAGCTCGCACCGTCCTTTTCGATCGTGTAGGAGCCGTTCAGTTGAAACGCTTCGGACGCGATCCAGCAGGAGGTGTAAGCGCCGGAAAGCATAAAGGAGAAGATCGTATTGCCGCCTGCGTCCGTGATACGATATTCGCCCGCGGAAAAGCCTGTGCCGCTCGATACATACGTGTTGACCGAGCCGCTTTGCGGCAGCTGACAGATACCTCCGAGCGCGACGATCGTGCCGCCCGTGACCGTGACCGTGCCATCCGTGTCGACCGAGCCCGCCATGCCGCCCATCTGCGCGCCGCCGAGCACGAGCACCGTGCCGCCGGTCATCAGAAAGCTGCCGTTCGAGTCGATCGCGTCCGTATCGCCGGAGGGCGTACGGATCTCGGCATAGCCGCCGTTGATCGTGATCATCGGCGTCACCGCGCCTTTGCAGGCGTTCAGTCCGTCGTCGTCGCCGTACACGTAAACCGTTCCGCCGTTCAGCGTGATCACGTTTGCTTCCAGTCCCTCGTGAGATTCGACGACGCTGACCGTGCCGTCGTTGACCGTGAGCGCGCCGTCCGCGTGCAGGCCGTCGTCCGCGGCGGTGACCGTAACGGAGCCGCCGTTGATCGTAACATTGCCGACGCCGTTTGCGCCGTTCCCCAATGCGGTACCGCTGTTTGCGTGCAGACCGTCGTCCATCGCAAAGATCGTGACGCTGCCGCCGTCCACAATGATCTCGTTCTCTGCCTTAATGCCCTTGGACGAGAACGTCGTCTTGTTCGAGCTGCCGCTGCCGGTATTGAGCTGTACCCAGTCGCCAAAGATCACGCCGTTTGAGATCGAGGTGACCAGATATCCATTCATCGCGGTGTTCAGCGTTTCGCCGGTCGTTGCAGCTGTGTAATTCATGCCGTCCGGCTGCGTGCCCTTGGGAACGATATGAATGAGGATGTTCCGGTAACCGTCCGGCACGCGGAACAGCAGTCCGTAATAGGCGGCGGTGCGTGCGCTGTAGACCATAGATTCATAGGTGCACCGGACCCACACACCCGCGGTATCGTCGTCGTTGTACAGGTATGCATAGTAGTCGACGTCCTCGCTGTACAAAGCGGTCGGTACGATCAGATAGGTCTCCGCGCCGGAAGCGACGCTTGCACTGTCCGCGTAGGTCGCGGTATAGATATTGACCGCACAGGTCTCCTCCTCGGAGATCTCGACGTTGTACGCCGCGCTGATACCGTCGCACGCTGCGTAGATATCGACCTGCCCGCCGGAGATCGTCACGGTGCCGCGCTGCTTATCCTTCGAGGAGACGTCGGAATTCTCGGTCTTGACGCCGTCGCTCGCGGTCGAGATCAGGATCAGATTGCCGGACTTGATCGTCACAGAATCATTGCCCTTCAGAGCGTTGCCCGCCGCCGTGACCTTCAGTGTCAGGTTTTTGACGGAAAGATCGTCCTTCGATTTCACGCCGTTGTCGAACGCGGTCTCTACGATCAGCGTACCTTTGCCCAACAGTTTCAGATCGCAGGCCGCGAAGATCGCCGCGTCCTCCTCGACGGTTTCCGCGCTGCCGGTCCTAAGATCCGTCACGGTGTTATAAGTGTCCTTTTCCGCTTTGATCGAGACCTCCGCGGCGTTCCTGATCAGGATCGGCGCGCCGAAGCTGCACGAAACAGACGCGTTGGTAAAATTCAGCTTGACCTCGTCGTCATCGCCCGCGTCCACCACGATCTGACCGTCTGAGAGCGCGCCGGAGAGCGTGTATTCGCCTGCTGCGGTGATCGTATAGACCGCGCCGTCCGGCGTGATCGCGCCGGCGTCGGACGTGACGGAAAAATCATCCGTCGAGGCCTTGGAATCGTCGGTCGGATCGGTCAGCGGTTCCGTTTCGGGCGCGGCAGTCGCTGCGGCGGTCGATCCTTCCGAAGCGTCCGCGGTTGCGGTGACGATGATGCCGGTCGCCGCATCAGAGGTCGAAGCATCGGAACCTGTCTGCGCCCGTCCGCCGCACGCGGCGCACAAAAGCGCGAATAAAATAATGAATGCCGATAATCGTTTCATGTGGATGTACCTCTCTTTCAACAGTTTACACTATGGATTCGGATCGCGCAAGCGTCAAAGCTGCGCCTGCTGTTCGCTGTAGGGAAGCATTGCGATCTCCAGATTGCCGTTCCGCGTGCGGAGCGCGTCGATGAACGCCTTCTCCTCCTTCGGGTCCTTCATGCGGATCAGAAACGACAGCCGGAACATCGAGCCCATGCCGGTCGTTTTCACGCCGATGCGCTCCGCACTCTTCAGATACCGCGCGAAGACCTCGTCGAACATGTCGGTGTATTCGAGCGATTCCGGCACGGTCACTTTCAAAAGCCGTTCCTCCGCGGTCTGTCTGCTGTCAAAGAAGTGCAGCGCGGAAAAGAGGAAGAACAGCAGCCCGAGCGCCAAAAGGATGATGACGCCGTAAGCAAGATAACCCATGCCGAACGCGATGCCCGCGCCCATGGCAATGAAGATCGCCGCGATCTCGTCCGCCGTACCTTGCGCCGAGCGAAAGCGGATCAACCCGAACGCGCCGCCGATTGCGACGCCCGCGCCGATGTTGCCGTTCACAAAGGTGATCATGGCGCCGACGATGAACGGGATCAAAGCGACGACGATGAAGAAGCGTCTGGTGGCGCGCACCCGTCTCGACATGATCCATGCGTACAGCGCGCCGGAGAGCACGGCGATGCCCGCCATCATGAAGAATTCCGCAGTCGTTACGGAGGAAGAATAGATCGAATCAAACATTGTAAAACTCCTTTCTCTCTTAAACCATGTGCAGCTCGCGGCGATACGCTTCGCCGTACTTCGAGATGCTCCCGCGCCGGATCTTCCCTTCGGAGAAGATGCGTAAAAGCCACAACGGGATCGTGTCCTGCACCTTGATCTCGAGGATCGACTCGCCCGAATCCAGAAGCGGGATCCCGACCGGCGCGTGATCGAAGATCAGCGCGTCCATGCGATAGCGTGGGTTCCGATCGATCGTGAGCCGCAGATCGCCGTCCGGCTCAAAGTACGCGGTACGATCGTAGAGGATCATGCACGACGGTACAAGCTGTTTGTAATAATCGCGGAAATAGGTGATCTCGCGGTCGATCTGCCCGTCCTCATCAAGGTCCAGCGTTCCTTCGAAGAACTGCCGCACCTCCGGGATCGTCGCCTGCACGCGGCGCTTGTAGACGATGCCGTACGCCTTGCGCTTGAGTTCGAGAAACACCGGCGTCGCGTCGGTCGCGGGACCGTAAGCGCGGAGGCGGATCTTTTCCTTGAACTCCGGCTTCTCGAGTGAAGCGCGGATGAGCCGTCGGTCCGGCGTGTCGTAATAGAGCGACGAGATCGTCGTGAGTCCGTACGCGTCCGGCTCCATGTGACCCTGAAGCTTCTCGCAGAAGAACTCCGTCTGCTCCGCGCTTAAGATGTACTTCCATTCATACCGCTGCATCACGGTGATCGGTGCCTGTACGCTTTCCATATGCGTATCCTCGCTTTCTTTGATGGCTCCATCATACTGGCGTTTCCTAAAATGAAATTAAAAGCGAAAAATTTTTTCTGTTTACGGTAAAAATCGTTCTGTGGTACAATACAGGCATCGAAAACGCAGGAGAAAGCGCATATGAAACACGTCAGGATCTACGGAACGCTCGGTCCCGCATGTAAAGACCCGGAAATCTTAAAACAAATGCTTGCGGAGGGCATGACCGGCATGCGGCTGAATCTGTCGCACAGCACGCTCAAAGAAGCGTCCGGTCTGCTCGAAGCGTACCGCAGCGCGGCTGACGCATGCGGCGTGTTTCCGGAGCTTCTGATCGACATGCAGGGTCCGGAGCTGCGCATCGGCGCGCTCGACGCGCCGCTTTCGCTGAACGCAGGGGATGTGCTGGAAATGGACGCGCTTCCGTTTCCGGAGAACGTGCGCGACGCGCTGAACGCCGCCCCTTCCGGACAGGGGATCCTTCTGGACGACGGAAAGATCCTGCTCGTTTCGGACGGCTCCCGGCTTTGCGTCGTGCGCGGCGGCGTGCTCCTCGGCAGAAAGAGCGTCGCGCTGCCCGGGATCGTGATCCCCTCCCCCGCCATGACCGACGCGGACCGCGAACATATCCGCATGGCAAAGGAATACGGCGTGACCGCGGTCATGCAGCCTTTCGTCCGCGGCAAGGAAGACCTGATCGAGGTGCGCGGCGAACTGGATCGCGCGGGCGGCAAAAAGATCCGACTTTTGGCGAAGGTCGAAAATAAAACGGGGATCGCCCATCTGCACGAGCTGATCCCCTTCTGTGATGAAATTGTGATCGCGCGCGGCGATCTCGGAAACGCCGTGTCGCTTTGGGAGCTTCCCGCCGTGCAGAAGCGCATTGCCGCCGTCTGCCGCGAGACGGGCAGGGAGTTCATGGTGGTCACGCAGATGCTTGACTCCATGACGCACCGTCCCGTTCCGACGCGCGCGGAGGTATCTGATATCTTTAACGCCGTATCGGACGGCGCATCCTCCGTCATGCTGACCGGCGAGACCGCGTCCGGCGACTATCCCGTCCAGTCGATCCTATACCTTGTCAAAACCGTGCGCGAGGCGGAAACGTACCTTGACCGTTATTCCGATCAGTCAAGCACGCGTGTGCTGCATTCCAGCTGCGACGCAAGCTTTTCATAAAACCCGATATAGAACGACAGCCGCTCTTTCCACAGCGTCGCCGCCGTCTCCGTCGCTGTCGGCCATTCCAAAAGTTCACGCAGTCTTTTGAGCCGTTTATCAACGTACTCCCGCTTTTCCGTGACATTCTTTGTGAGGAATCCGTCTTTCTGCAGTGCTTCGTGGATGCGGTATGCGTCGAAACGGTCGATATTGTCCGCATCGCTGACGGACAGCGCAAACGCCGTACGTTCTCCGGGAAAGTCCGCTTTGTCGTCCACGTGGATAGCGATCCCGTAGCAGACGTCGCAGACCCGGTCCGCCGCCATGCCGAGCGCGGTCAGGAAAGGCCGCGCAATCGCCGCCGAACGCCGTCCGTGATCCCCGTATCCGTTCCCGCCGAAATCCTCGCAATAGGAAACATCGTGCAGAAGGCAGGCGATCACCATCTCGGTTTCGTCAAACCCCTCCCTCCGCGCGATCTCGCGGCCGATGTTCGCCACGCGATACGAATGTTCGATCCGGTAGTTCTTCTCCTCCGGGCGGGATGCCAGAAAACCTCCGTCCATTTTTTCTTTCAGAAACGCTTCGGTCCGTTCGACCCATTCACGATTCAGCATTGTTTTCCTCCGTTCTTATCGTCTGTCCGTTTTATATCGAGGTCCCCCGTATCGTCACTCCATCTCGATCGTACTGCCGGTTTCGCGCTTTTGCACATGCAGCTGCGTCGGGATATTGTCCTCTAAAAGCTTCACGTGGCTGATGATGCCGATCATGCCGCTGCTGCGGCGGACGCTGTCCAGCACGTTCATGGCGTCGTTGATCGAGTTCTCATCAAGCGTGCCGAAGCCCTCGTCGATGAACAGCGCTTCGATCTGTACGCCCGATCTCTGCGCGACGGCGGACATGCCGATGGATAGCGCGAGCGAAACGAGGAACTTTTCACCGCCGGACAACATGCCGACGCTGCGTCCCTCCTTTTCCGGGCAGCGGTTGTCGTGTACCTTCAGTTCCAGTCCGCGCTTGTTTCCCGCACCTTTCTCGTCCGAACGGAACAGCTGATACCGCCCGCCGTGCACGTTTTTGAGCATCCGGTTCGCTTCTCCGATGACCTGATTGAACATGATCGCAAGCACGTAGCGCCCGAGGCCGATCCCCGTGTCGCCGCGAAGCTTTTTCGCGAACGCGAGATCGCTATCCGCCTGCTGCGCGTTGTCCTTGTAGTGCGTCCACTTTGCTGTGAGCGCCGCACGCTTTCGTTCCAGTCTTGCGATATCCGTTCCGAGCTCCGCGTTTCTCTGCACAAAACGGTTCGTTTCTTCGGTGATCTCCGTTTGCCGCGCGATAAACTCCGCCGCGTCCGGCTCCGTCCTGCCCGCAAGCGCTTCCCGGCGCTTCTCTGAATCGAGCGTCGCTTCCTTCAAAGAGGTCTCGAACGCGACGATCTTCTCGTGCATTTTCTGTCTCTCGTCGGCGGACGCAAGCTTTTCCTTCGCCGCTGCCGCGTCGGAATAGCCGAGCTTTTGCAGCGCGTCGAACATCGCCGCTTCCGCCGCATGCAGCTTTTCGCCTGCCTGCTCCTTTTCCTTTTCCGCGCCGCGGATGCGTTCCTTGAGAGCCGTCAGCCGCTTTGCCGCATCCTCATGCCGCGCTTTCAGCAATTCCGAATCCTTTTGATACCGTTCGATCTGCGCCTTTTCCGCTTCGATCCGGTCAAGCAGCGCCTTTTCGTCGGGCACGCCCGCGATCAGATTTCGTTCGGAAGCCGCAAGCTCCGTTTCCGCTTTGACTTTATTTCTCTCCGCTTCATTCAGCCGTTCATCCGACGCCGTCTTTTTTCGTTCGGCTTCGGCGCGTTCGCTTTCCGCGCGATCCCACAGCTTTCTCAAGCTGTCCGCTTCTTCCTCCGCCCGCTCAACGTCGTCCCTTCCGACGCTGTTTTCGGACTTATCCGCGGGATGCGGATGCATCTTGCTGCCGCACACCGGGCACGGCTCGCCCTCGGCGAGCGTTCCCGCGATCTCGCCGTAAATCCCCGCAAAATAGCGGTCGCGGTATGTCTTCGCAAGCGCGTCGGCTTCGTCGAACGCGGCTTTCGCCCCAACGGCTTTCCTTTGGGCAAGGTCGAATGTTTTTGCCGCAGCGTCGCTCTCCTTTTTTGCGCGATTCCACGTCTTCTGTGCAGCGGCGAGCACCGCTTTCTGCACGCCGTAGCCGCGATACGAGGGAAGCTTTGCTTCGTCCTCTGCGATCCTTCTCGTCAGTTCCGCCACGGGAGACTGTTCCTCGTGTTCTTTGAGCCGTTTTTCGGCGTCCGCCTCCGCCTCCTGCGCAGCGGGAAGCCTCTGCGTCTCGGCGCCAAGCTCGCGTTCTCTCGTGCAGAACGACGCCTGCGCCGTTTCAAAGTCGGTGATCACGCCGCGCAGCGATTCCGCCTTTTCCGCCTCGCCGTATGTAACGCGGAGCGCGTCGGTCTCCGGCTTCTGCGCTTCCAGTCTGCGCACGTCAGCTTCCCGCGCGTGCATTTCTTTGAACGCTTCATAGAGCAGCTTGTCCGCGTCGAGCGCTTTCTGCTTCTTTTCTCCTTCGAACGCCTCGTGCGATCGTTTCAGCTGCTCCCGTTCCGCGCTCAAAGCCGCGATCTTGTCCGAGAGCGCGTCAACGTCGGAAACGCCTTCCTCTTCGAGCGCGGTCATGACGTCGCGCTTCTCGTCGTCCAGCGCTGCTTTTCTGTCCTTTGCGATCGTAAAGAACGCCTGCGCGTACTGCTCCCAACGCGCGGAATCGAAGATCTTTTGCAAAATTCCCTGCTTCTCGTCGGACGACGCGGTCAAAAAGCGCTCGAACTGTCCCTGCGGCAAAAGCACGACCTGCCGGAATTGCTCCTTGGTAAGCCCGAGCAGTTCTTCCGCCTTGCGGGTCAGGTCGTCCTTTTTCGGATTCTCGAAGAACGGGATCACGTTGCCGTATTCGTCGATCTCGCCCGCCTCGTTCTGCGGCAGGAAATTGATGCGCTTCGGGAGCAGGGCGCGTTTGAACAGATACGTCCTGCCGCGCACGGAGAACGTGAACGCGACGTACGTATCGAGCTCCCTGCCCGCCTGCGTGCAGCGCCATTCCTCGAGATCGTTTCTGCCGTTTCTCGCTTTGGATTCCTCGCCGCTGCCGCCGCCGTACAGCGCGAACGTCATGGCGTCGAAGATCGTCGTCTTGCCGCTGCCGGTGTTTCCCGTGATCAGAAACATTCCCTTTTCGGCGAGCTTTTCAAAATCGACCGTCTGTTTTTCCACGTACGGTCCGAACGCCTGCAATTCCAGCTTCAGCGGTTTCATAACTCCACCTCCCCGACGGATTCCATTGCCTGTCGGAACAGTCCGATCAGCCGTTCGTCCGGCGACACGTCAAGCTCCTCTTTGCAGAAATAGCGGAACACCTCGGCGGGATCCCGCCCGAGCTCCTCCAGTTCCCGGATCGTCATCGTCACGGACGCGGATTCGTTCTCAAACGTCTTTCCGCTTGCATCCAGCAGATTCGGATACGTCTCGTGCAGCATGGACAGCGTTTCGAGCCCGATGAAGCTGTCCGTCACGACGGCGCGCACGTAACCGTTTTTCACTTCGTCACCGTACGTCGGATGCAGCACCTCCTCAAGCGTCCCGGTGATCGTCGTACGACGGTGCAAAAGCCCAAGCGGCACGATCCGACGCTCCATGGTCTGCGTGTCGATCAGTGTGACGCTCTTTTGCTGCGTTTCCTCCCTGCCGAACGAAAACGGCATCGGCGTTCCCGAATAGCGGATCGTTTCCGTTACGTCCTGCGGCTTGTGGATATGTCCGAGCGCAACGTAGTCGAACCCGTCGAACACGCTTGCCGGGACCTGCATGGCAAACCCGATCTCCGCGGCGCGGTCGCTCGTCGACGTTTCCGCGTTCGTAATGAACGCGTGCGCGATCAGTACGTGTTTTTTGCCGGGTGTGAACGCCGCGCGGAAGTGATCCAGAACGACGTGATACGCATCCTCGATGCCATCGATCCGATCCTTCTCTTCCGGATAGATGCTCTTCACCTTCGCCTCGGTGATCCACGGCAGCAGAAAGATCTCGGTATCGGCGAACGGTACGACCTCGGGCGTGCGCGTCAGCGCGCCCGCGATGTGCAGACCGACCGCCTTCAGAAGCTCGCTGCAGCTTGCCAGCCGTTCCGCGCTGTCGTGGTTTCCCGCGATAATCAATACCGGCACGCCGAGCGTTTTGCAGATGCGCGTCATAGCGTCGTCGTAGAGTTTGATCGCCTCCGCGGACGCCACCGATCGGTCGTAGACGTCGCCCGCGATCAGCACCGCGTCGACCTGTTCCCGTTCAATGACACGGCAGATCTCATCGATGAAGAACTGCTGATCCGCAAGAAGCGGCCGTTCGCAGTCGATCGCGCCGAGATGCCAGTCGGATGTGTGCAGAAGTATCATAGCGCCTCCTTGTTCGGTGATGATATGTATTGTACCATAAATACAGCGGCTGTGTAAGGGAATACCGGGACGAAAATAAAAAAGTCTTCCTCATCCGGTTCATTATCTTTGCGCGCCCGAAAAAAGCGGTTGAAAACGCGCGGCGATTCGTGTATGATGGTACGCGGAATACAAGGGTTAGGGGTAACTATGAAACGAAAAATCGGGACGGTTGTGACCGTCGTCATCGTACTGACGCTGCTTGTTTTGGGGATCGTGTTCGGACGTGCCGCGCTTACCGCGGAGCAGGCCGCAACGCTGACAATTCTGCTGATCGTGTGCGGATGCGCCGTCGCGTACTGCTTTATCGTCGGCGAGCTTGCGCAGAATTTCTCGCAGATGGACAAGCTCTGGAGCATCCTGCCGATCGTCTACGCGTGGATCGTCGCGATCAAAAGCGGCATGGGTCTGCGCACCGCCGTCTATGCGCTGATCGTCACCGCATGGGGCGTGCGGCTTACGATCAACTTTGCGAGAAAAGGCGCATACAGCCTGAAATTCTGGACCGGCGAGGAGGACTACCGCTGGTCGATCGTTCGGAACAATCCGATCTTTTCGCATAAGATCCTCTGGACGCTGTTCGATCTCCTGTTCATCAGTTTCTATCAGAACGCGCTCGTGCTCGCGATCACGCTGCCGGCGCTCGCCTGCATGGGCTCTTCTGCGCCGTTCGGCGTTTGGGACATCGTCGGCGTGACGCTTGCGATCGGCTTTCTCGCGCTCGAAACGGTATCCGACGAATATCAGTGGCGCTTCCATAAAACGAAGAAGGAGCTGCAAAAAGAAGGCGGCTCCCTTGAATCTCTTCCGAAGCCCTACGATCTCGGCTTCAACACCACCGGTCCGTGGTCGCGGATGCGCCATCCGAACTACCTCGGCGAGCAGGGGATCTGGCTCTCCCTCTACCTCTTCGCGATCGGTGCGGGCGCGGCGCAATGCGGCGTGTTCCACTGGACGATCGCGGGACCGCTGCTGCTTGTGCTGCTGTTTATGGGAAGCTCCTCGCTCGGCGAGAAGATCTCGTCCGGGAAGTACTCGCGTTACAGGGACTACATCGCGCAGGTGTTTAAATACCTTCCCCTGCACAAGTTCGATCCGGATAAGCACTAAATGATAGGAGCGGCCGACCCCGGCCTCCCGCACAGATTGAACGGCTGCCGCATGTGCGGCAGCCGTACTTTTATACCTTTCGGTAAAACGTATAATGATACGCTTTCCGGAATCCAAGCTTTTCATAGAACGGCATGTCCGAGATCACGTATGCGGTCTTCGCGCCGAGGACCCGCGCCCTGTGCATCGCTTCACAGAGCAGCGCTTTTGCAAGCCCCTTTCCGCGGTGCCGCGGGATCGTGCAGACCGGTTCGACATAGGCGTAATCCGTCTTTTCGCTGTACCACAGACAGCAGAACGCGGCGTATTCGCCGGTTTCGTCGACCGCCGCAATGCCGAGTTCCCGGCGCATGTGCTTCCGCACCCGCGGCATGACCGATTCCTCGCGCTCGAATTCCGCGCGATCCTCGCCGTGATCGAAGCCCTGCCAGAACAGCCATTGCATCTTTTCCGCGTCCTCGACCGGATGCGGCTCATGCAGCGTAAAGCCCTCCGGCAATGCCGCGTCCCGCGCCGTTGAAAGATCGATCTTCATGATCATCTCGGTCTGATCGATCGGCGCAAAGCCCGCGCGTTTTGCCGCTTCGATCTCCGCCGTATTCGTATCGCAGATCGCGATCGCAATCCCCGTATTGTCTCTCAGCGTGTCGTAAGCGTATCGAAGAACCTCCGGATACAGCGACGCGTACTCCGGCAGCACGCCGCAGAACGCCTCTCCGAAATACATGTCGTAGATCGCCGCGCCGACGACCTTCCCGCCGTCGAGCCACAACCCGATCGCGTCCATTGCGCTTTTGTCGAACTCCGGATGCTCATACATCCATTCGAACCGTGCCCAGTTCCAGTTGATATGCGTGCGGTCGCTGCGGTTCAGCGCGATCAGAAAATCGCAGACCGCCTCGTAATCCGCATCGGAAAAATGTCTGAATTCCATTATCTCCGCTCCCTCAAAAGCCATTCATCCAGAAATTGCATCTGCGCCTCGGTGTGAAACCAATGCTCCCCGCCGGGCATCACGGTCAAGCTTGCATCATGCGCAGCCGCAAACACTGCGATCGTCTCATACGGTGTGAGATGATCAAACTCGCCATACAGGATCGCGGTCGGCGCGTTCCATTCGATCGGATGCTTGCGCACGTAGCAAAGATACGCCCACGAATACGCGGGACCGAAGCTTGACGGGATCGTGCCTTTTTCTTTGAGATCCTCTTCCGTCACCCCATCCTGCGCCATCCGCATGAGGATCAGCGATTCCATATCCACGACCGGCGAGATGAAGTACGCGCGCCGGAGAAGCGCGTCGATGTCCGCGTGCATGGCAAGGAACGCGCCGAGACTGTACCCGATCAGGCTCACGCTTTTGTATTCCCCGCAGAGCTTCAGAACGGCGTCCCTGATCTGTTCGCCCGCGTCCCACGGCGCGACGCCGTGATAGTCGAGCCCGATCACGTCGCAGTCCGGAAACAGCGGACGGTAATGCGCCGCCTCCTCCGCGCTGCCGCCGAGGCCGTGCAGAAACAGGACCGCGTCCTTCTGCCGGTTCACGCGATCGTCAAGCAAAAGCCGCATTTCGACCAGTTCCTGCCATCCGCCGGTGCGTGAACGGAAGCCCAACGGATTCCGCCCGTATTCCCGAAAGCCGAAGCTCTCGTACAGCGCGATCGCGCGCGTGTTGTCGGCGACAACGGAAAGCTCGATCTGCGCGTAGCCCGCGGCTTTCGCACATTCGATGCACGCGGCGGTCAGCGCGTGTCCGATGCCGAGCCCCCAGTATGCCTTGTCGATGCTGATACCGAAATCGGCGCGGTGCCGCATCTTGGATTTCGGGCTGAAGCGGCTGATCCCCGCAAGCCCGGCAAGCGTACCGTCGACCTCGGCAAGGATCTCAATCCCGTTTTCACTGTCCGTCTGTCCCTGCAAAAACTTTGCTTCGCCTTCGACGGTGTGCGTGCATTCGTCCCGATAGGACGCGAGGAAATCGGTCTGCTCGTGCGTCAGCAAAAAGATATCCAGCACCGCCTGCGCGTCCGCTGCCGTACCGTTACGGAGCACGCATCCCCTGCCGTCCTTCAATGTGACCGTCTTTTGATACTTCATCGGGTATCCCCCCTTTTGCCCTATCATAACAGAAGCGCGGGGCAATTGCAATGCCCCGTGCTTTCCCGTTTGTTTTGTCAAAATACTATCAGCCAGATCAATCTGCTTATAATATGCAGCAGCGCATGGCTCAGCATCGCGTACTGGATCCCGTATTTCCGGTAGAGCCGTCCGAACAGCAGTCCGAACGCGCCGTTCAGCAGGAAGCAGCGCAGCAGAAGCATCGGCGTGAGCGTCCCGAACGTCGACGCCGTGACCGGCAGATGTCCCGCAGCAAACAGCAGCGCCGCCGCGATATTCGCCGCGATCAGCAAGCCGGTCGGCACGGTCTCCCTTTTGCGGAAGAACAGCTTCCAAAGGAGGAACGCAAGGAGGGACATGAGGAAAAGCCGCATCATGACCTCCTCGATGACGCCGCCGTACAGGACCGAGGTGATCCACAGGTCGGCGTCGAACGTGCCCGTCGCGGCATAGGACGCGCCGATCTCCGGGATCCACTTCCCGAAGGTCCATGCGTCGAGGGAGAACACGACGCCACCTGCGGCGGAGACGATCAGCGTGATCAAAAGCCGCTTTTTTTCAAAGCGGAACGGCCGCATCAGCCCGAGCTTGTCGGACAGGATGTACCCGAAAAATCCGCAGACCGCCGCATACAGAACAACCTGTACAATGCTGACCGCAAAGAGAGCTTTCTCGCTTCCGATCTGCTCGATCGCCTGTTGAAGCACGGCGGGATCCAAGAGTTTCACGGTATATCGCATCGCAAAGTATCCCGCAACGAGCGCGACCGGCAGCAGCGCGAGCGTGAACAGCAGCGCTTTCTTCGTTCTGCTCACTTCTCGTCGCCTCCCCAGACCTCCACGCAGAAGCCCTTGTGTCCGCACGCCGTGCAGGTTAGCTTGCGTGTTTTCGGCGTGTGCGCCGCAAAGAACATCTCTTTGAACGTCGGGCGGAACACCTGATGGCATTCGGGGCAGATATAGGCGACGTGTTTGTAATAGTACCGGCTCAGAAAGATCGCGAACGGGATCGCGAGCACTGCCCAAGCCACGAAGATCCACCGGATCCCCTTGATCGCCCAGAGCAGGATCCCCGCCGCCTGCAGCGCAATGATCGGCAGAGCGAGCAGGAAAAACAACAAATACATTCGGTTCAGTTTCTTTTGATTTGTCATGGTGATCGCCATATCGCCGATGGATTCCACGGTAAAGTGCGCGTCCGCCGCGACCGCTTTCTTGAGCTCAGCGATCTTTTCAAGCTTTACGTCGAGCTCCCCGCGCTGCTCTCTGAGGTCCTTTTCCTGCTGCGTGAGAAGCAGTTCGATGACGCTGCCCGGATCCTCCTCTTTGAGAAGCTGCCCGATGGTGTCGATGGAAAGTCCGATCTCGCGCAGGAAGCAGATGACCTTCAGCATCCGAAGATCGCCGTCGTCATAGAGCCGCCGTCCGCCTTCGCTCAGAGCGCTCGGCGTCAGGATCCCGCGCGTATCGTAATATTGCACGGTCCGGACCGTGACGCTGCACAGCTTTGCCATTTCACCGGTTGTGTATTGCGACATGGCTTTCGCCTCCTTTCACCATCGGTTTTACCACATGACGCTGCGTCACGAGCAATACCTTACGTAGGATGATTTTTTATAAGAATCCGCAGAAAGTTGATGTTTTCCGTCTTTCGTACCTTTATTCACGGGTATCCGACGGTTGAATTCTCTTTGCGAGCATCAAAGAAAACGCATGTGATCAAATCATCACTTTCCGTCCGCGATGCGGATGCGGATATCGCCCGTACTCGTCGTGATCTCACATCTGCTGCCCGCAACGCTTTCCGGCACGGAAACGTCGCCTGTGGAGGTCTTCGTCACAAACGTTTTGCCGGTGCGTAAGCTTCCCGTCACGTCGCCGGTCGTCGTTTTGACCCGGATCTCGCCCGCGTCGCAAAGCTCGAACCCCACGTCTCCGGTGTCCCGTTCGACGGCGAGCGTACCGTTTACGACGACGTTTTTGAAGTTTGCCTTCCCCGTGCTGCCCTCGGAATGAAGATCCTGACACATGAGCCCGTCGATCGCCGTTCTTCCGGTACTGACCTTCACCTGAACGTCTCCCGCGCACGAAACGGATTCAAAACGGATATCGCCGGTCGTGACGGCACAGTCGATCGTAGCTGCGGAAACGCCGGAAAGCGTAATGTCACCGGTGCTCAGCCTGATCGTGATCCCATCGGTCGCGGACGCTGCGCAGCGCACGTCGCCGGTGCTGCCCGTGATCGCAATGCTGCCAAAGTGAAACGCTTCCGGAAGATCGACGTCGCCCGTATGCGTTTCGATCGCAAGCGTCTCATACGCGTCCTTCGGCAGATACACGGTCACGCTTTCGTTTTCAAAGGACAGACTGAACAGGTTCTTCCATCCGATCCGCTCCGTGGAAATGATCGTGAGCGTGCCGTTCTCCACCGTGACCGTGCGCGTCGTCTTTTCGGATTCTCGGCATTCAACACTGCACGTCCCGTCCTCCGACAGGGCAAAGACGATGTCCGCCGTGTCCTCGTCGATCCGGATGTTTTGGAAATCTTCGGTGACAGGATATGTTTTCGTTTGCAGTTTTGAGGTTTCCAGGTTCTTAAAATCAAATCCCGCGGAGGCAAATGCGGCAAAGAAGATCGCCGAGCCCAGGACCACAAGAATGATCGCTATGATGATAAATGCCTTTTTCATTTTGTTTTCTCCTTTCCGACAAACAGTCTCTTGATACCGTGAACGATCTTCTTGGCAAGCTTCGCCGTCCCGACGGTCGCTGCTTTACAGGCGAAGAACAGGAAGATCGAAAGCCCGGCAAGGATCATCGCGGCGCCGATTGCGCCGAGCGCGGGGATCGGCTGCTTCGTGACGAAGAGGCCGACCGCTCCGACAAGACACGCAAGCGCGCAGGCCCAGAACGCGATCTCGATCGCCCAAAGGCAGATCACCAGCACCCACAGCACGATATAGAAGACAAGGATCAGCACGAATGCAGCGACCGACAGCGGGAACCAAAGCGGAAACCCGAGGATCAGCAGCACGATCTCCCACGCGCGCATCCTGCGCTTCGGTCTGATCTTCTCCTTAACGATCTTGCTGAGCGGCGTCTCCTCCAGAATCTGCGAAACGACCTCGTCGACCGGTCCGATCGCCTCGACCGCCTGTTCCTCGGAAAGCCCTTCCTCCATCCGGTCGTCGATCATCTCGCCGTAGAACGTCAGCCGTTCCTCGATATCCGCCTGCGGAAGTCCGGAAAGATTCTCCCGCAGCGCGTTCAAAAATTCCTGTTTAAGCATGATTTTCTTCCCCCCTTGTCACAAATTGATAGATCGCGATGACCTCCTGCCATTCGCTCCTGAACTCCTCGATCCGCCGATGCCCTGCGTCCGTGATGTGATAATACTTTCGCAGCCGTCCGTCGTGCTCCGCGGTCCGTACCGTCAGCATCGCCGCCGCTTCGAGCCGCTTCAGAATGGTGTACAGCGTCGATTCCGAAAGCTCGACGTACGGCTTCATGTCCTTGATGATCTTATAGCCGTAGGAATCTTCATTCTTGATCGCCGCCAGCACGCACACATCCAACAGCCCGCGCTTTAACTGAACGTCCATACAATACCTCCTTTCGTGTGATACATCTCATTGCGTAATACATCGTATCACGTAGTATTGTATTTGTCAATATTTTTTTCAAAAAAATAAATCCGGCGATTTGCCGGATCCGGACTGTCGTATAAGGGGCCAGATCATTTGCGGCGACCATTTCAGAAAGATCATTTGCCGGATGAACAGGCAAAACGCCTTTTCTTTTGTATCGCCGCAAATTATCCGCGTTTTCGCTCGTCACATACAATGGTATAGTTCCTCGCGAAGAACGCGAATTCTGACTCCCTTCCCGGCAGGCTGCTGTCAGTCTCGCGCGAGTTGTTCAAGCGATCCCCCCGCGACGCGGTAGACGGTCCACTCGTCCATCGGACGCGAGCCGAGCGAACGATAGAAGTCGATGCTCGGCTGATTCCAGTCGAGGCAGACCCACTCCATGCGTCCGCAGCCGCGTTCGACCGCAATCGCCGCAAGCCGTTTCAAAAGCGCTTTCCCGTAGCCCCTGCCGCGATATTCCGGCAGAACGTACAGGTCTTCGAGGTACAGCCCCGCCCTGCCGACGAACGTGGAGAAGTTGTGGAAGAACAGCGCAAAGCCGACCTCTTTCCCGTCCTCGCAGGCGAAAATGACCTCGGCGCTGTGCTTATGAAACAGCCAGTCCGAAAGCAGTTGCTCAGTCGCGACGACCTCGTCGGACATCTTTTCATAGGCCGCGAGCTCGCGGATGAAAAACAGGATCAGCCCGCAGTCCTTCTCCTCCGCCTCTCGAAACGACAGCTTGCTCATTTCCCTTCCTCCGTGTTCCGCAAGTGATTGAGATATGCTTCAAACTCCGGCGTTTTCGACCAGTAGCGAACGCCCCAGTTTTCGAAGTTCCATTCGTCCATGTAGTTGTTGCATTCGTAGTCGACGTACCACAAAAGCCCGTCCCGCACAACGAAGTTCGTCGGGAAGTAGTCGATGTTCAGCCCCGCCGCCTTCGCCTTTGCCGCCATGTCGCGAACGTCCGCGAGATACGGCTCCGCGCTGCGTCCGCTTCTTACGATCTCGAACACGGTCTCGCCCGCGATATATTCCTTCAGGATGCGCTCGTTTTCCGCGTCGATCGCAAAAAGCTTCGGGATGCGGATCCCCGCCGTTTTCAATCGCCCATGATCGCGCCGTTCCGCTTCGATCTTGTCGCCGAACGTATAGTAGCTGCACGGCTCGTGATGGATCTGCTTCAATACGTATTCCTGTCCGTCCCGTTCGGCAAGATACGAATACCCGCCCTTGCCGTGACCCAGCAACCGAACGATGCGATACGTTTGTCCGCAGACCGTCAGATCATCTTCCATAAAAAGCCCTCCCGTTCGGATCGATTGTATCACAGATTTTCCGGAAAAGCCACAAAAATCCGCCGGACATATTTGCCCGACGGATCCATTTATCTTCCGTTATCCGATCCGGATATAGGTCTTGTAGACGTACCCGGTCCTGCCTTTAAAGTCGATCCTGATCCAGTTGCCGGATCGGCCCATGACGGTAAAGGTCTCGCCGTTCTTTGCCGTGCCCAGGAGTGTGGAATATTTTGTCGCTTTCGCCCGAATATTCACGTGGTTGCTGCAGCGGATCGTGCCCGTCTTGCCCTCGATGGGATCCTCTTCTGCGCCGTCGATCTTTACGTAGCGTTTGAACACATATCCCGCCGTGCCGTCGTAGTCGATCCTGACCCAGTTTCCGGAACTGCCGAGCACGTCGTAGGTCTCGCCCTTTTTCACCGTGCCCAAAAGCTTTGAATTCTGCGTCGCCTTCTCACGCACGTTTGCCGCGACCTTGCAGTTGACGATCGTCGCCGTTTTTCCGGTCGGAGACGGCTCCGCACCCTCGTCCGTGATCCGGATATACGTTTTGTATACGTAGCCCTCGACGCTCTTGCTGTATTGGATCTTCACCCAATTGCCCGCCGTCGCGACGACCTTATACGTTTCGCCGCGCTTCACCGTGCCCAGAAGTTTCGATTTACTCGTCGCCTTTTCGCGCACGTTCGCCATCGTCTTGCAGTTGACGATCTTCCCTTCCTTGCCTTCGACCGGCACGTCCTCCGCGGTCCCTTCGATGCGGATATACCGGCTGAACACGAAACCGTCTTTTCCTTTGAAGTCGATTTTGACCCAGTTGCCGGACGTGCCCAAGACCGTATAGGTCTCGCCCTTCTTCACCGTACCTAAAAGCTTTGAATTCTGCGTCGCTTTCTCGCGCACGTTCGCCGCGACCTTGCAGTTGACGATCGTGCCCTTTTGTCCCGCGCCGCGCGCTTCGCTCTCCGTCACGGTCTGCTCCGTACCTTCCGCAAGCGCGGCGACCGGCAGCGCCGTAAAGAGCAGCATTGCCGCCAGCACCAGTCCCAACAGTTTTTTCATGATAAAACCTCCTTTGCGTGATACCGCCGAAAGTCGTTATCCTCTCCTACTTATAAGACGCCCGAAGCGGTCAAAAAGTTGCGTCCTTCTTTCGAAAACCGCCTTTTTTTCGTCCTCCATGATACGCTTCGGATTCGTCCGTTTTGTCACAAAAGCATGAAGGAGTTGTCAAATAGTTGTAAAAAGCTGCCGCGCCGCGTCTTTTCCCGTTGAACAGGCGGTGCGCATCTTGCGCTTTGCGTCGAATAATGGTACAATACGATAAGATCGAATGATCGAGGTAATTTGGGACACAATGGTCTTTTCCAGTACGACGTTTCTGTTCATATTCCTGCCCGCGCTGCTGCTTCTGTATTTTTGCAGCAGGGATCTGCGTTGGCGCAACGCGATCCTGCTGGTCTTCTCCCTGCTCTTTTACGCGTGGGGCGAGCCGGTCTGGATCTTCGGAATGATCGCGATCACGCTGATCAATTATCTTCTCGCGCTGCTCATTTCGCGGCGGAGAAAAAAAGCGCTCCGAAAGCTCCTTCTGGTGCTTTCCGTGATCGTTTCGCTTTCGCTGCTCTTTTGGTTCAAATACTCTTCGTTTCTGTACAATTCGGTCGCTGCGCTGTTCGGTTCGGCGTCCCGCGTGCCGTCGAAGCATTTGCCGGTCGGCATCTCGTTCTATACGTTCCAGGTCCTGACCTATACGGTCGACGTATACCGCAAGAAGGCAAAACCGCAGAAGAATCCGCTGTACACGCTTTTATACATCTCCTGCTTCCCGCAGCTGATTGCCGGTCCGATCGTGCAATATGCGGACGTCGCGGAAGCGCTGACAAGCCGCAAAACGACCGCGACCGATTTTCTGCGCGGGATGCAGCGGATCATGCTCGGGCTAGCGAAGAAGATCCTGCTTGCCGATGTGTGCTACCGCATGCTGCTCGACCTTCTGAAAATTGCCGCGGGTCCGCAGTCGTTTTTGAGCGCGTGGACGATGGCGCTGCTCTTCTCGATGCGGCTGTATTTCGATTTCTCCGCCTATTCCGATATCGCGATCGGTCTCGGACGGATCTTCGGATTCCGGTATCTCGAAAACTTCGATCACCCTTACATTTCGAAATCGATCGTGGAATTCTGGAGACGCTGGCACATCTCCCTGTCCCGTTTCTTCCGTGATTATGTGTACATCCCGCTCGGCGGAAACCGCAGAGGCACGGCGCGCACGATCCTGAATCTCGCCGTCGTCTGGGTGCTTACGGGGCTCTGGCACGGTGCGAATTGGAACTTTGTGATCTGGGGCGTCTACTATTTCGTTCTGCTCGTTCTGGAACGCTTCGTGCTGAAAAATGCTTTGGAGAAGATCCCCGCGTGGATCCGGCACGTCGGTTCGCTGATTCTGATCGCGGTCGGTTGGGTCATCTTCGCATACGACGGCGTACCGATCACGGACAAGCAGATGCTGCTGTATACGCCGGACTTTACCGCGCTCGGCGCGCACATGCTTGCGCTGATCGGACTTTCTTCAGACGGCGGCATGCATTTTCTGCCGTTATGGGATAAGGGCTTCCTGCTGATCGCAAAGCGCTATACCGTGCTGCCGCTGCTGTTTATGGGCTGCTGTCTGCCGCTGAAGGATTGGCTGAACCGCTTCTTTGTAAAAACCGAACGGCGCGCGTTCTGGGGCGAACTGCTCGGTGCTCTGGTGCTGACAGCGCTGTTCGTCGTTTCGTTGATCTTCCTAATCCGGCAGTCGTCCGTTCCGAACATCTACTATAACTTCTGAGGTGCGGCTATGAAGAAACGAATTCCTTACATAATCGCATACTGGTGGTGCATGATCCTCTTCGCGCTCGGACTGTTTGTGCTGATCTTCGGAAATCGGGACGGCGGTTTCTCGCAGTCCGAAAACCGCGATCTGCAAAGTGCGCCGACGTTTACGCTGAAAAGCTGGTTCGACGGCACCTTCTCCCGCGAGGCGGAAGCGTACCTGACCGATCAGTTCCCGGAACGCGACCCGGTCGTCCGCGAAGCAAACCGGATGCTTGCCGTTTTTGACGCGACCTCCGAGGAGGAACGGATCCTCGACCAGTCCATGATCGTGGAGCTGGAGGGCATGAACGAAGGCAGCGCGCCGCAGTCGGACACGGAACCGGAACCGAACGACGAAGTTGTGCAGCTTTTTGAAACGCCCGCGCCCTCCGTCGCGCCGCTTCCCGATCTGCCGACGCCGGATGCGTCCGTCGAAACGCCCGCGCCCGCTTCCCACGGCGATACGTCGCCGAGCCCGACGCCGATCGATCCGGCCGTAAAAAACACTTCGACCGTGCGCCGTTTCTCGCTTCGCCGCACCGACGGAACGCTTGCCACAAGGTTTCAGTTCGGACAGAACGCGATCGAGGCCACGCTCAAGTCGCTGAACGCCTATAAAGCCGCACTACCGGAAAACGGAAGCGTTATCTTCACGTATATCCCCTACTCGCAGGACGCGAACGAATGGCTGCTGTATCCGAACAGCTATTCGGGCTGGTACAGCGACGTTGAACCTACGCTTCAGGCAAACGCAGGCGAAGGCGTCTATATCTTCTCCGTCGTCAACGAGCTGGAATCGCACATGCAGGACGGCGAGCTCTGCTTCTTCAAGACCGACCATCACTGGACCGGTCTCGGCGCGTTCTATACCCAGCGCATGATGATGCGCTCGTTCGGCGTGCCGAGCGTTTCGTACGACGACTTCTCCTATACGGTGCACGAAAAGTTCACCGGATCGATCTCGTCTTCGGTGCACGCGCTCGCCGGCTACCGCGACCTGTACGACCGGCTTGAAGTACCTGCTCCGCTCGCACCGGCACACGCATATGAATATCGCAACGTCAACCAGCTGATCCGCGAAGTGCGCTTTATGGAGCCTGAACGCGTCGTTTACGCCGCATTCCTCGGCGGAACGCACGACCCCTTCTACGTTGCGGAAACGGGGTTCCACACCGGACATACCGCGCTGGTCATCTGTGACTCATTCGGGCTTGCGTTCGTGCCGTATATCGCGCCGTACTACGACCGCGTCTGTCTCGTGGATCTGCGCGACTCGCACAGCTTTATCAAGCAGTCCGGCGACAACAACAAGCTGAAGAACTACATCGACTATTACGGGATCGACGACGCATACTTCATCGTCTCGCGCGGATGCGGCGTCAATTCTTCGTACATGCAAAGCATCGTCCGCAAGTATCTGGGGTGAGCGCATGAAGCAGAAACAAGCATTCGGAAAAAGATTCGCACGGCATGCCGTGATCGTCTCCACAGTTTTGATGGCGGTGCTGCTTATTGCCGCGCTCGTTCTGTACGGAAACCGTACAAAGCTTCTCACCGAACGCGCCGCGCGCACCGCGGAAAACGGCGATTATGAGAATGCGATCGCTCTGCTCGAAGCGGCGGGAAGCGGTGATCAGACCGAAGAAACGCTGACCGAATACCGATATCGCCTTGCGCTGTCATATCTGGACGGCGGACGTCCCGACGACGCGTTGACGATCTTCTCACAGTTGGGCGACTACAAGGACAGCCGCACACACATTACGGAGTGCAGATACCGCTCGGCGCTGCTGCTGTTCGATCAGGGCAAATATGAAGAATCGAAGGACGCGTTCCTTGCGCTTGCCGGCTATTCCGACGCGCTTGAGCGCTATGACGCCTGCCGCTATGCGATCGCCGATCAGACGGAGGCAAGCGATCCGGAAGAGGCGTTCCGCCAGTTTCAGGCGCTCGGCGGGTATTCCGACGCGCGTACGCGCGCGGAAGCGATCGCCGTTCGGCTGACCGGCGAAAGCGATCCGGCGTTTGCCGTCAACGCCATGCTGGGCATTTCCAGCGAGATGCTGGAACAGATGCGCACCCTTGCCTCGGTCCGCGAAATGCTCCCGAAGCACCGGCTTGCCGTCGGATTCTATCATACGGTCGGGCTTCGTGCGGACGGTACGGCAATTGCCGCCGGACGCAGCGATGAAGGGCAATGCGGCGTCTCTGCATGGACAGACCTCGTTGCGATCGACTGCGGCGCGTATCATACGGTCGGACTGCGTTCCGACGGAACGGTCGTTGCAGTCGGGCGTAATACGGAGGGACAGTGCGCCGTCTCCGAATGGACCGATATTACCGCGATCGCATGCACGGATTACAATACGATCGGCCTGAGATCCGACGGAACGATCGTCTCGACCGGATTCCAGGAGTATCCCACGCTGTCCGGCTGGAACAGTATCGCCATGATCTGCGGCGGAAGCTATGCGGTGTGTGCCGCAACAACGGACGGACAGGTGCTGTCCTCACATGATTCGATGCGCAGCGAGTCGATGCGCGACTGCATCGAGATCGACGTTTCCACCGGCTACTGCATCGGTCTGACCGCGGACGGAACGCTGTCCGGCGCGAATGTGGCCCCGCCTGCCTGGACCGATCTTGTCGCCGTTTCGGCCGGTTCCACCGGCTATCTGGGGCTCACGATGGACGGAAGGGTGCTCGGGCAGTGGTTCCGCGCCCGCGACGCCGTCGATTTCTCCGATCTGTCCGGAGCGGTCGCGATCGCTGCCGGCGGCACGCATTACGCCGTCCTGCTCTCGGACGGAACGGTCGTCGTGCGCGGAGACAACACATTCGGCCAGTGCGATACCGCGTCATGGAATCTCGGTGAGACAAAGCTGCCGTGATATATCCGTGAAAATATCATAGCCGTCATATCATTCAGATGCCGCAATGTCTTATGACACGCAAAAAGGAGCCGATTCTTTTCGGCTCCTTTCTCACATAATCGGTTTAGTTTACTGTACAGTTCTGTGCGTCCGTCCATTTTCCGTAGTACGTTGTACCTTCGAACACATGGTACGCACGGATCCGGACATAGTACGTTGTACCCGATTTCAGATTCTTGATCGTAGTCTGGCTTGCTGTCGGGTCCGTGATCTTAACCGTCTGTACATTTTTCGTGAACGACGTATCCGTTGCGATCTGTACCTCATAGCCCGTATATTCCGGTTTTGCATTCCATTTTGCCGTCAGCTGCTTCGATCAGTTGCCGTATTTCAGCGCATACGCCGCCATCGCGTAGCGGTAAAATGCGACCGCCGCGTTGACTGCTGTCGCATCGCTCGCGTACGTATTCATCATTGATCTCACGTACGACAGCGGAGACACCGTCATGGTCGATTCGACGCCGTCGCTGCCGATCGCCTTGATCGTGTAGAATGCGGTCAGCTCGTGCGCCGCGATGTTTTTGATCGACACCAGGTAGCGTCCGTCGGACTGCAGC
>JAFXVP010000035.1 GCA_017524445.1 Clostridia bacterium | reverse complement strand
TAAGAAACTCGAAGAGAATCTTAACGGCCTTCTGATGAATTCGCGCTTCGCTCCGTGAATTGTCCTGCGGACATGAATTGTGCCATACGGCACATGAATTGATGGCAAAGCCGTCATGAATGTTGATTTTCCGTACGGAAAATCTTCCTGAATGACAATGAATTATCAATTCATGCCGACAGGCAATTCATGGCGAAGCATGGTACGCGGCAGACGACGCGTTGCGTCGTCGCGCGATCTTCCTCTGTAACGAAGTGGATTCATGCGGCGAAAGCCGCAATTCATGAAAGGGGATGTTAAGAATGACTGTTTCTTAACACCCCCTTTATGTGTTTGTCTATTACCAGAGCTTGATCATATCGTGATGCGGAAGCTCCTTGATGTGCCAGATCTCGTCCGCGTACTGACGGATCGTGCGGTCCGACGAGAACTTGCCCGCGCTCGCCGTATTGATGATGCACTTTCTCGCAAACGCGCGGATGTCCTTGTAGTCGTTCAGCGCGTCGAGCTTGCGGTCGATGTACGGCAGCATCTCCTGCAGGACGAAGTAGTAGTCCGGCTTCTGCCAGCCGTTGCCGAACAGCAGCGAGCGGTGCAGGTCGGTGAACACGCCGGTGCCGTTGTCGGAGAACGTGCCGTCGATCAGCGAATCGACCACGCGGCGCACGCGCGGCTCGTAGTCGTAGATCGCCTTCGGGTTGTAATGCGGACGCAGCGCGTTGAGATCGTCGACGCTGTAGCCGAATACGTAGTTGTTCTCCTCGCCCGCCTCCTGTACGATCTCGACGTTCGCGCCGTCAAAGGTGCCGAGCGTGACCGCGCCGTTCAGCATCAGCTTCATGTTGCCGGTGCCGCTCGCCTCGGTGCCCGCGGGCGAGATCTGCTCGGAAATGTCCGCCGCCGGGATGATGTGCTCGGCGTAGGAGCAATTGTAGTTGTGCACGAAGACCACGCGCATCAGATCCTTGACGTCCGGATCGCTGTTGATCTTCTTCGCGATCTCGTTGATGTACTTCATCGCCGCCTTTGCACGGAGGTATCCGGGCGCAGCCTTTGCGCCGAAGATGAACGCGGTTGGCGTGAAGTTCTTGATGCGGCCGTCCTTGATGCCGTAATAAATGTCCATGATCGCGAACGCGTTCAGAAGCTGGCGCTTGTACTCGTGCATGCGCTTGACCTGCACGTCGAAGCAGAACGATTCGGGCAGATCGACGCCTTCGCGCTCACGGATCAGCTTACGAAGCTGACGCTTCTTTTCCCGCTTGACCTCGATGAATTCGTCGACGTCCTTGTCGCTTAAGAATTGCTTCAGACCCTTGAGCTGTTCGAGGTCGGTGATCCAGCCGCCGCCGATGCGCTCGGTGATGTACTTAGAAAGTTCCGGATTGCAAAGGCCCAGCCAGCGGCGCTGCGTGATGCCGTTCGTCTTGTTCTGGAAGCGTTCGGGATAAACGTCGTACCAGATCTTCAGAACGTCGTCCTTCAGGATCTGCGTGTGGATCTCCGCGACGCCGTTGACGTAGCTCGATACGTACACGGCGAGGTTCGCCATGCGGATGATGTTGTTCGACACGATCGCGTACGGTTCGCAGTCCTTCCCCATTGCCATGATCTCGCCGCAGAGCTTGGTGTTGATGCGCCAGATGATGTCGTAGATCTCCGGCAGCAGGTCCCGGAACAGATTGACGTCCCATTTTTCGAGCGCTTCCTGCATGACCGTGTGATTCGTGTAGGAGAACGTCCTCTGCGCAATGTCGAATGCTTCGTCGAAGCTGAGCCCTTCAAGCATCAGCAGCCGGATGAGCTCCGGAATGGAGACCGTCGGGTGCGTGTCGTTGAGCTGGATGGAAACGAGATTCGCAAACTCCGTGATCGGGCGGTTTTCACGCTTGAAGCGGAACATCAGGTCCTGCAGCGACGCCGAGGACAGGAAATACTGCTGCTTTAAGCGCAGGCGCTTGCCCGCGGTGGTCGTATCGTTCGGATACAGCACGCGCGTGATATCCTCGACCGCGTTCTTTTCGAGCACGGCGACGGCGTATTCCTGGTCGTTGAACTTCTGGAAGTCGAAATCCTGCACTGCCTCGCTCTGCCAGAGCCGCAGCGTGCCGATGTTGTCGGTGTGATAGCCGATGATCGGCATGTCGTACGGCACGGCGCGCACGGTCTGATCGGAGAAATGCACGAGCACCTCATGCGTGTCGCGGCGGCGGCTCCACGGATCGCCGAAGCGCTGCCAGTCGTCCGCGCTCTCGGTCTGGAAGCCGTTCGTAAAGGTCTGTTTGAAGAGACCGTACTTATAGCGGATGCCGTAGCCGTCGAGCGGCAGATTCATCGTCGCAGCGGAATCCAAAAAGCACGCGGCAAGTCGGCCGAGGCCACCGTTTCCGAGCGCCGCGTCCTCAATCTCCTCGAACGCCGCAAGGTCCAGTCCGCGCTCCGCGAATTCCTTTTTGACCTCGTCGAGGATCCCGAGCGCGAAAAGGTTGTTGTAAACCATACGCCCGACCAAATATTCCGCCGAGAAATAATAGGTGCTTCTTGTGCGTTCGTGCGCGTGGCGGCTCTCGTACCACGGATCGGCGATCGCGCCCATCACGACCGACGCCAGCGCGGCGTGAAGCTGCTGTACCGTCGCCTCTTTCAGAGAGACCTGTGCGTCGCGTTTCAGAACGAGTTCGATTTGCTGCATGATCGTCTTCGTATCCATAATCCCATCCCCATTCATAGCTTTGGAGGTATTATATCATATTCTTTCGCAAAGTGCAAAAAAACCGGCGATTTTCCTGCCGGTTTTTTGTAAAAAATGCGTAAATAGCGATCAGTTCCAGGGACGTCTTGCGTTGACGAAGTATTTTTTCCAGTAGTTGGTGGAAACCGACCGCCGCACGACCTTGCCTTCCGAGCTCGACGCGTCGATCATCTCGCCCCCGCCGATGTAGATTCCCACATGGCTGACGCGGCTGGATTTCTCGTTGCAGAAGAACACCAGATCACCCTTCTGAAGGTCGCTGATGCTGGAGATATTCTTCCAGCGGCTGACCTTCGAAAAGCCGTTGGCGTCCATGCGGCTCACGCTGACGCCCGCCTGCTTCAGGCAGTAATAGACGAATCCGGAGCAATCGAACGAATCCGGGCCTTTGTCGCCGAGAACGTACTCGCAGCCGAGCTTGGATTTCGCGACCTTGATGCACGTATCGATCCTGGTGTCGTATTTCGGCGTCGGCGTGACCTTCTGCGTCGGCTTCGGCGTCGTCTTGGCGGTAGCCTTTGACGTTGTCTTCGACGTTGCTTTGGACGTCGTCTTTGATGTGGCCTTCGCTGTCTTCTTCGGCGTCGGCTTCGGCGTCGTCTTCGATGTGCTCTTCGAGGTTGCTTTCGCTTCCTCTTTCAGCTGCGCTTCCATCGATTTTGAAACCTTTGCTTCATCGCTGTAAAGCTTTTCGAGCGTTTTCTCGCCGGCTTTGCCGTCCGTGGAAAGCCCGTTGCGCTTCTGGAACGCCTTGACCGCTTCGACGGTCTTTTCACCGTATACGCTGTCGACGTCGCTCTCGTTCAGATAGCCGAGCTCGGCCAGCTGTTCCTGCAGTACCTTGACGTCGCGTCCCTCCGCGCCTTCCAGCAGCATATAATGCTGCGCTTCGCTGCTGTACAGAAGCGCCTGCGTCTGTTCGCCGGCAACGCCGTCCTGCTTCAGGCCGTGCTGCCGCTGAAACAGCTCGACCGCGTATTCGGTGGAGTTGCCGTAGTAATCGGTAGGAGAGTCGAGCTCGAGATATCCGAGCTCCATCAGCCGTCCCTGCAGCTCCTCTACGTCCTCGCCTTTATCGCGTTTTTTCAGCGCGACGTACGTATACGTCACAGGATTCGCGACGGGATCGGTCGACACGTCGACCGGCTCATACGGCTCGTCCGATGCGTCCGGATCCCCGGTATTCTGTATGTCTTCCGGCTCCGGCGTCGCTTCCGGTACAGGCGCGCGAAGCAGCACGGGGAGCTCCGAAACCGGCTCCTCCACGTTCTGCGCTTTTCCTGTGCAGGAGCATGAAGAGATCCCGACGATCAGAGCAATGATGATCAAAAGCAATGCAACGGCAAAAAACAGCACGGTCAAAGCCGCGCGTTTCTGCGCGACTGTGAGGCTGTTCCAATTACGGATCATATAAGGAATCGTCAGTTTCTGCTTCTCCATACCGAAAGTGTATCGCGGTTTTGGAAATTGCGCAAGCAAATTTCCCCGAAATTCAACAAAATTTCATAAGTATTTTGCATTTCTGTTGCATCCTATTCCGCAGCCGCATCCTGTCGCTCATACCAGTAGGTCACGATCCGTTCGATCGCGACGGCGCCGGAGCTTCCGGAAAGCCCGTTCGGAATGAACACGACGACGGCAATCTCGGGATCCTCGCGCGGGGTGATCGCCGCAAACCAGCAGGTATTCTCGATATCGACGTTGTTCGACGCGGACGTCTGCGCCGTTCCCGTCTTGCCGCTGATGCGGTCAAGATACCCCTTATAACCAAACGCCATCGAAAAGACCGAGGACGCCGTACCGCCGTCCTCCGGCGAAACAACGCCGTGCATGCCTTCGAGGATCGCATCCCAGTACTCGTCCGGCGCATCGATCGAATTGACGACCTCCGGCTGATTCCGGTAATACGCCGTCCCGTCCGCCGCGTCGATCTCTTTGACCACGGTCGTGCGATACACGGTCCCGCGGTTGGCGATCGTCGAAACGTACCGCGCGATCGAGATCGGCGTGACCAGCATAACGCCTTGTCCGATGCCCGTCTGGATCGTGTAGGTCGGCTTCCAGCGAAGCTCTTCGAGCCAGGTCGAGATCGAAACGATCCAGCTCGTATGCGAGTAGGAGACGCCGGTCGGAATGTTCAGCTCCTCCTTGAGGATCTCGCGGATCTCCGCGCCGCGCTCGCGCTGCTCGCCGTCCATCAGCCGCAGAAGCCGGTCCGCGCAGGATCTCAATTTTGTGTCGGAAAGGTTCAGCTCGCGCTGCGCTGCGATCGAGCGAAGCAGATTGTAGATACGGTTATAGATCAGACGCGGCAGTGCCGAGGTCTGTTCGGAAAGCGATTTTTCGCAGTCGTAACGCGCTTTTTGTCCGCCGATCTGGACGGAAAGCTCGCCGGGCAGCTCCACGCCGGTCGTATCCTTCATGCCGAGCTCGCCCGCCCAGTAATTCAGCCGTTCGATGCCGACGCGGTCGGCAATCGTGTAAAAGAAATAGTTGCACGAAACGGTCAGCGCGCGGGACAGCGTCAGATTCGCGTGGTTCGCTGGATTCGAGGTCCAGCAGCTCGGCGCGTTCTGTTCGACCTTGGTCGTCGGATCGTCGACAAAGTAGTAGTACGGAGACCGGTCGGAGATCATCTCGGTCGTGGTGAGCTTGCCCTCCATCAGTCCCGCAAATCCCGTCGCCATCTTGAATACCGATCCGGACGCAGTACGGATGCCGATCGCACGGTTCAGCGTCGGCTGATTGCTGTTCGCTCCGAAGAGCTGTTCGTATTCCGTTTCGTCGATCCCGTCGGTGAACATGTTCGGATCGTAATCAGGGCAGGACGCAAGCGCAAGGAGTTCGCCGGTCTTCACGTCCATTACGAGAACGGCGCCGGTCTCCGCCAGCTTGATGTTTTCCACGTGTCCGCCGGTCAGCGATTCATACTTTTTGCGGTCCGACGCGATCTTCTGCTCCTGTTTTTTCCGCGTTTCCGCAATGTTCTCCCGAAGCGCTTCCTCGCAAACCTTCTGCAGCTCGATGTCGATGGAAAGCTGCACGTTCATGCCGTCGGTCGGCTGTGTGGAATCCAGCACCTCGACGATCGCGCCGCGTCGGTTTTTCAGGATCCGCGTCGTGCCGAGCCGTCCGTACAGATGCGGCGTAAGATAGGCTTCCATCGTCTTTTCGACGCCCGCGACGCCCACGAGATCGTTGTAGGAATAGCCGAGCTCCAGCATGTTTTGGGTCTCTTTCCCCTTCTCGTCGAATGCCCGGTAGTCCTCATAGGAATAGCCGACGGAGGTCATGTCCTTTGTGACCTGCTTACTTAGATACCCGATGATATGCGACGCGGTGTTTCCGTACGGATACACGCGGTAGCTGCTCTTTTCTGTGAGAATGCCGGTGAGCCGGTCGCTCGCCATATCGAGCTCCGTCACGACCGCCAGCGATACGTCGTACGCGATGCGCACGCCCTCGAACGCACGGTAGCTGTTCATAACGGCTTCCTGCCGGATCGACATGATTTTCTTCGCCTCGTCAAACGGCATGTTGTCCGGTATGCACCAGGAATTGCGCAGGATGCGGTATGCCTCCTCCGCGGTAAGGTCCGGGTTGCTGAAATTACACGCCTCGACGAAATTTCGTTTGCGCGCGGCGGCGACGGAGGCGTCCGAGGTGCGGAAGTCGTAGACGAATGTGCCGTCGGATTGCATGTCGATATAGAACGTGTCGATCGTTTTGCCGCCACCCTCCTCAATGATGCGGATCGCTTCGATCAGCGAATTCGTATAGCGCGCGCTGTCGACGGGCGTACGGTTACTTGGATCGCGGTAAAAGAGCACGTTGTAGGTCGTTTCGTCGTAGGCGAGCACGACGCCGTTGCGGTCGGTGATCGTGCCGCGGCTGCCGGACTGATAGGTCGTGACCTCGGTCGTCTGCTGTATCGCCGCCGAATACGCCTCCGTTTCGCGGATGGCGAGCTTGTCCAGAAAGATCAGCAGCACGCCGAGCATCACGATAAAGACGCCGATCAGCATCCAGATACGCGTATTCAGTTTTCCCTTTTCACCGCGTTTCATTGATAAAAGGAACTGCCTTTCTCCCTGCTGCGGTACAGCGCCGCAAGGGGATACGTCAAAAGTGCTTCAAGCACGATCGAGGGAAGCGCCGCCGTAAGGAGCCGATGCGCGTCGAACCGCGCGCCGATCGCAAGCGAAAATACATAGATGATCGCCTCCGCCGCGGCCGCGCCGACCAGCGCGAACAGGATCAGAAGTCCGCGTGCATGTTCTTTTTTTCGCGTGAAGCCATACACGATCACGACCGCGACGAGATACGCCGCCGCCGAAAGCCCGAGATACGGATTGCAGAAAAGATCGGTCAAAAGTCCGCCGAAGATTGCGATCAGCATGCCGTCCTGCACCGCCGTCGCCGCCGTTGCCGCCATTGCAAGGCACAGCGTAAACAGCGGCCGGATCCCGTTGTTCGAAAGCGAAGGGAGCACGAACGCGTCCAGAAACAGCGCAATGAGCGCCGCGGGGATCAACAGAAGCCGGCGCTTCATCCGATCGCCTCATCCACGCCGACCACGATCAGCGCTTCTTCCAGATGCAGAAAATCAATATCCATCGAAACGACCGCGTCATGCGTGCCCTTGCCCTCCTCGTTGACCGCGATGACCGTTCCGACGTACAGTCCTTTCGGGAAGAATCCGCCGATGCCGCTCGTGCGGATCGTGTCGCCCGTGCGTACGTCCGCCTTACCCGGCAGATAGTAAAGATACGTACCGACCAGCTCGCCGTCCGTCTCGTAAAGTCCGCCGAGCATGCCCTCATCGCGCGTGCGCTGCACCATCACGCTGATGCGCATCTTATCGTCGCACATCGTTTTGACCCTGCACCAGTTCGGACCGACCTCCGAAACGCGTCCGACGACGCCGTCAGGCGTAATGACCGCCATCTTTTCGGTGACGCCGCTGCGCGAGCCCGCGTTCAGCGTGATCGTGTCGATATACGGATTGCTGTCGCGTCCGATGACCGACGCCGTGACAAAACGCAGATTCGGATTCGCTTCCGTAAAGTTCAGAAGCTCCGATAGCCGCGCGTTTTCCTTTTCGGTCTCATCTAAAAGCGCAAGCTTCTGCTCCTGCAAGAGCACCGTCTCCTTTAGCTGCGCGTTTTCCTCCCGGAGCTCGGAGGGTGTGAACACACGCACAAAAAAGTCCGCGACCTCCGATTCGACGGTATGCAGAAATTCGGCGACCGGCGAAAGCGCCGTACGGAACAGCCCGTCCTTCGTGCCGCTGCCGTTTGCAGTGAATCCCGCGAGGACGACCAAAAGGATGATCGCGATCAGCGCGATCCACATCGGTCTGTTTTTCCAAAGCTTCCGCATTTCCGCCTCCGATATACCTTTACAGAATACAGTATACCACAATGTTCGCATGCGGAAGGTGAACAATCGGTTAATTCGTACTCATTCGCGCAGCAGCATCCACCCCGCCGCCAAAAGCGAAATGACGCCGATCACCAGAAATACCCACCACGGCACGCAGTAAAAGATCAGCGCCGCCACCGCCGCGCCGATCGCGACGAGCATCAGCCGCCTTGCTCTGCATCTCCGTTCGCATCTTCTCCGCATACGCTTCCCTCCGCTTTTTTCTGTATCATACGCGCCCCGCGTGAAATCTGTGACGGAACGCCGCGAAAAGAATCGGAATACGATATCCTATCAGGCAATAAAGGAGATCGGGTATGCAATCCGAATTGATGAAGCTTTCCGACGTTTCGCTCTCTTATCATACGGTCGCGGGCGAAACGGCTGCCATACAGGATCTGGATCTGACCGTATACGACGGCGAGTTCCTTGCTTTGGTCGGCCCGTCCGGCTGCGGCAAGACCACCGTGCTTTCGCTGATCATGGGGCTTTTGAAGCCCTCCGTGGGCAGCGTGCGGTTTATGCGCGAAGATCTGCGGCTCGGCTACATGCTGCAGCGCGATCATCTGCTGGACCACCGCACCGTGGAGAAGAACGTGCTTCTGGGGCTTGAGGTGCAGAATCGGCTGACCGAAGAAAGCAAGGCGCGCGCACTTGCCCTGCTCGACAAATACGGACTCGGGGAATTCCGTACCTATAAACCGCAGCAGCTTTCGGGCGGCATGCGGCAAAAGGTCGCGCTCATCCGCACGCTCGCGCTCGAGCCGGACCTGCTGCTTCTTGACGAGCCGTTTTCCGCGCTCGATTATCAGACGCGTCTGAATCTGAGTGACGAGGTCTACCGCATCATCCGCGGCGAGCACAAAAGCGCGATCCTCGTCACGCACGATATCTCCGAAGCGGTCTCGACGGCGGATCGCGTCGCGGTCTTTTCCGCGCGTCCCGCACGGCTCAAAGAGATCGTCGGGATCGGCTTTCCCGCGGATATGTCGCCTTTGGAACGCCGCAGTCAGCCGGAATTCCATGATTACTTCGATCGCATCTGGAAGGAGCTCAGACCATGAAAAGAATCGCCGTTTCCGAAGCGCACGCAAGGTATCTGCGCCGTATTCGCCGCGACGCGCGCGCCGTCGTCCTGTGTCGGATCGCGGTCCTTCTGGGCTTTCTGCTTTTGTGGGAGCTCGGTGCGGACCTAAGATGGTTCGATCCGTTCATTCTCTCCTCCCCCTCGCGCGTCGTCGCCACGATCGTCCGGCTCTATGCGGACGGCTCGCTCTGGCTGCACGTCGGCACAACGCTCCTCGAAACCGTGCTCGGCTTTCTGCTCGGCACGATCCTCGGCGCGCTCTTTGCCGTGCTGCTTTGGTGGATGCCGAAGCTGAACCGGATCCTCGATCCGTATCTGGTCGTCCTGAACGCGCTGCCGAAGATCGCGCTTGGACCCGTGCTCATCGTGTGGATCGGCGCAGGCATGGCGTCCATCGTAGTCATGGGCGTGCTCGTGTCGCTCGTCGTGACGACCGTGACGGTCCTGAACGGCTTCCTTGCGACAACCGACGAAAAACAGCTTCTGATGCGCACGCTCGGCGCAACGAAGCTGCAGATCTTTACGAAAGTCGTTCTGCCCGCGGGCGTGCCGGACCTCATTTCGGCGCTCAAGATCTCGGTCGGCATGAGCTGGGTCGGCGTGATCGTCGGCGAATATCTCGTCAGCAAGGCAGGGCTCGGCTACCTCATCGTCTACGGCGGGCAGGTCTTCAAGCTCGACCTCGTCATGGCGTCGGTCACGGTACTGTGCATCCTTGCCGCACTGATGTACTACGCCGTCGCCTTCCTCGAGAAGAAGGTCCGGGCATAAAAAAGGCGCGGAACGCGAAATGCGCTCTGCGCCTTGGTATCATTCTTTTTCGTCGGACGGATGCTTCTGAAGCTGCCGTTTTTTCCAGAAATACGCGGCGACGCCGACAACGGCAGCCGTCACTGCGGTGACGACGCCGATCCAAAGCAGCGGACGAAGACCCGGTGCAGCGGGCTTTGGCGTCGTTTTCTGTACGTCCTCCGTCGGCGCGGGCGTGACCGGAACGGCCGTCGGCGTGAGGTTCGGCGTCGGTTCCCGCGTCGGAGTCGGCTCCTGCGTCGATTCGGGCGTCGGCGTCGGTTCGACGTAGTTTGACAGAAGCCGTTCGTCGATACCGTCGAACACGTCGTTCCCGACCGGTACGACGCCTTCCGCCATCCCGAAGCGGTTGAACGCATACGCGCCGTCGTCCCGCCGCACCTTGAAATAATAGCGTTGCTGCGATACGTGTTTTTTGTACGCTTCACGCGCGACCTCGAACGCGTCTTTTCCGTCGAAGAACGACAGCGGCGCGTGTGCGTCCACCGTCAGCTTATTTTTTTGATAGAGATGCAGATACAGCTTCTGCACCTGCCATGTGCCGTACTGCTCATACGATTCCGGATCGAACGTCGGATCCGCGGCAAGCGAAAACGCCTCGCGCGCGGCTTTTGCCGTCAGCTTATGCTGCCAATGCCCGTACTCGCCGTTCAGATCCTGCGCGAATACAACGAGCGGATGCACCTTTCGGTAGATGCGCACGGTGTTTAGAAGCAGCTCGCTGTATCGGAACGCATTCTTATATTCCTGAGGCGCGCTGTTATTGATATCCGGCATCCCGAAAAACACGGGACGGTATCGGAGCCCCATCGCCCACGCGCCGTTTTCCGCCTCGTCCGCGCGGACGCGGTTCTGACAGGTGACGTAAACGATCGTTCCGACATAACCCTTCTCAGCGCCGTAGGTCGGAACGATGCTGCCGAGATACAGCACATCGTCATCCGGATGCGTCGAGATCAGCAGATAGTCCAGATGATCCGGCGTCTCCTGCCATTCGTGATACGGCTCCGAAAGCTCACCCGGACCGTATACCGCACAGAACAGGACCTTCATGCCGTCTTCTCCCGCCTGCACGACGGTACTTCTCGCTTCCCGAAGCAGCGGAATGACCGAATCCGGATACGGAACGAGCGTTTCCGTCAGCAGCGCCGTTCCGTCTGCGGCGTACTGCGTGACGCTGACACTCTCCGGCGGCTCCTGCCAGGAAATACAAAGCCGCGCGTCACGCACCTCCGCATCCCATGTCATCGTAAACGCTTCGTTCTCCCGAAAGGTGAAGCAGTGCACCCGTTCCTGCAAGATCCGTTTTGCCGCGTCCGGGTCCGAACCGAAATCAAACCGGAACGTTTCGGTCAGGTCCTCCGCCTGCTCCGTTTCCGCCGCGACGGGCAGGACCGGCAGCGCAAGCAGCAGGATCAATATACAGATGATGCAGGATCGTATCCGTTTCATAAGCAGTGAAGCGCTGTGATTTCACGGCGCAGATCGGTCGGATCTGTCAGTTTGCGTGACGCTTTCTGTTGACGATCAGCAGGATCACAAGCGCGACCAGAACGGCGCCTGCCGCCGCAAGAACGATCGTCAGCGTGCGATCCGCTTTGAGCGGTTCCGGTTCGGCGGGCGACGGCGTCGGTTCCGCCGTCGGTTCGGAAGTCGGTTCCGGCGTCGGAACGGCAGTAGGCTCCGGCGTCGGTTCTGTCGTCGGCTCCGGCGTCGGTTCTATCGTCGGTTCCGGCGTCGGTTCGGGCGTCGGCTCGGGTGTGGGCGGCGGCGTGTAGCCGTAGAACAGCGTTTCGTCGATATTGTCGAACACATCCTCTCCGACCGGTACGACGCCTTCCGACATGCCGAAGCGGTTGAATGCGTATTGCTCGTTGTCCTTCTGAACGTAGAATCGGCTTTTCAGCTGTGTTACGTGCTTCTTGAACGCGTCGCAGGCAACTTCAAACGCGGTTTTTCCGTTGAAGAAGGACAGCGGTGTGTTCGCTTCGACTGTGATCGTATTCTCCGGATAGAGATGCAGAAACAGTTTCTGCACCTGCCATGTCCCGTACTGTTCATAAGATTCCGGATCAAAGGTCGGGTCCGCCGCAAGCGCGAATGCCTCGCGGCAGGTCTGTACAACAAGCACGTGCTGCCAGTGCCCGTATTCACCTGCCGTATCCTGTGCAACCACGACGAGCGGCCGCACGCTCCGATAGAGGCGTACGATATTGACAAGCACATCGTCATGCGAAAACTTCACCCGTTCCTCCGGCGCGAACACTTCCGGTATATCGGGCAAATTGAGAAACACCGGTCGATACCGTATGCCCATTGTCCACGCGCCGTTTTCCGCCTCGCTGATGCGAACGCGGCCCCTGTTCTCATTATACTGCGCGGTCGTTACGTAAGCGACCGTGCCGACGTAGCCCTGCTCCGCGCCGTAAGTCGGCGGAACGCTGCCCAAAAACAGCACGTCGTCGTCCGGGTGCGTCGAGATCAGCAGATAATCCAGATGATCCGGCGTATCCTCCCACGGATGAAACGGCTCCGGCAGCTCGCCTGCGCCGTACACATAGCATCTGCGTACCCGCATGTCCGTCTCTCCCGCCTGCACGACCGCTTTGCGCGCGTCTGCATGAAGCGGCGTTGCCGTTTCATACCACGATTCGATCTCATCCGTTTCTATCAGTGTGCCTTCCGCATCATACTGCAGAACGCTGACGCCCTGCGGCGCGTTCTGCCATTTCAGGCACAGGCGCGCGCCTTCATACGATTCTTTCCACGTCAGGGAAAAAGAATCGTTCGGCTGAAAAATCTGGTATGAATCCTCGTCTGATATGATGCGGTACCGGGCACCTTGATAGTCGCCGAAATCAAAGCTGAATTTCTTTGTCAGCTCTTCCGCCCGCGTCTCATCCGCGTCTGCACGCAAAACCGGCAGCAGCAAAAGCAGGATCATCACGAAAATGACCGGAATTCGTATCTGTTTCATGATTGTATTTATGATTCCTTTCTTATTTGCGATTATACGGAGTATTCCTGAGCGGCAGTATCGTACGGAATACGCCGTCGAAGTTTTCATACGCGTTCTGCACCGCCGGCGCGGTCGGGATCGTGCAGATCTCGCCGATGCCCTTTGCGCCGCAGGCAAGCCCGTCCTTCTTCGCCTTTTCCACGAGGATCGCCTTGACCTCCGGCGTCTTGTCCGCGCGGAACAGCCCGAGCGTGCCATACTTTGCGGTCGGCTTCCCGTCCTTCAGGGGGAAATCCTCGGTAAGCGCATAACCGAGCCCCATGACCACGCCGCCCTCGATCTGTCCTTCGGCGGAGCGCGGATTGACCGCCACGCCGAGATCGTGGATCGCCGTCACGCGCTTTAAAGTGCCGTCGTCGTTCAGCTCGACCACGTGTGTCGCGTAGCCGTAGGCGATGTGCGAAACCGGGTTCGGCTTGTCGCTGCCGAGCTTATCGGTGATCCCTGTATATTCGCCGAGGAACGACCGTCCCTCAAGCGCTTCCCACGAGCCCTCGGTTTCGAGCGCTTCCTTGATCTGCTTTGCGGCGCGCACGACCGCTTCTCCCGTGAACAGCGTCTGGCGCGACGCGGTGGTGTTGCCCGCGTCCGGCGCAAGCGCGGTGTCCGGCGTGCAGTAATGCACCCGCTCGTGCGGGATGCCGAGAATTTCCGCCGCCATCTGCGTCTGCACCGTGCCCATGCCCTGCCCGATGCACGCGGCGGACGAATGAAGATACACTTCCCCGTCCTTCACCTCAATGCGGCAGCGTCCCGTGTCGGGAATGCCGACGCCGAGGCCCACGTTTTTCATGGCGCAGGCGATACCCGCCTTCGGATCGCGTTCGAGGATCGGTCTTGCGGCGTCGAGCGTTTCGGCGAGCGCGGTGGTCTCGTCCGCGATCTGTCCGTTCGGCAGAACCTGCCCCGGGCGGATCGCGTTGCGGTAACGGATCTCAAACGCCGAAATGCCCACCATCTTCGCAAGCTCGTTCAGATTGCACTCGGTCGCAAAGCAGCTCTGCGTCACGCCGAAGCCGCGGAACGCGCCCGCCGGCGGATTGTTCGTATAGATCGCCTTGCCGTCGATATCGACGTTCTGATAGTTATACGGTCCCGCGGCGTGCGTGCACGCGCGCTGCAGCACCGGTCCGCCGAGCGAAGCGTACGCGCCGGTGTCGGAAATCAGCGTCGCCTTCATGGCGGTCAGATAGCCGTTTTCGTCGCAGGCGGTGGTAAACTCCATCTCCATCGCGTGACGCTTCGGGTGGATGAGAATGCTCTCTGCGCGCGTGAATACGACCTTGACGGGACGACCCGTGTGCCACGCAAGCAGCGCCGCGTGATGCTGCACGCTCATATCCTCCTTGCCGCCGAAGCCGCCGCCGACCATCATGGCGGTCACGCGGACCTTGTCCTGCGGTAAACCCAGCATCTGCGCGCATTCCTTGCGCGTCTGATAGATGCCCTGATCGCCGGAGAAGATGCGCATGCCGTCGCCCTCGCGTACGGCGACTGCGCATTCGGGCTCCAGAAACGCGTGATCCGTCGGCGGCGTCGAATAGTGATGCGTCACGACGTAGCGGCTGTTTTTGATTGCTTCATCGGCATTGCCGCGGACCAAGTGCTCATGCGAGAGCACATTTGTGCCGTTCGAAGCGTGCACAAGGATCTCGTCCTTTAGGCCCTCCATCATGTCGAGCACGGGCGGAAGTTCCTCATATTCGACCCTGACGAGCGCCGCCGCCGCGCGTGCCTGCGCGTCCGTTTCGGCGGCGACCAAAGCGATCGCGTCGCCCAGAAAGTGCGTGATCTTTCCTTCGGGGATCATCACGTCATAGTCCTGCTTGAGATGCCCGATCTTGACCGTGCCCGGGATATCCTTTGCCGTCAGCACGCATACGACGCCGGGCGCTGCCTCCGCCGCGCTCGTGTCGATCGAAAGCACACGTGCACGCGGGTAATCGCTGCGCTTTGCAGTGCCGTACAGCATGCCGTCCAGGTACAGATCGTCGGCATATTTCGCGTCGCCGAGCGCTTTTGCGGGTGCGTCCACGCGGTCGAGGTTTTCGCCCACAACGCCTTTCAGAACGCGCTTCGGGACCTCCGCGCCTTCGCGGAACACCTTCGCCGCAAGCAGAATCGCTTCCTCGATCTTTTTATAGCCGGTGCAGCGGCAGATGTTCATGCGGATCGCGTTTTTCACGTCGGACGGCGTCGGGTCCGGCTCACGGTCGATGAGCGCCTTTGCCGCCATGACCATGCCGGGCGTACAGAAGCCGCACTGCACTGCGCCCGCTTCCGTGAACGCGTAGGCGTAGACCTCGCGTTCACGCGGGGTGAGCCCCTCGCAGGTGACAATCGTCTTTCCCTCCATGCGGTCGGTCTGTTGGACGCACGCTTTGACGGCTTTGCCGTCGATCAGCACGGTGCAGGTACCGCACGCTCCCTCCGAGCAGCCGTTTTTGACGCTCGTCAAACGCAGGTCGTCGCGCAGGAAGCGGATCAGTTTTTTGTTTTCGGGGCAGGACACGACCTGCCCGTTGACCGTAAAGGTCGCCATATGATACTCCTTTCGGTGGTTCAGCCGATCAGATAAGGGTAATCCTTCAACACCGTTTCGATCAGCGCCTTCGCGTCCGGATCGATCGCGTCGCGGTCGAGATCGACCGTCATGACTTCATCAAGCCGCAGTTTCACGACGCGGTCCGAAACCGGCAGAAAGCCCTTGTTCTCCGATCCGTCGAATTCGGCTTCGGTCGCGAACAGCGTGAACTTTTCCTTGTACGGCTTCGAATCGTACGGGCAGAACACGAGGCAGTTGCCGCATTCGTTGCACATCCGGTCGACGTGCAGGATCTGCGGCTTCTCCTTGCCGGGCACACAGATTGCGACGTTTGCGCGGTTCGGGCACACCTGCACGCAGCACTCGCAGACCGTCCCGCAGTTCAGGCAGCGCTCGCGCTCCTTCTCCGCCTGTTCGTAGTCCTTTAAGATACCGTGCTTTTCGAAGCACGCTTCCTCGGTCGTTTGCCCGCAGGCGCAGATCTCATAGGCATATTTGCCGACGATCGCGTCCGCGACGGTACGCGCGTCCGCAATGCCCTCTACCACGGTCGCGGGACCGCGGCTGCAGTCGCCGATCACGTAGACATGCGCGCGGCTCGTTTCAAGGTTCGCTTTCGTTTTCACCCTGCCGCGCTCGGTCAGTTCTATGCCGTTTTCGGCAAACAGCGCCGTCTCGATCTTCTCGCCGACCGCCGCGATCAGTGTGTCGCACGGAAGCGTGACGGTCTCGCCCGTTTCGACCGGGCTGCGTCTGCCGCTTGCGTCCGGCTCGCCGAGCTTCATCACGTTACAAAGAAGCGTTCCGTTTTCGAACGCGACCGGCGCGAGCAGTTCGCAAAATTCCACGCCGTCTTCTTTCGCAAGCTCCAGCTCCTCCTCGTCCGCGGGCATAAAGCGCGCGGTGCGGCGATAAACGAGCCGCACGTGCTTGACGCCCTTCGTGCGGACCGCGGCGCGCGCCGCGTCCATCGCGGTATTGCCGCCGCCGATGACGATCACGTTTTCGCCGAGGTCTTCAAGCGTTCCCGCCTTGCTTTCTTCGAGGAAGCGGATGACGTTCATCGCCTCGCCCTTTTTAAGCTTCATCTTGCCTTCCGCCCACGCGCCGACGGCGTAGACAAGGTCGGTATAGCCCTCGGCAAACAGCGCGTCCACGTTCGGCGCGGGCGTATTCAGGCGAATATCGACGCCCATGGCTGCAAGGATCTTCGCGTCGTTTTCGATCGCTTCCGTGCCGATGCGGAATTCCGGGATGACCCAGCGCACGACGCCGCCGAGCGCCGCGCGTTTTTCAAACAGCGTGACGGAAGCGCCCTGACGGCTCAGGAAGAACGCCGCCGCCATCCCCGCGGGTCCCCCGCCGATCACGGCGACACGTTTGCCGTTCGGCTCTGCGGGTTTCAAGCCCTTCAAAAGCGCATCCAGTCCGTTTTGCGCCGCGGTCAGCTTTGCCCGGCGGATGCGGATCGATTCCTCGTAAAAGTGTCTCGTGCACTTGTCCGCGCAGTGGTGCGGGCAGATCGTGCCGGTGATGAACGGCAGCGGATTCTTTTCGACGATGAGCTTCAGCGCTCCGTCATAGTTTCCCTTGCCGACCATTTCGATATACTGCGGGATGTCCTGCCGGATCGGACAGCCGTGCGTGCACGGCGCGGTGAAGCAGTCGAACAGCGGGACCTTTTCCGCAAGTTTTCGTTCCGGCTGCGGCTTCACGGGCTTTGTATTCCGCACGGACGCGCGCGCCTGTTTACTGAGAAGCGCGACCTTGCCGACCTTGACCCCGGTAAACGGCTCATAAGGAAGCGCGCCGCAGATCTCGCCGAGCTGCTGTAATCTCTGATACCCGCCGGGTTTCAGGATCGTCGTTGCAAGCGTGATCGGCCAGATCCCTGCCTCGAACAGCGGCGCGATGTTGAATGCGTCGATGCCGCCCGAGAACGAGAGCCGGAGCTTCCCGTCGAATTCCTCGCTCATGCGCTTCGCCATCTCGATGGTCAGCGGATACAGCGACCGACCGGACATGTACATTTCATTGCTCGGAAGCTCGCCCTGCTTTACGTCGACCGGGAAGGTGTTGGAAAGCTTAAGTCCGAAGGTCACGCCTTTTTTTGCCGCGAGCGCGAGCAGGCGGCGGAACATCGGCACCGCGTCCTTATACTGTAAATCCTCGTTGAAGTGGTGCTCGTCAAACGCAACGTAATCGAAGCCGAGCTCGTCGAGCGTTTTGCGCGCGTAGGCGTAGCCCAAAATCGTCGGATTGCATTTCACGAACGTGTGCAGATGCTTCACGTCGATCAGGTAGCTTGCGATCTTCTCGATCTCCTGCGGCGGGCAGCCGTGCAGGGTCGAGAGCGTGATCGAGGTGCACACGTGCGGATTGATCGCGGCAAGATACGCCTCGTCAATGTGTTCGAAGCGATCAAGGTTCGCCCGCGTCCATTCCATGCATTCCGCCCAGATCGCGGTGGTGCCCGCATCCTTCAGCCTCTCGATGAACGTGTCGATCTTCGGGGACGTGATGCCCGCGAAGTCGTAACCGACGCTCATATTGAAGACGAAGCCGTCCGGATCGCCCCAGCCGAATTCCTTCGTAAAGAGCTTCAGCATGAACCACGCCTTGACGTATTCGCAAAGCGCTTCGGGCACGGTGAGCTCGGTCGACCACTCGCAGTTGTAGCACTCGTCCTTTGCCACGATACAGGGCTTTCCGATGCACGCGGCAAGCTCGTCGCCGTCCATGATCTGCACGGTCTTGAGCTCGAAGAAGCGCGCGCCGCCGTAATACGCGGCGAGGATGTTCTGCGTGAGCTGCGTATTCGGACCCGCGGCGGGACCGAACGGCGTTTCGAGCGTCTCGCCGAAGATCGAAAGCAGTTTGCCCGGCACGGGTTTATACGGGCGCTTTACCCCGAACACACTGCCGGATTTATACTCCTCAAGTGCCCATTCCATCAGTTCCCGAAACGGGATCGGCGTCATTCGATCGGACATAGCTGCCTCCTTTTTATGCGTTGACCGCCGCCCAGAGCTTTTTCGCGCTCTCGCGGCACTTTGCCATGAGTTCCTTTTCGTCGCAGACCAAAAGTTCGCGATCCTTCATCAGCACGCGGCCGTTGCACATCGTGGTGATGACGCTTCTGCCGTTCATGCCGAACAGGATGTGCGAGTTCGCGTTGTTTCCGTCCATCGGGGTCAGCGGATCGTAATCCGTCACGATGATATCCGCGTACGCGCCGGGCTTCAATACGCCCAAAGGCGCGTTGAAATACCGTCCCGCGATCGCCGCGTTGCCGTTGAAGAGCATATCGGGGATCTCGCCCCACGCGACCGTCGGATCGCAGAGATGATGCTTGTGGATGATGTTGCCGACCTTGTAGCTTTCGAGCATGTCGTTCGTATAACCGTCCGTACCGAGACCCAAAAGCAATCCGAGCTTTTTCATATGGATGACCGGACCGCAGCCGACCGCGTTGCCCATGTTGGATTCGGGATTGTGCACGACCGCGGTGTCCGTGGCTTTCAAAAGCTCCATTTCGGCTTTATTGATATGCACGCAGTGGATCGCAAGCGTCTTGTTGCCGAGGATGCCCGCGTCGTAGAAGCGCGTGATGATGCGCTTGCCGTACTTGTCGAGAGAATCCTGCAGGTCCCCCGGTCCCTCGGCGCAGTGCACGTGGAAGCCCGCTTCCTTTCCGCCGTGCGCAAGGCAGTCCTCCAAAGTCTTTTCAGAGAGCGTAAACGCCGCGTGCAGACCCATCATGCCCTTCTGCATGTCGCTTTCATCCGCCGCCGCCTTTTTGATGAAGCGTTCGTTTTCGAGGATCGACTGCATGCGCTTCTCCTCGCCGTCGCGATCGGAAACCTCATAGCAGAGCGAGGTGCGCACGCCGAACTCCTTTGCGGCTTCGGAGATCTCGTCCAAGCTGCCCGGAATGTCGAAAAAGCTTGCGTGGTGGTCGAACACGGTTGTCACGCCGTTTTTGATGCAGTCGGCGTAGACGGCTTTTGCGGAAAGATAATCGTTCTCTTTCGTGAGGCAGCGGTCGATCTTCCACCACATGCCTTCGAGAATGTCGTTGAAGTTATGCGGGTTATAGCCGCGGATCGAAAGGCCGCGGGCAAATGCGCTGTAGATGTGGTTATGCATGTTGATGAGACCCGGCATGATGACGCCGCCTTTTGCGTCGATCCATTCCGCGTCCGGGTACTTCGCCTTCAGTTCCGCCGTCGTTCCGACCTCTTTCACATACCGTCCCTCGACCGCGACCGCGCCGTTTTCGAAGAATTCCGCGCCGTTTCTTGTAAGCAGTCTGCCGTTTCCGATCAGGATCATAAAGCCACACTCCCCTAATATAATATTTATGAATATATTATACATGATGTTGCAAGAGAACGCAAGCGTTTATAAGAGACCGTTTTGTACGGGATGTGTCCGCAAAGATACATCCCACCCCTGTGTGTAGCAATGTAAATTTTGTAAATTTTGTAAAGATCATTTACATTCCTTACAATCCTTACAATCTTTACAGTATTTACAATCTTTACAGTATTTACAATATTTACAATATTTACAATCTTTACAGTCTTTACACACCTTACAAGGCGGTTGCAAGATCACCGGAAGAGGTGTATGATAAAGGCAGAAACAAAAAAGGAGCAACCACATGAGACGCGTATACGGCTATCGCTGCACTGTCTGCGGCAAGGAATACCCCTACGGACCGGAGCTTATGACCTGCCCCGCCTGCGGAGAAAAGGGCATCCTGGACATTCTGTTCGATTACGACGAGGTCAAAAAGGAACTGAACCGCGATACCTTGAAGGCGGACCGCGACAACAGCATGTGGCGCTACAAAGCGCTCATGCCCTTGAAAGGCGAAGGATTATCGAAGTTTTTGCGCATCGGCTGGACGCCGCTGTACGAATCCCTGCGGCTCGGAAACGAGTTGGGACTTCGTAAGCTTTACATCAAGGACGACGGCATCAATCCGACCGCGTCCTTGAAGGACCGCGCAAGCGGCGTGGCGGTCGCAAAGGCGATCGAGCTCGGCTATGACACGATCTGCTGCTCCTCCACCGGCAACGCGGCAAGCTCGTGCGCGGGCAACGCGGCGCGCATGGGATTGAAAACCGTCATCTTCGTGCCGGAGCGCGCGCCGAAGGGCAAGGTCGCGCAGCTATTGATCTTCGGGGCGAACGTCATCTCGGTCAGGGGCGACTACCGCCAGACCTTTGAACTTTCCAAAGCTGCGATCGAAAAATGGGGCTTCTATAACCGCAACGCGGGCATCAATCCGATCCTCACCGAGGGCAAAAAGACCGTCGCGCTGGAGATCGCGGAGCAGCTCAACTGGGAGCCCACCGACTGGGTGGCGGTGTCCGTTGGCGACGGCTGCACGATCGGCGGCGTGTACAACGGCTTCCATGACCTCTATGAGATGGGCATGATTGACCGCATCCCGAAAATCCTCGGCGTGCAGTCAACCGGCTGCTGTCCGTTTGTCGACGCTGCGAACAATCACCGCGACCTCGTCCCGACGCCCGAAAACACGCTTGCGGACAGCATTGCCGTCGGCGTGCCGAGAAACCCGAAGAAGGCGCTTCGCGCCGTGAAGAACAGCGGCGGACGCTGGATCGCCGTCAGCGACGATGAGATCCTGGCCGCGATGCGTCTGCTCGGTCGGACCGAAGGCGTGTTCGGCGAGCCCGCGGGCGTGACCGCCACGGCAGGCGTGGTCAGAGCCGTCAAGGAGGGCATAATTCGCCCGGACGAGACCGTCACGGTCATCTCCACCGGCAGCGGCTTAAAGGACGTCAATAACGCTTTGAAAGCCGCGGGTGAGCCGTTCCTTTGCGAACCGGATATCAAGGTGCTCGAAGCGAGCGGACGTATCCTCTCGATCTGATGAAAACGGCGTTTTCATCAGATCGGTTTTCAGCTTCTGCCTAAACCCCTTCGGTTTTTCGGGCGGCAGAAGCTGCAAGGTGTCAAATGCACCGCGCATGTCGCTGCATTTGACAGATTGACTTAACAGAAATATGCTTTCCTTTGGGATATGAAAAAAGACGCCGTGCGATTGCACAGCGTCTTTTGCGTTGTTCGCTTACAGATTGAACTGCTTGCTGATCAGGTCTACGATCTCGGCGCCGATGCGCTTCTGCGCTTCGACGGTGGTCGCGCCGATGTGCGGTGTACAGGAGACCATCGGATGGCTGTAGAGCGCGTGGTTGTTCGCGGGCTCGACCGCCCAGACGTCCAGACCTGCCGCGCGGACCTTGCCGGATTCGAGCGCTGCAAGGAGCGCGTCCTCGTCCACGTTCGTGCCGCGGCTCGTGTTGATGATGACGACGCCGTCCTTCATCTTCGCGATCGTTTCCGCATTGATCAGCGCGCCGCCGTCGACTGCCGGCGCATGGACGCTGACGAAGTCCGCCTCTTTAAGGAGCTCGTCCATCTCGACGTACGGGATGCCGAGCTGTTCCTCGATGCCCGGGATGTGGAAGATATCGTATGCGATGACCTTCATGCCGATCGCCTTCGCCATCTTGCCGAGCGCCTGACCGATGCGGCCGAAGCCCATGATGCCGAGCGTCTTGCCCTGCAGCTCGATGCCCTTTGCGTAGGCTTTCTTTTCCCACTTGTCGTTGCGCATGGTGTAGCCCGCGATGGAAAGGAAGCGCGCGCACGCGAACATATGGCCCATTGCGAGCTCCGCGACCGACTGCGAGGAAGCGCGCGGGGTGTTCTTGACGATGAGGCCCTTGCTCTCGGCGTACTTTACGTCGATGTTGTCAACGCCGACGCCGCCGCGGATGATCATCTTAAGACGGCCTGCTTCGACCGCCGCGTCGATGATCGGCTCACGGACCTTCGTTGCCGAACGGACGACGATCACGTCGTAGTTTGCAAGCTCCTTTTTGAGGTCTTCCGGCTCATAGAACTGGGAAACGACCTCGCAGCCCTTTGCTTCGAGCGCGGCGATCGCGCTCTTGTCCATACCGTCAGATGCCAGAATACGAATCATGATTTTTCTCCTTATGCGTTTTCCGCTTCATATTTTTTGAGAAACTCGACTAAAGCTTCCACGCCCTCTTTCGGCATGGCGTTGTAGATGGATGCGCGAAGTCCGCCGACGCTCTTGTGACCCTTGAGGTTGTCGAAGCCCGCCGCCTTGGTCGCCGCAACGACCGCCGCGTCCTTGTCCTTGTCGCCGGTGACGAACGGGATGTTCATGAGGGAGCGGTCCTCCTTCACAACGGTGCCGCGGAACATCTTGGAGCTGTCGAGGAAGTCATACATGACCTTTGCCTTCTCCTCGTTGCGCTTTGCCATCGCTTCGAGACCGCCGGTTCTCAAAAGGTACTTGAAGACCTTGCCGCAGACGTAGATCGCCCAGCAGTTCGGCGTGTTGTACATGGAGCCGTTGTTTGCGTGCGTGTCGAAGCGCAGATACACCGGCACTTTGGGATCGAGGTCCTCACGGATGAGGTCCTCACGGATGATGACGATCGCGAGCCCTGCGGGGCCGACGTTCTTCTGGACGCCGCCGTAGATCAGGCCGTAGTCGGACACGTTGCAGGGCTTCGAAAGGAACATCGAGCTCTGGTCGGAGACGAGGATCTTGCCCTTGGTGTTCGGGAGCTTCGGATAAGTCGTGCCGTGGATCGTTTCGTTCTCGCAGATGTAGACGTAGTCCGCGTCGTCGTCGATCGGCAGGTCGGAGCAGTCCGGAATGTAGCTGTAGTTCTTATCCTCGCTGGACGCGATGACGTTGACCTTGCCGTACTTCTTGGCTTCCGTCGCCGCCTTCTTGGACCAGTTGCCGGTTACGATGTAATCAAAGACGCCGTTCTTCATGAGGTTCATCGGGATCATGGCGAACTCGAGCGTTGCGCCGCCCTGGATGAACAGGACCTTGTAGTTATCCGGAATACCCATCAGCGTGCGGAGATCTGCTTCCGCTTCGTCGATGATCTGCTGGAAGACCTTGCTGCGGTGCGACATTTCCATAACGCACATGCCGCTGCCGTGATAGTTCAGCATCTCGTCACGGATCTCTTCGAGCACCTCAACGGGCATCGTGGCGGGACCTGCGGAGAAATTGTAAACGCGATCGTACTTCATTTGCATACTCCTTTTTATTCTTGGCAAAAATGCCATATTTTTACGATATCATTGTAGCCCATTCGAAAAAGAAAAGCAACCGAAAAGGGTTGCTTTTGCGAATATATTTTTTGTGCGGATCACGGGGTTCGTTCGAGGATCAGCTCGCAGGAGCCGTCCTCCAACGCGTTCAGCTCGTCCAGATGGATGTGACTGCCCGGCGCTTCTTCCGCAAGCGTTTTAAGGTGATTGGACAGGGACAAAAGCCCCTCGCGGTTTGCGGAAATTACAGCCGTTCCCTTTTCGACGCGCACCTCGATCGTAAAACCGTCTTCCCAGATAAGATCCATAGCCCTGCTTCTCCTCCGCTTCGCAGCGGTGCGTTATACGTCAAAGACGCCGAGGATCACGATGCCGGTTATGGCAAGCGCGATCGAGGCGTAATGCTTCCACGACAGCTTTTCCTTCAGGAAAATGCGGCTCCACAGCACCGATACCGCGCAGTAGGCGGAGATGATCGCAGCCGCAAACCCGACGTGCGCCGTATCGCCGAGCGCGTAGATATAGGCAAACTGTCCGGCGGTTTCAAACACGCCGCCGATCAGCTTTGCGCCGTCGTCCTTCACGTGCAGACGATCGCGCTTGATCGCAAGCACGTAGACGGCCGCAACAACGCCGACCGCAAGCCATGTGAGCTCGTACGCGACATTTGCGACGCCTTCGTCAAGCACGCGCGGGAACACGGTATCGAGAAACGTGCCGGTCGCCTCCTCCCGCAGCAGCACGGAATCGACGAACGTGCCGCTTGCATCGATCAGGCAGTACAGGATCGGAAACAGCAGCGCGATCCAGCTTTTGTCATACTTGACCTTGGCGTTTCTCTGGCGCATCTTTCGCGCATAGTCGCTTTCGGTCAGCTCCGCCGCGCCTAAGCTCACCACACCGATCGCGACGCACGCAACGCCGATCCATTGCCAGGTATTCGGCAGCTCCTGCAGAAAGATGAAGCACAGGATCGCCGCGATCGCACCGGACGAATTGCAGATCGGCGACGAGACCGACAGCTCGATATAGCGCAGGCCGACGTAGCCGAGGATCATCGACAGAACATAGAGCGCGCTCGCCGGCATATAGGTCCAGATATCCCGCAGCGTGATCTCCACGCCGCCGAACAGCAGCTCGTATCCTGCGTGCAGTCCCATAACGAGACCGACCGCCATCGCCATTTTCCAATGGCTCAATTTATCATTCTGCTTCGACCCGATCTTGGAAAACAGATCCGAGCCGCTCCAGCAGAGCAACGCGACAATTGACAGTAAAAACCACATGATTCCTTACCTTTTTCCTAAAAAAGGCGGCTCATGACAGAGCCGCTCCTTGCTTACGAGTTTTGTTCCGGCACCTTCGGTCCGTTGTTCGGGCGGCGTCTGCGGCGGTACTGCTGTTTTTTCTGTCCCTCGCCTTCCTGCTTCGGCTGTTCCGATTTTGGCGCCTGCTTCGGCTGCTGCTTCTGTTCCGGTTTTTGTGCGGGTTTCGGCTGTTCCGGCTTCTGTCCCTGCTTCGGCTGCTGCTTCTGTTCCGGTTTCTGTGCGGACTTCGGCTGCTGCTTTTGCTCCGGCTTCTGCGCGGGCTTTGCCTTTTGCGGTTGTTCGGGTTCCTGCGCCGGCTTCGGCTGCTCCGGCTTGCGCTGCTGTCCTCTGTTGTTTCTGCGCGTGTTGTTCGCCGCTTCTCTTCTGAACTGTGTATCCGCGTCCTTTTCCTTTGCCGCGTCCGGCTTCTTCGCCGCAAGCGCTTCCTCCGGCAGCGGTTCGCCGGGCAGCGAAAGATGCGTATACGGATACTCGCGGATATCAATCGAACCGTCCTCCATCGTGAGCCGCACCTTCGTGCGTTCCGTGATCGCGTTGTTCTCCACGACCACGCCGACGCCGTCGACCGTGTTGACCTCTTTGCCCGGCTTCGGCATCTTGCTCCTCGCCGCCTCATACGCGCTCTGCTCGTACTGGAGACAGCACATCAGGCGTCCGCAAAGCCCGGAGATCTTCGTGGGGCTTAAAGACAGGTTCTGTTCCTTCGCCATCTTGATTGACACGGGGCGGAAGTCGTCCAAAAACGACTTGCAGCACACGAGCCGTCCGCACGGGCCGAGCCCGCCGAGCATCTTTGCCTCGTCGCGCACGCCGATCTGCCGCAGCTCGATCCGCGTTTTCAGCGCGTACGCAAGGTCCTTGACAAGCTCGCGGAAGTCCACGCGCTCGTCCGCCGTGAAGTAGAACACGACCTTGCTGCCGTTGAACGTGTATTCCACGTCCACGAGTTTCATATCGAGCTCGTGCGCCGCGATCTTTTCAAGGCAGATCTCATATGCCTCGCTTTCCTTTGCCGCATACTGCGCGCGCAGGCGCTTGTCCTCGTCCGTGGCGATGCGCACGACCGGCTTCAAAGGCGCGACGATCTCGCTTTCGTCGACCTCCTTCGGCTCGCCCTGTACCTCGCCGTATTCCATGCCGCGCGCTGTTTCGACGATCATGCCGTCGTCCGCCTTTACCGGCAGATCGAGCGGATCGAAGTAATAGACGCGACCGCTTGTTTTGAATTTCACTCCGATAACTTTAACCATAGTTTCCCCTTACGGCAGTTTAGAAAGAATCCAGTCGACCGTCATGGCGGGACTTGCTTTATAGGCAAGCATTTCCTTCGCGTCGACCGCAATCTGTATCATACCTTGAATTTGTCCGATTGTAAAGGTCGAATTGAAAATTGTTTCGACCTCCGCGCAGTCCGTGTTGCGCACGTCCCGCACGCCGTTTTTCATGCGCAGCACGTCCAGCAGGATCGAAAGCAGGACGTCCAGAAACGCGTCGAGCCGCGCCGCGCTGACTTTTTTCGTCTTTTTCGCCGTGCCGTCCTCGCTCTCTTCCGTCACCAAGTCAGTGCACAGCGACGAAAGCGCGGCATACGGCTTGCTCTTCGACGCAAACCGCCGGATGCACGCGATCGCTTCGCGCCGGAACGCAAGCGAATCCTCCTGCAAAAACGTTTCCGCGCGTCCGTAAACGCCGTCGGAAAGCTTTGCCGCAAGCGCCGCCGTCTTGGGGTCCGTACCGTTTTTCACGAGCCGGTCGCGGATCGTTTCCCACGGTTCCGTCTCCGCCCGCAGGACCATGCAGCGCGACAGGATCGTCGGACGGAACCCGGATTCCGATCCGGTCAGCAGAAGCAGCGTATCGGAAGGCGGCTCCTCCAGCGTTTTCAGAAGCACGTCCTGCGCCGCTTCGCTCATGGCGTGCGCGTCCGGAAACAGGATGCAATGCCGCCCGCGCTCGTACGCCTCGGAATTGATCACAGAAAGCGCGTCGCGCACCGTCTTGACCTGATAATCCGCGGGCTCGAGATAGAACGGGCAGTTTATTAGCCCCGTCACATCATCTGTATGCAGCAGATACCGCGCGGCGGCACGGCGGGCAAGCGCGTACTGCCCGCTTTCCTTCGCTCCCGCGAACAGGATCGCATGCGGCACGTCGCCGCGTTCGATCCGATCCAACCAGTCATTCCTTTGCATGCACTGCCTCCGAGAGCTTTCTTGCGAGCGCGTCCGATGCGTTCATGCACACGACGCGAAGCTCACCGTCCTTCCGATACCAGACCGCGGTCGTCTTTTCCCGCGCGCCGTGAAACGTATGCTGATCATTCTTTGCGTCCGTTTTGCGGTACGTGCCGACCTCCGTCACCGTCTCAAGCGGCACCGTCACAAGCAGCTTTCGTTTTTTTCCGACGATCTGCGTGATGCGAAGATCCGTATCGTAGAGCTCGTACAGATAATCGACGAGCCGCGTGCGATAGATCCAGTAGCCTGTCCCGAGCAGGATCGCGTACAGTCCGATCTGCACATACAGCTTGTTCACGCCGAGACGATCCGCCAGCAGACGCGCCAAAAAAACAGCCGTAAACGTGCCGAGCAGCAGCAAAACATACAGCGCGCCGTCCGTCCGGACGATCCCGCGCTTCGGCTCCGTGCGCTCCGTATGAACGATGTGCGGCATTTTTCGCTCCATGCGGTTATTGTACAACAAAAAAGCTGATTCGTCAATCAAACCGCAAAATAGTTAGCATTCATGAGATATCACGTGATTATTCTCTGTATTTCTTTATATTCGCAAATATTCGCCGTTGCGAAAAAATACCCACGCTGTTATTATATCGCTTGCAGCATTCCTCAGTAGCTCAATGGCAGAGCATTCGGCTGTTAACCGAAGGGTTGTAAGTTCGAGTCTTACCTGGGGAGCCATTCATTCTAAATCCGAACCTGAAGCTGATCGGCGATGGGTTCGGATTTGTTGTTTATCTCAGCGCTTCTGAAATAAAACCAAACCGGAGGAAAAAGAGATGAACACGAATGAATTGGGTTGGATCGGACGCTACGGCAGCAAACTGCTTGCCTTGCTCAAGGAACACGATTCGGACAAGTACACTTCCCTGCTATTCGAGGGAACGCTAAAGGACTACCTGCTCGCGCAGGACGAGTACATCAGCGGACGCATTTGGGATCTGACCATGGAATTGGCAAAAAAGAACAGCGTCAACGAAGACTTAAAGCGACGCGATCAGCTGCGCTGGGTACAGGAAGTCAATTCCTTCCGGAACATGGCGGAAAAAATGGTGTTTGCGGAATACTTTGAATAACCACGTTTACACAAGTAAACGGATACAGCGGGAGCAAATTCTCCCGCTGCTTTTATCATGTTAATACTTTTTCAAGCCCATATAGCCATCATACGGATTTCTTCTCCACTCTCACAGATCATATGATTTGAGCGTTTTACGATAACATATCCGGATTCGGAAACGCCTAACAAGTAAACGGGATTTTCGTGACGATTGTATAACACGTGAACGGATACAAGATCCGGTTCCTCGGCGCTCACCCCCAGATACCTGCAAATGACGGTTGCTTCTTCTGTTGACGGTTCCGATGCGTATTGTGTACACGCAATGAAGGCAAAAGCCAATAGAACCGGCAGTATGATAACTACAAATGCTTTCCTCATTTATTTATCCCCTATGGTTACTTCATCCGCAGCAGGCGCGAGAAGCGGGCAATGACGATGATGGCGACAAGGATGACGATAATCGCGATCGCGACAAGCAGTGAGATCCACCATTGGGAGAAGGTTTGCTGCTCTGAATCAGCCGACATGCAGATAGCTGCCGTCGATTGCATTGATCAGCATCAGCGAATCATGTCCCATCACCTGCTCGCTGCGGTCATTATTGTAAACGACCACCCATGTCGGTGTCAGCAGCGCCTCGTCACGTTTATTCGCAATGCGCACAACCGAACAGGAAAGTACAATCTTCTTTACATGCAGCTCCGTGATGCGATGATTGTTCTCATCCGTCCATGCATAGCTGAATTTGAGATTGTCCCGAATGCGCGCCTGAATCTCCGTAAACGGTAGCAGACGCACGTTTTCGTTTGCGTTCAGCACATAGGCGTTCGGTTCGTACCAGTTAACCGATTCAACGCCGTGATCGGACACATACAGCTCCATCCAATCCATCGACCAACGATCAAAGTACTCGCTTTCGTCCACGCGTTTACTGAGCGCGCTGTTGGAATCCTCTCCATAATACTCACCCTGCGGATAGGGTACATACCCTCCGCCGCTTCGCGCGATCATGAGAATGTATCCTTCGGACGGTTCTTCGTAATACGGCGCTTCCGCAGCGGGACGTACAATGCGGCCCGGCTCGCACCGACCGATGCCAAACTGGTCAGAAAGCCCCGCTTTTTCTAAAAGCGCTTCGCCCTGCGCAATCGCTTCTGCTTCCGTAATCACAATTTTATCCAGCGTCCGGTGCCACGGTTCACCGAAGATGCCGCCGGTGTACACGGTTCCCGCATCCTGCACAGAACCGCTGCGCACGGTCGAAACCGACAGCACATCCTTGCGAAACTGCAGATACAGCAGCGTTCCATCCGCATCGCGCACAACGTATCCCTCGCTGCTGTATGCGAGCTTACTCGGATCGAACGGAATAAACGTGTCCTCGGCGGGGCATTGCGCAAGCTTTTCGCGAAGCTCAATAAGTTCCTCGGAATTCTCGTTGATCGGAGCAAAGGTCAGCTCGCCTGTTTCATCGTCGCTGTCGATTACCTCTCCACGCATAAACAGCCGAATATCTTCCTCCAGCTCTGCCATGCTGTATGGGTTTTCACGCAGTGTAAAAGGAGCGGAAAAGCATGCGTTCAGCATAGTCAAAACATCCTCTCCGGTAAACATGTGCCGTTCGATCGTCTGCACCGGATAGACGTCGGTTTCCGACATGACGATATCCGCGTCGATTAGGATGTTCAGGTTCTTCATTTCGATCGTTTCCGTCCAATGTGTCGGCGCTTCGTAGCGATACGAATCCTCTTTCGGCGCGGTGACTGTCTGTTCAAACGTCCCGTCCGCCTTGTTCACGACTGCCTCCCGATCGGGCGTCGGCACGCAGGCGAGCAGGAAAAGGCAAAGCAATAATGGAATGATGCGTTTCATTGCGCGCCTCCCTGCCGGAATGTGAACGTATCGGTGGAAATCGATAACTCGGTCAGCGGTATGAGTACGTCGCATGCGTATTCATGGATGGATTCCATATAATACGGTTCGCCGTTTGTGATATCGATCTCCTTATCGCTGTTATCGAATCGGATCGTAGGGAAGTATTCGAGCCAGACCTTGAATGTCAGCTCCTGTTTCGGGATCGGATCGGAAAGCGAAAAGCGCTTACTGTCGCAGACGATGTATTTTTCCGTCGAATACGGTTTGGTATTCCCGGCGTCAAGCCACCCGCCCGCGCTCTTGAAATACGAGCGCGCCACCCTTCCGTTTCTGACCTTCTCCCCGTACGGCTCGCCGTCTGAGAACGCTTCAATGTCAAACCGCGCATTTTGGATCACTTCCTCCGGCCACGATTCCGGGTAGACGATGTGCAGCGTATAGAAAAATCCGTGCTCCCAGTAGTAGAACCGCTCGATATGGAATTCCAGCTCGGAGAAATCGACGGTGACATTTCGATATGTGCCGTAGACCACATAGGAGCCGTCCTTCAGCCGTCCGTCCGCGCCGTAATGTCCTTCCGCCTTGTTGCGTTCGACGTCCTCCGTCCAGACGGTCACCTGCAAAAGCTTCGGTTCGCGCATCGGCTCCGGCAGATCAACGGTATGCCCGATCGGAAGCGTTAGGGGCAGTTCGTTCAGCTCCGTAATGCCGACCGTGCCGCCCCAGTAGGCGTCTTCGGTTCCGTTGAAGATGCAGACGTCGCCTTGTTCGACCTCGATATAGGTCCTGCCCTCTTTGTTGTTGTAGTTGCTGCCCGAAAACTTCTTCCGGTAATAGAAGATCGGGACGATCTTCCACTCGTACGCGGCGTGCATGACCGTGTCGGTCACGGTCTCGCTGCGGTACGTCATTGTGAAGGAATCGCGGCGCGAGGCGGCAAGCGCTTCGCTCATGATCGGCTCCTGGTCGATCAGCCGAAAATCGTGCTTTGCCTTGCCGTCGAGACAGAAGCGGAAACCGAAGCACGGATTCATGGAAAGGCATTGGAGGTCCGTCCACTCGTCCGGCAAATCGAGCCGCAGCGTGAACTGCGTTCCGCTTTCGCCCGACGCAAAGCTTATGACTGTCATGCGAAGGTTCTGAAAGTTCACCGTTTCGTTGTAAAACTTCGTTTCGTACTGCTTTCCGGCAGAGAGCTTTTCCCAGTCGATCTCCTTGATCGTGATTGGCAGTTCAAGCGAGTCTGTCGGCGTTTCATTTGTCGTGCCGACATACAGCGGCTGCGCCTTCGGCGCGTCGGTCGGTTCCGGTGGAAGCGTCTCCTCCGGTACGTTCGTTGCGATCGCGGTCGGTGCGGCTTCCGTCTGGACGGGTTCAAGCGAGATCTCTACCGTCTCCGTCTCTTCCGTCGGCGCAGGTGTTATTGGCCCGGACTGCGCCGTCTGCGGCTGCACGCATCCGACGAGCATCAGAGACAGCAGCAGCACTGTGATGGTTCGTTTCAATCGGTTCATCTCCTTTTTGTTGTTCTGTATAGTAAGACGAATCAAATATGAAATGTGTTGCAGAGAATCGTGCAATCAAACAGACGCGCGATCACGGTGAACGGCAAATCCGTCGTTTGATGGGCTCTGTTATTGACCCATATGCGCTTCGGAATATGTGGTTCCGTACGTATCAAATACAAGATTGTGATAGGGTTTCTCTGCATTTGACGGATCGTACACGGTATAGGAGAGCGGTTCGCCGTAGTACTTTTTCAATTCCATATACTCCGCATAAGGGTTCTTTCCTCCATTCTCGCAGATCATCAGGTTTGAACGCTTTGCGATCACATATCCGGATTCGGATACGCCCAACAGGTAAACGGGATCTTCATGGCGGTTGTATACCACATGAATTGATACGCGATCCGGTTCCTCGGCGCTCACGCCCAGATACCGGCATATGACGGCAGTTTCTTCTGCCGACGGTTCCGATGTGTATTTTGTACACCCAACGAAGGCAAAAGCCAACACAAGCGGCAAAATGATAACAGCAGATGCTTTTCTCATTTGTCTCCTCCGACGCTTTACTTCATCCGCAGCATGCGGGCGAAGCGGGCGATCACGATGACGGCAATCAGAATGATGATGACCGCGATCGCGACGAGCAGGGAGATCCACCATTGCGACAGCGTCTGCTGCTCCTTCTGCTCCTGCTCCTGCTTGAGCTTTTCCTCGTCCGTCTGCTTCTGCGGCTCGTTGATCGTACAGGTGAGGTCCTGCCAGATGCTTTGCTGCTCGCCGTTCTCGTCCTCGTAATAGAGCTGGAAATTGCCCCATGTCCCGCCGTATTTGCTGCTGCCGGACAGGGTCGTGACGAAGATCGACAGATCCTTGACCACGGAATCCTGCGGTTTGATGTTGCCGAGATATGCCGACGAGCAGATCAGTCCGTCGACGCTCAGCACGCCGCGCACGTTGTACAGCGGCGAAAAGCCCGTGTTGTAGACGCAGATCGGGAGTACGAAGGTCTCGCCGCTCGTGACGTTCTCCGGCAGCTTGACCGTGTCGTAGCCGATCGACGCCTTCTGGTAGACGGTCAGCTCGCAATGCGTGGTCTCGGCATACGTGCCGGTGCTCTTCGTGTCCGCATAGGAGCAGAGGAAGTCCACGGCGTGCCGTCCCTCGCTTGCGGAGGGCAGCGCGCGCAGGTCGAACGTCACGGTCGTCGATTCACCCTTTTTAAGCTCGCCGATCGTAACAGAATCCTGAATGCCCTTCTTTCGGATCGTCTCATCCTCAGAGGTATAGCGAATGACGACGTCCTTTGCGTCGCGGGTGCCGGTGTTCCGGATCGTCAGCGTCGCCGTGAATTCCTCGCCGCCGCCGACCACGTCGTTATACTCACAGGAAACGATCTCCACCTTCGGCTGCGTGATGCGCACACGGTATTTTCCTTCCTCCGTGTACGAGCCGCCGTAAGCGTCCTCGTACGCGACGACCGTCTGCACCACGATATCGCCCTCCTTTGCGCCGGGCGTGACCGACAGATCAAAGGTCGCGTCAACCGTGCCGCCGATCGCCATCAGCTCCGTAAACTGCGCGTTCAGATCGGATTTCAGCGTGAGCGCTTCACTCTCCGGTGCGATCGAAATGCGGATGTTCTTCGCTTCGCGGTTGCCGACGTTTTTCAGGGAGAGCTTGAACGTGACCGTATCCCCGCCGGAAACCTCGGTCGGCGTGATCGTGCAGGCGTCGACCAGAATGACCGGCTTCCTGACCGCCGACATTCCGCCACCGCCACCGCCGGAGGACGGGTTCTTGCCGCCTGTCACCTGTACCTGCATGTTGAACGTCTGCTCGACCGGATCGCCTGCGGGCGTCTTGTAGGTCACGTGGAGCGTGACCGTATATGTACCGTTGTAATACGTGCTTTTCAAAGGCGCGTCGAACCGGATCAGATATGCGTCCATCTTTCCGGTTTTATTGTCCTTGCCCTGCGTGACGTCGTATGTCTTTTCATATACATCGAACTGCAGGTTGGTCGGTGCAAACGGACCGTCGGAAGGGAACTCCGGCACAACACGGATCGTGCTGCCGAGCGTTTTTCCGAGCAACGGCATGATGAACTGCACCTTGCCGTCCTTCTGCACCGGCATGTATCCGCCCGCATAGCTCTTTTCCATGCCCGGATATTGCCAGTATGTGTCGATCTTCAGAGGATCGGCCGGATCGTCCGCCGGCGCCTGCGTCGGCTGTGTCGAAGGCGATGCGGTCGGTGCGGCGCTCGGTTCCGCGCTCGATTCCGCGCTCGGCGACGCTGTCGGTTCCGCGCTCGGTGACGCCGTCGGTTCCGCGCTCGGCGTCGCGGTCGGCTCCTGCGTTGCGGGCGGCTCCGTTTCGTCGCCCTCGGCGATTGCCAGTACCGGCGTCAAAGCCAGAATCAATACCAAAATCCATGCAAATACTATCTGTTTCATACCTATTGCCCTTCTCTTTCGTTCGTTTTTCAATATCCCAGCCGCGGATTGACAATGCTGCCGTCCACGGCGTTGATGACCAAAGCGCGGTACTGCCTGCCCAGCGCGTCACCGAACGTGTAATCGCCTGATGCGAGCGTGTGATCGAACAGTAGCAGCCAGCACGGCATTTCGTAATATCCGTCCTCGCCGCGGATCCTGAGCGTATAGACCGTCAGGACCGCCTTGAACACGGTAAAGCTTGCCTGACAGTTTTCACCGGAACCGTATCCCGCGAACGCGAATCGCAGGCCGTTGATCGCTTTTTCGCGGATCGCATCAAACGGCAGCAGCTCCACGTTTTCGTTGACGGCGCGCACGATCTGCTTCGGCGAACCGTACGTGAAATCGACGACGCCATCCTCCGCGACCATGATCCGGATCCGTTCCTTCGGGATCGGCGCATTTGCTTCAAAGCCGTCGCCCTCGGCGTATTTGATCCGCCCGTCCGCCTTTGCGCTCGGCTCTAAAGGATAACCGCCGAAGTCGCGTGCGAGCTCGAACAACCAGCCGCTTGCCTCGGACGCGCGTCCGTCACTTCGGATCATGTTTGCGCCCTGCGCGGAAACGATCGCAAAGCCCTCGACGCCGATCCGATCCAGCGTCTCCCAAAGCGTCTTTTCCGCCGTCTCCCGCTTGAGCGTCACCGGCAGCCAGCCGTTAACGTCATATTCCGCCTCGCCCGGAAACTGCAGATCGCGGTCGTGCTCTGCCTGCGTATAGATATTCCCGCTGCCCAAGCTGAAGCCGGTCATGCTTTCTCCGGCAATGACGGTCACCGTTTTGCCGTTTTCCAATCCATAGACCGCTCTCAGAAGCGTCGGGTCGTACTCCGCGACCGGCTGCTCCTCGTCACGCTCCGGCGCAAGGCGAAGCTGCTCGGCGTATTCGTCTAAAATGATCGCGATCTCCTCGTCTGTCAGCTCCTCGCCGTCCGGGCGTTCGTTCTCCGGACTGCCTTTTGCGCGCCATTGCTGCCAGCGTGCCGCCTGCTCGTTGAAGCTTTCGATCTGCGCGCCGACCATCTCCTTCGTCATTGCGCCGGACAGGCGCTTCACCGGCTTCGGCAGCAGCGTGTTCAGGATCGAAAGGATCTCCTCCTGCGTGAAGTCCCGCGCTTTGGAGCGATACACCGGATAGACGCCGTCCGCGCGGGTCACGACCGGCGCGTCGATCGTGACCGAAAGCGTATCGGTCACGGCGATCGTGTCGTTCCAATGCGCCGGAAACGTCTGCCGCAAGGTCTCTTTCGGCGCTGCCGTCTCCTCCGTCTGCGGCGCGTCCGTTTCCGAGACTTCTGAGGGTACGGTATCCACCGTGTCCTCCGCAACCGGGATCGGCGTCGCGTGAAGCTTTTCCTCCAGCACGTCGTCCGATTTGTTGACGACATACTCCTGCTCCGGCGTCGGTACGCAGGCAAGCAGCAGGGCGCAAAGCAGGCAAAGAATGATGATTCGTTTCATAAAAGCTCCTTTCTGCGGGGCGTCGGGGGGCTCCACTACGCCTACGCTCCATTACATAGGTGCCGTCGCGCGCTTCCCGCGCGTCGCTATCGCCCCTACGGGTACATTTATCGGGCAATTTCGGCGACATGCGCGGCGGAAACACCTCATTCGTCACCTTCGGTGCCACCTTCTTCTCAAGGAGAAGGCCTTCGGTTCGTTATCTGCCTCCCTTGTGTAAAGGGAGGTGACACCGAAGGTGCCAGAGGGATTGTAATTCATCGACAATCCTCTCGACGGGCTTCGCCCGCCTTACACACTCCGCTGCGCTTCGTTGCAGCGGTGCCGTCACGCGACGTCGCTACGCGCCGTCTACCGCGTCGCCATCTCCTCCTTTACATAAGGAGGGCACTGATTTCGGCGAAAGCGGAGCGTCATAACATTGTCATGACCCCTGCGTCCATTTCGCAGACGGTGTCGCACAAGGCTTCGATGTCGGCGATGTTGTGGCTCGCAAGCAGAATCGTGCGTCCGTCGGTGGCGAGCGATTTGAACAGATCGCGCATCTCCGCGACGCCGTGCTTGTCCAGTCCGTTCATCGGTTCGTCGAGGATCATCAGCGACGGCTCCTCCATGATCGCCTGCGCAATGCCGAGGCGCTGCCGCATGCCGAGCGAATACTTGCCGACAGGCTTACTGCTCATCGGGTCGAGCCCCACGCGGCGGATCGTGTCGGCGATCTGCTTTAGGTTGATCTTGCGCTTCAAGGACGCGAGGATTTCAAGGTTCTTAAGCCCCGAAAGCTGCGGCAGAAAGCCCGGCGTTTCGATGATCAGCCCGATGTCCTCCGGGAAATCGACGTCCTTGCCGATCT
>JAFXVP010000034.1 GCA_017524445.1 Clostridia bacterium | reverse complement strand
TTTATGCGCCTGGAAAGACGAATGGCTTGAGGCTGCATTTCAGAAGTTGTGGGAGCATCCGCAGCATGAGGCCGTCTTTTTATCTAAGCGGCCGGATCTTTTGAAGATCAATACCGACCTTTCCAATGTCTGGTTTGGTGTGACGATCACCAGAAAATCAGAACTGTGGCGGTTGCAGGCACTGAAGGAGAATGTCCGCGCAAAGCATTATCACGTGACATTCGAACCGCTTTTTGATGATCCGGGAGAAGTTGACCTCACCGGGATCGACTGGATCGTGGTCGGTACGATGACCGGCGCAATGAAGAAGAAAGTACATACGGAACCGGCATGGGCATACAGCCTGACAAAGCAGGCTCACGCTTTAAAGATTCCGGTATTTATGAAGGAAGACCTTGTTTCGATTCTCGGAGAAGAAAACATGATACAGGAGCTTCCTGCTGCATTTAATAAAGTCATGGAGGAACAGAAGAAATGGAACGGCCGGTCAAGGTAGGCTATGTAGAAACAAAGAGCGTGATGACAAAATCCAACGCACCACTGGGAGGCTATTCCGTAAATCCCTATGTCGGATGCCCTCATGCCTGCAGATATTGTTACGCTTCTTTCATGAAGCGTTTTACAGGACATACGGAAGACTGGGGCACATTCATGGATGTCAAGGAATGGCCTGAAATCACAAATCCGAAGAAATATGCCGGGCAGAAGGTAATTATCGGTACGGTTACCGATGGTTATAATCCCTTGGAGGAAACCTTTGGAAAGACCAGAAAGATTCTGGAGGAGCTGAAGGACAGCGGCGCGGATATCCTGATCTGCACAAAGTCTGATCTGGTACTCCGCGACCTGGATCTGTTGAAAGAAATCAACAGGAATAACAGACTGACAGTCTCCTGGTCGGTCAACACACTGGATGAAAGCTTCAAGGACGACATGGATACTGCCGTCAGCATCGAACGCAGGCTTGCCGCGATGAAACAAATCTATGATGCCGGCATCCGTACCGTCTGCTTCATTTCTCCCGTATTCCCAGGAATCACGGATATCGAGGCAATCATAGAACAGGCGAAGAATCAGTGTGATCTGGTATGGCTGGAGAATCTGAACCTGCGAGGCGGTTTTAAGAAGACCATCATGGATTATATTGCAGAGAAATACCCGGATCTGACGCCGCTGTATGATGAAATCTATAACAAGAAAAACCGCAGCTATTTCGAAGCACTTGAAAAGAAAGCCGAAGAGATTGCCAAGAAGTACGGCTGCAGGTTCGTGGACAATGAAACTCCCTATGAGAGAGTTCCGCAGGGACATCCCATCATCGTAGATTACTTCTATCACGAAGAAGTTCGTGGAACCGCAAACAGCGGAAAGAGAAACAAATAAGCAATGAGTTGTTTTAATTCGTAAACGAAGAAACAGAGCAAAAAACAGGGGATATAAGTAGTTTTGCAAGATTGGTGTACGACTGGTGTAAATTGGTGTATTTTGGATAAAAACGGGAGTGGATTTGAAGAGTAAAAATGTCTGAAAAGTCCATAAAAAAACACCTCGGATTTCTCCGAGGTGTAAGTGATGATATTCGATTAGTACAGCTTCGCGCCGGCGGGGATGTGGGGGTCGATCATGAGCAGGTTCAGCCGTTCTTCGCCGTCCTTCTTGTGAACAGCGGAAAGCAGCATACCGCAGGATTCGAGACCCATCATGGCTCTGGGCGGGAGGTTCGTGATCGCAACAAGCGTCTTGCCGATGAGCTGTTCCGGCTCGTAGAAAGCGTGAATACCCGATAAAATCGTGCGATTTTCACCTGTGCCGTCGTCCAGGGTGAACTTCAACAGCTTCTTGGACTTCGGTACGGCCTCGCAGTTGAGTACCTTGACCGCTCGGAAATCAGACTTGGAGAAGGTCTCGAAATCCACGTAATCCTGGAACAGAGGCTCGATCTCCACGTTGGAGAAGTCGATCTTTTCTTCAACGGGAGCCGTTTTTTCGGCTTCCTGGGCAGCCTTGCACGCCTCCTGAGAGGGGCAGGTAAAGCAGGCGCATTCGAAATCGGTGGGCGCCTCGTCGGGCGCTTCCTCCTTCTTCTGGGCACCCTTCACCTTCATGGTGGGGATATAGAAGTCACCGACCGGCGATAATCTCTAATACCCTATAAACGCCTATATACCTGACATCTTCTCAAAAGCGACAATCCTGAACGTCTATAAAAATCTATAACCTTTGATGGGAAATTGGCATACGATTTGGCATATTTGGCATATCCCTTTTATACCTAAATTCGACATCGTTTCTGACAATTATCTGGCATTCATACTGAGTTCCATTATTGGCTCAGAGAATAACATGGCCACACACCGAAACGCGGTATACCGTGCAAGATCTAAAACCGCGTGATCTGTATCAGTCGGATTTCGAGCATATCCAGAAGGGCGTCGAGTTCCAAAACGCCGTTTTGAATGGAGGAACGGTATTTGCTGATGGCGGGGACGGAACGGGCGGCAAGCGTTTTCTGTTCGTTGGCGGTCAGCCGGTCCGGCGCGCCCATGGAAAGCCAAGTGTCAAAGGAGCTACCGCTGTGCCGACTGACGATCGTTTCCGTTACGGTGTATTCACCGTTCGGAATGTCGCGGATCGAGATATGCGCGTCCAACTGATTCTCGGGTGAAAACGGCGTATAGCGATCGGTGAACGTCATGTCGAACCGTTCTCCGCGCGCGTACAGATGGGAAAAGTGACGGTAATGGTAGAGCAGAATCGCATAGGTGTCGTCTTGCTTGGTGATGAACCAACCGTCCCCCTTGCCGAGCAGCGTATCGCCGAGTTCGCGCAGCAGCGAAAAAGCATAGTAGCTTGCCTTCGGAATGCCGTTGACGGTGAACAGTCCGAGCCCGCCGAAAAAGAGCTGTTCCGGCTGCGGCGCTTCGCCCATCCAGTCCGTTAATGACCAGTATCCGAAGCTCATCAGACGGTCGTAGTTTTCTAAAATGCCCTTGATGATATAGCAGGATTTGAAGCAGGTATCGTTCAGAAGATCCTGCTGACTCGGTGTGTTGTTCCATTCCGTCAGGTAGATCGGCAGCGTATCGCACTGCAATCGATGACGTTCGTTTTGGATGCGAAGCGTAAACTGTCCGAAGCCGTTCGCAGCTTCCCGCAGCGCCATCGGACGCGCAAAGCCAAAGGATGCGGAGTTGCCGAGCTCTTCGGTAAACGTCGTATCATAATAATGAAAACACAAGGCGTCCGGCATGCAATCGTTCTTCCGGCACCATTGTATAAACGGAATATACCAGTTTTCATAATCTTCCTCTAAAATATAAAAGGTCGGCGGCGATGCAAGCAAGAGCGAGGGATCGAAGCGCTTGACGGCGTCATAGGTTGCCTTCCAAAATCGGTAGAAGGTGTTGACGTCCGAAAAGCCGTACATGTTTTCCGGCGTGTCCGGCTGATGCCAAAGGGAGAAACGCCAGGTTCGGACCTCCTCGACGCCGTAGCGTTTGATCAGATGGCGAAGGAACGCTTCTGTCAGCCCCTGCCAGCGATCGAGGGAGGCGGGTTCGCCCACCGAATAGCCGAAGATCTGCTTTTTTGATTTCGCCATCGCTTCCGGCATAAAGCCGAGCTGGATCATCGGCTTCAGCGAAATCGACTGCAGAAAGTCCAGGACCTTATCCGTGTATACAAAGCTGTACACCGGCTTTCCCGATGCATCCTCCGTGTAGACGTGCATGTCGTCGGAGAAGATGCCGTTGAACTTTACGTAGGAGAAGCCGATTTCCCGGCGGATGCGGGAAAGCATTTCCTGAATTTCCGCCGAAAGGATCGCACTTGCCCGGGTGACCCCGATGAGATCGCGCCAGGTATGCCTGAGCGATCCGATCGCATTGTTTGCCCGAACGCTTGCCCGGACGGAAACCGTTTGCAATGGTTCGTCATCGCGCTGCTTTTCCAGATACTTTTTCAGTCCGCTCATATAATCGTGCTGTTCGATCGGTCGGATCGCGGCGTCGGTCTTCGGCTTTTCTTCCGCCTGTTTCCGGTAAAGACTCGGGAGCACGCCGTATTCCTTTTTGAACGCCTGTACAAACGCATAGCTGTTCGGAAATCCCGCGTTTTGGGAGATCGTCTCGATCGTATTGCTCGTTTTCAGCAATTCGTTTGTTGCGTGGTTGAGGCGAACCTTTTGAAGATAATTGAGGAATGTCATGCCGAACTGCTTTTCGATGAACTTGGACAGGTACGGTGCGGAAAGGTGCACCCGGCCCGCAAGCTCGGAAAGCGTCAGATTGGTCTGGAAGTTTTCGTGGATGATCGCGCTGATCTGGGCCATGCGCTCCGTGTAGCGATGCGCGTTCCGATGGCGCACCTCCGAATCCTCCACCTTAAAATTCTGATACATGGCGTCCATCAGCGAATAGATCAGCGACCAGTTGCGCAATTCATATCCGAGCTGTCCGTCCGCATTGTTTTTTACGATGCGCGCGATCAGGCGGCGCAGGGAATCATAGGAGGCGTCGTCTCCCAGCAGCGCACTGTTGCAGAGAAAGTCGGGATGCCGCGGAACCGGAAGGGTACGCTCGAAGAAATGCTGGTCGAAGGAAACGGACACGACGGTGCAGTCGGAACCGAACCCTTTGCAGGGCGTATTCGCTTCGACGGAAAATACGTCGTCCGCCCGGGCGATAAACAGCTCTCCGTCCATGGTCACCTGCAGCGTTCCGGTCAGCAGCATATAGACGCCGAAGCGCTCCGAGGTAAGGGGCAGATCGGAGTCGATTCTTTGGATCGAACAGGTTAAAGCTTTTCCGCACGGATACTGTGCAATCATGGAATTCGGCATAATCATTCCCCCTATATGTATGATTATAACGCATCCAGAACAAAAATCAAGTGAAGAAAGAATAAAAATTAAAGGAACATATATTTTAATCTAAATTTTAATTTCAAGAGGTAAAAAACAAGACGGAAACACGTTAAAGCGGCGGTGGCGACGGCGCAATAATCGGCGTACCATGTAGACAGTGAGGTGAGAAGATGAAAACGCCTATTCTGGAAATGAAGCATATCCGCAAGACCTTCGCGAGCACCGTGGCGCTGGGCGACGTTTCCTTTGACGTGTACCCCGGCGAGATCCGCGGGCTGATCGGCGAAAACGGTTCCGGCAAGTCCACGATCTCCTCGATCGCCGCAGGGATGCAGAGAGCGGACAGCGGAGAAATGCTGTTCCACGGAAAGCCCTGGAATCCGGTCAGCATGATCGACGCGCTTGCGCACGGCATCGGCATGATCGTGCAGGAAAGCGGAACGATCCAAGGCATCAGCGTTGCGGAAAATATGTTCCTCGGAGAGACGAAGCAGTTTCCCGGCAAGCTCGGCATGATCGACCGCAGGGCGATGAACCGCAAAGCGGACGAAGCGCTGCAGGCGATCGGCGTGAAAAACGTGACCGGCAGCATGCCGATGGGGGCGCTTGATTTTCAGACGCGCAAGCTTGTAGAGATTGCAAAGGTCGTTATGAAGAACCCGGAGATTCTGGTTGTGGACGAAACGACCACGGCGCTGAGTCAGGAAGGACGCGATATTCTCTATACGCTCGTGAAGCGGCTGCGCGACGAAGGAAAGGCGGTACTGTTCATTTCGCACGATCTGGACGAGATCATGGAGGTCTGCGACACGCTCACCGTCCTGCGCGACGGCGCGATCATCCGCCACTTCACCAAGGACGAATTCGATGCGGACGCCATCCGCACCAGCATGATCGGCAGAGAGCTGCAGGGCGATTACTACCGGAGCGACTTTACGCCTTCGCATCTTCCGGAAATCGCGGTTACGGCAAGCCATATCACCCTCGGATCGGTGCTGAACGACGTCGATTTGACCGTATACCGCGGTGAGATCGTCGGTATCGGCGGATTGTCTCATTGCGGCATGCACCCGCTCGGCAAGATCCTGTTCGGCGCATTGAAACCGGATCGCGGCGAAGTCGTCACCGGCAAGGGCGTGAAGATCACAAACGAGACCATTGCCATGCGCGAAGCGTTCGGCTATGTATCGAAGGACAGAGACGTCGAATCCCTCTCCCTCAATGCGAGTATCCGCGACAACATTGCGATTGCGGGCATGGACCGCTATGCAATCGGGAACTTTTTGATGCTGAACGGACGGGAAAAGAAGTACGTGGATGCGCAGATCGATTCTCTTTCGATCAAGTGCGCGGACCGCGATCAGCAGACCTCGCAGCTTTCCGGCGGCAACAAGCAGAAGGTCGTATTCGGCAAGTGGATCGGCAGAGGCAGCGACGTGCTGATTCTCGACTGCCCGACGCGCGGCGTGGACATCGGCGTCAAGCACGCGATGTATCGGCTGATGATCGAGCTGAAAAACGAGGGCAAGTCGATCATCATGATTTCCGAGGAGATGCCGGAGCTGATGGGCATGTGCGATCGGCTGATCATCATGAAGGACGGACGCGTCATGCACGAGTTTATGAGAAGCGAATCCCTTTCCGAAGCGGAAATCATCCAATACATGATCTGAGAGGTAACGAAGATGGAAAGCAATCAAATCGTCAAACGATACAAGACGCGACAGCGGATCATCGACGTTCTGCCTCTCTTTGCGCTGGTTCTGCTGTTCGGGCTGTTCTGCGCGGTCGTGCAGGCAAAGGGCTACCGGCTCGATATGTATCTCAGGATCATCTTCAACGAGGGAATCGTGCTTGCGGTCGTTGCGACCGGCGCGGTGTTCATCTACTCGCTCGGCTCTTTCGACATCAGCCTCGGCGCATCCACGCTGTTTTCGGCAACGCTCGGGGTCATGACCTACAACGCAACGCAGAGTCTTCCTTTGATGATCCTTGTGATCTTCGGCGTCGCGATCGGCTGTTCGCTTTTAAGCTCCGTGCTTGCATCGGTCTTTCACATTCCGGTGTTCGTCACCACCGTCGCCATGATGTCCGTGCTTTCGGCAATCGCCGCGCAGATCATCACCACAAACGGCGGCGCTTTGGGCGGCATCAGCATTCCGTCCGAGGTCGTCGCGCCGCTTGACAACATGGGCTTCAAGATCGCAGTTCTCGCCGCGTTCTGGCTGATCTGCTTCTTCGTCTTCAACTACACGAAGATCGGTCGCAGAGAGAAGTTCTTAGGCGGCAATCCGGTCTGCGCCAAGCTCTCCGGCATCAAGATCAACACCTATGCGATCATCGCGTTTGTCATGGCGGGTATCGGCGTGGGACTCGGCGCGTTTTTGACGCTGGTTTATACCCCTTCGGTTACGGCAAGCACCGCAAGCAGCATCGGCATGAACATCGTCGTTGCGATCGTATTCGGCGGCATGCCCATCTCCGGCGGTCCGCGCTCGCGCATCTATTCTGCGCTGGTCGGCGGGTTCAGCTACATTCTGCTGAACAACATCCTGAAGCTGATCGTCGATTCCGGCGTCGGCTACGGCGTATCGCAGATCGTCGCCGCGGTGTGCTTCCTGGCGGTCGTTTATGTGACCGGCATCAATTACCGCAGCAAACAGCTGCCCCGATAGGCAAAACGTGAAAGCGTTTACTATACACCAAACAAAAAAACACAACGGAGGAACAAACATGAAAAAGATCTTTGCTATGCTTCTTGCCCTTGCGATGGTATTCGCCCTGGTCGCATGCAGCGGCGGCGACAACAAGGCGGCGGAGGACAAGCCCATTAAGATCGGCGTCCTGGTGGCGGATGTCAGCGGCGAGGAAGCGCTGGGCTTCCGTGCCTACTATGAGAACTACATCGCCAAGAACTACAACGTGACCTTCACCTACACTGAGCAGCTTGCGGACGCGGCTGCTGAGAAGAGTGCCATCGAGAAGTTCGCAGCCCAGGGCTATGACGCGATCCTGTCTCTCTCCAGCGCAGACCGTGCGACCCAGATCGAAACCGCTGCGGCGAACAAGCTCTATTACGCAGTCGTTTCCGGCATGCTGGACGACGCCCAGTTCGAGCAGTACAAGAGCAACGAGTACTTCGTCGGTCAGGTCGGGCCGAGCATGGACACTGAGTTTGAAGCAGGCTACGCGATGGGCAAGCACTTTGCCGATCAGGGCGTGAAGACCGTCGGCATCTACGGCGCGTTCATTCCGAACCCGATGCATGTGTATCGCACCGCGGGCGTTCTCGCTGGTCTCGGCTGCACCTACGGCGGCGCTTCCGATAAGGACGGCATTGCAGGTCAGCTCTTCGGCGACCAGGGTGTGGACATGAGCAAGGTTGCCTGCACGAACGTTCAGGTGATCGGCTACTTCCAGGGCTTCGGCGATACCACCTTTGACGAGCTGTTTGCGATCGTCGGTCAGACGCCCGATGCGTTCCTGTCCGTCGGTATGGCGACGACGTTCTTTGCAGACGCGCTGAACGGCGCAAAGATCCCGTATGCGGACATCGACTCCTTCACCACCGGCAACGCGGCGAACATGAAGGACGGCACGCTGGTCTATCTTGCGGGCAAGTACTCCTCCAGCATCGGCCCGATCTTTGCGGCGACGATGAACGCGGTCAAGGGCAACCCGATCCGTGACGAAAACGGCAACGCGATCTCGCTGAGCCAGAACTACCTCGTTGCAACTGACAGCGCGACGTTCGACAGCATCTTCAACGGCGACAAGGGCGACAACCCGATCTTCAACAAGGAAGCGCTGGACAAGGTGATCGGCAAGGTCTCTTACTCCGATTTCGCAGCGCTGGTCGCATCCAAGTAATTCATTCACGCATTCCCTCCCCGGCGGGGCAGCACCGCCTCGTCCGGGGAGAAACTAACCGGGAGGGATCCACTATGAAAACAAGTCGAAAAATCATCGGTACGCTCGCCATTCCGTGCATTGTCGCAGCGATCCTCTTGATTCTCTGCGCGATCGGCGGCAAGAGCATGATCGCGAACCGAACCGGCTTTAACTACTTTGTGCAGTACACCGCCATCGTGATGATCACGACCATGGCGCTGTCGGTTAACCTGAACAGCGGACGGTTTGATTTTTCGCTCGGCTCCATGGCGGTCCTCTCGTCGGTGCTTGCCGCAAAGGTGACACAACAGCTTCTGCACGGCGGCACGGGCAGCGCGATTGCAATGCTCGTTTTCGGGATCCTGTTCGGCGCAATCTTAGGGCTTGCTTCCGGTGCGCTTTATGTGTCTTTGAAGATCCCCCCGATCATCACCTCTCTCGGCGTCACGCTGATCTACGAAGGCGTCACGTTCACCGTGACCTCCGGAAAATACGTGATGGACGAGGTACGCAATCCGTCTATGACTGCGTTTGCGGGCAACTGGTATTTCCCCGCAATCCTGATCGTTGTCGTTCTTGCGCTGATGATCTACCTGTTTGACCACACCCGTTTCGGCTATGACTATAAGGCGCTGCAAAGCGGACAGAAGGTTGCCGTCAACACCGGCATCCGCGAGGTTCCGAACGCGCTTCTCTGCTACGTCATCTGCGGCGCGCTGATGGGACTTGTGGGCTTTTTGAACGCGGCGCGCAGCTCGAATATCAACGGCGGCGCACTGAACTTCGGCTCCATCGGCATCATGTTCACCGCGTTTCTGCCGATGTTCATCGGCGGCTATATCGGAAGATTCAGTAATGACAAGCTCGGCTATTTCCTTGCCGCGGTCTGTATGTCCATGCTCAATTCCACGTTTGCCGCATTCTCCAACGAGATCAGCGCATCCATGCAGTCGATCATCAACGCGGTTTTGCTGGTCGTCTTTCTGATCTATCTCAACAACGAAGGCTTGCTGAAAAAACTGTTCAAGCCGATCAAAGCTTAATTTTGCAAATCAGCGGGCGATCGAGGGATCGCCCCTACTAATAAAGAGGTTATTATGATCGATCTCAAAGCAAAACCGTTTTTCCTCGACGATGCGTCCGTTGGGCTGGTGCAGGAAACCCTAAAGAATATGACGCTCGAAGAAAAGGCAGGACAGGTGTTCTGCCCGATGGGGCTGACTGCAGATCCGAGCGAACTTGTGCACCGGATCCAGGAAATCGGCGTCGGCGGCATCATGTACCGTCCCGATACCGCGAAAGCCATCCAAAGCGTTCACCGCACGGTGCAGTCCATGACAAAGATCCCGCTGCTGCTCGCGGCGAACACGGAGCACGGCGGCGACGGCATCGCCTACGAGGGTACCTCCTTCGGGCAGCCGATGGCGACCGCAGCGGCAAACGATCCCGTCTATGCGTACCGCATGGGCAAGGTCGCCTGTTCGGAGGGCGCGGCGCTCGGACTGAACTGGAGTTTTGCGCCGATCGTGGACATCAACTATGAGTTTCACAACCCGATCACCAATGTGCGCACTTTCGGAAGCGATCCGGATCGGGTCGTTGCCTGCGCCAAGGCGTTCATGCGCGGCGCAAAGGAAAGCGGCGTCGCCGTCGCGATCAAGCACTTCCCGGGCGACGGCGTGGACGAACGCGATCAGCACATCTTAACGAGCGTCAACACGCTGGATCGAACAGCGTGGGACGACAGCTACGGCAAAGTCTATCGTGCGCTGATCGACGAAGGAGCGCAATCCGTGATGGTCGGTCATATCGCGCTCCCAGCCTACGCGGACGAAGCGGAACGCTTTCTGCCGGCAAGCCTGTCGCGCTCGCTGCTTTCGGACCTGCTTCGCGATTCGCTCGGCTTCAACGGACTTATTTGCACCGACGCGACGCCGATGGTCGGATTTACCGCCGCCATGCCGCGCGAGCGCGCCGTTCCCACCGCGATCGAAGCCGGCGCGGATATGATCCTGTTCAACAAGGATCTCGACGAGGACTACGCGTATTTGCTGAACGGTATAAGAACGGGACTCTGTTCCGAAGCGCGGCTTGACGAAGCGGTCACGCGCATCCTTGCCCTAAAGGCGTCGCTTGGATTGTTTGCGAATCAAAAGACGAACACGCTGGTACCGGAGGCAAGCGAGACCGCGATCGTCGGATGCGAGCAGCATCGTGCATGGGCAAAGGAAACAGCGGACCGCGCGATCACGCTGGTCAAGGACACGCAAAAGCTTTTGCCGCTGTCGTCGAAGCGCTATCCGCGCGTCTATCTCAACGTCATTCAAAAGGATCCGAGCCCCGCGCATCCGGTTGTGCAGGCATGGAAAGAACTCTTTAGGCGCGAAGGTTTTTCGGTCACTGTGCGTGACCGCAGAGTCGGCATCACCGTGCAGGACATGGCGGACATTCCGAACCTGCCCCCGGAAAAACTTGCGCTGCTGCATGAAATGTACCGCAGTATTCGGGAAGTACACGAGGACTACGACCTGTATGTGTACATCTGCAACATGGAAAATGCGTCCAACAACACGACGCTGCGGCTGAACTGGAACGTGACATTCGGGCTCGGAGACGATGCGCCGTGGTTCGCGGCGGAGGTACCGACGCTGATGATCAGCACGGCATATCCGTATCACCTGTTCGACGCGCCGATGATCAAAACGTATATCAACGCATACGCTGGAACGCCGGATTTCCGAGAGGCTGTTATGGAAAAACTGATGGGTCGGAGCGCATTTTACGGCGTCAGCCCGATTGACCCGTTCTGCGGGAGAGAGGATACAAAATGGTAAGAGAATTCGATGCGATCATCTTTGATCTGGACGGCGTCATCTGCTATACGGACGAGTATCACTATCGTGCATGGAAGGCGATTGCGGACAACAACGGCATTCCGTTCGACCACACCATCAACAACCGTCTGCGCGGCGTCAGCCGCATGGCGAGTCTGGAGATTATTCTGGAAAAAAGCGCATGCCCGTTTTCCGATGCAGAAAAGGAAGCGCTTGCGGCACAAAAGAACGAAATCTACAAACAGCTTTTGTCTGAAATGACGCCCGACGATCTGCCGAAAGAGGTCAAACGGACGCTTGACACGCTGCGAGAAAAACAGTATCTTCTTGCCATCGGGTCTTCTTCTAAAAATGCGCCTTTTATCTTGCAGCAGATTGGGTTAGGCGGATATTTCGATGCGGTGTCGGACGGAAACAACATTACGCATTCCAAGCCCGATCCGGAGGTCTTTTTGAAAGCGGCGCAGATGCTGAACGTTGCGCCTTCCCGCTGCCTTGTTGTTGAAGACGCGGTTTCTGGTGCGCAGGCGGCGCACGTGGGCGGCATGAAGGCTGCTTGTGTCGGGGACGCCTCGAACGAAGGCGCAGGCGATTGGAACTTACAGTCGGTAGAAGAATTGACGGAGATTTTGTAAACTATGATTCGTAATGCGCAATTTTTGAACACGGCGGAAGCGTTTAAGCCGATTCTGAACCGGCGAACGGTATCTGCACAGGTGCAAAAAAATACGCTCAAAGATGGCGATTCGCTCGTGCTCGACTTTCAAGAGCATCTGGTCGGCTTCGTCACGCTGTCCCTTTCCTTTGAGGGCAGCCACCCCGACGCGCCGGCTTGGATCGAATTGCAGTTTGCAGAGCGCAAACAGGAGTTTTCCGAGGATGTGCAAAGCTACAACGGCTGGGTCAGCAAAAGCTGGATCCAGCAGGAGCGCATCCATGTAGATACGTTTCCGAGCATCGTCAAACTCTCGCGCCGGTATGCGTTTCGCTATTTGAAGCTGACCGTTCTCGGGATCAGTTCAAAATATCGTCTCAAGGTGGAGGAAGCGCAGTGCGAAGCCGTTTCCTCTGCAAACGATGCGGATTTGAAACCCTATCAGACGCAGGACAGGGAACTCTCGACGATCGATCGCATCGCCTGCAGGACCTTGCACGACTGCATGCAGGACGTCTTCGAGGACGGGCCGAAGCGCGATCGGCGGCTGTGGATCGGCGATCTTCGGCTGCAGGCGCTTGCAAACACGCAGACCTATCGCAGGTTCGACCTTGTCAGGCGCTGTCTCTATTTGTTTGCGGGCAGCACGTTTGAAAACGGACAGATCAGCGCGGCGATCTTTACCGAACCGGAGATCGAAGCGGACGATACCGCCATGTTCGATTACTCGCTGCTGTTCGTTCCGACGCTTTGGGATTATTACGAAGCAACAGGCGACCGCGAAACGCTTTCGGAGCTTTGGCCCGTCGCGTATCGGCAGATCGGACTGGCGCGGGATGCCTTTGACGCGTCCGGGCTTGTGCGAGACAGCAACGTGCTCGGCTGGTGCTTTACGGACTGGAATCTGCAGCTGAACAAGCAGACAAGCGCACAGGGAACATATTTGTACTGCCTGAAAGCGGCAAAGCAAATCGCAGAGACGCTTGAAGATACAAAGCTTGCCGCGCAGATCGAGGCGGACTATGCACAAAAGCGTGATGCCGCACTTCGGTATCTGTTCGACGCAAAGAAAGGCGTTTTCGTATCCGGGAAAGACCGTCAGGTTTCGGTCGCGTCGCAGGTGTGGATGATCCTCGGAGGTGTGTCCGACGATGCACAAATCCTGTTCCGCGCCAAAGATACGGACGGAGTGATCGGTATGGTGACGCCGTACATGTATCACCATTATGTGCAGGCGCTGATCGACACCGGCAGACGGGAGGATGCGCTGAACACGCTGCGCGCCTATTGGGGCGGCATGGCGAACGAAGGGGCCGACACCTTCTGGGAACTGTATAACCCCGAAAACCCAAACGAATCTCCCTACGGCGGCACGATCGTGCTGAGCTATTGCCACGCATGGAGCTGCGCTCCGGCTTATTTCTTGAGGAAGTATTATACAGAATGAAACGTTATTTGGCCATCGACATCGGCGCTTCCTCCGGTCGGCACATCGTAGGCTGGGAGGACAACGGCGAGCTCAGGACCGAGGAGGTCTACCGCTTCCCCAACGGCGTCAGTGAGACCGACGGTAATCTCTGTTGGGACACGGAGGCGCTGGTTTCCCACGTGAAGACGGGCATCGAAAAGGCCCGGGAACGGTTCGAGATCGAGAGCCTGTCCATCGACACCTGGGGCGTGGACTACGTGCTGCTCAAAGGCGACGAGACGGTCTATCCCATGTACGCCTATCGGGATGGCCGGACCGAGGCGGTGATCCCTGAGGTCCATAGGCGCATGGCCTTTTCGGAGCTGTACCGCCGCACCGGCATTCAGTTTCAGCCGTTCAATACGATCTATCAGCTGGTTGCGGATCAGCTCGCCGGACGGTTTGACGGCGTGACGGATTTCCTCATGATCCCGGAATATCTCATGTATCGGCTGTGCGGCGCGAAGTCGCACGAGTACACCAACGCCACGACCGGCGGTATGGTGAACGCAAAGACCGGCGCATATGATCCCGACATCATTGCCGCATTGGGACTGCCGGATCATCTCTTTCATTCCCTGCAAGCGCCCGGGACATGCATCGGCGAGTATCGGGGGATCAAGGTTTTGCTCTGCGCCACGCACGACACCGCGTCGGCCGTCGAGGGGATTCCGATGGAAGGCAACGCGCCGTATATCTCGAGCGGCACATGGAGCTTACTGGGCGTAAAGTCGCCGCGGCCGATCACGGACGAAGCGAGTAGGCAAGCCAACTGGTCGAATGAGGGCGGCGTCGGCTATACGCGCTACCAAAAGAACATCATGGGCATGTGGATCGTCAACCGCCTGCGCGACGAGCTGTGTCCCAAAAAGCCGTGGAAGGAGATCACCGCGGAAGCGGAACAGAGCGCGTTTGAGAAAACGGTGGACGCAAACGCACCAGCGTTCCTTGCGCCGAAGAGCATGGTCGAGGTGTTCGACGCGACGCTGCAAACAAAGCCTATTTCGGTCGGGGATTATTTCCGCTGCGCATACCGGTCGCTTGCGCTGTCCTATCGTGACGCGATCAACGAACTGGAGCAGAACACCAAAATGTGTTATGATAAACTGTACATTGTCGGCGGCGGGGCAAAGAACGCGTTTCTGAACCGCCTGACCGAAGAGGCGACCGGCAAACAGGTGCTTGCCCTGCCGATCGAGGCAACGGCGGTCGGAAACCTGAAAATTCAGATGGAGGCAGAAGCATGAGTTACGCAGAAGCAAAAGCAAACTATGCCGCATACGGCGTGGACGTCGAACAGGCGATCGAGACCTTGAAGAACGTACCCGTTTCCCTGCACTGCTGGCAGGGCGACGACGTGCGCGGCTTCGACACCGACCCGAATAAACCTTTGACCGGCGGCATTCAGACGACCGGCAATTATCCGGGCCGTGCGAGAACGCAGGAGGAACTCATGGCTGACCTCGATAAAGTCCTTTCGCTGATTCCCGGCAAGCCCAAGATGAACCTGCACGCAAGCTACGCGATCTTCGAAAACGGCGAGTGGGCGGACCGTGACAAGCTGGAACCGAAACATTTCGGAAAATGGGTGCAGTTCTGTAAGGAACGGGGCCTCGGCTGCGATTTCAACCCGACGTTCTTCTCGCATCCCAACTGCGATCCCTTAACGCTTTCCTCCCCCAACGAGGCGACGCGCCGCTTCTGGATCGAGCACGGAAAAGCGTGCATCCGTATTTCCTCGTATCTTGCGGACGAGCTCGGTGAGCCGTGCGTGATGAACATCTGGACCGGCGACGGCTTCAAGGATATCCCCGCTGACCGCATGGGCCCCCGGGTGCGCTACAAGGAGAGCATCGACGCCATCCTCTCCGAACCCTATGATTTTGAGAAGGTGAAGCCCTGCATCGAGTCGAAGGTCTTCGGCATCGGCGTGGAGGCCTATACCGTGGGCAGTGCGGAGTTTGCGCTGAGCTATGCGGCCATGAACCGGGATAAGTGCATCCCCCTCATGGACAACGGTCACTACCACCCCACGGAGGTGGTCAGCGACAAGATCCCGGCCCTGCTCAGTTTCTTCCCGGAGATCGCCCTGCACGTGACCCGACCCATCCGCTGGGACAGCGACCATGTAGTGCTGTTCGACGACGAAACAAAGGAAATCGCCCGGGAGATCGTCCGCTGCGGACTGGATCGAGTGCATATCGCGCTCGACTATTTCGACGCAAGCATCAACCGCATCTCCGCATGGGTGACCGGCTTCCGCAATGTGCAGAAAGCCCTGCTGTTTGCGCTGCTGCAGCCGAACGACGATCTGAAAGCATTGCAGGACGAAAGCAATTTCAGCAAGCTGATGGTACTGCAGGAGGAACTCAAGACCCTGCCGTTCGGCGAGGTATGGAACGAGTATTGCAGAAGATGCAATCGACCCGCCGACGGCGAATGGTACAGCGAGATCGAAACATACGAAAAGGAAATCCTGGAGGCAAGAGCATGAAAGACATCTTAACCGCGCCGTTTATGGCGGAAATGATCCGCACGACGACGAACATGTACAACCACGGCTGGGACGAGCGCAACGGCGGCAATATCAGTTTGCTGCTCGACGAAGCGGAGGTTCAGGAATACCTCGACATGCAGCCGATCCGCACGCTCGAAACGGGCTTTGAAGCGCCGGAATTGAACGAAAAAATCTTCCTTGTCACCGGCACGGGCAAGTATTTTAAAAACGTGCAGTACGCGCCGGAGGTCAACCTCGGCATTGTGCGTTTAGTCGAAAACGGCACGAAAGCGGAGCTTCTCTGGGGCTTCACAGACGGCGGCAGATTCACCAGCGAATTCCCGGCGCATATGATGAGCCACGTCGCGCGCATGAAAGTCGATCCTAAAAACCGCGTCGTCATGCACTGCCATCCGGCGAACCTTTTGGCCATGACCTATGTGCACGACCTCGACGAAAAGACGTTCACGCGAACGCTCTGGCAGATGTGCACCGAGTGCATTGTGGTCTTTCCGGACGGCGTGAACGTGCTGCCTTGGATGCTCTGCGGCACG
>JAFXVP010000033.1 GCA_017524445.1 Clostridia bacterium | reverse complement strand
TCTTTTTCTTCTTCCTTTTCTTCTTCCTTGCCGCTGAAAAGACCGCCTAAGAGGCCGCCCAAAAGTCCGCCGGACGAGGAGGACGAGGACGAAGAGCTTCCGCCGAGCAGCGAGCCTAAAAGCGTTGCGCCGATGCCGCCGGAAGAGGACGAGGAGCCGCCGCCGAGAAGCCCGCCGAGGAGTCCGCCGAGTGCGGAGCTGTCCGCTTCATCGTCGTCCTTCTTGTTGCCGAGCTGGGAGAGCAGAAGCGGCGCGACCAGAGAAAGGATCGTGCTGACCTTGGAGCCGGAAACTCCGCTCTTTTTCGAGATCGCCTTCGTTGCCGCCGCCTCGTCGCTGCCGAGGATATGACCGAGTATCTTCTTGCCGTCCGCGGTGTCCGCACCGTTCAGGAACGAGGCAGCGTCGATGACGCCGCCCGTCTTATGATCGTTCAGCGCGCGGTTCAGCGAAGCCGCGCCGTCCTTTGTGGAGGCGTTGTCACTCATTTTGCCGACCAGCACCGGCAGCGCGTCGGAAAGCACCGCGGAGACCTTGCTCTTGCTGGTCTTCGTCGCCTTTGCGATCTCGTCGATACCGTCGCTGCCGACCAATCCCATCAGGGAGTTCAGATCGATCCCCGCCATGGCTTATTCTCCGCCGAGCTCTTCGACGCCCTCTTCGATGTTCAGACCGTCGAGCTTAAGGTCTTTTTCTTTTTCCGCTCTGTGTGCGCAGTAGTAGCAGACCTCGGTACGGCCGGCGTCGATCGCGTCGGTAACGGTGCCCGGGTTCTTTTCGGAGTTTGCGATCGTGTGGCAATCCTCATAGAGGTGATACTTGTGGCCGAACGCGGTCCAGTAGACGGTATCGGTGATCTCCTCTTCCGCCGCGGCCTTTTCTTCCGCGGAGATCGGGTTGAAGTTCGCGCCGAACAGACCTGCGATCAAAAGCGCGATGATCGCGACGATCGTAACGATGATGCGGGACTTCTTGTCCATCTTGTCCTTGTTGGTGAACAGCAGGATGATGAGCGGCAGGAAGCAGATGACCGCCATGATGACGCCGAGCTGATTGAGGATCACGAAGCCGACCTTGTTGTTGGTCTTCTTGAACGGATCGAGGTAGCTCGCTTTCTTCCAAAGCAGCCCTGCGATGATGCAGCAGATCAGATCGAGCACGATGCAGATGATCATGCACCACATCTGCGGCAGCCACGGGATATACAGCGCCTTGAGGAGCGAAAGGATCGCGACGACCTCAAAGCCGATCGCGAGGACCCAAAGGATGATCGCAACGATGCGCAGCGTCGTCGCCTTGCTCTTTTCTTCCGCTTTGGTCAGTTTCGGAGCCGCTTTCGTCTCCGGCGCATCTTCGGTCTTCTGGACCGGTTTCTTTTTCTTTTCTTCCATGCAAACCCCTCTCATTTCTATTTGGATTTTGTTCGAATGTCATACCATTCTTATTATATATTTTACTGTAAGCCGCGTGTGTTGTCAATAACGGATTGGTGTAAATTTGTCGCAATTATCCTGGAATCGCGGTCTCCGGCAAGATTGTTCTTGACATTTTGCCGGATGGAGTCCAAACTGAAAACAGAGGTTCTGCAGAAAAGGCCGTTTGTTTCGCGGGGAGCGGCATGGCCACGGAAAAAGCAGAGGAAGAATGCCGGATCAATATGTCAAATGCAGCGACATGTGCGGTGCACTTGACACCTTACAGCTTCCGCTGCCCGGAAATCCGCAGGATTTTAAGCGGAAGCTGAAAAACGGTCTGTCGAAAGTATTTCGACAGACCGAACCGGAGGTTATTATGGAGTGGTGGATGATCGCATTGCTTGCGGGCTGCGGACTTGCGACGCTGTTCGGCGGTTTTCTGTGGATCCGGCGCGCCACGCGCGGGATGCGGGAACGGATCGGTTATATCAAGGACGCGATCGACGAGGCGATCGCCGCGGACAAGGAGCCGGAAAAGCCGCGTTCGCTTTCCTCGCTCGAATCGGTTGTGCTGCCGAAGATCCTGAAGGATTTCCCGGATTTCAATGCGCGGGTGTTCGCGGAGCGCGTCCGTCGCGACGCAAGAACGTACTATGAAAGCGGCGCGCAGGGCAAGGTGCTCTTCGGTGACGACGCAACTGAGACGTTCAAGGAGGAATTCGAGGATCACCTGCCCGATTCCGTCAAGGACGGGATCGCGGTCCGCCGCGTGACGATCGCTGCGTACGACGGCTCCGGACGCAGGAAAATCCTCACGTGTCAAGCGGCGGTCGGGTTCAACGATACGACCGACGTCCCGCGCGAACGGCGGCTGATCCTCGTCTATATCGCGGGCTACGCGGACGATCCGGAAAGCCCGATCAAGGGCTTCAATTGCCCGAATTGCGGCGGTCCGCTGCCGGCGGCGGGCGCACGGGTCTGCGTCTTCTGCGGCACGGCATTTTCCGCGCCGGTCTCCCTCGGCTGGATGCTCTCGGAAGCGAAGGAAGGATAAACGGAGGCAGGGGAATATGACAGAGTACACGCACGTCGGCGGCACGGCGTTCGTCTGGCTGATACTGGGCGCCGTGACCTTTCTCGCGGTCCCGGCAGCGATCGCCGTTATCTGGAAAATCAGAAAAAAGGAACCGTTTACGACGATCCTGATCGGGGCGGCGACCTTCCTTTTGTTTGCGCTGATCCTGGAAAAGCCGATACAGAATCTGCTGGCGTTTCCGACGGCATTGGGGCTAAAGGATCACACAATAAGCCGGTTTCTGAACGCACGTCCGGTATTGCTGGCGCTCGTGGCGGGACTTTTCCCGGGCGTCTTTGAGGAAACGGGGCGGCTGATCGCGTTTTCCACGGTTCTCAGAAAACACAGAAACAGAGAGACGGCGATCTCGCACGGCATCGGGCACGGCTGCTTTGAGGTCATGCTTCTGATGGGGATCGCCTACGTTGAGTATATCGCTTACGCGGTCATGATCAACACCGGCGCGTTTCAGACGATCGTCGATCAGGTCGCGGCGCAGGCCCCGGAACAGCTGTCCTCCGTTGAGATCGTGGTAAAGACGATCGCGTCGTTTTCGTTTGCGGATCTGGGCATTGCGATCGCGGAGCGCGTATTTGCCGTTTTGTTCCATATTGGCGCGTCGATCCTGGTGTTTTACGCCTGCAGGGACCGGAAGCGCTTCTGGTTGTATCCGCTTGCGGTGATCCTTCATACGGGGCTGGATTTTATCGCCGCCTTGTACCTTTTCAACGTGATACACATCTCTTCGTGGACGCTGGAAGGGATCGTTGCAGCGTTCGGCGTCCTGACGTTTTTCGGAGCATATCTGCTGCTTTACAGAAAGGACGTCCCGGAAACCGAAGCATAAATTGTTCTGCCGATACGTAAAAAGCCGAGGCAATTGCGCCTCGGCTTTTATGCCGCGAGTTCGGGAAGCTTATTTGCGGTCGCGGATCCGTTTGCGGATCAGCAGCGCGGCAACGAGAGGAAGCAGCACGCCTGAAAGCGGCAGGAGGATCTGCAGAGCCGCCTTGTTCTCCGTTTGACGGTGATCCATGGGAGCTTCGGTTGGCGTCGGCGTCGGTACGTCGGTCGGCACGGGTGTATCGACCGGTACGTCAACGACCGTGATGAGAGGCGCTTCCGTGGGTTCTGGCGTCGGTATGGGTGTAGGCGTTGCGGGAATCGCAAGCGCTTTGTCCGCGATCAGCGGAAGCGTGAACCAGACGCGTCCGCGGTATGAGAAGGTCGCGGTGCCGACTTGCTGCCCGGCTTCGACCGGGGCTTCAGCATGCGCGACGATATCGACGTCAAACGATTCGTCGCCGGCAAGAAGCAGGTCCATCTCACGGATCGCGCGGTACGCGTGCGCGCCGTTCGTGTCCGCATGGACGATCAATGAATGAAACTCCGGATTGGTTTGAAACGGCATTTTCACGGAAATGACGTCCGTATAGGTACCGAGCATCGTCTCGGCGTCGATGTCGGTATACTCATAGTCAAAGATGTAGTTAAAGAATTGGAGCGCGCGCCCGAATTCCTCGAGTCGGTTTGATTTGGAGTCTCCGGCGGTCAAACCGAGCTGTACGACGATGATCGTGACGTCCTCGCGCTTCGCCGCGGCAACGAGACAGGTGCCGAGCGCAGTCGAGCCAGTTTTGACGCCGATCGCTTCCGGACAGTAAAACTCATGCGGCGGTCCGTCGGAGACCAGACGGTTGCTGTTGCGGATCGGCAGGGGATCGCGACGCTTTTCATTGGCGGGGATCGTGTGGTCCGCGGTCGCGACGATCGTGCGGAACTGTTCGTTTTTCAGCGCTTCCTGCGTCAGGATCGCAAGGTCGTAGGGGGAGGAATGGTTGTCCCCGACGTTATGTCCGCAGGGGTTCGTGAAGTTTGTGTCGACCATGCCGAGCTCGGCGGCACGCGCGTTCATGCGCTCCGCAAACGCCTCCTCCGAACCGTCCATCCGATAGGCGAGCGTGATGGCGCAGTCGTTGCCGGACACGAGCATCAACCCGTAAAGTAGATCTTCAACCGACATCGGCTCGTCAGGAACCAGCCCGAGCATCATATTCGTCCCGCCGAGCAGCGTCGCTTCCCGCGGGGTGATGATGACCTCGTCCATCGACAGCGCTTCGATCGCAAGCAGCGCAGTCATGATCTTGGTCGTACTTGCATTCGGATACGTATTGTTGGCGTGTTTCGAATAGAAGCAAAGGGAAAGGTCGCTTGCGTCGACGACGTAGACGCCGTCCGCACGTGCTCGCTTGAACACGGAATTGCGTCTGCTTTCGTACTCTTCGCGTTGTTCATCGGTGTAGCCGAGCGAAATGCCGAACGGCGGCGTGGGCGTCGGCGTAGGAGTCGGCTCCGGCGCCTCTTCCGGCGTCGGCGCGGGGGCAAGCTGGATATGTGTTTCGGCAAAGGTGACCGCAGTCAGAAGCAGCAGCGCAATCAAAAGCCAGAGAAAGATCATTCGAATCGGTTTCATAATTCAAGTATATCACCATATCAGTAGACTGACAAGGTTTTTGGGGTGGTTTTATTCGCCGCTCTTTCTTTTTGTCCGGCGGTATGGTATACTGAATAAAATCTGTGCCGCATCTGCGGCGCAGAAAAAGCGGGAGGGAACATGACGCCGATCGGGAAAGAAGATTACGCGGAGCCGCGCTGCCTTTTATGCGAGGAGCCGTACGGCGCGGAAGCGAAGATCAAGCCGGTGCCGCAGCAGCGGATCATGGAGAAGGTGGACGAGTACATGTCGCACCGCGATTACGCGGGCGTGGAGCGGCATCTTCTGTATTGGCTTGAGGAGGCAAAGCTCGGACATGACCTGCGCGGCGAGCTGATGATCCGAAACGAGCTCATCGGACACTACCGCAAAACGGGCGAGCGGGACAAAGCGTTTCCGCAGGCAGAAGCGGCGCTGAAGCTTCTGGACGCGCTCGGTTTCGAGGGCACGATCACGGCGGGCACGACCTGCGTGAACGCCGCGACCGCGTATCAGGCGTTCGGCGAGCACGAAAAAGCGCTTGCGGTCTTCGAACGCGCTCGGAAAAACTACGAGGCGATCCCGAAGGTCAAACCGGAGCTTCTGGGCGGTCTCTATAACAACATGGCGCTCACGCTCGTTTCGATGAAACGCTTTTCCGAGGCGAACGCGCTCTGTGAAAAAGCGATCGAAACCATGGCAAAGGCGCCGCACGGCGCGTTGGAGCAGGCGATCACGTATCTCAACATGGCAAACGCCGCCGAGGAGGAGAAGGGGCTTCTGGACGCGGCCGAGACGATCGACGCGTACCTGCAAAAGGCGCAGGAGCTTCTGGATACGCCGGATATCCCGCGCGACGGGTATTACGCGTTCGTGTGCGAGAAGTGCGCGCCGACGTTCGAATACTACGGCTGGTTTTCAGCGGCAAACGAATTGAACGCACGCGCGAGGGCATGGTATGAACGGGCTTGAGCTTTCCGAACGGTTTTATCGGGAATACGGAGAACCGATGCTTTCGGAGCAGTTTTCCGAACTGCTCCCGTACCTTGCGGTCGGACTGTTCGGCAGCGGGTCCGAGTGCATGGGATTTGACGACGAAACAAGCCGCGATCACGACTTCGAGCCGGGATTCATGCTGCTGCTGCCGGACGAGGACGTCGTCGACCGAAGGACGGCGTTTCAGCTCGAACGCGCGTACGCGAAGCTCCCGAAGAAATTCATGGGACTGAAAAGAAGCGCGATCGCGCCGGTCGGCGGCGCGCGGCATGGGGCTCTGCGCACGACGGAGTTCTTTGAAAACAAAATCGGCGCGGGCGACGGGATCCTCACCGTTTCGCAATGGCTGACCGTGCCGGAGCACGCGCTTTCGGAAGCGACGAACGGCAAGCTGTTTTTCGACGGATACGGCGAGGTCACGCGCATCCGCGAGGGGCTTTCCCGCTATCCCGAGGATATCCGCAGAAAAAAGCTTGCGGGCGAACTTCTGCTGATGGCGCAGGCGGGGCAGTATAACTACATGCGTTGTTTGAAACACGGCGAGACCGGCGCGGCGCAGCTTGCGGTCGCGGAATTTACGAAAGCGACGATGCACGCGGTATTTCTGCTGAACGGCGTCTATATGCCGTATTATAAATGGAGCTTCCGCGCAATGCGCGCTTTACCGAAGCTTTCGATGCTTGCCGAAACGCTCGAGGTGCTGCTTACTACCGACAACGAGCCCGCGACGGCGGAATCGAAATACGATATGATCGAGGACGTCGCCGCCGACGTGATCGACGAACTGCAGACGCAGGGATTGACCAAGGCGATCTGCGGCGATCTCGAAAAGCACGCATACTCGGTCAACGATTCAATCGAAGACGGCGGCGTCCGCAATCTGCATATTTTGGCGGCGGTTTGAAAACTTAAGGTTTGACCCTCCCTTGTCAGGGAGGGGGGACCGCTTGCGGTGGGCGGGTAGTTTGCGCTGCGAATTGCGGCTTTGCCGTATGAATTGTCCTTGCGGACATGAATTGGCTTACGCGCATGTATTGCCCTGCGGGCATGAATTGACGGCAGAGCCGTCATGAATTGCGCCTTGCGGCGCATGAAAGGAATCGGTATGAACATTCACGGACTGCAAAAAATGACGCTTCTGGACTTTCCGGGACGCGTGGCGTGCACGGTGTTTCTGGGCGGGTGCGACCTCCGCTGCCCGTTTTGCCACAACGCCGAGCTCATCGATGGCGCCGCAAAACCCGTCATGGACGACACGGAGCTGCTTGCCTTTCTCGAAAAGCGCAAGGGGCTTCTGGACGGCGTCGCGTTTACGGGCGGTGAGCCGACATTACGGACGGACCTTCCCGAGCTGCTCCGGAAGATCCGCGCGATGGGGTATCCGATAAAGCTCGACACCAACGGCATGCACCCGGACCGCTTGAAAGCGATGCTCGACGAGGGACTTCTGGATTACGTCGCAATGGACGTCAAGGGCGGACCGCATCATTATGCGCATATATGCGGTTTGGAAAAAATGGATCTTGCGCCGATTTCCGAGAGCATTTCCATCCTGAAAAACAGCAGGATCGACTATGAATTCCGTACGACCGTCGTCGACGAACTGCACGATATGTCAGACTTTACGGCGATTTCCGAGTGGATCGCAGGCGCGAAGGCGTACTTCCTCCAGGCGTTCACCGACCGCGATACGGTGGTGTATGAGAACTTCCACGCACCCACAAGGGAATGTATGGAACGGTATGCCGAAGCGGTCCGAAAAACCGTACCGAACACGGCGTTAAGGGGCATATAGACTGCGTTTTTCCGCTGCCCGTCCCCCGTATATGCCGTTTTGCATATGCAACGCATAAATACAAGATATTGTAGGATTTGTTAACAATCACCACTACATATTGACACGGAGCCCCCACTTGTGGTAAAGTGACAACGCTCGGAACCGCGGGTTTTGCCTGCGGCGTCCACATTTTTAACACTTTACCTCAGAGGGGGATCATTTTATGTACGAGGTCATTAAAAGAGACGGAAAACTCGCCGAATTCTCGATCGGCAAGATCACGGCGGCGATCACGAAGGCGTTCGAAGCGACGGGGAAACAGTATCACCCGAGCGTGATCGAACTTCTTGCGCTGCATGTCACGAGCGATTTTGAAAACAAGGTCAAGGACGACAAGATCACGGTCGAGGAGATCCAGGACAGCGTCGAAAAGGTGCTGTCGGAATCCGGCTACGCGGATGTCGCGAAGGCGTACATCCTGTACCGCAAACAGCGTGAGAAGATCCGCAACATCAACTCCACGATGCTGAACTACAAGGATCTGGTCGACAATTACCTTAAGATCAACGACTGGCGCGTCAAGGAGAACTCGACGGTCACGTATTCGGTCGGCGGTCTGATCCTTAGTAACTCCGGCGCGATCACCGCTAACTACTGGCTGACCGAGATCTACGATTCCGAGATCGCGGACGCACACCGCAGCGCGGCGATCCATCTGCACGATCTCAGTATGCTCACCGGCTACTGCGCGGGCTGGAGCTTAAAGCAGCTCATTCAGGAGGGTCTCGGCGGCGTTCCCGGCAAGATCACGTCCTCCCCGGCAAGCCATCTTTCCACCCTGTGCAACCAGATGGTCAACTTCCTCGGCATCATGCAGAACGAGTGGGCAGGCGCGCAGGCGTTCTCGTCGTTCGACACGTACCTCGCGCCGTTCGTCAAGGTCGATAACCTGACGCAAAAGGAAGTCAAGCAGTGCGTGCAATCCTTCATCTACGGCGTCAACACGCCGTCCCGCTGGGGCACGCAGGCGCCGTTCTCCAACATCACGCTTGACTGGACCGTGCCGAAGGACCTTGAAAACCTTCCCGCGATCGTCGGCGGCAAGGAGATGGACTTCACCTACGGCGACTGCAAGAAGGAAATGGACATGGTCAACAAGGCGTTCATCGAGGTCATGATCGAGGGCGACGCCAACGGCCGCGGCTTCCAGTACCCGATCCCCACGTACTCGATCACGCGCGACTTCGACTGGAGCGAGACCGAGAACAACAAGCTGCTCTTCGAGATGACCGCAAAGTACGGCACACCGTATTTCTCGAACTACATCAACTCGGACATGGAGCCGAGCGACGTGCGTTCGATGTGCTGCCGTCTGCGCCTCGACCTCCGCGAGCTTCGCAAAAAGTCCGGCGGCTTCTTCGGTTCGGGCGAATCGACGGGCTCCATCGGCGTGGTCACGATCAATATGCCGCGCATCGCGTATCTCGCGAAGGATGAAAAGGATTTCTACGCCGAGCTCGACCGGATGATGGACATCTCGGCGCGCAGCTTAAAGACCAAGCGTACCGTCATCACGAAGCTTCTGGAAGCCGGTCTCTATCCGTATACCAAGCGCTACCTCGGCACGTTCAATAACCACTTCAGCACGATCGGTCTCATCGGCATGAACGAAGTCGGTCTGAACGCCGAGTGGATCAGAAAGGACATGACGCATCCCGAAACGCAGAAGTTCACCCGCGAGGTCTTAAACCACATGCGCGAACGCCTCTCCGATTATCAGGAGATGTACGGCGACCTCTACAACCTCGAGGCGACGCCGGCGGAATCCACGACGTACCGCTTCGCGAAGCATGACAAGGAGAAGTATCCGGACATCATCACCGCGAACATGAACGGCACGCCGTACTACACCAACTCGTCCCATCTGCCGGTCGGCTACACCGAGGACATTTTCTCGGCGCTCGACATCCAGGACGATCTGCAGACGCTCTACACCTCCGGCACCGTGTTCCACGCGTTTCTCGGCGAAAAGCTGCCCGACTGGAAGGCAGCGGCAAACCTCGTCCGCAAGATCGCGGAGAACTACAAGCTGCCGTACTACACGATGAGCCCGACGTATTCGGTCTGCAAGGACCACGGCTACATCACGGGCGAGCACTTCACCTGCCCGATCTGCGGCGGCAAGACCGAGGTATATTCCCGCATCACCGGCTACTACCGCCCGGTCCAGAACTGGAACGACGGCAAGGCACAGGAGTTCAAGGATCGCAAGGTCTACAACATCGGCCGTTCGCATCTCACCCATCAGGGCCCGAACCCCGCACCCGTCGACACGATCGCGGAAGCGGTCCGGGAAGCGGTAACGGAGGCGCCGTGCTGCGCGCCCATCGTGCCCGAAACGGCCGCCGATCCGAAGATCCTGCTCTTCAAGACGCCGACCTGCCCGAACTGCAAGGTCGCGACGATGCTGCTCGAAAAAGCAGGTGTCCCGTTCACCGCATTGAACGCGAACGAGGAGAAGGCGCTCGTCGAACAGTACGGCGTCAAGCAGGCGCCGACCCTCGTGCTCATCAAGGAAGACGGGATCGAACGCTACCGCGGCGTTTCCGACATCAAGGGCTGGCTGATGCACAAGAACGCGTAAGCTTTTCCACATCGCAATACATGATTCTCCGCAGCACCTCTGCGGAGAATCTCACATATTGAATTGTTTTCGGAGGAAGATTTATGTACGATATGATCGTGATCGGCGGGGGACCCGCCGGAATGACGGCGGCGCTGTACGCGCTGCGGAACGGCAAAACGGTGCTCGTGCTCGAAAAGCACGGCTTCGGCGGACAGATCACGCACTCCCCGAAGGTCGAGAACTACCCGGGCACGATCCAGATGAGCGGCAACGAGTTCGCGGACCGCTTCCTCGAGCAGATCCTGCATCAGAGCGCGGACATCGAGCTCGAGCGCGCGATCTCGGTCAAAACCGAAGGGAACCTCAGGATCGTCGAAACCGAGGAGGGCAGCCGTTTCGAAGCGCTGACCGTGGTCATTGCGACCGGCGTCAAGCACCGCATGCTGGGACTCGAGGGCGAAAACGAGCTCGTCGGCGACGGCATCTCGTTCTGCGCGGTCTGCGACGGCGATTTCTATACCGGCAAGACCGTCTGCGTCGCGGGCGGCGGCAACTCCGCGCTGCAGGAGGCGATCCTGCTTGCGGAAAAGTGCAAAGAGGTCATCATTCTGCAGGACCTGCCCGCGCTCACCGGCGAGGTCAGATTGCAGCAGGTGCTTGAATCCCGCAGGAACGTGCGCGTGCTCACGAACCTTAAGATCAATAAGCTTTTGAAAAACGGCGACGCGCTCGCGGGCGTCGAGGTCGAGAACCGCACGACCGGACAGAAGCGCGAGATCGCCTGCGACGGCCTGTTCGTCGCGATCGGTCTGATCCCCGAGAACGAGCCGTTCAAGGAACTGCACACGCTCAACAAGTACGGCTATTTCGACACCGACGAGCAGTGCGAAACGAATACGCCGGGCGTCTACGTCGCGGGCGATTGCCGCAGTAAATTCGTGCGGCAGCTCACCACCGCTGTTGCGGACGGTGCGACCGCCGCGCTCGCCGCCTGCCGCTACATCAATGAAAGAAAATAAAACAAAGTATAATTAACTATGAAAAACAGCAGGGACAACCCTGCTGTTTTCCATTACATACTGTTGTTTATTGAAAACGCCGCATTAGCATAACTTTCTCCTTTTGTACACCCCTTCGGACAGCTTTTCGCTGTCCTGTTTCGCTATGCCTTCTTTCTTTTACATGAAACGGGAAGACGATCTTTTCTTCTCGTCTGCCCGCTGCCTGTTCTTAACTAAATGATATTGGTGGAAGCAGCCTCTTGATTTTATACGTGCGCGGGACCGTGCACGGGCTGTTTCGGAAGCGCGATCTTTTCACGCGCGTTTTCGAAAAAAGCCTTGACCTTGTCGGGAATGACGTCAAGCCCCTTGACGGCGCGGACGCCTTCGCAGCTTTCGAAAAACAGCGCGAGCGCGCCGGGACCGACGTGCGAGCCCGTGACCGGCTCGTAATCGACGAGCAGAATGTCCTTCGGCGGATGCGCGCCGCCCTTGATCAGCTCGATCAGCATCTCCGCGTCCTCGCGGCACGCCGCGTGCGCAATGCCGATCGTCTGGCTTTCGGCGTTGACCACGTACTGCTCGTACTGCGACGCGAGCGCCTTGACGGAGCGCTTGCGGCTTCTGACCGTATCGAACGCCGAGATCTGCCCGTCCTCGCCTCCCTTCAGGATCGGCTTGATGCCGAGCACGGTGCCGACGATCGCGGAAAGATTACTGAGCCTCCCGCCGCGGCGCAGAAACAGCAGGTCGTTGACCGTGAACACGTTGAACATCCGTTCCGAAAGCTGCCGGAGCCGCTTTGCCGCTTCCGCCGCGGAAAGGTCCTCGTCGCGAAGCCTCGCCGCCGCGACCGCAACGAGCCCTTCGCCGAGCGACGCGCCGCGCGTGTCGACGACTTCGATCACACGGTCGGGATAGCGCTCCAAAAGCATTTGCGCGCCGATCGCGGCCGACTGGCACGAGCCCGAGATGCCGGACGACATCGCGACGTACACGACGTCCTTGCCGTCCTTTACGAACGGCTCGAAGAAGTCCGCGTACTCCTGCGGATTGATCTGGCTCGTTTTGACCTCGGTGGTCTTCAGCATGGAATAGAACGCGTCGCCGTCGAACGACTCGGTGTCGAGGCAGGTGAAGCGTTCCCCGTCGATATAGTACGCAAAGGGGATCATCTTGATATCGTGCTCCCGCGCCGTGCGGGTGGGAAGATTGCCGGACGTATCCGTGATTGCGATAAACTGCATGGTATTTACCTCCGTAAAAAACATGTACGGCGTAATCATTCCCGCCGCAGCCCCATTATATGCATGCTTTTCCCGGAAGGTCAATCTACGCGCCGGGTTTTCCGCCCTACCGATGCAATGCGGACGGATAGAATCGCCGAAATCGCTCTACCGTGGGTAGAATCAATAAAAATACGCATATTTGAAGCAAATCACATCAACAGACCGATCAAAACCGAATACATATGACGGTCGCCTTGCAAATCCGGGCAAACGCTGATATACTGAACACAGAACGAAAAGGAGCGCGAAATGGATCGGGATCGGACGCAGCCGAAGATCAGCATCGTCGTCCCCGTGTACAACACGGAGGCGTATCTTCCCGCGTGCGTCGAAACGCTTCTTTCGCAGACGCATGCGAATCTGGAGCTGATCTTCGTCGACGACGGCTCGACGGACAACAGTCCCGCGCTGCTCGATGCGTACGCGGAAAGGGACCCGCGCGTCCGTGTGATCCGGCAAAAAAACGGCGGCGTGTCCGCCGCGCGAAACGCCGGGATCGAAAAGGCGACGGGGGCGTATATCGGATTCGTCGATTCGGACGATACGGTCGAGCCGAATTATGTCGAAGCGCTTCTCGGCGCGTTTGCGGCGCATCCGGAGATCGGCGTTTCTATCTGCAACCGCTTCATCCACGGGCATCCGAACGGCCGCGAGATCGGCGCGGCGGCGGGCGCGGGACGCGTGCTTTCCCCGCGGGAAGCGATCAGATATGCGGTCTCGATCGGCAAAAGCTTTGAGGGGTATCTTTGGAACAAGCTTTTCCGCGCGGAGCTCTTATGCAATAACCCGGATTTCCGGCTCGATCCGTCGCTCGCCATCTGCGAGGACCTGCTGCTGTGCGTCGCGATCTTTGCGTCCGGACAAAAGGCGTATTTCGATCCGACGCCGCTCTATCATTACAATTATCGCAAGACCGGCGCGCTGCGCACGCTCGACGACAGGCGCATGACGGAGTTTGCCGCGCGCGACCGGATCGAAGCGATCGCCGCGACCTTCGGGGACGACGTTCTGCACGCGGCCGAGCTTTCGCACGTCAAATCCGCGCTGAATCTTCTTGCCGCCGCAAAGCAGGCAAAGAACAAGCCGCTTGCGTCCGCCATGCGACGCCGCATCGACGAACGAAAAAAGACGATTCTCATGGCGCCCGACGTCCCGTTCGCGGAAAAGGTCAAGCTTCTGATCCGCCGCGCCTTCCCGGTCCTGTCGCTAAGCATCTTCAACCGCTTTGCCTGAGGTGCCGATATGCTTGAAAAAATGGGAGAATTCTTTGACGCTCGGGTAGACGGATATGAGACGCACCAACTGACGAGCATAGATTCTGCGCGGGAATTCTATCCGTTCACCGCAAGCTGCCTTCCGCAGGCATCCGGTTCGCGCATACTGGATCTTGGGTGCGGTACGGGATTGGAGCTGGGGTACTATTTCGAGAAGGTCCCGACGGCAAGGATCACGGGCGTCGACCTTGCGCCGGGCATGCTGGAAGCGCTTCGGAATAAGTTCCGCGATCGGTCCGTGACGCTGATTCTGGGATCCTACTTTGACGTGCCGTTTGAAGAAAACGCCTATGATGCCGCGGTATCCGTGGAGTCGCTGCATCATTTTACAAAAGAAGAAAAAACGCCTCTGTACGGGAAGGTGAAAAATGCCTTAAAGTCCGAGGGAACCTTCATTCTGACGGATTATTTCGCCGCGTCCGAGGAAGAAGAACGGTTCCGCCGCGCTGAATTGCTTCGTCTGAAAAAAGAACTGGGCTTAAGCGACGAAGCGTTCTATCACTATGATACGCCTCTGACGGTCGCGCATGAAACGGAAGCGCTGAGAGAAGCCGGGTTTTCTTCTGTTACGGTCCTGAAGAACTGGGGCGCAACATATACGCTGAAAGCGGTCCGATAAGTTTTATCCGTTCAGCAGCTTTTTCCGCGCTTTCCAGTCGGGCATGTAGCGGTCGAGCAGCGCTTTGAACGCCGCGCCGTGGCCGTGGACCCTGATATGGCAAAGCTCGTGCAGGATCACGTATTCGAGGCAGATCGGCGGGTAATGCACAAGCTGCAGATTCAGGTTGATCTTTTTCGTTTTCGTATTGCAGCTGCCCCAGCGGGAGGTCATGTCGCGCACCGCCCACGTCGACGGCACGAGACCGGTCAGATTCGACCACAGCGGCAGAAAATGCTCGATCTCGGCTCTCAGTCGTTCGCGGAGCCAATCGTTCAGGATCGCTTCGCGCTTTTCTTTCGACGCGTCGCCCTTCAAAGACAGCACGATGCGGTCGGTCTCGAGTGTAACGCCGTTTTTCTTTTGATTTTCGAGAACGCAGAGGGGATAGACCTGTCCGAACAGCCTGACCGTTTCGCCGCTTTCAAATTGTTTCGGTTCGTTTGCGTGGCTTTTTCGGACCTTTTCGGCGTGCGTGCGGATCCAGTCCGCTTTCTGGAGCAAAAACGCGCGGATCAGCGTTTCCGGCATCAGCTTCGGCGCAGTCACGCGCACCTCGCCGTCCGGCGGCACGATCGTCACGCGCAGGTTTTTGACGGATTTGCGGATGAGCGTCGCCTCGATCCCGGCGACGGTGATGCGCTTTTCGTTCATTTGTGGTATGCCTCGTGCGCGTTGATCTTGCACCCGCGGTAGAGCTGCTCGAGGAGCAGCAGCCGCGCGATGCGATGGGGGAAGGTCATCTTCGAAAACGAGAGTTTTGCGTTTGCGCGGGCATAGACCTCGGGCGAAAGCCCCAGGGAACCCCCGATCACGAACGTCAGAGGCCGCGCCTCGGTTTCCTTTTCAGCAAGAAACGCGGCAAACGCTTCAGACGACATCTGCTTCCCGTCGATCGCGAGCGCGACGACGAAATCCTTCTGCCCGATCGCCTTCAAGACCCGCTTGCCCTCTTTTTCACGGACGAGATCCTCGTCCTTCGGGTGCAGGGATTCCGGCGCCTTTTCGTCGGCAAGCTCGACGATCTCGAGCGTGACAAATCTCGAGAGCCGTTTTTGAAACTCAGCGCAGGCGTCCTCGAAGTATTTTTCCTTCAGTTTTCCGACACAGACGACGCGGACGGTCATACGATCTCAAACACCCCCGTCGGCTCCTCGCGCGCGGCGATCGCAAGCTGCATATCGTCGATCCCGGCGCCTTCCAGCGCGGCGCGTACGGCGACCATCGCAAGCGCGGGATAGTTGTTCTCCCGGCTCAGATGCCCCAAAATCACGTTTTTCACGCCGGTTTCGTGCAGCTTCACAAGCGCTCTGCCGCAGTCGTCGTTGTTCATGTGCCCGCTGCCGGACAGGATACGTTTTTTGAGCAGATACGGGTAGCTGCCCGCCATCAGCATATCGACGTCGTGGTTCGCTTCAAAGAGCAACAGGTCGCAGCCGGACAGGATCGAAAGGATGCGCGCGTCGACGTGCCCGAGGTCGGTGCACACGCCGACCTTGTGTCCGCCGAAAAAGAGCGTGTAGCCCACGGCGTGGATCGCGTCGTGCGGAACGGAGAACGGCAGGATGCGTACGCCGGACAGATAGAAATCGCGGTCGGACTCGAACACGCAGACGTTTTTCGGCGCGACGTCCTTGAAAGGCGCTTTCAGCACCGACCAGGTATCGGCGTTCGCGTAGACCGGCAGATCGTATTTTTTGGACAGGATGTTCACGCCGCGCACGTGGTCGATGTGCTCGTGCGTGACGAGGATCGCGGAAAGGGTGCGCGGATCGACGCCGATCATTTGCAAAAGCTCGGTGATGCGCTTGCAGGACAGCCCCGCGTCGATCAAAATCCGCGCGCTGCCCGCCTCGATATAGGTCGCGTTCCCGGAGGAACCGCTGCACAAGGGACAAAATCGCATAAATGCCTCCTAAAAAATTAGTATAGCACAGATCGATCCGTCCGGAAAGCCGTTTTGCGCAAAATATCCGTTCGATCCCCGAAATTCGTGCTTGACAGCGCCATAAATATTTGATACAATATAATTGCAAGAAACATAAAGGAGCCGATATGGAATACGATTTTCACGAAGCAATGAAGCTCGATCGACAGCTTTGCTTTCCGCTGTACGCCGCCGCGCGGAACGTGACAAACCTCTATACGCCGCACCTAAAACCGCTCGGGCTGACCTACACGCAGTATCTCGTTTTTCTGGTGCTGTGGGAAAAGGACGGTATTCCGGTCGGCGAACTATGTGAACGGCTGATGCTGGACAACGGAACGGTTTCGCCGCTGCTGAAAAAGCTGGAGCAGGCGGGGTATATCGCACGCACGCGAAGCAGCGCGGACGATCGCGTCGTCGTCATTACGCTGACGGAAGCGGGCAGAGCGCTGCAGGAACAGGCAAAGGACGTTCCGGAGAAGGTCGCAGGCTACATTGCGCTGCCGCCGGAAAAAGCGCAGACGCTTTACGCGCTGCTGTATGAACTGTTGGACAATCAAAAAAGCAATTGAAAGGAGCAAAACAATGAACACGGTCTATGATTTCACGGTAAAGGACAGAAAAGGAAACGACGTTTCGCTTTCGACGTACGAGGGAAAGGTGCTGCTGATCGTCAACACGGCGACGGGCTGCGGGTTCACCCCGCATTATGAGCCGCTTGAGGCGATGTATAAGGACCTTCGCGACAAGGGCTTTGAGATCCTCGACTTCCCGTGCAACCAGTTTGCCAACCAGGCGCCGGGCTCCGAGGACGAGATCCACGAATTCTGCACGCTGAAATTCGGCACGGAATTCCCGCAATTCAAAAAGATCGACGTCAACGGCGAGACGGCGGATCCGCTCTTTGCGTTCCTTGCGACGGAAAAGCCGTTTGCGGGCTTCGGCAAGGGCGTCAAGAATGCCATGCTGGAAAAGTTCGCCAACATGAACAACAAAAAGTACGGCGACAAGGCGTACATCAAGTGGAATTTCACGAAGTTTCTCGTCGACCGCGAAGGGAAGGTCGTCGCGCGGTTTGAGCCGACCGTCGACATGGCAGACGTCAAAAAAGCCGTTCTGGATTTGCTGTAAGGAGTCGATATGGAGAAGCAGGGTACGGATATTGCCGAGGTCGCCGCAAGCCGGCAGAAGACCATCGTTAAAACGAGCGTCGTCGGCATTCTCACAAACGTGCTGCTCGTCGGGTTCAAGGCGGCGGTGGGGATCCTTTCCAATTCCATTGCCGTGATCCTCGACGCGGTGAACAATCTCTCCGACGCACTGTCCTCGGTGGTTACGATCATCGGCGCAAAGCTCGGCGCAAAGCAGCCGGACAAAAAGCATCCGCTGGGCTACGGCAGGATCGAGTATCTGAGTTCCATGATCGTCGCGGCGCTGGTGCTGTATGCCGGCATCACGTCACTGGTGGAGTCTGTAAAAAAGATCATTCATCCGGAGACGGCCGAATACAGCACGGTAACGCTTGTCATCATTTCCGTCGCGATCGCGGTGAAGCTGATCCTCGGACTGTATGTGAAAAAACAAGGTAAAAAGGTCAATTCCGGTGCTCTCTCGGCGTCCGGCTCGGATGCGCTGTTCGATGCGATCCTGTCCGGTTCGGTACTGGCTTCGGCGATCGTGTACCTGATCTGGGGCGTTTCGCTCGAAGCGTACGTCGGCGTGGTGATCGCGGGCTTCATCATCAAGGCCGGCGTCGAAATGATGATCGAAACGCTGAACGATATCATCGGCAAGCGCGAGGACGCGGAGACCGTGAAGGAATTGAAGCAGATCGTCCGCGAGGAGGAATCCGTGCTCGGCGCGTACGACGTGACGCTGTTCAATTACGGACCGGACAAATACTACGGCTCCGTGCATATCGAACTGCCGGAAACCATGACGGTCGACGAGGTGGACCGCATCATCCGGCGGATCCAGGCGAACGTGTTTCAGAAAACCGGCGTGATCCTCACAGGCGTCAGCGTTTATTCCGTCAATACGAAGGACAGCGAAGCGGGACGGATGCGCGAAGCGATCGAAAAGACGGTCCGCGCGCACGAGTGGGCGCTGGAACTGCACGGGTTCTATGCCGATCCCGAACAGAAATCCGTTCGTTTCGACGTGGTGCTGAGCTTTGATATCGATCGAAAGGAAGCGCTGCGCATCCTGTACGAAGAGGTCGGTGCGCTGTATCCCGATTGGCGGTTTATGATCGTTCCGGACACGGACGTTTCGGATATCACGGACTGAAAACGAACAGCCCGGCGCGAGGCGCCGGATGCGGAAGGGCTTGCGCCTCTGCAAAGGAAGTGGTATACTCGTTGCATGATTATTGAGGAACTGGCGCTTGCGAAACTGAATCTGACGCTCGGCGTGCTGTATAAGCGCGAGGACGGGTATCACGCGCTCGACACCGTTATGCAGACGGTGTCGCTGTTCGACCGCGTATTCGTGGAAAAATCGCGCACGGTCGAGGTGCATGTGACCGGCATGACGCTCCCGCAGGAGAACACGATGTATAAAGCCGCCGTGCTCTATAAGGAAGCGACCGGCTGCGGGGCAAAAATCCGCTGTGAAAAGCGCATCCCCATGGAAGCGGGAATGGGCGGCGGCAGCGCGGACGCCGCGGCGGTTTTGCGCGGGTTGCAAAGGCAGCACCGCATGGCGGACGATCGAACGCTTCGGGAAATTGCGCTGAAGGTCGGCGCGGACGTGCCTTTTTTGTTGTATGGCGGAACGTGCCGTTGTGAGGGAGTCGGCGAAATTCTGACGCCGTTTGCGCTCGGGAAACGTCTGTGGTTCGTGATCGCAAAGCCGAAGGCGGGCGTCAGTACGCGCGAGCTTTTCAGCCGCCTTCCGCTGCCGAGACCGCGGGTACAAACGCTTTCCGCCGTTGCTGCGCTTGCAAGGGGCGATCTCAAAGCCCTCGCGTCGCTGATGAAAAACGTCCTCGAACCCGCCGCGATTGAGCTTGTTCCGGAGATCGGCGTTTTGAAGCAAAAGCTTCTGGACGCCGGTGCGATCGCCGCGCAGATGACCGGAAGCGGCTCCGCCGTATTCGGCCTGTTTGAGAGCGAGGAAGCGGCGAACGCCGCGCTGCCCGCCGTATCCGACGCCGCGTTTTCCACGGTCTGCTATTCGTTGTGAGGCACTTATGAACGATCGACACATTCGACTTTTAACGACCGCGGGCATTTTGTCCGCCGCGATCTTTCTGCTGACCACGTTTGTCCGGATCCCGATCCCGATGGGGTATCTGAACCTCGGCGACGTCGGGGTATTTCTGGTCGCGTTTCTGCTTCCCGCGGGATACGCCGCCGCCTGCGCCGGCATTGGCAGTGCGCTTTCCGACCTCATCGGTTTTCCGCTGTACGCGCCGGTCACGTTCTTTGTAAAGGGAATTGCGGCATTTATGTTTGCCATGCTGTGGAGAAAGCTTCCCGGCAAGCTTCGCTATCTGGCGTTCCTTGCCGTGCTGATCGTGCCGCTCGGGTACTTCGTATTCGAACTTGTCACCGAAGGCGCGGTTGCGTGGGCGGACCTGCCGCTGAATCTCCTGCAGGCGGCCGTCGGCGCGGGGCTTGCGTGGGCGCTCGATCGCGCGACAAAAAGCCGGTTTTGCATCTGAATCGCATACGCTTCATTCTACCGGCAGTAGAGACCGATTCTCCTGCCGGTGGACTGTTTTTTGCAATCGGTAGAGTGACCTTGACAAAAATCCGTGTTATTATCACAATAGAAAAATATAGATTTTGGAGGCAATCATGCGCATACGCATTTCTGCAGACAGCACCTGCGATTTAAGTCCCGAGCTCATCGAACAATACGACGTAGCGATCACCCCGCTTTATATCCGTCTCGGCGATAAGGACCTCAAGGATTCCGTTGAGGTCACCCCGCCCGATATCTACAAATACGTCGAACAAACCAAGCAGATCCCGAAAACCGCTGCGGTCAACGTCGGCGATTACGTCGATTTCTTCAAAAGCGTCAAAGAGGAGGGCTATGACGGCGTCGTGCATTTTACGATCTCCGCCGAAATGTCGAGCTGCTACCAGAACGCCTGCCTTGCGGCGCAGAACTTCGAAAACGTCTATATCGTGGATTCGCGCAATCTTTCCACCGGCATCGGGCATCTCGTGCTCGACGCGTGCATCATGCGCGACGAAGGAAAGTCCGCAAAGGAGATCTTCGACATCCTCGAAGAACGCAAAATGAAGCTCGACGTCAGTTTCGTGCTCGATACGCTGCGCTATCTCGCGCTCGGCGGACGCTGCAACGCGCTGCTTGCCTTCGGCGCAAACCTTCTGAACCTCAAGCCGTCGATCCGGGTGGAACCGGTTTCGGGCAAGATGGGCGTCGACAAAAAATACCGCTGCTCGTTCGAGCGCGCGGTCGTGCGCTACGTCAACGACAAGCTCGCGGACAAGGATTCTCTGGACCTTCGCCGCATCTTCATCACGGACTCCGGCTGCACCGACGAAGTCCGCGCCGCCGCTGAGGAAGCAGTAAAAAAGAACGCGCCCTTTGCGGAGATCATCCACACCCGCGCTGGCTGCACGGTCTCTTCGCACTGCGGACCGAACTGCATCGGCATCCTGTTCTACAGAAAATAACCGATTCGATCTGTTGAAAGGCTCAGCTTTCAACAGATCGGGTTTCAGTTTCCGCCTCTCATACTTCGTATTCCCGGGCGGCGGAAGCTGTAAGGAGTCAGATCCGCCGCGCATGTCGCCGGATCTGACGGAATTCAAGTAACCTTTTTCGAATAATGCCGATCTTTTCGCGACGGTCAAGGATACCGTCGCTTTTTTTGTATCGGATGGCGGTATTTATAGAAATTTTACTTTGCTTTTACATAGGAATGTATTATACTGTATACAAGCTTACCGCATGAAGTTTTTTCAGGTGCGGAACGGTTGATAAAGGAAAATAAGGGGGGGGTAAATAATGGAAACCAAACCGAAACTCTCGCTCATGAGCAAGATCAGCTACGGTCTCGGCGCAGTGGGCAAGGACATGGTCTATATGCTGTCAGCAAGCTATGTTCTGTACTATTTCCAGGATCTTCTCGGCGTGAGCGCCGTTGCGATGGGCACGATCCTGCTGGTCGCAAGAATCTTCGACGCGTTCAACGATCCGCTGATGGGCGTTATCGTCGCAAAGACCAAGACGCGCTGGGGCAAGTTCCGTCCGTGGCTTCTCATAGGCACGCTGACGAACGCCGTCATCCTGTACCTGATGTTCTCCTGCCCGCCGTCGCTTGACGCAGGCGGTCTCGTGGCGTATGCCGCCGTGTTCTATATCCTCTGGGGCGTGACGTACACGATGATGGACATTCCGTACTGGTCGATGATCCCTGCGTTTACAGAGGGCGGCAAGGAGCGTGAAGGACTGACTACGCTGGCGCGTTCCTGCGCGGGCGTCGGCAGCGCGATCATCACGATCGTCACCATGATGGCGGTTCAGTTCCTCGGCAACGCGTTCGGCGGCACGAACGCAAAGGAGATCGAGCTTGTCGGCTTCAAGTGGTTTGCGCTTGCGGTCGCCGTGATCTTCATCGTCTTTACGCTGCTCACCTGTATCTTTGTCAAGGAAAAGTCCACGGCGGAGATGAAGACCGTTTCTGTGAAGCAGATGTTCAAGGCGCTCCTGAAGAACGACCAGGCGATGACCGTCGTTATCGCGATCGTTCTCATCAACACCGCGATCTATATCACCTCCAACCTCGTTATCTACTTCTTCAAGTATGACTTCGGCGGAACCAACTGGTTCGGCGATTACACGCTGTTCAATATCTTCGGCGGCGCGGTCCAGATCCTTTCCATGATGGTGCTGTATCCGATCCTCCGCAACGCGGTGAAGATGAGCAACACGAAAATCTTCTATACCTGCCTTGCGATGGGCATTGCGGGCTACGCGGTGCTTCTGGCGCTTGCGATCATCGGCATGGGCAACGTATTCGTGCTGTTCATCCCGGGCTTCTTCATCTTTGCGGCAAGCGGTCTCCTCAATATTCTTACGACCGTTTTCCTTGCGAACACGGTTGATTACGGTCTTTTGAAGAACGGCTCCAGCGACGAATCCGTTATCTTCTCGATGCAGACGTTCGTCGTAAAGCTCGCAAGCGGCATCGCGGCGTTTGCGGCTTCGATCTGCCTGCAGATCGCAAAGCTCCAGGAGGGCACCGAGGTCGCCGAAGCCGATAAGCTCGTCGACTGGTCGGCAGGCGTTACCACAGCGCAGAAGATGGGTCTCCGCATGACGATGACGATCATCCCGATCGTAGGGCTGATCGTCGCAATTCTCTGGTTCCGCAAGAAGTTCATTCTGACCGACGAAAAGGTTCTCGAGATCGCCGATCAGGTCAAGGACCTCAAGCAGAACGTGGAAGAATGAGGATCGCCATGGATAAAACAAGCGTCATTTTCGGCAATCCGATCGACAGTAAGACCGTCAGAAAGGCGGAAAAGAGCAAGGCGAAGTTCATAAAGAAGTTCGGTGACGATACCAAGAAGGAATACCATCTGGGGTTAATGCCCATCGACGAGATCAAGGAGATCAGGATCCGGAATCTCGTGCTTGCGGATAAACCCCTGGAGCTTCCCGATAACGCCGTCGTCGTCGGCAACATCCGCATGGGCTTCGGTCACTACCGCATCGCGATGGCGATCGCGTCCTGCGCGCAGGCGCTCGGGAAAACGCCCATCTGGATGGACCTTGCGTCGTTCGACGCGACCGGCTCCAAAATGATCCGCAGTCAGAACGACCTGTACTCGCTCGGCTCCAAGATCTCGCAGAAGAGCAAGCTGTTCAACAAGCTCGTGTGGGATCCGATGAACTGCGAAGGGTTCAAAAAGATCACCTACAACGCCGCGGATCAGAAAAACTCCGAGCTTTTGGCGCCGCTGTACGCGGATCTTCCGAAGGACGTTCCGTACATCGGCACGCACGTGTGGCCTTCTCAAGGCGCGATCCACGCGGGGCTCACGCACGTCGTCAACGCGATCCCGGACAACTGGCCGATGGGTCTGCATCTTGCGGAGGGCTCCATCCACGCCGTGCAGACGCCGTTCGCCTATCTTGGCTATAAGAAGCTGAACGGCTTTGCAAAAACGCCGCTGAAGCCCATGCCGGACGGGGATCTCAAGCTCGTCGGACATTACATCGATCACGAGCTCGTCGAGAACGTTGAGCACGACTGCGCAAAGCGCGTGGAGCGTCTCGAAACGGGCGCGCCGATCCGCTTCCTGATGACGGTCGGCGGCGCGGGCGCGGGCGGCAACCTGTACATCGCGATGGCGAAGCATCTGCTCCCGTACGTGAAGGCGGGCAAGGCGGAGCTTTGGGTCAACTTCGGCGACCATCTCACCATGTGGGACGCGTTCAAAAAGGAAATTCCCGGCATCGAAAAGGAAGCGAAAGCATACTTCGACGATTACAAGGGCCTCTCCGATTGGGCGGAAACGCTCGACGCGCCGAGCAAGGCGGGCGTCACGGTGTTCTGCAACAAGAACATCTTCGAGGCGGTCTATTCGACAAACCTCCTGATGCGCAAGTGCGACGTGCTGATCACAAAGCCCAGCGAGCTTGCGTTCTATCCGGTGCCGAAGCTCATGATGCGGCATATCGGCGGTCACGAAGTCTACGGCGCGATCTACGCGCGCGAGATGGGCGACTCAACCTTTGAGTGCGAAACGCCCGCGGCGCTCTGCGACATGATCGACACGCTGATCAACGACAAGGCGATCCTGAGGCAGCTCAACAAGCGTATCGTGGAGCTCAAGAACTTCGGCGTCTACAACGGCGGCTATGAGGTTGTGAAGCTTGCCGTCGAAGGAAGAGAATAATCTCAAAATCCAGAAAGGTTCTCCAAACAAGGAGGACCTTTTTTCTTGCGGTTATCCGGGTTGTCATCCGGCAACGGGTTTCACGGTGTCATTCTGAGGAGGCGAAGGCGACGAAGAATCTTTGAGAGCTTCGCTGCGCAAGATCCTTCGCTGCGCTCGGATGACAAGCCCGGGGAGATATGTCGTTCTGATGAGCACTCCTCTCTGTGTCATTCTGAGAAGGCGAAGCCGACGAAGAATCTTTGAGAGCTTCGCTGCGCAAGATCCTTCGCTTCGCTCAGGATGACACATCAAAGTCGGCATGTCATCTTGCGGAACAGGCTTAAAAATGATACAATAAAGAAAACCGGAGATGAGGGAGAGAGAACATGATCCCGTCACTGATCCTGAACATCCTGAATTTTGTACTCGTCGCGGGCTGCATCGTCTGGGGCGTTAAAAAAGCCGATCCGTGGACGCGGCTGTTCCGCTATTTCACCACGCTGTCCAACGTATTGTGCGCGATCGCGTCGCTGATCGTCGTGATCTGCCGGCTGTGCGGCACGCTGCCGCTTTGGGCGCTGCTTCTGAAATACGCGGGCACGGCGGCGGTCACGGTCACGATGCTCACGGTGTTTCTGTTCCTCGGACCGACTTCGCACGACTGGAAGGGGCTTCTCACCCGCGCGGAGCTCTTTTTGCATCTCATTTGTCCGCTTCTCGCGATCGTATCCTTCCTCTTTTTTGAGAAGACCGCCATGCCCGCGTGGTCGATCGCGATCGGCTCGCTGCCCGTGCCCATATACGGAGCATGGTATCTCTATAAGGTCATTTTCGCACCGGAAGAGTATCGCTGGGAGGACTTTTACGGTTTCAACCGCGGCGGGAAATGGCCAATCAGTGTCGGTCTCATGACCCTCGCCGGCGCGCTGATCGCGCTCGCGCTTTGGGCGATCTGATCCGCATTCTGCAGATTTTTTAAAAAATATCAGATCCATAAAACCAAAAGTGTGATATAGTCCCCATAGAGTAGACACTTGAAAAAACAAAAAGTTTTCAAGACTACGCTATGGGGGTTATTTATGTCAAGAAAGAACAAGCGATATAGTAAAGAGTTGAAGTTGGAAGCAGTACAGAGTTATCTGAAAGGAGAAGGCAGCTATGAAGAATTGTGAAAAAGGTACGGTTTGTTAAGCTCAACACAACTTAAGAACTGGGTAAAGTGGTATAATGGCCATAAAGAATTCAAGGACAGGCGCGGAGCCGGAACGGAGATCTATATGACCAAGGGAAGAAAAACGACACAGGAAGAACGAGCTGAAATCGTAGCGTACTGCATAGAGCATGGAAAAGATTATCCGTTGACGATCCAAACATACGGAGTTTCCTATCAGCAGGTGTATGCGTGGGTAAGAAAGTACGAAGATCGAGGAATAGACGGATTAAGGGATGGAAGAGGACGGACAAAACCGGTAGAAGAACTGAATGAAACGGAACGATTAAAATTGGAGAACAAGATATTGAAAGCGCAGTTGAAAGATGCGGAAATGGAGAATAAACTTCTAAAAAAACTGCGGGAATTGAGAGGAGGCGATTGATCAGCGAGGTCAGGCAAGACTCATACGTATACGTTCAGCGGGCTGAAGTCCGGAAAGACCTACTACGTGCGGGTCCGCTCCTATCAGGTGTTCGAGGGCATGACCTATTTCGGCGAGTGGTCGAACGTACTGAGCTGCAAGGTGAAATAATCCGCAAAAACGCGGGCGGGAGGGTTGAGGCCCTCCCGCTTTTCGATAACGCTACGCTCTGAAATTATAACCGCAGTCGGGGCAGTAATAGGTCCTGCGCCAAGGTGAGAACCAGCGCTTGCAGCGCCACGAATAGCCCTTGCCGGCGATCGCCTTGAGGATCGCGATCCACCAGTCGAACAGGATCAGAATGAGAAGACCGATGATCCAGCGGATCACGGACCAGATCACATAGTAGATCCCGAACAGCACGAACCAGAAACAACCGTGCCGTTTGTTTTCACCGGTCAGCATCGCGCGCGTGCCGCCGCATTTCGGACATCTGACGTTCAAAGCCATGGAGATCACTTCCCTTCCTTATTGTTGCAAACAGTATAACAGACCGCCGAGCGGCCGTCAAACGTCCGATCCTGCAAAAAATTTTTGTTATTTCCGAAAAATAATCGTTGACAGATGCGGTATCATTCGTTATAATAACTCTTGCGCTAGTTGCGTAGGGGAGCATAGCTCAGCTGGGAGAGCATTTGCCTTACAAGCAAAGGGTCACAGGTTCGAGCCCTGTTGTTCCCACCAAGAAATGGCCCGGTAGTTCAGTTGGTTAGAATGCCAGCCTGTCACGCTGGAGGTCAGGGGTTCGAGCCCCCTTCGGGTCGCCAATATGCCTCGGTAGCTCAGTTGGTAGAGCAAGGGACTGAAAATCCCTGTGTCGGTGGTTCAAGTCCACTCTGAGGCACCATCCTGCGGGAATAGCTCATTTGGTAGAGCGCAGCCTTGCCAAGGCTGAGGTGGCGGGTTCGAGCCCCGTTTCCCGCTCCAAAAGATCGGCGGCGGATTGCCGCCTTTTCATACAAGGTACGGCGCCATGGCCAAGCGGTAAGGCACGGGTCTGCAAAACCCTCATCCCCGGTTCGATTCCGGGTGGCGCCTCCAAAAGAAGCCCCAAAAACCTCAGTGTTTTGGGGCTTTTTTCTATCCCGTCTTGTGCTCGTTTGTCAAACTGGACACAAAGTGGACACAGTTTTTAAAGCAGCTCTTTTAAAGAATGACTGTTTTCCATTGTCGAATTCGCTATAGAACTGGATCTATCTGCTTACTGTTCTGTAAATGATTGTGCAAAACGAGCAAGCAATAATACAAATCAAACGCGATCTAATGGCATTGGTTAGATACATGAACAAAATCCTTAATCCCGAAGAGGAAATCGTGACAAATGAATTAGTTACTACAATTATTGACAGGATTGTTATCATCTTTATATTGTTAAGATAATATATTTTGAAAAAAGATAATTAGCAGTGGACTTTAGTTACCTTTTCAGTGTTATTTGTATTAGAACATCAAAAGGAAATTTCTTTTATGATACGTCTATAACGGACTTATGTTCACGGACGGGTATCGTGTGAGCACGGTTTTCGATCCGAATCGCATGATCGTTGTGGATGATTTCGAATCCACGCAGCGGAACGTTCGCATGATCACGGTGGAAGACGACGGCGGCGA
>JAFXVP010000032.1 GCA_017524445.1 Clostridia bacterium | reverse complement strand
GTGGAATACTACGATAACTGAGAGGAATCGGAAATGATGAACAGCAAAGAAAAACTCATGTATGAGGTCATGAAGGCAATCTATGAGCAGAGCATGCCGATCTGCTTCAAAGGGTCCATGGTTCTGAAGGCGTGTTTGCTGGAAGCGGGATATGTCGAGGAGGTCCGTCATACCGTAGACATCGATGCAAACTGGAATTCGGATACGCCGCCTTCTGCAGATACGATGGTTTCGGCACTGCAAACCGCAATCGAACAAGCGGGGATCAACGCAAAGGTGCGCATTTACAGAATGTACGGAGAAGGGCGTTCCGCCGGATTCACATTCACGGATCAGGAAACCGATGAAGAACTCTTCCTTATGGATATGGACGTCAATCGACCGATCCCGGATACACAGATTTACGAGATCGAGGGGCTACGTTTCCGTGGTGTCTCGCCGACACAAATGATCGCGGACAAGGTTTCTGCGATCTCCACGGAAAAGGTCTTCAGACGGATCAAGGACGTGGTCGATCTATATTACCTTTCCAAGGTTTTTTCCTTCGATAAAGCAGACGTTTTGCGAACGCTCAAAGCCAACGGACGGGAGTTGGATCATTTTCAGGGCTTTCTGCAGCAACCGGAGGAGCTTCGTCACGCATATGAGAAATTCCGTTTGGGAGGAGATGTATATAAGCCGCCGTTTGACGAAGTGTATGCTGCGGTAAAAGCGTTTCTCAAAGACGTCCTGCCGAAAGAGAAGAGTCGCGAGCAGGATCGATAACAAGATTAAAAACGATTTGTGAATACTGCGCCCACTTTTCGGGACGGTGAAGAGATCTGCACAGCAGGTCTCTTTTTTATTTTTGGAAGGAGATGATAAAAGAAAACACAGCTTCGCACTGTCGCTTCCGCGGCAGGAATGGAAAGGTTCTTTGCGTAGGAATTGATGTCTGCGGCGATGGGTATTCGGGTCCCGTTGTCGCAGACTCTTTTTTCTGTCGCAGAGGTTAGCAAGCAGGGCATTTGTCCGGACAAATGCCGAAAGACGGCGCGAGGTACACTTTGCTTTACGCCGTCTTTCCTGCTTTAAGGGGACACCCCCTAACCCCCGGAACGCGCAATGCGCAAATCAAAAATGAAAGGAATGATGCTTATCGAAAACAAGAAAACGCGAACCCGGATCGAGGTTCGTCTGACTGAGAAACAAAAAGAACAAATCGACCGCGCCGCAAGAAAGTGCGGCATAACACAAAGTGAATATCTGCGACAGCGGGCGTTGGGCGGCGAACCGGAAACGGTTCTGCCCGACGTTTTCTTTGTATGCTGCGAAAAGCTGGATCGGCTGACCCGAGCGCCGTATGCAAAGAACGTCAACGACGCGGCGCTTGCCGTGCTGACGGACATGAAGAACATCCTGACCGGCAAGGCGGTGGTACCTGCCGAGAAGGAAGAACCGGAACCGGTAAAGCCGGAACCGAAGCCCAAGCGTCGGCTGTTCGGAAGGAGGTGAGACAATGGCAACCACCGGCTTCTGGCCCGTCAGGGGCAAGCTCAAGAAGGTACTCGACTATGCCGACAACCCGGATAAGACGACGGCAAAGGAATATCTTGACGAGGACTTGTATCAGGCACTTCAATACACGGAGCAGGACAGCAAAACCGACGAAAAGAAATACGTTTCCGGCGTCAACTGCTCGGCGGCGTTTGCTTACGAGGAGATGATGGCAATCAAGCGAAAGTATGGCGAGCGAGGCAAGGTCGTTGCCTATCATGGGTATCAGTCGTTCAAAGCGGACGAGCTGACACCGGAGCAATGTCACAAGATCGGGATCGAAACGGCGAAGCGGATGTGGGGCAAGGACTATCAGGTCCTTGTCACCACACACCTCAATACGGATAATTTGCACAACCATTTTGTTGTGAACTCCGTATCGTTCCGCGACGGCAAGAAGTTTCGCAACAGCATCGAGCAGCATTACGAGTTGCGGGAGATCTCGGACGCGATCTGTAAGGAACATGGGCTGTCCGTATTGCAGAACGCGCCGTTTCGCGGCGGGCAGTCCAAAGGCGCGCATTGGAGGGAGGAACGCGGACAGCCGACACACCGGCAGCAGTTGAAACAGGACGTTGAGTACTGTCTGAAATACAGTATGGACTGGCAGACCTTCATGGATCAGCTGCAGGCAAAGGGCTATACCATAGATCCCATTCGCATGTCGGTCAAAGCTGACGGTTGGCAGAGAGCCGTGCGTCTGGATCGGCTCGGTTATACCGACGAAGCGATCTATGAGCGCTGGGATCAGAATGAAGCCGATCCGGAGTTCCGGTATAAGTACCAGAACCATAAGCCGCATATTAGCAACAGCGCTGCTTTGATCACGACGGTCGTGGAAATGAAGTATCAAAAGCGAATTAGAACGCCGTGGAACGTGCTCTACCAGCAGGATGAATACGAGCGCACGCATCCACCGAAGGAACCGCGTTCGGAGATCGACAAGTATTTGGACGGGCTTGTGTATGAGATGAACCATACCAACGATACAGTTACGATCCTTGTCGATGCGATCTTTGCGATCCTGATTGCGCTGATCGACCTTGCAAGCCATTATACCCGAGAGGTGATCCTGTCCGCCGATCTTCGGCACGAGCTGCAGAACATCCGGCAGTTTGAATCCGATCGGGCGTTTCTCAAAGAAAACAAGCTGCACACGCACGACGATCTGGACCGTGACATCGAGCAAACAGAAGCGCGGATCGTCGCATTGGACACCAAGCGCGGCAAGGTTCGCAATCAGATCCGGCATGAGACCGATCCGACCGTGCTTGCAGAAAATAAGGAACAGCGAGCGACGATCACCACCGAAATCACGGCGCTGCGAAACCGCGTCAAGCGCGTCAAACGCATCCGGAAAGACGCGCCGCGTCTGTTGAACCTTTTGAGAACGGAACTGCAGCGCGAATATGAGCGCAAGCATCCGATCAAAGAGCAACAGCGGCAGCGTACACACAGAAACGAGCCGGAACGGTGATCCCGTTTCGGCTCTGTTTTTCTACGGCTTTTTGTTTTCACAGAAATAACATTTTGTTTACAACGATATCGAGCGAAATTGTGCGAAATATGGTACACTTAAAATATCGATCAAGGAGGAAGAGTATGAAGAATCGAATCCTGGTTGTAGAAGATGACCCCGCCATTTCCGAGGCGATCGCACTGAATTTGATGCTGTCCGAATATGATACCGTGACATTGGACGACGGTGACAAGGTGATCGCGTATCTTCGCGAGGACCATTCCTTTGACCTTGCGCTGCTGGATGTGATGATCCCTGGACCGGACGGCTTTGCTTTGATGGAGCATCTGCGTCCCTACAACATTCCCGTCCTATATCTGACTGCGAAGGTTGATCTGGCCTCCAAAATAAAGGGACTGACGATCGGCGCGGAGGACTACATCGTCAAGCCGTTCGAGATGCTGGAGCTTCTCGTCCGCATCGAAAAGATCCTTGCACGGACCGGAAAGCTGAACAGCGTTCTGCGTTACCGCGATTTGACTGTTGATATGGAAAAACGAACGGTGCAGAAAAGCGGTGAGCAGGTAAAGCTGCAGCCGCTGGAATTCGACCTTCTCGTACGGTTTCTGAAATTTAAGAACTGCACGCTCTCACGCGATCGGCTGTTATCTGAAGTGTGGGGCTTTGACTTTGCCGGAGGCACGCGCACGGTCGATATTCATGTGGCGCATCTCAGGAAGAAGCTTGGTCCTGAGCTCAAAATCGTTTCCGTGATGAAATACGGGTATCGTCTGGAGGACTGAATGCGGCTGAAAACAAAACTGATTGCTATCTCCTGCGTTCTGATGACAGCGGCGCTTGCGCTGTGCTGTGTGCTTTTGCTGCGCACGATGCGTGAACAGCGAGAAAATGACGCCGTGGCGCAGGCGAGCTCGGATTTTGACGCAAACACAAGGAAGCTTCGAAACATTCAGGTGTTCCCGTCTGCACAAACCGAGCAGACATACCTGATCTATCTGCTGCGTGAGATCCAAACGGAAGACGAATGGACGCTATGTGCCGATGAGACTTATTTGGTCGACAATTGTGGCTTTTCCCCCGAAGCGTATCTCCCGGAATTGGCATTAGCTGAGATCCAAACGCGGTTTATCACAATCTCTGACCGTTCCGTTCTGCTGCTCGGCACGCGCATCAATCACACCTACGGCTCGTACACTGTCTGCATGGTTCGCGATATGGGCGTGCTGCATGTAAGCATGCAAACGCTTACCCGTCAATGCGCGCTGATCGGCGGAGGCATACTGCTTGCCTTTCTGCTGCTGGTCTATCTGCTGACTGCGCTGTCCTTAAAACCCGTTGAGATATTGCAATCCGGCGCGAACGCCATCGCTTCCGGACAGTATGAAACGCGCATCCGAATTCGTCAAAAGGATGAAATCGGGGCGCTTGCAAAAGATTTCAACACCATGGCAGAAGCCGTGCAAAAGAGCATAACCGATTTAAGGGAGCAGAATGCGCAAAAGCAGGCGTTTATCAACAATCTAAGCCATGAGATGAAAACGCCTGTAACTTCGCTGCTCTTGAACAGCGACACACTTTTGACGCGTAGCATCTCTGAGCAGGATCGGCAGCGAATGCTCTTGCGCATCCATGAACAGGCAAAATGGATCGAACGACTGTCACAAAAACTGATGCAGCTTGTACTGCTGCAAAATGAAATCATACTTTCCCCCTGTCCGGCAAAGGATTTGTGCGACGCAGTCAAGGAGACGGTTTCCGATTCGCTGAATGCTGCGAACATACAACTGCAAGTCTCCTGTACGGATGCGGTTTATGAGGGGGATTCCGATCTTCTTCGTTCGGCGCTTGTGAATCTCATCGAAAACGCGATCAAAGCGTCCTCGCCGGGCAGCACGATCGAGCTGCTTGCAGAAGAAAAACTGATTGCGGTGCGCGATTACGGCTGCGGGATTCCCAAGGACGAAATCGGACGGATCACCGAGCCGTTCTATATGGTCGATCGGTCGCGCTCCAAAAAGAAAGGCGGCAGCGGACTCGGTCTGGCGCTTGTCAAAGAGATTGCCCGCGCGCATCACGCATCATTGGAAATCGAAAGTGAATTCGGCAAGGGTACGTCAGTCTTTTTCCGCTTTTCGGGCGCAAAATGATAACCGTTTGATAACAGCATGGAAACGACTTTCTTTGTTTATTTTGATAGACTGAGACCGACAGTAAAGGAGGTCAGTTTATGAAACGATTTTTGATACCGATTCTTGCAGCACTGATGCTGCTTGCCGCATGCAAACCGACGCCGGAACAGGAATATGTGGTTATGAAGGACACGGAGCGTCTGGTCGATACCGTACAGTCAAAGAACCCGGACGAAACGGCGATCCCGACGACGGACGAATCGATCGACAACGCGCTTACAAAAACCGATCGGCACTATACCTATTCCTATGCGAGCCAAAACGGACTGCTGCATATCACGGCGGATGCGGACGTCTATCTGCCCAAGACCGGCAAGCTGCCGCTGGCGCGCGTCAAGGCGGGCGTGCTCACCGACGCGTTTGCAAAGGCGATTTTTGACAAGGTGTTTCAGGGGCAGACCGTTTACGTGGACTATTATAACCAAAACAGACCTTCCACCAAGGCGGAGCTTGCCCAGCTGATTGCTGACTATCAGGAGATGGTCGATACCGGGCGGACCGAAGAAAAGGATATGACTAAGGAAGAAGCGCTGGAATTCATCGAAAAGCTGAAGGAGGAATACAAGACCGCGCCGGACGAGGCAGAGCTGCCGGAGCTGGAGGTTTCCGACGGCTCGATGCTGTACCGGGAACGGACCGATTTCGGCACGGAATGCTGGTACGAGCTGAACGTAGCGAATAAAAATGACGGTATGCTGGTCGTCTACAGACCGGCGACCGACGACGGTAGCATTCAATACTGGCTCAGCTACCATCGCGGCAATCTCGAGGATTTGGTCGGTTCCGCCGAAAGCGAGGAAGGCAGAAGTATGGACTTTCGGGATCGCGACAGCTATACCGCCCACACGGTGAACGCATCGGACACGGATTGCGCCTTCGGACAGAATCTGTCTCCTGCCGCTGCCGTGCAGCTTTGCGTTGATTTCTTGAAGGATCTCGGCGTGACCGATATTATGCCGCGCCCCGAGATCGATACATATACTTTGGATTCCGGCGAAAACTGCTATTATCTGATCGACTTTGTACGCACGGTGAAAGGCACGCAGGTCGCCTATCTTCCGATGTTTCAAGGGCTTGAACACGGCGACGTCGCGCTGCCGTGGAGCTATGAGCATCTCCGCTTCCTCGTGGACCGCGACGGCATCTGCGACATCAGCTGGGAGAACCCTGTGGAGGTCACAAAAATCGAAAGCACCGACGCCGCAGTGCTTACCTATGAGCAGGCGATCGAGACCTTTGAAACGATGGGACGCATCGTCTATGAGGCAAAGACCGAATTCTACGACGTTCCGTACTACATCGACATCGAGGTATCGAGAATCGAGCTCGATCTGGTGCGCATCCGCGAACAGAACGCGCCGGGACGCTACGGGCTATATGTGCCGGCTTGGGTGTTTTACGGAAAGAAAGCCGGTTATCTCAAACAACCGGTTCCAGATGGGATGATCGACAACCGCATGGAGACGGCGCTTTTGATCATCAACGCCATCGATGGCAGCATCATTGACCCGGAGAAAGGATATTGAGCAGAGTAGCAAAGTAAGAGCCGCCGAGATCATTTCGGCGGCTGTTTTGTTCCGATTGTTTCCACAGAAATTACAGTTTTGTTACAACGGAATCGAGCGAAAAAGTACGAAATATGGTACACTGTACTTACAAAATCGGAGGAGAATGCCATGAAAAACAGGATTCTTGTGGTGGAGGACGACGCGGCGATCCGCGATGCGGTGCTTTTGAATCTGCAGTTTGCAGATTATGACGCCGTCGCGTTCGACGACGGGAAGAAGGCCGCGGACGCGCTTGAAAGCGATCACACGTACGACCTTGCACTTCTGGACATCATGCTGCCCGGCATGGACGGGTTCGAGCTGTTCGGGCTCATGGAGCAATACGGCATCCCGGTCATCTACATGACGGCAAAAACCGATTCCGCGTCCGAGATCAAAGGACTGCGCGACGGCGCGGAGGACTATATCGTCAAGCCGTTCGATCCGTTGACGCTGATGGTGCGCATCGAAAAGGTCCTGAAGCGCGTCGGCAAGTGGAACGCCGTCTACCGCGTTAAGGATATCGTCGTCAACACCGAAACGCACACGGTCACGAAGGGCGGCGAGCCGATCGAGCTGCAGCCGCTCGAATTCGATGTGCTTGTCGCGCTGCTGCGGCACAAGAACATGACCGTTTCGCGCGAACGACTGTTGAACGAGGTGTGGGGATTCGACTATCTCGGCGAAACGCGCATGGTTGACGTCAAGATCTCCGCGCTCAGAAGAAAGCTCGATCTGGAGGATGCGATCCGCTCCATTCATAAGCTCGGGTATCGGCTGGAGGATCGGTAAATGAAACTGTATCAACGCATAACGCTGCTCGTCTCGATCGTTCTGACCGTCGTCATTCTTGCGGTGTCGCTGTCGCTGCTGCTGTTTGCGAAAAATACGATCCTGTCGTTGTCGACGGAACAGGTACAGCGCAAGCAAAAGACGCTGCGCACCTCGTTTTCCGAGATGGCGAATTATTACGCGCGCAGCGACGATTCCGAAGCCGTGCACAACTCCCTGATCAAGCTCTGCTTTAACCGCTTTTCAGACCAAAGCTCCGTGTTGATGCGCAACGGCAAGCCGGTCTCAACCGGTGTGACGATCGATCCGTCCGCCTACGTCGGTCCGGACAGCGAAGCGTTTTCGGAAGGCACGCCGGTCGCAATCACCGTGCAGGGCAGAAACCTGCTGATCGCGGGCAGCAGCGCGTCCGTCGGTACGGAATCCTACTCCGTTTATGTGGTCGAGGACATTACGGACACCTATGCCCGCATTCAGCGCATGGCGTGGATCTTTGCGGGCGTCAGCATCGCTGCGATCGCGCTCGGCGCGGTGGTGGTTATGCTGTTGGTGCGGCGCAGCACCAAGCCGATCACCGCGCTTTCCGGCGTCGCAAAGGAGATCGCCGACGGCGCGTATGAAAAGCGCGTCGCCGTCCGCACAAAAGACGAGATCGGAACACTCGGCGAGGATTTCAACCGCATGGCGGACGCGGTCGAAACAAAGATTTCGGAGCTTGAGGAACGCAACGAGCGGCAGCGGTTGTTCATCGGCGGCGTCACGCACGAGTTCAAGACGCCGATGACCGGATTGATCCTGCATGCGGGACTTCTGCGCCGCGCGAACCTCTCCGAGGACGAGCGCGACGCATCGCTTGCACACATCGAGGCGCAGACACAATGGCTCGAACGGCTGACGCAGAACCTTTTGAAGCTGTTTACTTCGGACGAGGAGATCGAGCTTGAGAGCGTCCGGATCCCGGAATTGCTGGAAACTGTCGAAGAAGGCGTTGCGCCGAAATTGAAAGAAAAGAGCGCAGCGCTTACCGTGCAATGCGAAACGGACACGCTCGTGCTGAATCCCGATTTGATGCACTCCCTTCTCAACAATCTGGTCGTCAATGCGGCGAACGCCTACGATGCCGATGCGCCCGAAAAGCCGATCGTGCTTTCGGTCACCGGCAGGACGTTTTCGGTCTCTGATCGCGGCAGAGGCATTCCGAAGGAGGCGCAGGACCGCATCTTCGAGCCGTTCTTCCGCGTGGATAAGAGCCGCAGCAAAAAGCAAGGCGGCAGCGGGCTCGGGCTGGCGCTCGTCAAAACGATCGCCGACGCGCACGGCGCGACGATCACCGTGGATAGCGAACCCGGCAAGGGCACCACGGTTTCCGTGATTTTACCGGAATAACACAACTTGATTACAGTTTCATTACACTTTGGTGAGGTTTTTCGTGCCGCCTTTCGGTATGCTTGATGCAGGAAACCGAAAAAGGAGTGATTTCATGAAAAAGCATATTTGTATTATTCTTCTTGCAGCGCTTTTGCTCCTCTGCGCCTGTCAGCCGACGCCGGAAACGGAGATCGTCATCAACAAGGGCGATAATGTTCTGGAACAGAAGCTGTACGCGACGCCGGAGCCGGTCACCGTTACGGTGTCGCTGCATGAAAACGCGTCCGCAGCGCCGGAATCCGAGCCCGCAAGCGAACCGACCGCCGCACCGATTCGGCAGCAGATCTTCCCGGATCGCTGGGACGAGGACGGGATCAGGCTCCGCGAGCATGCCACGCTTTCCATTCATGCGGATGTGGAGACGCGCGCGGACGGGCAGTATCCCGCTTACCGTACGAAGGCGGAGCCGTTTACGGAGGAGCAGGTAATCCGGTTTGCCGAAATCCTGCTGCCGAAGCCGGTCGAACTGGAACTGATCGAAGCCAAAACAAAACAGGAGCTGCAGGACGAGCTGCAGCGATACCTCGACGACGTCGCGGACTGGGAAGAATGGGTTGCGACCGGCAAGCAGGAAGACCGGGACGAGACGGGCTACGATCCGGAGGAAGTCAAAAAAACAACGGATTGGTATATGAACGAGATCAAACACGCGCCGGACACGCTCGACGCCGTTCCGGTCTCGGATTACAGCAGCTACCGTATCGGGCAGCAGGCGGGCTACCGACTTGAAAACGGAGAATCCGCCACGATCACAACATTTGTCGGGGACGTATCGAATGTACTGCAGATCTCCAACCGCTGTAAGCGTTACGGATATGTATATTATGAAACGCAATATCAAAAGGATCTGAACGATCCCGGATTCGGAAACGATAAGCTTTGGATGGATGCTGCTTTGTCGCAGGAGGACGCCGAAGCAACGCTGAAAAAAGGACTCGATCGGCTCGGATTGAACGGCTTTGAAATCCGTTATGCGGAACGTGCAACGCTGCTCGATACCTCGGAAACGCAAACCGACAATGTTTCCGGCGGATGGGGCTTTCAGCTTTCGCGCAGCTTCGGGTACCCGCTGATTGATGTACCGTTTCGGGTGAGCGATAATCTGGATTTCGGATCAAGCGACGGCTATTCGGTGAACAAACCGATCCGGAATGAAGAGATCGAGGTCTTTATCGACGAATACGGCATCGAATACTTTGTTTACAGTGGACAGAAGACGGTGCTCCGGGAGGTGAATCCGAACGTCGAGCTGCTTCCGTTTGCGGATATTCAGCGCATTGTTGAAAACACGCTGTCCGTTTCCTATCCGGGCTGGGCGATGGGAGACGATATGCGCACGTTCGACATCGAGATCTACCAGATGGTGCTGATGACGCAGACACTGCGCGTACCGGACTCGGACGACTATTACGAGGTGCCGTGCTGGGTCGTTCTGTTTGACGGACTGTTTGAACGGACGCCCGAGGGACGTGCGGCAACCCGAAACGATCGCGGCATGTCGCACGATGCAATCATCATCAACGCCGTGGACGGCACGGTCGTGATTCCCGAAGATGCAATTCCGGAGCCCGTTCCGGGCGAATAAGAGGTATCGCCATGAAAAAGCATATTTGTATTATTCTTCTTGCAGCGCTTTTGCTCCTCTGCGCCTGTCAGCCGACGCCGGACGAGCCGGTGGTGCTGCAAAAGGATCAGGACCTGATGATCGAGAAGGGTTCGGCGACGCTGCCGCCGGAAGAAAGCTATACGCCGCCGGAGGTCCCGAAGCGGTATCAATACGATTACGAGGAAGGCACGCTGACTGTACACGTCGACGCGGCGGTGACGGCGCCGGACGTGCCGATGCCGATCGCGCGGGTCCGCGCGTGCGGCTACGAGCAGGAAGCGGTAAAGCGGCTGTTTGCACTTCTCGCAGACGGAGATACCCTGATGACGCAGCCGCAGAAGAAAATGCCGACGAAAGAAGATTACGAAGAGGCGCTTCAGCAGGCGATACAGATGCTGGACGACGGCAGCTACAAGGACGCCGATATCACCGAAGAGGAATGGAGGGAGCATATCGAGCAGCTGAAGGAAGCATATAATTCCGCGCCGTTTGCCGAGGCGGTTCCGACGCCCACGGTGGCGGACGGGAGCTTTTATCCGAATCAGAATGGAGACAGAATCGTCAACTGTGCGGATGCTTACTCTAAGGACCGTGATTTTATGATCTGGTCGGCAGATGACAGGGAATCCGTTTTTCGGTATGATCGTCATAATACGCCGCCGTATACGATGTGCAATGCGCGCGAAATAACCGCCGATTCCGAATTGCCGGAAAAGCTCGGCATGACTTATGCGGAAGCGGCAGCAGAGGTAAACACCCTGCTTGAAGCGACCAGCGAACCATTCCGAATCAAACGCGTCTATCTGATCGACGATGAACAGAGAGGAAATGTCGACGGAATCGTAGCGGATGCGAGTCATTATGCGCTGGCAATCCAATGTCAGCGTACATTCGGCGGCGTCCCCGTTGCAACGGATGTTTCGGATGCATGGGAGAGCAGCGAGACGTATGCCAGGCCCTGGCGAGAGGAGAGCTTTTGGATCGTCATCGACAGGGACGGCATTGTGTCGTTGGACTGGCTCGAACCGATGACAACCGGCGAAACCGTTTCCGAATCCTGTAACCTCATGCCGTTTTCCGAGGTAAAGGCCATCGCGGAGAAAATGTTTCGCGTGGTCTATCTGCAATATACGGATCCGAGGAATCCGGCGATTGATCGCATTGAGATTGATCTGAACGTCGGGCACGTGGACCTTGAATTGATCCGTATCCGGGAACAGGATAACGTCACGGGGAAGGACGGTTTTTTGATTCCGGCGTGGATTTTCTACGGAACTGTTCTTCGCACAAGCTACGATAAGGACGGCGGCGACGGAGAACCGACCTATTCTCATTACGGACTCGGCAGCGGAAACCGATATTACGAGGGCGATGCGATCCTGCTTTGCATCAATGCGATCGACGGGACGATCATCGACCCGATGCTCGGGTATTGAGCGGGAAAGGATCTTGTCATGAAAAAGCATATTTGTATCATCCTTCTTGCAGCGCTTCTCCTTCTTTGCGCCTGTCAGCCGACGCCGGACGAGCCGGTCGTGATCGGCAAGGACAATGAGGCGATGATCGAGAAAGCAAAGGAAACGAGCGCGCCTGCACCGGTCGGAACTGCTCTTAAAGAGCAGCTCGGCTGTCCGGAGGTCTTTTCGGTCTCATTTACGGACGAAACGAAAAAACTCACAGTGACCGGCGAAGCTCCTGTCATTCTGCCGGATACGGAAGGGCTTCCGCTGCTGTTTGTGGAAGCGGATCGGTTTTCGCAGGAAACGGTTTCCGCATTCTTCAACCGGCTCTGCGGCGATGTGACGATGTATGAATACCCTACCGAGACGCCGAAGTATGCGATCCGAGACCAAATGGAACAGAACATGCGGGAGATCGAAGCCCTGCGGGAAAAGGGCGTCCCGGACGACGACGGAGAGCTTGCATGGCGGCTGCGGGACATGGAGAACCTGCAAAAAGCGCTCGTCGACGCGCCGGACGAGGTGGAGTTGATCTCCTCGGACGGCACGCTGCACAAAGCCGAGATGACCTTTCAGGGCAAGCAGCGCGGCACGATGGACGCATTGAGCGTATTGAGCGAGCCGTTTACCTCCAATGGCGGAAGGCATTTTTCGGTATACAACGACGCTGACTATACGAATGACGGCGTGGATACCTTCGTAGACGAGCAGGGCAACGTGCAGGGGTTTAATCCGCAAAGCGGTTCGCGGCTGACCTACGTTCGTGAGGGCGGAGATCTGCTCGGAAGCTATGCAAGCGGGACGCTGATCTGGGACGTAACGCGCGAGAGCGAAAGCGACGAGCCCGCGGCGTTCCCCGACATCACGATCCCCGGCTGGAACGAGCCGGAAACGCTGTTGCTTTCCGTCACGCCGAAGGCGGCGCGCGAACAGGCGGAGGCACTTTTGCGGGAATGCGGTGTGACCGAAATGCGGTTCGATTCGATCGCGCTCTTTACGAACCGGCAGCGTGTATCTCCGGAATGGCAGGACGCCGAGGAAGCGTACGCATCGTATTCGCCGGAGCGGCAGGCGTATTCCGTGCGATTTTTGCGCGAGGTGAACGGTGTGCCCGTGGAGGGATATTTCGGATCGTCGCAGAGCGTAATCGACGATGCGGAATACGGACGCGAATGGAGCTATGAAGTGCTGGAGATCGCCGTGGACGACAGTGGTATCCTGTCAGTCGAATGGGTGGGACCGTTGAAGCCCGCCGAGGTCGAGACCGATCACGCGGCGCTGCTGCCTTTTTCGGAGATTGACGCGATCTTTCGGAAAATGCTCCCGATCAAGTATTTCAGCATCAACAGCGACATAGATTTTTCAATTCGTATCGACCGGATGCGGCTGTGCCTGTGGCGCATCATCGACAAAGATTCCTATACACGCGGTATCCTTGCGCCGGTCTGGTGCTTCTACGGTTCCGTCAATTCACGCGAAACCGAACGGCAGCCGCTTCTGATCGTCAACGCCGTCGACGGCAGCATCATCGATCCGCAGCAGGGGTATTGATATAAAACTCAAAACAGTATTTCCGCATCGTTTTGCAAAGCAGAACGATGCGGTTTTTTTATGTTGAAAACCGAAATGATTACATTTCCATTACAGTTTGAAAACAACATTTTATGCAAAGAAAGGTATGATTGAGATGAAGAAATAGAGAGGATGAATGATGAAGCAGATTTGCGGTGACATCAAAAGAGCAATATTCGGGCGGTCGTTTTTGATCGCGTTCGGCGGCATGGTACTGTGCCTTCTGATCGGCGCGTTTTCGGACGCGCTTTCCGTGTTTCGCATGGAGGAACGGCATGTGCTGTACGGTTATCATCGTGAGCTGCTCTTGAACGCGCTCGGAAGCGATATCATCCTGTTTGCCGTCCCGATCCATGCCGCGATCCCCTACACCACCGCGTTTACCGACGACGTGAAATCCGGCTATCTAAAACCGTATCTGACGCGCACGAGCGTCACGCGCTACATCCTCGGAAAAGGGATCGGCGCGGCGGTCTCGGGCGGGCTTGCACTGGTGCTCGGCATTCTCGTCACGCTCGGCATTTTCATGCTTGTGTTCTCGCCGATGGAGGTGTACGGCGAGTACGCGGTCGAATCCAAGATCCCGGACATCGTCCTGCGCTGCTTTCTGTTCTTTCTTTCCGGCGCGATGTGGGCAAGCGTAGGACTTTTGTGCTCCTCGCTCACGCAGAACGTGTACCTTGCGTATGCCGCGCCGTTTATCTTCTACTATGTTTTGATCATTCTGCAGGAGCGCTACTTCCGTACGACGTTCATGCTGAACCCGAAAAACTATCTGACGATGCAGGGCGCGTGGCCGCTTGAGGGCAAGAGCGCGGCGCTGACGCTTTTCATGCTTACGCTGATCCTGCAGCTTGTCTTTTACATGACCGTGCAGACGGAGCTCCGCGACGACAAACGGCAGAAGCACCATTACGCCGCGCAGAGCTTCTCGCAAAAGCTGCTTGAAAAGCGCATTGCACAGGCAAAGCCGAAAGCGGTGAAACAGCAGAATCCCGTTCTTTATACGCTGTCGCAGGTGTGGGCGGTTGTGCGGTACAACTTCCGCATGTGGCGCGGCAACGTCCGTATCCTCCTGACGTTTGCGCTTGCGTTCATTCTGTGCTTTCTGCTCTCCGATAAGGCGGCGAGCTTCGCCTATGACATGGGCACGGCGATGCAGGCGTTCGAGCCGTTTGTGTGGACCTTCGGCGACGCAAACTCCGTGCTTCTCATTTCGCTTTTGCTCGTTCTGCTCTTTGCGGACATTCCGTTTTTAGGTGCGGGCGTACCGTATTATCTGGTGTGCATGAAACGGTCGACATGGGCGTGGGGACAGCTTGTGTACCTCGTTCTTGCGACGCTTCTTTATATGGTGTTCATCCTGATCGCGACGACGCTGATCTACATGCAGAACAGCTTCATCGGCAATATGTGGTCGGAGACGGCGGCGATCCTCGGTTATTCCGGCGCGGGCAAGGCGGTCGCGCTCCCTGCCCTTGTCAAAACGCTCGAGATGTCGCGTCCGTACCAATGCGCCGCAACGATTTTCCTCCTGATGCTGCTGTACACGCTCGTGCTTGCGCTGCTCATGCTGTTTATGAAGCTGCTGCGCGGCAAGAGCGCGGGCGTGGTCGCGGCGTTCGGCTTCTCGCTCTACGGTCTGCTTCTAAACCCAGAACTCATCAAACAGATGTTCAACCTCCCGGACGAGCTGATGTATAAGGCGAACGTCGCGGTGGGCTGGCTCAGCCCCTTGAACCAAGCGACCTATCACATGCACAACTTCGGTTACGATCTTCTGCCGCGCCTTTGGCAGACATATCTGATCTTTCTTGTGCTGATCGCCGGGCTGATGGCGGGTATTCTCGTCGCAATCCGCAAGTACAACTTTATGTTCCTCGGTACGGAGCAGTCATAAAGGAGACTATCTATGACAAACGCAATTGAAGTACACGATCTCGTGAAAGTGTTCGGACAGGACACGGTGCTGAAAGGGATCAACCGCAACTTTGAGGCGGGAAAGATCCACGGCGTCGTCGGCAACAACGGCTCCGGCAAAACTGTCATGTTCAAGTGCATCTGCGGCTTTCTGCAGCCGACCAGCGGCAAGGTGCTGGTGAACGGCAAGCAGATCGGCAAGGATGTCGATTTCCCCGAGGACATCGGGCTGATCATCGAAACGCCGGGCTTTCTGCCGCAGCTTTCGGGATTGAAGAATCTGGAAATTCTGGCGTCTCTGAAGCACAAGATCAATCTAAAGCAGATCGCCGACACGATCCGCCGCGTGGGGCTCGACCCGATGAGCTCTAAACCCGTCGGAAAGTACAGTCTCGGCATGCGGCAGCGCCTCGGCATTGCGCAGGCGATCATGGAGGATCCGTCCCTGATGATTCTCGACGAACCTATGAACGGTCTCGACAAGAACGGCGTCGCCGAGATGCGCGAGCTGTTCAAATCGCTTGCCACAGACGGACGGACGATCCTGCTTGCGAGTCATAATATCGCTGATATCGAGGTCCTTTGCGACACGGTCTGCGAGATGGACGCAGGCGTCATGACAATGCTATAACACAGAAATTGAGGATAACGGTATGAAACACAGAGTATTTGCATGGATTTTGGTACTGATACTGGCATTGACGCCGGTGCTGGCGATCGCGGAAGGAGACGAACCAGAACCGACCGCTTCGACGGAACCCTCTTCTTCGCCGAGCACGGAGCCGTCCGCGCCGCCGAGTGAGGAACCGACCGCATCGCCGACAGCGGAACCGACTTCGTCACCCACTGCGGAGCCGACCGCGTCCCCAACAACAGCGCCTACAGCGTCTCCGACCACGCAGCCGACGGCGGCTCCTTCCACCCCGGAACCAACTGAAGAATCGTCCGATCCATTGAAGATCGACACCTATTGGAAGTATCCCGGTATGGACAAGAGCTATGCGGGCGGGTATATGCCGGTACAGGCGAATGGTTCGGTACAGTTCATCATGCCGCTGCTCGGCAAAACGCAGGGCAATACCATTCGTGTCGTTCCGGAATTCCCCTCCGACGGACCGTTTGCGCCATCCAATCTGCAGTTCGACGTATATGAAAAGACATACGACGTTACGCAGGGCAAGGACGATAAAACCGGAAAGATGGACGCATACCTGATCCAGTTCAATGCTCCTTTGAAGAGTACCTACTACAACGGCACCTATACGGTCACGCTTCATGTGACCTACAAGACGCCTGCGGGCGAACCTGCCGAACAGACGTTCAATATGCAGGTGCAGGTGACCGGCGGGAAGACACCTTCATCAGGCGGTGGCGGAGGCGGTCAGGCAGCGATAAAAAAGCCTATCATTTTGATCGACGCTTGCACAATTTCGCCGACCGTTGTTTCGGGCGGGGATACTGTTTCCTTCCAGCTTTCATTGAAAAACGTCGGAAACCGGGAAGCCAAGAACATCCGTATTTCCATCGCCCCTGAAAGTGACGCGCTGACGCTGAAATCCGATCTGAATGCACAGTTTCTGGACAAGCTGCTTGTCAACGCCACATTCGATGCGGACTTTGTTCTGTCCGTTGCACCCGGCGCGCAGGAGGGTGACATTGTGGTGCAGACGATCATCACCTATGAAGATGCCTACGGCGGCGCATACACCGAGGAAGGAAAATACCGCATTCGGATCACGCAGCCGAAGGTGGAGATCGTTTCGTGTGTTTATAACGAAGTGGTCAGCGGCGGAGACGACTTTACTGCAACGCTGACGATTCAGAACACCGGCACGCGCGACGCGAAAAACGTTGTCGTTCGTTACACCTCGGAGGACGAAGCGATCCGCAAGAAGGGGATCCAGGATTCCGTTACGATCGGTGAGCTCAGAAAGGGCGAATCGACAACCGTTACCTTTGATCTGCATGCGCTGCCCTCCGCAAGCGAGGGACGGCATGCGATGGACTTCCTATGCACCTATGCGGATACCGTAAGCACCGGAACGTATTCGGACAGCACGCACTATGAACTGACTATTTATCAGAAGGCGTCGATTGGTTATGACGAGATCAAGCTTCCCGAAAGCATCACGAGCGGTGAAACATTTGTGCTGCCGATCTGCGTATTCAACACGGGCTTTTCACCGCTGTACAATGTACGCGGCGTGCTGAGCGTCGACGGACTGATCTGCTCATCGGCATATCTCGGCAATATCAAACCACAGGATTCCGTGGTAAAGGACCTGTCAATCTTTGTCACCACCCTGTCCGGCGGCAGCAAATATGGTGATACATGGGGCAGCTTCCAACTGTATTACGAGGACGAGAACGGTGAGCAGCAGAGCATCTATCAAGAGCTGAAATGCTCCATTCTGGAGCCGCAGAAGCAGACGGATGAGGAAAAGCTCAAGCAGGAACAGGAGCAGAAGGAACAGCAGACGCTGTCGCAATGGTGGATCTCGCTGCTCGTCGCGATCGCGGTCATCATCATCCTGATCGCCGTAATTCTGATCGCTCGCTTCGCCCGTATGATGCGGATGAAATGATTGAATGAAAGGAAAAAGAAAATAACCTACATGTCAACAGAATCGACAAAAATGTTGGTTAAATGAGATTCGCTGTTTTGCAAACAATCAAGAGGGCGAAACAGGATGTTTGAAAGCAAAATTTGACAACATTTTTGACAACACTCTGATCATAATCGAGTGTATTTCTATGGTTTTTTGAACAGATTGAACCAAATGAAAAACGCCGAAAACCCAGATATTTAGCCACTTTTCGCATAATTACTGCGTTTTTCGGCAATCGCATTTTTGCCCTTCATACCCGACCTGTCATCCGTTCGAATCGGATCGCCGCTACCAATTCTCCAACGGACGTCAATGTGGAAATCACGTTGACGTCTGTTTTTTCTTTGTCCGAGCTGACCTCGATCCGGTCGACGAGCAGATGCACCGCTCGACGGTCCGGCGCGGCGCTGATCGCCTTCAGCCATTCGAGAATCGTGCCCGTCGAATACTCCTCCGGCGGATCGGCGGTCTTCAGGGTCTCGATCTCCGCCTTCAGCGCTTTCATCCGGTTGTTCAGATCCTGAATGATCTCCGACGCGAACGTCGCTGCGGACAGGTTTTTCACCAGATTGTCGTATTCGGTCTGCTTCGCCGCGATCTGCTTTTTCACCACCGCGGTGTAAGTCGCCCTGCAATCCTTCCGATGATTCCGGTAGGAGCGCAGAAAGTGTGCGATCTTGAGCTGCATTGCGTCGGACAGCAGCTCCTTGAGGTAATCCGTCACCGCTTTGACGAGCACCTCCTCGCGCACGGTCGGCGCGCCGCAGTTGGCGCTGCAGGCGTAGTACACATACTTGTTGCCTTTTCGGTTCGGGGCGCGATGGATGTGCATCTTTGCGCCGCACTTGCAGTAGACCAGCCCGCTGCAGAGATATTCGTTCTGCTTTCTGCCGTTTTGCTTTCTCATGTCCATGATTTTCTGCACCTCATAGAAAGTATTTTTGTCCACGATCGCCGGGATCGCGCCGTCGATCCGGATCGCGCCCGCGGTCTCCAGCCGCGTCTTGCGGTGCCGGCATCCCTCCACCGAGTACACATAGATGCCCGCGTACTTCTCGTTTCTCAGGATCTCATAGATCTGCGTGTACTTGATCTCTTTTCCGTTCCTGCCGCGGACGCCCGCTTCCTTCATCTCGCGGATCAGCCCCGTATGCCCTCTGCGGTTCAGCGCCGCGTCGAACATCTTTTTCACATAGATCGCTTCGCTCGGCTCAATCACGAGCTGCTGATTTTCGATCCGATACCCGAAAGGGGCGGGGCCGCCGTTATGCAGCCCCTTCAACGCGACCTCGCGATGCCCCTTCCGCACCTCTTTGGAGAGGTTCTTGCTGTAATACTCCGACAGCACCCACATCATCTGCTTGGCGAAGTCGCCCTCGATGCTTGCTCCGAAGTTCTGCGCCACTGCGATGATCGGAATCTTTTCCTTTTCCATCATCTTGGACAGCCGGACGTGTTCTTCCAAGGACCGCGCGACGCGGTCATACTTGTGAATCAGCAGAACCTCGAACCGGTGCTGCTTGGCGTCCGCCAGCATCGCCTGATACTGTGCGCGCTGATTGGTCTTTTCCTCCGTGCCGGAGATTGCCTCATCGGAATAGATCCGGTAAACGTCCATTCCGTTTCCGTTCGCAAATTCCGTACACGCCCGAACCTGCGCCTGTGTGCTCATTTCCGTCTGATTGTCGGAACTGAACCGTGTGTAGATCGCCGCTTTCAAACGGCATCACCTCCTGTCTCTGTAATTATGTTTTCCGTTAAGTCCAATCCGAATTTTCTTGCCAAGAACTCTGCCAGTTCTTTTACGGTCAGCTCCGCGGTTTCAAACGACCGCGTCATCCGACCGCCCTTCTTATCTATCATGTATCGGGCGCGCACCGGCACCCGCAGGGCCTCCGTTCCGTAAACTTTCGTTTCTTTCATTCTTTCCGCTCCTTTTTGCATGGTTTGTCGTGCTGTGGTATTCAAATGTCGTTGTGATATGTTCAGCGTTCATATTCCAAAGTTTCCTTTCTGAGTTCGCGATCCTCCGTCAGATACGGCTTCAGCTTCCTCTCAATCTGCGGGCGTTCCGTAAGAATCCGTTTGCAGAGATTCCGTTCGATTTTGAGGGCGCGATAATCGCAGTTTTGCCTTACGAGGTCAGCATACAGCGTGTTCCGCTCGGTGTTGAGGATGTCGATGGAGTGGTTTTGTAAAATTTCATGTGCTTTTTTGAGTTTTTCCTGCTCCTCAACCGTCAGAGGGAACGCCTCCGTGTCCCGATCCGCGTACATTGCCACGAGCTGCAGCGCGTCGTACAGCGGCTTTTCTCTCATCATAATTTCACTGTTCAAAAATTCGTGCCATCATGGCACGAATTTTTACTGCCGGAAATTAGCGCCGAATTGGCGCGCATTTTCAGCCTTGCTTCTATAACTTCGTGTCATGATGGCACGAAGTGTGCCTGTCGGAAAAGTGGGACAACTTGCCCCACTTTATGCGCACACATAGTTTGAAATTCCCGACAAGTTGTCGGGAATTTAGGCAGTCAAGAACCAGGTCTGCTCCATCACAGAAAATGTGAGCTAACTTGGCTCAAATTATCCACATCGAACTTCCTGCCAAGTTGGCAGGAAGTCGGAAGCTGCAAAATGCAGATCAACTTGTTCTGAATTATGGCTATCAAACGATCTTGTTTCACTTCGGACCAACTTGGTCCGAAGTTGCGTTATTGGGAACTTCCCGACAAGTTGTCGGGAAGTTTGACACGACGAAAATGCAGTCCGGTTTGGCCAGATTTCTATGCTGGTCTTTCATAATTAAGGACAAGTTGTCCTTAATTATTTCATGCAACTTCGCGCCAACTTGGCACGAAGTTGACGGTTTCAACTTCAGGACAACTTGTCCTGAAGTGCCCGACATTCAACTTCCGGACAACTTGTCCGGAAGTGCCCGGCTTTCAACTTCCGCCCAACATGGGCGGAAGTTATGGTCGTTTTTTTGTACGTACATATTATGCAATTAGCCCTACACTTGTAAAATGGTTTGGGGGATCAACGTGGTTCAGAAAGCTGTGGAAACCTTCTTTGGATCGAATGGTGAATCGCCTAAACAGTAAAGGATTTGCAGATACACCCTATAACGACAAAGATAAGTAACCGTGGTTTATCGATTCCGGGAACTTATGCGTGATGATTGAAACGAAAACAATTAAATAGCCCGAAGCGCACGAATGCTTCGGGCTTTGCTGTTTCATAGCTCTTCTATTCTCCGTAGACCACTTCTCGGATCACGATCTCCTCTGCACGGGCGAGGATGCTTTTTGGCGGCGGAGCCATTCCATCAAAATGGAGATGTTTATTTGAGCTGTTCCTCGTCCAGAAAAAACGAAAAATATAAAACAAAATCGCAGAAATTGTTAAAACAAAAGTGCAGAAAAAACTAAAATAAAAGTTGCAAAATAATTAAAATGAGATAAGTACATGAGGGATATCCTGACAATAGAAATGCGGCAAAGCCCGAGGCGCATGCTTTGGGCTTTGATCGTATCAATGTCTCGTTTTCTGCCTTCAATGTCCTGTTTGCTCGGGGCAAAGTCTTGTTTTCTGCCTTCAATGTCCTGTTTGCTCGCATCAATGACTTGTTTTCTCTCAAGACGCATTCGTTTTCGCTCTGTTGTCTTGTTTAATAAACAAATTATACCTTAACGGGTATAATAATATAGATATACTATTAAAATATACCCGATGTGGTATAAAACCGAAGAAAAAGAGTTGACAATATACCCGATAAGGTATAAAATTAACGCATGAAAAACATCGGAGCATTTATCAAAGAAAACAGAAAAGCGGCCGGACTGACGCAGGAAGAATTTGCCGTGCGCGCAGGGCTCGGGCTGCGTTTTGTCCGTGATCTGGAGCAGGGCAAAGAGACGGTTCGGATGGACAAGGTCAATCAGGCGCTTGCCATGTTCGGCATGAAAGCGGTGCCGGGAAAGGCGGATGACGAATGAGTGCGTAGACCTGAGTTTTGTGCATATGATGATAGCCCTGCCGCATTACATAGTGATGTTTCTTTGAATCAAGCGGCAACATATTTGTTATTGACGATCAAAACGCTCCTAGTCTGGGAGCGTTTCATATCCCGCTATCATTGGCAATATTGTGATGATTAATTATAATCTAACACTTTTTCAAGAGAATTTTAGAAAGAAATTACACTTTTTCAATATAAAGAATTAACAGCCGATCAAAAACGCTCCGGGTTGGGAGCGTTTTGCTGTTCAATGGATCCGATGGACCAGGCGCGGGATCTGCTTCCGGGAAACGGTGACTTGCGTTCCCAAAAGGATCGGAAGATGGGTTCCTGCGTAATCAATCAGATCCGTCGCTGCCATTTTGGGACGCTTGTTTTGATACAAAGGAGACGTCCTTCTTTTCGTACACGGAAAACCCAAAAGTTCCTGTTGATTTAAACAAAAAAGTCTTGACAAATGAAAAACATCAGAGTTATAATGACTCTCGTGTTTTTTATATATCATATATCGCTGACGCGAACTGCGAGACGAACAGAACCGAATACACGGCGTATCAATAATACGAAGCAAGATGAACGACAGGCGTCCATCCGCGGGGAAAACTCCCCTCGGGCGGGCGCCTCTCTCTTTACAGAAAACGCGGAGGAACGGGTATGAAAAAGTACATTTTTGTGACCGGCGGGGTAGTTTCCGGTCTCGGCAAGGGCATTACGGCGGCGTCGCTCGGACGGCTTCTGAAGGCAAGAGGCTTCAAGGTCGCGGCGCAGAAGCTCGATCCGTACATCAACGTCGATCCCGGCACGATGAGCCCCTATCAGCACGGCGAGGTTTACGTGACCGAGGACGGCGCTGAGACAGACCTCGATCTCGGACACTATGAACGCTTCATCGACGAGGATCTGAACCGGTATTCGAACTTGACGACCGGCAAGGTTTACGCGAACGTGCTTGCGCGCGAACGGCAGGGCGGCTACCTCGGCAAGACGGTGCAGACGATCCCGCACATCACCGACGAGATCAAGCGGTTCATCTATCGCGTCGGCGAAAAGTCGGACGCGGACATCGTGATCACCGAGGTCGGCGGCACGATCGGCGACATCGAGGGGCAGCCGTTTTTGGAGGCGATCCGGCAGGTCGGGCGCGAGGTCGGACGCGACAACGCGATCTATATCCACGTTACGCTCGTTCCGTACCTTCGCGCGAGCGGCGAGCACAAGTCCAAGCCGACACAGCATTCCGTGAAGGAACTGCAGGGCATGGGCATCACGCCGGACATCCTCGTGCTGCGCGTGGACGAACCGATCACAGATGACGGCATCTTTGAAAAGATCGCGCACTTCTGCAACGTGGACCGCGACTGCGTGATCGAAAACCTGACGCTCGACACGCTGTACGAAGCGCCGCTGTATCTTGAACAGGCGCATTTCTCCGAGATCGTCTGTAAAAAACTGCATCTCGACGCACCTGTGCCGGACCTTAAAGAATGGCGGGAGATGGTCGAACGCGTGAAGCACCCGCAGGGCAGCGTGACGGTCGCGCTGGTCGGCAAATACACGCAGCTGCACGACGCGTATCTTTCGATCGTCGAAGCGCTGAAGCACGCGGGCTACGCGCGCGGCGTGGAGGTCAGGATCCGCTGGATCGATTCGGAACAGTTTACGCCGGACGACCTCGACGGCGTCGACGGCGTTCTGGTGCCCGGCGGGTTCGGAAACCGCGGGATCGAGGGCATGATCGACGCGGCGCGCTTTGCAAGAACGCACGCGCTCCCGTATTTCGGCATCTGCCTCGGCATGCAGATCCTGTGCATCGAATACGCGCGGAGTATACTCGGTTGGACGGATGCAAACTCCGGCGAGTTTGAACCCGAAAGCGCGCATAAGGTCATTGATTTCATGCCCGGACAGAGTGACGAGGTCGATAAGGGCGGCACTTTGCGGCTCGGCAGCTACCCCTGCGTCATACAACCGGGTACGACGATGGATCGCAGCTATGCGCTTGACGCGATCGCGGAGCGGCACAGACACCGCTACGAGCTCAACAACGAATTCCGACAGCGACTTTCAGACGCCGGCCTGACGTTTTCGGGCGTTTCCCCGGACGGACGCCTGGTCGAGGCCGCAGAGATCTCGGACATGCCGTTTTACCTCGGCGTGCAGTATCATCCGGAATTCAAGAGCAGACCCAATAAACCTCATCCGCTGTTCCTCGGTTTCATCGGGGCGGCACAACAATATCATAAAAAAGGAGAAAAACCATGAAACACTATACAAGAGAAGACATCGTTCGCATTGCCGAAGAAGAAGATATCGAATTCATCCGCCTGCAGTTTTCCGACATTTTCGGACAGCTCAAGAACGTGGCGGTCACGCGCTCGCAGATCGAAAAGGTCCTGAACAACCAGATCATGATCGACGGCAGCTCCATCGAGGGCTTCACGCGCATCCACGAATCCGACCAGTATCTGCGTCCCGATCTCGACACCTTTGCGATCCTTCCCTGGGCGCCGGCAACGCACAAGACGGCGCGGCTGATCTGCGACGTCTACAACCCGGACGGCACGCCGTTTGTCGGCGATCCGCGCTACGTGCTGAAGCGTACGCTGAAGCGCGCGGAAGAGCTTGGCTATACCTTCAATGTCGGACCGGAGATGGAATTCTTCCTCTTCGAAGCGGATGAAAAGGGACTGCCGACCACGCGCACTGCGGACGCGGCGGGCTATTTCGATATGGCGCCGATCGATCACGGCGGCAACGTGCGCCGCGAGATCTGCCTGATGCTCGAGGATATGGGCTTCGAGATCGAGGCGAGCCATCACGAGGTCGCCGAGGGACAGCACGAGATCGACTTCAAGTACGAAAACGCGCTGACCGCCGCGGACAATATCATGACGTTCCGCATGGCGGTCAAGACGATCTCGCAGATGCACGGACTGCACGCGACGTTCATGCCGAAGCCCGTATTCGGGATCAACGGCAGCGGCATGCACACGAATATGTCACTGTTCCGCGACGGGAAAAACATCTTTTTCGATCCGGACGGTGAAAAGCAGCTCAGCAAGGAAGCTTACAGCTTTATCGCGGGCATTCTCGCGCACGTGCGCGGCATGGCGGCGGTCACCAATCCGCTCGTCAATTCCTATAAGCGGCTTGTGCCGGGCTATGAAGCGCCGTGCTATCTCGCGTGGAGCGCTTCGAACCGTTCGGCTTTGATCCGCATCCCCGCCGCGCGCAAAAGCTCGACGCGCGTAGAGCTGCGCTGCCCGGACCCCGCCTGCAATCCGTATCTTGCGTTTGCGGCGTGCCTCGCGGCAGGGCTCGACGGGATCGAGAAGGGCATGACGCCGCCGGCGGAGATCACCGAAAACATTTATCTGATGACCGAATCGGAGCGCAAGGCGCACGGCATCGACAGCCTGCCCGGAAACCTTCTTGAGGCGGTCGAGTGTCTCTCCGCCGATCCGCTGATGGTCACAACGCTCGGCGAGCACGTCTATACGCATTACACCGAAGGCAAGCGGCGCGAGTGGGACGAGTACCGCACGCGCGTCACCGACTGGGAGATCAAAAAATACATGCTGGTCTACTGACGGAAGGAAGCGGAAGGGAGGAAGCGTCATGCGGTTTACCAAAATGCACGGACTGGGCAACGATTTTCTGCTCGTTTACGGTCAGGTCCCGGAAAACGCCGAATCGCTTTGCGCGGCGCTGTGCGACCGCCGTTTCGGCGTCGGGGCGGACGGCGTGATCTTCCTCTGCGCGTCTTCCGCCGCCGACTGTGAAATGCGGATCTTCAACGCCGACGGTAGCGAAGCGAAGATGTGCGGCAACGGCATCCGCTGCGCTGGCAAATTTCTCTATGACAACGGTCATGTCCGAAAGGAACAGATGACGGTGGAGACCCGTTCCGGCGTGAAAAAACTGACGCTCCGGATCGAAAACGGCACGGTCGGAAGCGTTGTCGTGGACATGGGACGCGCCGTGATGACGCAGGAAAGCGTGACGCTCTCCGACGGAATGGGCGTCGGGACGGCGGTCTCGGTCGGCAATCCGCATCTGGTGCTCTTTACAGAAGACGCGGACGCCGTGCCGGTTTCCGTTTTCGGACCGCGCATCGAACGGGACGAACGCTTCCCCGGCGGCGTGAACGTTGAGTTTGTGCAGGTCCTTTCGCCGCAAAAGCTTCGCATGCGCGTCTGGGAACGCGGCTGCGGGATCACCATGGCGTGCGGCACCGGCGCGTGCGCGTCGGTCATCGCGGCGGTGAAGCATGGGCTTTGTCCTGTCGGCGAACCCGTCGAGGTGAAACTGGTCGGCGGAAGCCTGCTTATCACCGTGGATGAAACGGACAATGTCACAATGGAAGGTCCCGCCGTGACCGTCTTTTCCGGGGAGGTGGCGCTGTGACGAAGATCAATACGGCCTACGGGCAGCTTCCGCCGGCATTCTTTTTTACCCGGATCGGCGAGACCGTCGCAAGCTATGCGGCGGCGCATCCCGACCGTCATCTTCTCCGGCTCGGCGTCGGCGACGTAACGGGTCCTTTGACACCCGCGGTCATCGAAGCGATGCACGCGGCGGTCGAAGAACAGGCGCATGCGGCGACGTTTCACGGGTATCTCAATGAGGTCGGGACCGATTTCATGAAGGCGGCCGTCGCGGATTATTATGCGCGGCGGAACGTGATCCATTCAAAGGAAGACGTCTTTATCTCGTCAGGCGCGGCCGACGATCTCGGCGCGATCGGGAATCTGTTTTCCCGCGACGCGACTGTGCTGGTGACGGAGCCCGCCTATCCCGCCTACGTGGATACCAACCGGATGACGGGCAGAAGGATCGTCTCCCTGACCGGAAATGCGGAAAACGGCTTTCTGCCGCTGCCGACGGACGAAACGGACGCGGATCTCGTCTTCTTATGCTCGCCCAACAATCCGACGGGAACGGCGTACACCAAAGCGCAGCTTAAAAAGTGGGTGGACTGGGCAAACGAACGGAAGGCGGTCATCGTCTTTGACGCCGCCTACGAAGCGTTTGTGCAGGACGAAGACGTGCCGCGCAGCATCTATGAGCTGCCCGGTGCCGAAACCTGCGCGATCGAGATCAGTTCCCTGTCCAAAACGGCGGGGTTCACCGGAACGCGGCTTGGCTATACGGTCGTACCGGGAAAGCTTGTGCGGGAAGGACTCTCGCTCAGGGATATGTGGACGCAGGATCGGACGACGCGGACCAACGGCGTGAGCTATATCCTGCAGAGAGCGGGAGAAGCGGCGCTGTCTCCGGAAGGCGTCGCGCAGAGCCGGAAGGCGATCGGCTTTTATCAGGAAAACGGGCGGATCCTTGCCGATGCGCTCAAAAAGACCGGACAGCTCTTTACCGGCGGCCGCAACGCGCCGTACCTGTGGCTCAGATGTCCGGACGGTATGACGGGCTGGGCGTTCTTTGACGAACTGATCAAGACGGCGCAGATCGTCGTCACGCCGGGAGAGGGCTTCGGCTCCGGCGGCGAAGGATATGTGCGGCTGTCGTGTTTCGGCAGTCGCGGAGACACGGAAGAAGCCGCGCGGCGGCTGATACAAATCCTGTAGATTTTCCGGGAAAAATTGTGTATAATGCAGACAGAACAGAAAGGAAGTTTACCATATGTGCGGAATCGTCGGATACACCGGATCGAAGCCTGCTGCGCCGATCCTTTTGGAAGGACTCAAGAAACTCGAATACCGCGGCTATGACTCCGCGGGGCTCGCGGTGCGCAGCGGCGACGCGCTTGCGGAGGTCGTGAAAGCGACAGGCAAGCTCAAGAACCTGATCGAAATGACCGACGAGGGGCGGACGATGCCGGGGTTTTGCGGCATCGGGCATACGCGCTGGGCGACGCACGGCGAACCGAGCCGCGCGAACGCGCACCCGCACGTTTCCGGCAACGCGACGGGTTCCGCGTCCGGTCCCGTGGAATCGGACGTCGTCGGCGTGCACAACGGGATCATCGAGAATTTCGAGGAGCTCAAGCAGAAGCTTCTGAACAACGGCTACCGCTTCTACAGCGGCACGGACACCGAGGTCGTCATCAAGCTCGTCGATTATTATTACAAGAAATACAAGATCGGGCCGATCGACGCGATCAACCGTATGATGGTCCGCGTACGCGGCAGCTACGCGCTCGCGCTGATGTTCAAGGATTATCCCGGCGAGCTCTACTGCGCCCGGAAGGACAGCCCCTTGATCATCGGCGTCGCCGACGGCGAGAGCTTCCTTGCGTCCGACGTGCCCGCGATCCTGAAGCACACCCGCGACGTCTACTATATCGACAATCTGCAGTCGGCGCGACTGCTTCCGGGCGAAGCGCATTTCTACGATCTGAACGGCGACGAGATCGAATTGCCGCTGTCCCGCATCACGTGGAACGCCGAAGCCGCGGAAAAGGGCGGCTACGAGCATTTCATGATCAAGGAGATCCACGAGCAGCCGCGGGCGGTTAAGGATACGCTTTCGAGTATCGTCAAAAACGGGAAAATCGACCTTTCGGCGGCGGGGCTCGACCGGGATTTCTTAAGCGCGATCGATCAGATCCACATCGTCGCGTGCGGCTCGGCGTGGCACGTCGGGATGCTCGCGCAGTACGTGCTCGAGGACCTTGCCGAGATCCCCGTACGCGTGGAGCTCGCCTCGGAGTTTCGCTACCGGAAGCTGCTGCTGTCCGAACACGCGCTCGTGATCGTCATTTCGCAGTCGGGCGAGACCGCGGATTCTCTTGCGGCGCTGCGCGCGGCAAAGGCAAGGGGCGTGCCGACGCTTGCGATCGTCAACGTCGTCGGCTCGACCATCGCGCGTGAAGCGGATCGCGTGCTGTACACGCTTGCGGGACCGGAGATCGCGGTCGCCACGACCAAGGCGTACAGCGCGCAGCTCGCGGCGATGTACGCGCTTGCGATCGCTCTCTCAGACGTGCGCGGAAAGCTTGACGCGGAACGGTATGACGCGCTGATCGCGGAGCTTACCGCCCTGCCGGACAAGATGGCGCGCGCGCTCGAAAACAAGGAACGCATCCAGTGGTTTGCCAGTAAGCACGCGAACGCGCGGGACATCTTCTTCATCGGACGCGGGCTCGATTACGCGATCTGCCTTGAAGGCAGCTTGAAGATGAAAGAGATCTCCTACATCCACAGCGAAGCGTACGCCGCGGGCGAACTGAAGCACGGGACGATCTCGCTCGTCGAAAACGGCACGCTCGTCATCGGCGTGCTGACGCAGCAGGACCGCATCGAAAAGACCGTCAGCAACATGGCGGAGTGCAAGGCGCGAGGCGCGTACCTGATGGGACTGACCGGCTACGGCAACTACAACGTCGAGGAGACGGTGAACTTCACGGTCTACGTACCGAAAGCCGATCCGCATTTCATCGGCAGCATCGCGATCATTCCGCTGCAGCTGCTCGCCTACTATACGAGCGTTGCAAAAGGGCTTGACGTGGACAAACCCAGAAACCTCGCGAAGAGCGTTACCGTGGAATAAACAGGAGGAACGATGGAACGGGATACCATACTGATCCTTGATTTCGGCGGGCAGTACAAACAGCTGATCGCCCGCCGCGTGCGGGAGTGTCAGGTGTACTGCGAGATCCTGCCGTACACGACTTCGCTGCAAACGCTCAAAAGCATGAATCCGAAGGGGATCATCCTCACCGGCGGACCCAACAGCGTCTACGATCCGGCGTCGCCGACCTGTGACGCAGAGCTGTTTTCGCTCGGGATCCCGATCCTCGGCATCTGCTACGGCTCGCAGCTCATGGCGTACATCCCGGGCGGTGCGGTACAGCCGGCAGACGTTTCCGAATACGGACGGACGGAGCTTTTCATCGATGCGCCGGATTCTCCGCTTTTCAAGGGCGTTCCCGCGCGCACGGTCTGCTGGATGAGCCATACCGACCGGATCACAACCGTTCCGGACGGGTTCCGGGTCACCGCGCACTCCGAGAATTGCCCCGTCGCCGCGATGGAAGACGCCGCGCGGCGGCTCTACGCCGTGCAGTTTCATCCCGAGGTGGAGCATACGCCTGAGGGAACGGACATGCTGCGGCATTTCGTCCGGGACGTCTGCGGCTGCCGCGGCGACTGGCGCATGTCGTCTTTCATCGAGGAGCAGATCCCCGCGATCCAAGAACGGGTCGGAAGCGGACGCGTACTTTTGGCGCTGTCCGGCGGCGTGGATTCCTCGGTCACGGCGGCGCTGCTGTCGAGAGCGATCGGCAAACAGCTTGTCTGCGTGTTCGTGGATCACGGACTGATGCGCAAGAACGAAGGCGAACAAGTGAAAGCAATCTTCGGTCCGGAAGGCGGGTTCGATCTCAATTACGTGCACGTCGATGCAAAGGACCGGTTCTATACCGCTTTGAAGGACGTCGCCGATCCCGAACGGAAACGGCGCATCATCGGCGAGCAGTTCATCCGCGTGTTTGAAGAAACGGCGCGCGGTCTCGGCGCGGTGGATTATCTGGCGCAGGGGACCATCTATCCGGACGTGGTGGAAAGCGGCGCGGGCAGCGGCGGCGCGACCATCAAGTCACATCACAACGTGGGCGGTCTGCCCGAAAACGTGGGATTTTTAGGGATCGTGGAACCGCTGCGGACGCTGTTCAAGGACGAGGTGCGCGCGCTCGGAACGGAGCTCGGGCTCCCGCGCGCGCTGGTGTATCGGCAGCCGTTCCCGGGTCCGGGTCTCGGCGTTCGCATCATGGGCGCGATCACGCCCGAAAAGGTGCGTATCGTGCAGGAGGCGGACGCGATTTTTCAGGAGGAGCTTGTGCGTTTCGGGATCGACACCGGCAAGGGGCAGTTCTTCGCCGCGCTTTCCGACATGCGTTCCGTGGGCGTCATGGGCGATCACCGCACCTATGACTGCGCGATCGTTCTGCGCGCCGTGCTGACTTCCGATTTCATGACGGCGACGGCGGCCCGCCTGCCCTATGAACTCTTAGAGACCTGCATGAACCGCATCGTCAACGAGGTCTCCGGCGTAAACCGCGTGCTCTACGATATCACCAGCAAGCCCCCCGCAACGATCGAGTGGGAATAAGAACCGAAACCGCGAGAATGCCCTAAAATACTGGGCAGATCGGTTGTCAACCTGTCAAATGACAACAAATTGACAACATTCGGCTATTATCCATAGAGTAAAACACGAAAGAGCTAACTGATTTTCAACAATCGGTTAGCTCTTTTTTCATTTGCCGGAAAGGAGATATGGGAATGTCAGTCCTTCAATTGATCCTTAAACTTTTTGAGCAGCGCATCACTCAGCTCTTGAGACGGGACTTTCGCCGTGATCTGCGTTTCATCGTGCTGCGGGTAGTTATAACGCCATACGTCGTATGCTTCCTTGCTGATCTTCCCGGAACGGTATTCCTCCGCGATGGTCGCCCAAGCATCGATCATTTCACGCAAAGCAGCAGCGTCTTTCCCTTTGTTCGGATCGACACGGAAGATCACATCGTCGCCTTTCTGCTCGATTGTAAGACCATACAAATCTTCCAACGCAAACAAAGTGTGCATCAAGCCGAAATAGCTGTCAATGTCGGGAACATTCAATGCGAGAGGGGATACCTCCAGAACACCGGCAACGGCGTTGGTCAGATCTTCCTTCGGCGTTCTCGTACCGGCTTCGTACTGCGCCATGCGAATATCGGCGGTCTTTTCCGGAAAGCCCACCAACGTGCCGAGATACTTCTGCGTCATACCGCGCAGATTGCGAATAAAACGGATTCTTTCACCGATTGCCATAAAAAACACCTCCGAGAAATGCTTACAAGAGAAGTATAACAAAGATGTTTAAGAGAGTCAAGAGAAAATTAAACAAAAAAGTTAAAATATTTTCTAAAAACCTCTTGACATAAACAAATATGTTTAGTATAATAGCGACGGAGACTTAAACATATATGTTTAATACAACTGAATACCCGTCCGGATGAGGATACTTCGCCAGGACCTTTCGATCAGACGTCCGTGATCGGAAGCGAGCGGACAACGTCGTGCAGAGCAGGGCAGGAACGGCATCCGAGGAAACGGAGAATGATGGAAGGACGAAGACAAACGATTCTATAGAAAGGAGAATGCACCATGCAACAAATCGAAAGAAAGGAGGACGAACGTATGGAAAAGAGCATGTTTCTGACGGTTAAGGAAGTTGCAGCGCTGCTCAACATATCGGATTCATACGCGTACAAGATTATGCGTCAGTTGAACGATGAGCTGAAGCAGAAAGGGATCATTACGATCTCCGGCAGAGTAAACCGTCGTTATTTCATGGAACGACTGGACTATGGTTCGGCATACGAAAAAGAAACAGAAAGGAGGGACTGAAAAATGGCAGTCTACAAAGAACCGAACGCAAACACGTGGCGCGTTGTATATCGGTATACCGACGTACAAGGCAATCCAAAGCAGACGACTAAGCGCGGCTTTGCAACAAAGAGGGAAGCCGTCGCATGGGAGAGAGAACAAATGAACAAACGCGAGGCGAAGATGGATATGACTTTCGAGAGCTTCGTGGAGATCTACACAACGGATATGAAGAACCGTATCAAAGAGCACACGTGGTGTACGAAAACCAATATCCTTGAAAAACGGATTCTCCCGTTCTTCGGAAAGCGGAAAATGTGCGATATTCAGGCGAAGGATGTCATTGCATGGCAGAACGAGATGATCAAGCACAGGGACGAAAACGGAAAACCGTATGCGCCGACGTATTTGAAAACGCTGCATAACCAGCTCAGCGCAGTTTTCAATCACGCGGAGAAGTATTACGGGTTAAGAGAGAATCCGGCGCGAAAGGCCGGGAACATGGGAAAGGATCGGACGCGGGAGATGCTGTTCTGGACGCAGGACGAATACAAGCGATTCGCCGAAGCAATCATGGACAAGCCGCTTTCGTATTACGCCTTTGAAATGCTGTACTGGTGCGGAATTCGTGAGGGTGAATTGCTGGCGCTGACGCCGGAGGACATTGATTTCGAGCAGGGGACGGTACGGATCAACAAATCGTATCAGCGCCTGAACCGGCGGGATGTCATTACCGAGCCGAAAACACCGAAAAGCAACCGGACGATTCAGATGCCGGATTTTCTGGTAGAGGAGATGCGGG
>JAFXVP010000031.1 GCA_017524445.1 Clostridia bacterium | reverse complement strand
TGCCGGGGCGTTGCTCGAAAGCAACGGGGCAGCGCCCCAAAGCCCCCTCGGAGAGCGCAATGCCTGCTTGCAGGCAGCATTTTTGACGGCTTGCTGTCAAAAGTGCTTTTGCGTTACTTTCGCAGAAAGTAACAAAGGCAAGATCGCTTCGCTCAACAAGGAAAAAGGAGGATTCTATGCAAAGAACCATCAGCGCAATGGTCGGAAAAGGATCAGTGAATCACAACAGCCGCAAATTCCACGCAAAGAACACGGATTCCAACCGTACCGAGAACAATATCGAATACTGCAACGAGCCGATCCGAGAGGTCTATCACAAGCTGTTCGATGAAGCCCTGCAGCAGTACAACGCAAAACAGACGCGCGCGGATCGCGTCATCCCGGATTACTATGAAAAGATCCGCAGCAGCAAACAGGAAAAGCCGTTTCATGAGCTGATCCTGCAGATCGGGGACAAGGACAACATGAGCGCGACGACGGAGGACGGCGCACGCGCAAAGGAAATCCTGGACGAATACTATCGGGGCTTCCAAGCGCGAAATCCGAACCTCTATGTGTTCTCCGCACATCTGCACATGGATGAGGCGACGCCACATCTGCATATTGATTTCGTTCCGTTCACAACCGGCAGCAAACGGGGGCTCGGTACGCGCGTATCGCTTAAAAAGGCGCTTGCGGCGCAGGGCTTCGATGGCGGCACGCGCGGCGATACGGAATGGAATCAATGGGTACAGTCCGAAAAGGAGCAGCTTGCGGCGACCATGGAGCGCCACGGTATCGAGTGGCAGCACAAGGGAACACATGAAAAGCATCTGTCCGTGCTCGATTACGAAAAGCAGCAGCGGGCGAAGGAGATCGAGAAAATGAAAACGCAGACGCAGGAAATGGAACTGTCGCTGGAGGGCTTTCAGAACGCGGTTTCCGTCGCACAGGAAAAACTCCAGGATCTGCAGGAGGATTCGGTTGAACTGGCGGCAAGAATCGAGGAGTATAACCAACCCGGATGGATGCTCCCGCAGCCGCAGCGATTCATGTCTGCAAAGGCGTTTCGGGACCAGATCATCGGTCTGTTCAATAAAATGCGGGCAACGATGCTGAAAGCCCTGTCCAAATGCTATGAGTACGCCCGTGAATACGCGCTTGCCAAGCGTGATCTGGACAAGGCGTATTATACGGTGCTCTTGCAGCAGGACACGATCAAGGATCAGGAAGAGCAGATCGAGCAGATGACGCCGGAAGCAAAACGATACCGGATGCTTCGTAAATTCCTCGGTCCGAATTCCACGGACGAGCTTCTGCGACAAGCGCAGCAGAAGGAAACGCAAAAGCAGCGTTCTCGTTCTCTCGGTAGGTATGAGGTAAGATAGGACGCAGGGGGAGGAGCGATCCTCCCCCAGATCGAAATCTGCGAGAAGTCATTGCAGAAAAACCGTGTCGATTATTGCACAAACAGGCGTTATATGGTATTCTGTAAATATACAAATGCACCTTACCATTCAATAGGGAGGAAATCCGATGTCTTTACAAGATCAGTTGAATTCTATCAAGTCACAGGCAAAAAGCAATGCGTTGTATGCGCACAGAGATGATTCCGACGATGAACTGCGGCAGAGCGTAGTTAAGTGTGCAGAATTGGTTTCCCGCGCGGGAACCGATATACGGGGGATCGGAGAAGGATACCGTTATATGGGCGAAATGGAGGCCTGCAGTGAACTGCTGAGCCAGCGCAAAGCCGCCGATCAGGGCATTGCCAAGCAAAAATCGGAATGGCAGAACGGACTTGATAAGCGTAAGGAAGAAGCTATTTTGCGCTTGCCGAACGCTGTTTCCGCCAACGGTCAATTGATCGCTTCGATTTTGGAGGATGAAGACGGAAAAACGGCAGAAGAAATCGCGTGCTGGTGCGACGAGCTGGAGATGTTGCCGGAAGAAGACCTGCAAAAGCTCTTGGACGATCTTGTCAAAGAGGGCGTACTTAGTTTAGAAGATGGACGCTATTATCTGCTTTGCCCGTGCACGGAATCATTGATTTGCCTGGAAGAAATCCGCAACCATCGCATCGACCGAAACGATGACTTTTATACTCCGCAAAAGCAGGCGCAGGCAAAACTGTTTTTATACATGATGGAACGCGAGAAAAAGCCGCTATGCGATACGGACTGTCTGGACTTGCTCGGCAGGTATTTCGGACGGTATCTGATGTCGGAAGAATATCAAGCGGCAAAAGAGGACTTGTCGGTATTCGATGCAGAACGTACGCTAAACAGACTTGCCGACAACGGATTTATCAAAGAGGCGTTCCGCATGAAGAACCGGTCCGGCGATTATAAAACATATTATTGGTTGACGATGTTGGGGGAGGGTAAATAATCATGCGTTGCAGATTTTGCGGAAGCACTTCATTACATACCGATACACAGCATAAGACGTTCAGCGCGGGAAAAGCGGCAGCCGGTGCGGTCGTTTTCGGCGTCGTCGGCGCTGCGGCAGGCTTTATCGGCAAGGAGAAGCAGGGGTATCGCTGCGGCGCATGCGGCAGCTTTATGGAGCTCCCGATGGATACCTTTACCGGAATGCAGATTGATACGGCAATTCAAAAAGCAAAGAAGGGCGACACGACGCTCTATTCCTACTATAAAGCGCAATACCCGAATATCGAAAACGTTGCGACTGCACAGCAGGCTCCCGCGGCGGCTCCGGTGGAACGCGAGATTGCAGCGCCGACGGAAGCGTTCGGACAGGAAGAAAGCATTAAACGTTCCTATCGCTACGGAAGCTGGTCGCCGGACGCTCCGGTATATGTGGAATCTGTCATTTTGAAGACGGACGGAAAAGAAGATCGGATGTCGCTCGTTGCATGGAATCAAAGCGGCAAGGAACTCCGCTCCCTCTATCTGAACGTGATCGTTTTCGATGATACCGGCGACGAAGTCAGCCGCTGCCGCTGCGTCTATCAGAACATGGCGGCGGACGAAACCGAACCGAAACGGCTGCCGGTCGATAAGACGTTTTCTTTGAATACCGACGTTGCGTATCGCGTGCAGATCGAGCAGGAGAAAGCCGCCTTTGCGGACGGTTCGTCTTGGAGAGCGGCGGAAACGGACAAGACCTATACCCTGCCCGAACAACCGCTTTTGACGGAGGAAAACTTCCCACGCATTCAGTATGTTAAATCGGTTTATAAAATCAAGCACTTTTTCCGCCGTTACGGACAGCCGAAGCCGAAGATCAAACTGTATATGCCGATCAAAGAGGATGCATTTTGGCTGTGCGATTGCGGACACCCGGCAAAGACCGGCGAGCCGTGCCCGTATTGTCAGGACAAGTATGCAAATCTTGAAAAGGCATTTGCACAAATGACGTTGATCGAGGAGCAGCAAAAGGCGGTCAAAGCGCGCGCCGAGGAGCGTACCAAGAAGCTGCTGCCGAAGTATGAACAGCTGGATAAAGCCAAAGTGACTGCCGAAAAGGATGCGAAATATGAGGCAGCACAGCGTCTTTTTAACAGTAATTCCATAGCAGATGTCGAAAAGGCAAAAGCATCCTTCAAAGAACTGTCCGGATGGAAGGACGCCGATACGCTGTCCGAGCAATGTGATTCGCGAATTGTGCGGATTACAGAACAGCAGAAAAAAGACAAGGAAGAAGCCGACCGCCGCGCTGCAGAGGAAGCAAAGCGTCAGGCTGAAGAACGGGCTGCAAAGGAAGATGCAGTAAAGAAGCGTAAGAAGATTGTTGCAATCGTGTTGTCTGCCGCTGCAGCAGTGCTGACGTTTGCAATCGTGCTGTTTACGGTAATTATTCCGAATAAGAAGTATAATGCAGCCGTTGCACTGTTGGATGCTGGAAAGTATGAAGAAGCAATAGCTGCCTTTGAGATGATGAATGGATATGGTGACAGCGAAGAAAAAATAAAAGAAAGCAGATATGAATGGGCGGTAAAGCTATGCTCTAACGGAGATTTTTCAACTGCATTAACACAGCTTATTCCAGCAAGAGATTTTAGAGATGGCAATCAGTATCTGAAAGCATGCTGGGATCAAATAGCTGTGCGGGATACGATTGCAGCAGGGTCAGGTCATACGGTTGCACTAAAGACGGACGGTACGGTTATAGCTATTGGGAGAAACGATGATGGACAGTGCGATGTTTCTGCATGGAACGATATCATAGCAATTAGTGCAGGCGATGTTCACACGGTTGGTTTAAAGGCGGATGGGACGGTCGTTGCTGCAGGATGGAACAAATACAATCAATGTGATGTATCCAATTGGGAAGATATTGTTGCCATTACAGGCGGAGGATATCATACAGTAGGATTAAAAGCAGACGGAACAGTTGTAGCCGTCGGCGACAACAGACACGGACAATGTAATGTATCCGAATGGTCCGATATTATTGCGATTGCTGCAGGCGATTATCACACGGTTGGATTGAAAACAGATGGAACAGTGACAGTCACGACATTCAAAAAAGAGGCACAAGAGGATAAATTCGTTAGACATGGTCAGGAAGAAGTGCAGAATTGGAACGGAATCGTTGCGATTGCTGCAGGCTATCATCAAACAATTGGTCTTAAATCGGATGGAACAGTCGTTGCAGCTGGTGATAACTTCTTCGGAGAATGTGGAGTAAGTAGTTGGACAGATATCGTTGCTATCGCAGCGGGGAGAGAGCATACGCTCGGCTTAAAAGCAGATGGTACGGTAGTAGCTACATCCCACTATGATCCTATTACTGGCAATTATTGGGGTCAATGTGATGTTTATGACTGGGGTAATATCGTTGCTGTCGCAGCAGGAAGTGGTCATTCGGTGGGGATCAAATCAGATGGGACTGCCATAGCCACAGAGTTTTTGGGAACACGAGAGGGTGAGTATGCAACATATTCTGGTCAATGCGAAGTATCAGATTGGAATAATCTTATGCTTCCGAAGCATTAGTGTTAACCCAATATGTGAACGGGGGAATAATATGATATGATGTATAGACTAGAAGATATGGCTGCAAGCAGCGAAATATTGTCAAAACAACTAAAGCATAACGCATTATTGCATCGGAATTATAAACTTTATACTTCAACGGAAATTGCACTTGCTTTTCTGCTGGATGGTTATCTGATGCTGTCTGACGGGACCATGTGGAATGACACACCAGACAGCAAACAGATGAAACATAAAATGGTGTATGGAAAATGCTTCTCGTGGTCTACAAGAGAAAACATTGCAATGTGGATGCTTTACGGGGATCATTGTGGAAAAAACGGTGCTGCATTGAGCTTCCGTCCATCTGTTCTGAAAAGCATTTGCGGAGTGGAAGAAATTGAAATCGTAAAAGTTATACCGGGAGAATCTGTCCAAACGATCGGTGTAATTCAAAAAGATATTGATTATAATCTGTTCTTCACTGATGTACTCTACGAGGATGCGATTTCCGATGATCGGTTTATTATCTCTTATAACGAGCAGCACACGGCAGTGACAAAGGATATTCTGGAACATGAGGACGTTTTCAGAAAAAGATATGAATGGAAGTATGAAAACGAATGCCGCTTGATTGTAAAACCAACCGAAACAGGGACAGAGAAGATCAATAAAGCGAAGTCTGAGGTTAACATGGAAAATGAAAAGTCAGAGAAAGAATCCTCCTGTTCAAGAAAAGCATATGTTACATTGCATGTGAAAGTGCCGAAATACCGGGAACTGACAGAAGATCGCTTTATACGTTCTCCGGTTTATCAAGGGAAGGTGCTATATGGAGTGCCAAGCACCTTGTACGGTCAGGTCAATTGGGAACTAAACTAAAACAGAACTGCGATATCTAATCAGAAGCGTTAATCTGGTCGAGGATCGCGACAACAGAACGGCAACAGAAAATCAGATAGCGAAACAAAACAGGATAATACAGACACTACAGACACGAGAGCACATATTTCATAAACATAATTGTTTAAGTTACGGTCTCCCGTGTCGAGTGGGAATGATTTGCAATGTGAGCGTGTAACCGCGTTCATCCTGATTCTTTCATAAAAGTGTAAATAGAATCATCCTGTGGAGAGCCTTATCGGCTCTCCTTTTTTGTTGCCTGAAGCACCTGCTGCAGATGGAAGATTCCTTCCTATCTTCCATCCATCCTTCTCATTACTATCTCTTAAAAACTCAATAGAATATCCGACTCGAACGTGAAAACCGTGATCTTCGGCAGGATCATGTATATCTGAAAGAAGATTACGATTTACTTGCAAAAGAAAACAAGAGCCTGCGGGAGCAAAATCGGGATTATGCACTCCTTCGGAAGATATTCGGCAATCAGCAAGTCGACGGGATGATAGCATTGGCAAAAGAGCGTCAGGAGACAGGAAAACAGCAGTGTCGCAAAGACCGTGGGTATGAGCGATAAGCACATAGAATAGGCGGCGGGTACTCCGCCGCCTGTGTTCGCAAAGCTGAATTGAAATGATTGCTCAGCGCGTGGTGCCCCGGAAAACCGGGGTGGATTTATAGTAGACGCAGCAATAGGGATGGGCGGGCTGCTCGATGCGAGACAGGAGCATGATCGCTGCAGAGCGTCCGATGTCGCTGCTCGGAATCTCTGCGGTCGTCAAAGCCGGTTCCACGACGACCGATTCGGGCGAGCCGTCGAAACCGGTGACCATCACGTCTTTCGGGATCGAAAGTCCTTTGCGCTTCAGGGCGGTCATCAGACGGATCGCAAGAAAGTCGTTGGCACACACGAAACCGTCGGGGATTGAGGGCATGCGATTGAGCTGCTCGATCAGCCAATCGGGATCGCCGTACAGATCGCTGTCCTCTTTGAGAATAGAGTACTCATCGGTGAACGCCAAACCGGCATCGATAACAGCGGTACGGTAACCGAGCCAGCGCCGGTAGAAACTGCTGCAGTGATTACGGTCGCCGACAAAGCCGATGCGCTTTGCCCCTGCGGAGATCATCCGTTCGGTCAGTGCGATTGTGGCGGCGTAGCTTTCCATACAGATAAAATCACTGTTCAGGAGGGAACGGGGCATTTGCTTGTGTCCGTCAACAAGGACGCAGGGGAGCCCCAACGAACTGATCATATTCAAATACGATTCGTCAAACAATTCAATACAAAGGAATCCTGCGGTTTCTTCCAAAAGAAGATGCGGCGGCAGTTTTCCGGCGGCGATCTCTTCCGAAGAGATTTCAAACAGCTTCATCATATAACCCATGCGGCTGACCTGATCCGTGAAGCTGGTCAGGAAATAGGATCCGAACGTGTGTGTTAACAGCTTATGCTGCGTCAACAGCGCGACAGTCCTGCGCTTGTCCTCCGCCATTGGCAGTACCCGTTCGGAGAAGCTGCCGTAACCGAGTTCCTGCGCTTTCTGCAGGACAAGCCGCTTTGTCGCTTCCGGCACAGATCCGCGTCCGTTGAACACCTTGGAGACGGTGTTGCGGCTGAATCCGCATGCCTTTGCGATATCTGAAATAGTGACCCGTTTGATCGCCATAAGGTTGCTTCCTTTCCGCTTGTGTGTCATTAAGTTTACTATAACATAAACATAATGAAAAATCAAGATGTGCAAAATGTAAACATTCACTATTTTGAACGGCTCGTTATACACAACAGACTTGAATAAAATTACAGTATGTAAAAATAATTTTACATTTAGTATTGACAAAACGTAAACTATCCTGTATGATATAGGCGTCAGAGAGGAGTATATTTGTAAATTTGTATTTACGATATGTAAATCACTGCAAAAGAGTTCAAAGGAGGAGAACGGAAGAATGTCAGAAGTCGTCATGAAGGGGCTTAAGAAGGTCTACGACAACAAAGTAACCGCGGTACATGATGTCAATCTGGAAATCAAAGACAAAGAATTTATCGTTCTGGTCGGACCTTCCGGATGCGGTAAATCCACGACCCTCAGAATGGTCGCGGGACTTGAGGAGATTTCCGGCGGTGAGCTGTACATCGACGGAAAACTGGTCAATGAAACGCCGCCGAAAGACAGGGACATCGCGATGGTTTTCCAGAACTACGCGCTGTATCCGCACATGACCGTGTATGACAACCTTGCTTATGCTTTGAAGCTGCGCAAGGTCAAGAAACCCGAGATCGACAAGAAGGTACGCGAGGTCGCGGAGATTCTCGATATCACCCAGTACCTGAAGCGCAAGCCGAAAGCTTTGTCCGGCGGCCAGCGTCAGCGTGTCGCGATCGGACGCGCCATGGTTCGCGACCCGAAGGTGTTCCTGATGGATGAACCGCTTTCGAACCTTGACGCAAAGCTTCGCAACCAGATGCGCGCGGAGATTATCAAGCTTCGTTCCCGCATCAACACGACGTTCATGTATGTCACGCACGACCAGACCGAAGCGATGACGCTCGGCGATCGCATCGTCATCATGAAGGATGGTTATGTCAATCAGATCGGCACCCCGCAGGAAGTGTTCAACAAGCCGGTGAATCTGTTTGTTGCGGGCTTTATCGGCATGCCGGTCATGAACTTCTTCGACAACTGCAAGGTTCTGCTTGAGAACGGCGTGTACTATGCGGAGATCCGCGGCGTCCGCTTTATGCTCGATGACTTCCAGCAGAAGGCGCTGAAACAGAACGGGATCGAAACGCAGGACATCATCGCCGGCATTCGTCCGCAGCATGTTACCGTCGGCGAAGGCGAGCTGCTTGCAAAGATCGAAGTTTCCGAGATGATGGGCAGCGAGTACAACATCCATGCGCGCTGCGAAGGAGACGAAGTCGTCATGCTGATTCCGACCTTTGATCTTGAAACCGACGTTTCGATGGGCAGAACGGTCAACTTCACCACAAAGCCCATGCTGATCCAGATGTTCGATAAGGAGACGGGCAATAACCTGATCTGGTACGATGCGGAGTCGGCGTCCAAGGACGCACCGGTCTGCAAGCGTTACGATTTCTGAGCAAGGAGGACGCACATGGAAGCAGTCAATAATGTGCAGTCCAAAAAGCTGCGCAAAGAAAAAGCAGCAGTGCCGAAGGGAAGACGCTGGCGCAAGTTTAAGGAGAATTCTCCTTACCTGCTGATGATCCTTCCCGCGGTGCTCGTAGTGTTCCTGTTCAACTATCTGCCGATCTACGGCATCCTGATCGCGTTCCAGGACTTCATGCCCGGCGATAAGATCCTGTCGGATTCGACGATCTGGGTTGGCTTCCAGAATTTTGAGCGATTCTTCACCGATCCGATGTTCTGGCCTTTGATGCAGAACACATTCCTGATCTGTATCATCGGTTTTATCATCGGCTTCCCGCTGCCGATCATCGTTGCGCTGATGCTGAACGCTTTGAAGGGTAAGCGCATGGCGAAGGTCATTCAGACGATCTTCAATGCGCCGCACTTTATCTCGCTGGTCGTTCTTGTAGGTATGCTGACGCTGTTCTTCGGACGCTACGGCCTGGTTAACAACATTGCGGCGAGTATCGGCGGAGAACGGTATTCGTACTTCCTGGAGAGCAAAGCGTTCCGACCGATGTACATTCTGTCCAGCAACTGGCAGGACTTCGGGTGGAGCGCGATCATCTACATCGCGGCGCTGTCAAACGTCGATCCGCAGCAGCATGAGGCGGCGATCCTTGACGGCGCGACCCGATTCCAGCGTGTATGGAGCATCGACCTTCCGGCGATCATGCCGATGATCTCCGTCATGTTGATCATGTCGATCGGCGGCCTGATGGGCGTCGGTTACGAAAAGGCGCTGCTGATGCAGACGGACGGCAACCTGCAGGTGTCCGAGCTGATATCGACCTACGTTTATAAACGCGGTCTGACCGGCGTACCGGATCAGGCGTACGCGACGGCGATCGGTCTCTTCAACTCGATCATCAACGTCGTGCTGCTGATCATCGCCAACACGACCTCGAAGCGGTTCTCCGAGAACTCGCTGTGGTAAGGAGGGGATCGTATGGCAAAAGAGAAAGCTCCCAAAAGAGCGCTGCGCGACACCGTAGGCGATAAGATCTTTTATACGATCAATATCATCGTCCTTCTGATCCTCACGCTGATCGTTCTTTATCCGGTATACTTCATCGTCATCGCGTCGTTCTCCGACCCGGATGCGGTTCTTGCCGGTAAAGTTGTTCTGTACCCGATGAACATCACGTTCGAAGGGTATTCCAAGATCCTGGAGCGCACGGACATCTGGCGCGGCTACGGCAACACGATCCTTTATACGGCTTTGACCGTCGTGCTGTCGCTGCTCGTCACGGTTCCCGCAGGTTGGGCGCTGAGCCGTAAAACGCTGCCGGCCAAGAAGCTCTTCATGATCTACTTCATCATTCCGATGTTCTTCGGCGGCGGTCTGATCCCGTTCTACAACGTCGTATCCAGCCTCGGTCTGGTCAATACGATCTGGGCGGTCGTGTTACCGTCGATCCTGTCGGTATGGAATCTGTTCATGACCAAGACGTTCTTCGAGTCAAGTATTCCGTCAAGCTTGATCGAGGCTGCGACAATCGACGGCGCGGGGAGTTTCCGGATATTCGGATCGATCGTTCTCCCGCTCTCAAAAGCGATCATCGCGGTTATGGCGCTCTACTATGCGGTCGGTCAGTGGAACAGCTACTTCAACGCGATGATCTTCCTGCAGGATGAAACGCTCTATCCGCTGCAGCTCGTCCTGAAAGAGATCCTGATCGCTTCCGAAAGCACCACCGGCGGCAGCGGCGAAACGATCCTCCAGCAGTATCGTTTGGCCAACCAGCTGAAGTACGTTTCGGTTATCGTGTCGAGCGTACCGGTGCTGTGCCTGTACCCGTTCGTGCAGAAATACTTTGCACAGGGCGTCATGATCGGCTCCCTGAAAGAGTAATCGTACCCATCTAAATCAAATAGGAGGAAAGCATCATGAAAAAAACACTCGCACTGATCGTAGCGCTGTTGTTCGTTCTGTCCGCGGTTGCCTGCGGCGGCGGCAAGAGCAATACGAAGCAGGAAAGCGCCGGCGTGGAAAAACTGGTCGAAGAATACGGCTTCCAGTGGAAGGATCCGAATGCGCCGATTCTCAACGAGAAGGGCGCAAAAGAACTGTCGTTCTCGGTCTATTCGTCCAAAAACGCTTCCGCGCTCGACTACAACGACATGAAGATCATGCAGGACCTCTTCGAGAGCACCAATGTATTCGTCTCCTGGGAGAACGTTTCCGAATCGGTGTACTCGCAGCAGAAAAACCTGATCTTCGGCAACGCCGACAAGCGTCCCGACGCGATCTATCACGCCGGTATGGGTGCAGGCGAGATCATCAAATACGCCAAGCGCAAGGTGCTGGTCCCGATCAGCGATTACCTTGAGTACATGCCGAACTTCTCCAAGATTCTGGAAGAGCGCCCGGACATCAAGAACCAGCTGATCAACGTCGAGGACGGCAAGATCTATTCTCTGCCGCGTATTGAGGAAATGGGACTTCTGCAGAACCCGAACATCCTGTTCCTCAACAAGAGCTGGGCAAAAGCGGCGATCGACGCAGGCGCAGTCCAGGGTCTCTCCGAAGCAGACCTCAAGGACGGCATCAACCTGACCTGCGATCAGATGGAAGCCATGCTCACCTATTTCCGCGACAACGATATGAACGGAAACGGCAAGACCGACGACGAGCGCCCGCTGAGCTTTGTCTACAACAACTGGCAGGGCAATCAGTGCGACCTCTACGGTATGTTCGGTCTGAACGACAACCTCGAGCACCGCATCATCATCGACGGCAAGGTGACCTACACCGTGCAGGATCCGCGCTTCAAGGAAGCGACGAACTTCCTCGCAAACTGGGTCAGCAACAACCTGATCGACAAGGTCTCCTTTGAGCTTTCGCAGGATAACTTCCTTGCAAACGGCAAAGGTCTCGAAACCTACGGCGCATTCTACTGGTGGGAGAGCGAGACGGTCGTTTCGAACCCCGAGAACTACATCGTCTGCAACCCGCTGATCGGACCGAACGGCGATCAGACGGTCTGCATCTCGAACAATCCGGAAGTCGGCGCGGGCGAAGTCGTCATCTTCTCGGATTGCCCGAACGTCGAAGTCCTGCTTGCGTACTTCGATCGCTACTATGATCCGGTCGTCTCCGCACAGATCAACTACGGTCCGATCGGTATCGTCTATGAAGAACAGCGCGATGAAAAGGGCATGCTCGTTCAGAAGCCGGTTCCGGAAGGCATGACGACCGACGAACTGCGTCTGCAGAACGCGCCGCTGGGCATCATCTACCTCGGCGAGTATGCGTGGAACAACGTCGTCAACATGGAGCCGCGCGCAAAGCTGCGTCTCGAGCGCCTGACGGCATTCGCAACGCCGTTCATGCCGAAAAATGTGCGTCCGTGCCCGAACCTCCAGTTCACGCTCGACGAGCTCAATACGCTCTCGAACTATGAGACCAACCTGAACGACTACATCCGCACCAACCTGATTAAATGGCTGATGGGCGGCGGTGTCAGCGACGCACAGTGGGATGCGTTCCAGAAGGATCTTTCCGGCAAGTGCAACATTGCGGCGCTTCAGAAGGTCTATCAGGATGCGTATGACCGTTATCTGAATCAGTAATCCAGGAGGAACGTACTATGAAAAAACTGTTGGCAATACTTCTGTCCCTTGTCATGATCGCAGGGCTTATTGCATGCGGCGGCGAAACGCCGGACAAGCCCGCGGCAGACGGCGGCAGCAAGCCCGAGATCACGGGCGTGCATGACATGACCGTGGAAGCGGGACATGAGATCGACGTGCTCGAAGGTGTCTCCGCGGGCGATCTGACCTCCATGATCACGATCGAATCCTCTCCGACGCTCGACTTCAAGGGCGGCAAAGCGACCCCGGAAACCGCCGGCAACTATGAGCTGGTGTATTCCGTCACCGACAACAGCGGCAATACCGCTGAAGCATATGCGACGCTGACCGTCACCAAGAAGACCGGGGAAGCGGTCCTTCTGAAGGACTTTGACTTCAGCACCATCGAAGCGACCGACGCGCACGGCTGGGAAGCCGTGGTTGACGGCGCGGAAGCGACCGGTGCTCTGAAAGACGGCGCGTACGTCATCGACATCGTGAACCCCGGTGAGGGCGACGGCGCGATCCGCTTCGTCAAGACCCTTCCCGTGAAGGCAGGCGCAGATTACAAGATCAAGATCTGGGCAAAGTCCACGGCGCCCACGTTTGCGCACTTCATTCCGAAGAAGGCGGATGTGGAAGACTGGGCTACCTTCGGCGGCGAAGTCTGGAACGCACGTCTGGATGAGAAGATCACCTGCATCGAATCCAACTTCACGCCTGCGGAAGCCGGCAACGCGGAACTCCGTCTCCACCTCGGCAAGATCACGCCGAACCCGGACAACCCCGCAGACACCACGCCGGAGAACTTCACGGTGACGATCGACAAGGTCGAGATCTATGAGAGCGAAGGCGCAGAGGTTCTGGAACCGCTGTACACCGCTGACTTTGCAGACGGCGGCGCAACCATAGAAGCAGGCGACGGCGCGGCGGCAAGCGTTGCGTTTGAAGACGGCGCGGCTGTGTTTACGATCGAGAACTACCCGACCGAGGGCGGCGTATGGAGCATTAAGGCAAACCTCGAACTCCCGGGCGTCACCATCGAGCAGGGCACGAAGTACAACTACAGCTTCACGATCGCAGCGGAGAATGCGCAGAGCGGCGAAGCGCTGACCGAAAGCGCGACGCTGTATCACGAAGCGCGCGCGAACTTCAACGGGCTTGACGTCGGCGCAGGCGAGGAAAAGACGATCTCCGCGCAGTTTGTTGCGGAAGCGAACGTTACCGATCCGGTCATCCGTATGCAGATCGGCAACCCGTCCGAGGGCGTGACCTCCAACAAGCTCACAATCAAGGATTTCGTGTTCAGCAAGGTCGGCGGCGACAAGGAGACGAACAAGACGATCGAAGACTTCGCACCGCTCGGCATGCGTGTTGACAGCGTCGACAAGGATAAGTATCCGTGGGAGACCTTCAACGGCACCGATGAGGACAATGAGCGCGGCGTCGGCACGATCTGGATCGCAGACGGCAGTCTGTTCTACCGCATCGACGACGGCGGCACGGTCGACTGGCACAACAAGCTGATCTGTAAGCTCACGCTGCCTGCGGACAGCTACTTCATCGTCGAGATTACGGCAAAGGCAACGAAGAACGTGAGCTGCGGCTTCTTCCTGAACCCGCAGGGCGGCTGGGATCCGCGCGTAAGTGAGGGCATCGACTTCACGACCGAGGAGAAGACCTTCACGTTTGAAACCAACGACACATTCATCATGGATATGCCGTGCGAACTTCTGTTCCAGTTCGGTTCCGAAGCAACCGCGGCGCTCGGTGACGTCACCATCGAGTTTACCAGCGTCAAGATCTACCAGAAAGCCGTTCAGTAAGAACGCATAACCCGAAGGGGGATGGAAAACCCGTCCCCCTTCTCACATTATTTTCAGCATCAGGGGGGTCGGAAATGAAACGCATAAAGATGCTGCTCGCGTGCTTACTGGCTCTGTTGTTCGTATGCGCGGGCTGCGGCAGGACAGCGCCCGCAGCGAATCAAAGCATAACGACCGACGGAAAGCCAGTGCGCTATCTGCAGAACGATATCCATTTTGACACGAAGGAACAGACCGTCTCCGAGGGAGAACTGTTCCGTGTGCAGTTTGAAGGCGACGCCGTTGCGGGAACTGCCGGGGTGGTTGACGGAAAATACCGTGTCAGCGCGACAAAAACCGACGGAGAGGCATGGCATATCAAGCTCGAATCCAACTATCCTACGGTCCCCGGAAACGATTACAGAATTACATACACCTTTATTTCCGATGTTGCCGGACGCGTAAAGTTCGGCGACGTGCAGGAGTTCCCGATCAAGGCGGGTCAGAACGAGGTCACGGGAGTCGTCACCGCAAAGAACGGTACGACTTATCTGGACTTCCAGCTCGGTATGCTCGATCCGTTTACGATCGATTTTGAGAAGATCACGGTCGCAGAGTTTGCGGACGAAGCGACCTTTATCAGTATCCTTCCTTCCGCCGTCCCGTTCGAATCGGAACAGGCGGTCTATGAACAGCACGACGACGGTTTTGAGCAGACCCTCGAGCGCGCTGCGGACGGCGTAACAGCGAACGTCGCAAACGCGCCGGCAAACGGCGACGTGTGGAATTCCAAGCTGTTCATCCGTACCGGCGCTGTTCCCGAGCCCGGCAAGAATTATCTGATCAGCGCGGACATTGCCGCGGAGAAGGAGATGGATTTCGAGATCTGTCTGAACAACGGCGACGAAGAAAAGGGCTACGGCGCGCTGTACGGTCAGCGCCTTACCGAAACGCCCGCGACGTTCGTACAGACGGTCTCTATTCCGAAGACGGGCTTTGACGCCAAGGAGGTCGTTTTGCAGCTCATGCTCGGCAAGAGCGCTGCGGGCAACCGCATCACGGTGAAAAATGTCAACGTCGAGGAGATCAACGACTCCTATCGCGAACTGCTCCCGGCGGATTTTGCGATGGACAGATCCATCGTTGTCGGTACCGCAACCCGGCAGGTGCCGGACGGCTATAAAGAGATTCCTCTGAACGGGTTCTCCTTTACCGGAACGGATACGACTTTTGAGGGACATGACGACGGCTATGTGATCGAGATGAACGAAAGCGCGGACGGCGTCGATATGAAGATCGTCAAAGCACCCGAAAACGCGGACGATCGCGGCGTCTGGAAAGCAAGGCTGTTCGTCAATACCGGCATGGAACCGGAGGCGGGCAAGATCTATCGTGTTTCATACGATCTGACGCCGACGGCGGACCAGTCGGAATACGAGGTCTGCTTTGACGGCGACGAAGAGAAAGCGTACGGCGCGCTTTACGGGCGTCCCTTGACCGCGGGAAGGGCAGACCATGTGGAATACACGTTCTCCGCGGCGGAACCCAAGGGCGTTCTGAAGCTGAAATTCCAGCTCGGTAAGACGAACGGCGCGGAAGGCAACACGTTTGCGCTTCGCAACTTCAAGTTTGAAGAGCTGACGACAGAGTTCAAGGACATTCTTCCGGCAGAGTTCGCGTATCCCGAGGGAAGCAGCGACACGACGGTCAACAATTCCTTCGACTTGGAAACCAACAACGGGACGGCTGCCGCGCTCACCGGCGACGGATCGAGCGCGACCGCAACGGTGACGACCCCGGGCGACGACTGGCATATCAAGCTCTACGCAAAGCCCGGACTGGATCTGGAAGCGAACGAGACCTATACGATCACCATGAACGTGACCGGCGCATCCGGATGCACCGCATGCTATAAGAACGTCGCGACCGGCGCAGAGGACGGCTTCGGAACGGAAGCGATCGGCTCCGGGACGGTCACGCATACCGTGACCCCGACCGAAGGCGGACGGCTCGAGATCCTGCTGAAGATCGGAAATGTTCCCGCAGGAACGGCTGTCATGGTCAAAAACATTCACATCACGAAAACCACGACGGATTATATTCCGATGGAACTGTCGGGCTTCGGCTATCCCGTGACCACACCGGCAGGCACCGAGATCGTTCCCGAGGGGTATGAAGCGCAGCCGCTTTCCGTATCGGCAAGAGCGATCGCATGGGACGCGTCGGAAGCAACCGCATCGACCTCGGGCAATTCGGCGGCGCTGAACGTAACCAAGGCGCGTGAGGGCGGCGGCATCTGGAGCGTACGTCTGGAGGTCAGCACCGGCGTCGTGCTCGAACAGGGCGCACAGTATCAGATCGGCGGCACGGTGACGAGCGAAGCCGGCGATATGCCGTTTGAGGTGCTTTACAGCAACGGATACGACGAAGACGGCGGGTTCAATCCCGGCGGAAGCGGCTATGCGGAAGGCAGCTGGGGACTGAGAATCGAAAATGACGGCGGTTCCGCAAGCTTCGGCAAGACCTTCACGGTCCCGGAGCGTTCGGAGTATCGTCCCCTCGTTCTTCGCGTACAGGTCGGCAATACGCCTGCACCGAACACCATCACGCTCAGAAATATCAGTGTGAAAAAGCTGGTCCCGGAGCATGAAGAGCCTACGGAGGAAACGACTGTCAACAATTCCTTTGATCTGGAAGCGAACAGCGGCGCCGAGGCGAAGCTGACAGGTACCGGCTCGACTGCAATCGCGACGGTCACGGTTCCGGGCGCGGATTGGAACGTGAAGTTCTACGCGAAGCCGAATGTTACGCTGACGGCAGGCAAGACCTACCGGATCAGCATGAACGTGTCCGGTGCGTCCGGCTGTACTGCCTGCTATAAGAATCGTGCGACGGGCAACGAGGAAGGATTCGGAACGGAAACGATCGGAAGCGGCACGGTTACGCATATCGTGACGCCGGCCGAGGACGGAGTGCTTGAGCTCATGCTCAAGATCGGCAACGTTTCCGCGGGAACCGAGGTCCGGGTCAGCGGCATTCAGATCGCGGAGTTTGCCGCCGGCGAACTTGACGTGACGCCCGATTCGTTTGCGTACCCCGTGACGACGCCGGGCAGCGTGGCGTACCGTTCTTTTAATCTGGAGACCAACATGGGCGCGGCCGCGGCGCTGACCGGAGACGGCAGCAGCGCGGTCACGACGGTCACGGCTCCCGGCGACGACTGGCATATCAAACTGTACGCGAAGCCCGGCGTGGAGCTTAAGGCAGGGGAAACGTACCGCATCAGCATGGATGTGACAGGGGCGGACGGCTGCACGGCATGTTTTAAGAACACGGCGACCGGCGCGGAGGACGGCTTCGGAACGGAAGCGATCGGATCCGGCACGGTGACGCATACCGTGACGCCGACAGAAGACGGTACGATGGAGATCCTTCTGAAGCTCGGTACCGTCCCGGCAGGCGGAGTCGTTACCGTCAAGAACGTCAAACTCGAACAGAGCGTTGCGGGCGAAGCGACGAACGTGATCGACGATCTGCAATTCGACAGCGAAGGCTATATCAACGACGCGGCCGACGCGGGCTATGTCACGGAAATGACGCAGAGCGCGGATTCCGTCGTCTACCGCATCGTGTCCGCACCGGAGGAGCGCAATCCGTGGAATGTGAAGCTGTTTGTCAAGACCGGCTTTACGCCCGAGAAGAACAAGGGATACCGCATCAGCTTCGACATCGCATCCGAAAAGAAGCAGGATGTGCTGGAGGTCTTCTATGACGGCAATTCCGAAGCTTGCTACGGACAGCTGTTCGGACAGTCCCTGTCGGGTGGGAAAAAGACCGTTTCGTATACGATGAACGGCGGAGAAAGCAAGGGCGAGCTGGTCATCCAGATCCGCCTCGGAAAAACGGACGGCACGGATGGCAATGCCTATACCGTGTCCAACGTGAAGATCGAAGAAGTGAAATTCAAGACCGAACAGGTCGATCTGACACAGCAGACGGTCACCTCGTTTATCCATAACGAATATCAGGCAACGCTCGACAGGACGGCCGAAAACGCGGCGATGACGCTGTCGTCGACGCCTGAAAATGCGGAAGCATGGAAGACCAAGCTGTTTGTCCACACCGGCGCGAAGTTTAAGGCGGGCGGCAAGTATCGCGTCCGCTTCGACGTGAACGCAGAAAAAGAGACCGGCTATGAGGTCTGTTTCAACCACGGAAATGAGGAAAAAGGTCTCGGCGCGATGTACGGACTGACGGCGGGACCCAGGACACAAACGGTAACATACACCGTGTACGCGACGCGCGATATCGACCTTGTCATTCAGCTGTCGCTTGGCAACTGCGCCGCGCCGAATACGGTGACGATAAGCAATGTACATGTTGAGGAAGCGGGAGAACTGATCCCCGTATCCGAAACAGTATACACGTTCCACTGAAATCCAAAACCAAATGGGAAGGGCATGCAGATGCCCTTCCCGGACAGGAGATTATCATGAATAAAGCTAAATTCCGAATGACTGTTGCTCTGCTTCTTTGCGCTGTGATGCTGTTCGCATGCAGCGGACAGAGCGCAAACGCCGCGAAGACGGCGGAGGACGGAGAGGCGTTTGTGTTCCCCGAGGGCGAAACGGACTTCGCTTCACTTCGCACACCGGGTTCGCAGGAAGCCGCTTACAACTACCAGAGTTTCTTCCTGCCCGCCGAGGACAACGGCGTTCAGCCGTATGTCGGCGACACCATGCCGTACTATGAGAACGGCACCTACTACATCTACTACCTCAAAGAGGGCGGCGATTCCTATAATCACTCGGTCTATCTGACGACCACCAGCGACTTCGTAACCTATACGGAACAGGACGCAGTCGTGCTCGAAGCGTCGCGCAGCGGCGGTCAGGACGGTTGGATCGGCACCGGCTCGGTCGTCAAGGTGAAAGACATCTATTATTTCTTCTATACCGGGCACGCAGGCTCGGATTCCTACGAGTACAAAGAAAAGATCATGGTCGCGAAAAGCAGCGACCTGACCTCGTTCGAGAAGGTAGAGGGCTGGGAGATCGTTCCGCCGAACGACCTCGGACAGAAGAACGACTTCCGCGATCCGCAGGGCTACTATGACGCGGAAACCGATACGATCACCCTGACTGTGACCGCGTCGCAGAGCAGCAAGGCGCGCGTCATCAAGTACACGCTTTCCGGGGATCTTCAGAACGTTGTCTACGACGGAATCATCTTCACCGATCCGGAGACGTTCTGGAACCTCGAATGCACCGATACGTTCCAGATCGGGAACAAATACTACCTGACCTATTCCGGCCAGGATGATACGCTTTGGTATGCGATGTCCGATACGCCGTACGGTCCGTATTCCGATCCGGTGCGCCTCGACGGCGAGCTGTTCTATGCCGCAAAGCATATCGAAGACGGTTCCAACACCTATATGGTTGGTTGGGCGCGCCGCTCCGAATCCGTTTCCTCCACGCAGGAGGTCTCCGGCTGGGCGGGCAACCTTGCCGTGCAGAAGGTCGTACAGAATCCGGACGGCACGCTGACGCTTGCGCCTGTGGATGCGCTTGTCAACCAGTTCAAGAACCGCCGTGAGCTGTTGATCGACAGCATGACGGCAACGCTTTCGTCCGGCGCGGCTTACAGCTATACCGACCTTTGCATAGCGTATGAAAGCTTTCTTCTGACCGGCACGATCCGGTTTGAGAAGAACGGTACGTTCGGACTTGCGTTCGATTACAACGGCAGAACCGACAAATACAAGACGATCACGCTCGATCCCGCGGGAGACAAGCTGTCGCTTGCGTTCAACGAGGGCGATACGCTGATCACCGAAACCGCCGCACCGATCGAACCGGGCAAGGACTACACGTTCACCTATGTGCAGGAGGGCTCCGTTGGGATCTTCTGCCTTGACGGTATTGCATCCCTGACCGTGCGTCTCTACGGCGTCTCCGGCAGACCGGTGCGCCTGTTCGTCGAGAATAACACGGTCACGATTTCGAATCTCAAACAGTACACCCGCTGACGAAAGGAGCGCTATGCGCAAACTGCTTGACATCAACAATCCGATCATGCGGACGCTGATCACGATCTTCGATCTGATTGCGCTGAGCATCTTCTGGACGGTGTTTTCGCTGCCGGTCGTCACGATGGGCGCGGCGTCTGCCGCCTTGTATCACGCGGTCTATCAGCACGTCAGAAAAGGCGACGACTATCTCTGGAGCAGCTTTTGGTCGGCATTCAAGTCCAATTTCAAGCGTTCCACGCTTGCATGGCTCGTTCCGCTCGGCATTTTGATCGTGCTGACGTTTGACGCGATCGTATTCCGCAGCATCTACCTGCAGGGCAAACCGTTCGGATGGGTTTACTATGCTGTTCTGGTCATCATCACGTTTGTGCTGACATGGACGATCTATCTTGCGGCCTACGGCGCGCGGTTCAACGGGACAGTGAAGGAAGTGCTGAAATACAGCTGGATCCTGTTCCGTGCGCATCCGCTTCTGCTGCTGTGCATCATGGTGCTGCTGGTCGGGGGAATCGCGCTTGCGCTGACGATCCCGCCGCTGATGATCATTATCCCCGCCGGGATCTATTGGGGTTCGACCTTCCCGATGGAAGCGATATTCAAAAAGCATATGCGTCCGGAGGATCTTGAACGGGTGCAGAGAGGGGAAGACTGATGAAGCAAAAACTGTTGTTTGCAAGAGCATACGAAAAGGAAGCAGCAAAGCTGATTCCCGATACGGCGCGTCCGTTGTTCCATCTGACACCGTATACCGGCTGGATGAACGATCCGAACGGATTTTCCTTCTATCAGGGCAAGTTCCATCTGTTCTATCAGTATTATCCATACGATACGGTTTGGAACGACATGCACTGGGGGCATGCCGTCAGTACCGATTTACTGCATTGGGAGTATCTGCCCGCAATCATGGCGCCGGATAAACCATACGACGGATTCGGCTGCTTTTCGGGCAGCGCGATCGAGCTGGACAACGGCAGACATCTGCTGCTCTATACCGGCGTATGCAAAGAGGGCGGCGAGAGCGACAAGGACATTCAGACGCAGTGCGTTGCGATCGGCGACGGTCTGAATTACAAAAAAATCCCGCAAAATCCGGTCTTGGACGAACATGATCTTCCGGACGGCTGTGAGAAGTACAACTTCCGCGATCCCAAAATCTGGCGTGAAGCGGACGGCACGTTCTTCTGCATCGTCGGCTCCTGTGACGAAAACGGCTTAGGCAAGCTTCTGCGTTATCGCAGTGCGGACGGGATCAAATGGGCATATGACGGCATACTGATCGAAAACGACGGCCGTCTCGGTCTGATGTGGGAATGCCCGGATTATTTTGATCTCGACGGGAAACAGGTACTGCTCGTCAGCCCGCAGGATATGCTGCCGGAGGGCTTTGAATACCACAACGGCAACGGCACGGTGTGTCTGATCGGTCATTTTGATCCCGAAAGCCGCAGGTTCATTCCGGAAAGCGATCATGCGGTCGACTACGGCATCGACTTCTATGCGCCGACGACGATTCTGATGCCCGACGGACGGCGCGTCATGATCGGCTGGATGCAGAACTGGGACACGACCAAGCTGACCGGCAGAAAGGATCGCAGATGGTTCGGACAGATGTCGCTTCCGCGTGAGATTTGCATTAAAAACGGTCGCCTGTATCAACAACCGATCCGGGAGCTGGAAAAACTCCGCCGCGGCGGCGTGCATTACGAAAACGTCCGCATCGAGGATGAAATGCGCCTGGACGGGATAACGGGGAGGACGGTCGATCTGACGATAACCGTGCGTCCCGCTCCGGGAGAACCGATGTATCACAACTTTGCCGTGCGGTTTATGCAGAATGAGAAATTCTTCACGGAACTCACTTATCGCACGCGCGAATCCATCCTGCGCATCGACCGCAAGTTCTCCGGCTCTCGCCGTGCGTACATCCATCAGCGGCGCTGTCTGGTGCCGAATCGCAACGGCGAGATCAAACTGCGGCTGATTCTGGACCGCTTCAGTGCGGAGATCTTCATCAACGACGGTGAGCAAACCATGACGGCGACGATCCTGACCGAGCTTTCCGCAAGCGATATCTCCTTTGTCGCAGACGGCGCGGTCAATATCGATGTTACGAAATACGACCTTCTTTGGGAGGATAACCATGAAACAGTATGATGTTGTTGCGCTCGGCGAACTTTTGATCGACTTTACCGAAACGGGAATGAGCCCGCAGGGCAATCCGCTCCTTGAGGTCAATCCGGGCGGCGCGCCTTGCAACGTTCTTGCAATGCTGAATAATCTCGGCAGACGCTGTGCGTTTCTCGGCAAGGTGGGGAAGGACAGCTTCGGCGATCTTCTCATCGAGACTGTCAGGGAACGCGGCATTGAGACAAAAGGCCTTTTGCAGGATCCGGACGTGCATACGACGCTGGCGTTTGTGCATACGCTGCCGGACGGTGATCGGGAATTCAGCTTTTACAGAAAGCCCGGCGCGGACGTTTCCCTTTCGGAGAACGAACTCAAAAAGGAGATGATCGGCGATTGCCGGATCTTCCATTTCGGCTCGCTGTCGCTGACCGACGAGCCGTGCCGCACGGCGACACGGACGGCGCTCAATCTCGCAAAGGACGCAGGCGCGTTGATCTCGTTCGATCCCAACCTGCGTGAGCCGCTGTGGAACAACCTGAACGAAGCGAAAATACAGATCGCATGGGGACTCAAACACAGCGACGTCGTGAAGATCGCCGACAACGAAATGACCTTTTTGACCGGCGAGACCGATTTTGAAAAGGGCGCCGCGATCCTTCGCGCGTGGTTCCCGAATATCCGGCTTCTGAACATCACGGCAGGTCCGGACGGCAGTCACAGCTTTTACGGCGATCTGCACGTCTTTGTTCCCGGCTTCCGCGTGCAAACGATCGAAACGACCGGCGCGGGGGATACCTTCTGCGCATGCGTCCTACATGACGTTCTGAACAACGGTCTTTCCGATCGAACCGAAGAAAGTCTTGCCGCCATGCTTCGCTTTGCAAACGCAGCGGCAGCGATCATCACGACACGCAAAGGAGCACTGAAATCCATGCCGACGCTCTCCGAGGTGCAGGCAGTTTTATCCTAGCCTTGTTTTATTCCGAGGTGCGGCCAGTCATTTCATGAGCACCCCCTTCTGGCAAAAGCCCCGCCGGTGACGCGGCGGGACTTTTGTCGTATAAAAAGAGTTTTGAGGAAATAGAGCTCCTAAGTGAAACATAAAAGACAATAATACTGATCGGAAACGGGATAAGTATATCGGCTACACCTTTTTTCTCGGGTGACTTGAAAAGAGAAAGATAATACGGTATAATATAAACAAAGTTATCCGACAGTGTCATTATTCTGTTATCACCATTGATAACAAAATGATAACAGAAGCGATGATAGGCAGGATAATATGGATATATCAAATAACCAAAGGGGCTACAGATAGGACAGATTATAATTCCTAAACAAATCCGGTTAACCCCTGTCGAGTGGGAATGAGAACCGATATTCAGGTACGTTCGAAAATTTCCGGAAAGTACGAATCGAATGTTTCTGAAGTAACCAAATAACAAGGGTACAGGCACCCCGAGAACCATGAAGTTCCCGGGGTGCTTTTCTATTGTATTTTTGATGAAGATGCAGCTGAAGGTTCTCCCAAATTCTCCGCCGAAGACTCCTTCCTTCCCCCTGTTTCTGGGTCTGGTTATGTTGTTCATTTGAATGAATGAAAAACAGAATGAAGATATGCCTGAGAACCGAAAAACATAGACGATATCAATGTTATTGGAATGGGCAGGGAATGAAATGAGGGGCTGCCACAGCCGCCCATGTCAAACCAATTGTTGTTGGTTATGGGTATGAACAGGATGGGTTTTCTTCTGTTTCTTCGGGTTTGTTCTCGGCTTTGAATGGGAGAAATAGAAGAGAAAATGAAGAAGGAAATGTGGCGGAGAAGAACATGAATGAGAACAAAAAGTGAGGATAAAAAAGATGACCCGCAGAAACATTCCATTTGTACGAAATAGCAACATTTGGCTTGTGCGGGGATACATAGAAAATGGGAAAACGTACTTTTGGGGAAGAAAACGGGGATTTGGGATATCAAAATCGGGAAACTGGAATTTGAAAAAGTCAGTGTTTTAGGGGAAAACTTAAATTTTGCTTTTCCCCACTTTTGAAAGGCAAAAATGCTGATTGTTGGCCAAATAACCAAATCCCCATTTTTGAAGATAAAAATGGGGTATATAAGCGGAGGTATTGGAATGCGAAAAAGAGACTTCAAGGGCAAGGTCGTCAAGAAAAGGGTTCCGAAAGCAGCAACTGTCTGCCGCTGCTACGATGACCTCCAGTTGGCTGCGTTGGATGTGTTTGAAGCAGATAACGATACGGGAATATTACAATCAAGGGTATAGCTATCGCAAGATTGGCGAACTATTGGGAAGGAGCGCAAGCACCATATGCCGGGAGGTCAAATTGCAACTGAATCGCTGCAGAGAATCACGCTGCTCCCCGGGATCGAAAAACGCAGCGGAAACAGGCGCGTTCTTCAAATTATATATAGGATAAATCCGGCATTATCTATTGCCAAACGATCGCCTGTTTTTGTATAATATGAAAGATACGGAAAGGCTGCACTTTTCCGGCAGAACCAGAAAGGGGAACCCGAAAACCATGGCGAAAAGAAACAGACTGCTCTCCCTGCTTGTGGCGGCTTTGATGCTGCTTTCGACCGTGATGACCGGCGTCGCGCCGGCGATTGCGGACGATGGCGAGGAACCGGCCGAGTCCATCGTTGCGGCGGAACAGGAGAACGACCTCGAGGAAAAACCCGAAATGACGGTCGAAGAACCGGAGGAACCGGTCGATGAGACCGGGACCGAACCGGAGGAAGAGATCGACCCGGATCTTGATACCGACGGCGACGGCGTTTCCGATGTGAAGGAACTCACGTTCGGCACCGATCCAGAGGATCCCGATACCGACGGCGACGGGCTTTCCGACTATGACGAACTGTACGTGTATTTCACCGCGGCGGGCGATCCCGATTCCGACGGCGACGGGCTCTCCGACTATGATGAGATTTTCGTCTACGGTACCGATCCCCTGAAGGGCGATACCGATTCCGACGGCGTTTCGGACGGCGACGAGCTGTATTACGGCACAGATCCTTTGGATCAGGACGGCGACGGCGACGGCATTTTTGACGGCGACGAGTTCCTGCTCGGCACGGATCCGAACGCGTACGATGATCTTTCCACTGTGTATCAGTGGCTCGACGGCGATCTCCTTGAAAGCGAGCTTCAAAACGGCAATGCGGCGGTCCCCGGGATCGAGGGCTTTGCGCCGTTCGTGCTGTATCGCGAAGCGGTCGTGACGCACTACGGCGTGGAATCGTTCCTGAAGAATCCTGCGCTGATCGGCAAGCCGGTCGAGATCCGTATGCCCGAGGGCGGCGATCTTGTCATGCGGTTCACCGTGAACAGCAAGGCGGAGGAGATCGCGATCTTCCGCATGAACGAGAACGGCACGGTCCGGCTCGACGCGGAACGGAACGACAACGTGTATTCCGTCGCGCTGACCGAAAACGGCGTCTACTACGCCGCGGATATGCACAAGCTCAACGTGCTTCTGGGCTTTGAAGGCGCGGGCACGCAGAGCGTTCCGGCGAATTCATACCTTCTGGAGGACTTCCGCTACGTCACGCTGAACGCTCCGCTCTCGGCGGGCAGCGGCGTCGATACCGACGGCGACGGCATCCCGGACTGCGAGGAGATCACGGGACAGTACGCGATCGACCTCGGCAACGGCTATACGGCGACGGTTTACGGATACGTTTCCGATCCGACGCTTGCCGACTCCGACTTCGACGGCATCCGGGACAACCTTGATGAACTGCCGAGAAGCAACACCTTCTCCGGTCAGTACAAGAGCGGAGACTTCACGATCAACCTGTCGTATACGATGAACTATCAGAACTTCTTCGGCAACAACAAGACGTACAGCAGTGAGATCGCAAGCTTTTCCGTCTGGGCGGCGCAGCTGTGCTACGAAAACGAGGACAACGAAGTAACGTATACGCCGAACGAGACGCTCTATGACAGCGATGGCAGCACGATCACGAAGGTGTACCGCGTCGACCAGCTCATGCGCGCGCACGGCATGCAGAACGTCATCGACTATCAGCTCGAGAACGGCTATTTCACAAATGACATCAGTCTCGGCGCATATCCCGACGACGACATCACCGAGGTCTTCTTCGGTCATCATAAGGAGACGATGGGAGACGAGACGATCGAGGTCATCACGGTCTTTGTGCGCGGAACGAACGGTACGGAAAAGGAATGGTGCAGCAACTTCGACATCGGCGATCTGCACCGCTTTACCGATGAATACGACAGTGTCGTTGGCAAGTCGCCCCGGCAGCTGAACGGAAGCTGGAACCGCAAGTCCAACCACCGCGGCTTTGACATCTGCGCAACGCGCATCTACCAGGCGCTTGCCATCTATATGAACAAGTATGTGGATCCGGACGCGACGCCCGTCTTCTGGCTGACCGGCCATTCGCGCGGCGCGGCGATCTCCAACATCGTCAGCTCCACGTTTGTCGACGAGGGTAAAAAGGTCTTTGCCTATACCTACGCGTCCCCGAATACCACCGCGAACACCGAAGCATCGGCGGAGAAGTACGACTGCATCTTCAACCTCGTCAACGGCGACGACTTTGTTCCGATGCTGCCGATGCCCGAATGGGGCTTCACGCGCTACGGCAGAACCGCGAACATCCCTGCACACAACGCAACCAGCGCACAGCGCAGAAGCATCTTGGGAGATGACGGGTATTCCTACTCGTCCGATCTTCAGACGCTAGTCGGCAAGTTTGCCAATATGACGAAGAACAGCAGCGGCGTGATCGAAGGGTGGCGCGATGTGTATGTGTATCATTGCTACGGCACAAGCGGCATCGATCATGTGGAAGTGCATCAGCACGCAGGGGAGACCATCGGCGAATTCCGCTCCGGTTCCAGAAAGGACTATGGTACGGACAGCAACTGGAACGGCTACAACGAGCACACCAAGAAGTACAGCTACTGCGTCAAGGACAAGGACGGCGGTTTCCTGGGACTCGGCAACAAGTGGTCCTGCTGCCAGACGCCGGCGTATGCGATGCAGCTGCTTGCGATCACGATGGGCAACCTCGGACTTTCCGCCGGCTGGAGCTTTTTGACCTCATACGATCTCGCGGACCGCTTCGACTTCGGCAAGATGAGTCTGATCACGAACTACGCGACCAAGATCATCGACCCGCACTATATGGAGAACTACTATCTGATCCAGACGGCGCTGCTCGAAAATCCGGATACGGCGTTCAATACCAACAATTCGCTTTATACGAATTCCGATCACCGCCCGGTGCATACACATGATTATCAGATCGTCGAAGTAATCAAAGCACCGACCTGCACGGAGGAGGGGATCGTGCATCTGGTCTGCCATTGCAGCCAGGTCAATTCGGCATGGTATGACGACGAGATCAAGGAAGCCAAGATCCCCGCGCTCGGACATGACTGGGGCACGCCCGCGTGGACGTGGGACGGCGTGAACTCTGCGACTGCGACGTTCACCTGCACGCGCGACAACGCACACGTCGAGACCCGCAGCACGACGGAGATCACTCGCACCGAAAACGGCGACACGGCGGTCTATACCGCGACGGTCGAGTTTGAAGGCGAAACCTATACCGGAACCAAGACCGTCGAGATCGGCTACTACCTGATCGGTTCCATGACGAACTGGGAGGTCGACGAGACCTATCGCTTTACGACGAACGCTGCGGCGCAGGGCGAGTACCTTCTGAATGCGACTCTCTCAGTCGGCGATGAAATCAAAGTCGTCCGCGCCGAGGGTACGACGAAGCTCACTTGGTATCCGGACTACGGCGGAAACTACACCGTCGACTATCCGCACTCCGGCAGCGTGAACGTCTACTTCCGTCCGGCAGGCAACTACTGGAACGACTTCTTCACCGGCGGCTTCTTCTATATCTCCCGTCTGCATACCGCGGAGGTGGTCACGGACGGCAACGGCACGGCGACGATCGATCCGGCGGCGCCCGACGTAACCGCAACGGTCACGCTGACGACAATGCCGAACGACGGCTATCATTATGCATATACCGAGATTTATCAGCGTATCGGCGCGGGCGAGAACGATCTTGTGCAGATCGAGCTCGGCGCGCTTGACTGGAACGACACGAATAAAACCTTCACGATGCCCGGCTGCGACATCGTAATCAAGGTTTACTTCACGCTGAATACATACACCGTGACCTGGCTCAACGACGACGGCACGGAGCTTGAAAAGGATGAGAATGTACCGCACGGCACAATGCCTTCCTATGACGGCGAAACCCCGACGAAGAAAGCGACGGCGGATTATACCTACACGTTCGCAGGCTGGGATCCGGAAGTCACAGCAGTCACGGGCGAAGCGACATATACGGCGGTATTCACTGCAACTCCGTTTGCACCGGCATTCATGTCGCATGCACTGGCGCTGGAAGGCTCGATCGGCGTATACTTCTTCGTACGGCTGCCGCAGGTCGAGGGCTATGCGTATGAAGGCGTTGCTTTCACGATCGACAACGTTGACGGCATGGACGCGTTCGTCGAGTTCAGCCCGGATATGCCGACGAACGGCAGCGGGTACTATCGCTTCACGTACTATGTGCGTTCGATCGAGATGGCGGACACCATTACCGCGACGCTCCATTACACGCTGAACGGCGAAGATCAGACCCTCGAAGAGACCTACTCCGTCAAGGAGTACTTCGAAGCGTACGATAAC
>JAFXVP010000030.1 GCA_017524445.1 Clostridia bacterium | reverse complement strand
GATCGGTTGAGCAGGGCTGTCGGGAAGGGAGTCAGAATCCGCGTTCTTCGCGATGGAACTATACTAAGGTATGTGACAGAGCGAAAACGCGGATAATTTGTGACGAAATAATAAAAGAAAAGGCGAAGCTGTGTCGCCTTTTCTACCGATAAGTGTTTTATCTTTTTTTATCGTCGCAAATGATCTGGCCCCTTCTACGACGGCCTGTTTATTTGTCCAGCGTGTCGGACATCGTTGCGACCATGACCGCCTTGATCGTGTGCATGCGGTTTTCCGCCTCGTCGAACACGACGCTGTGCTTCGAGCGGAAGACTTCGTCGGAAACCTCCATCTCTTTGAGACCGAAGCGGTTGTAGATATCCATGCCGACGCTCGTCTCGAGGTCGTGGAAGGACGGCAGGCAGTGCTCGAAGATGACGTCCGGATTGCCGGTCTTTTTGAGCATGTCCATGGTCACGCGATACGGCTCGAGGAGACGGATGCGCTCTTCGAACTGCGCTTCCTCGCCCATGGAGACCCAAACGTCGGTGTAGATGACGTCCGCGCCTTCGACCGCGTCGATGGAATCGGAAAGCTCGATCTGACCGCCGGTCTCCTTGCAGAGCTCACGCATGCGGTTCACGAGCTCCTCGGACGGGAACAGCGCTTTCGGCGCGATGCCGACAAAGTGCATGCCCATCTTGGCGCAGCCGATCATCAGGGAATTGCCCATGTTGTTGCGCGCGTCGCCGACGTACACGAACTTGACCTCGTTCAAGGGCTTTTTGACGTGTTCTTCGATCGTCATCCAGTCCGCAAGGACCTGCGTCGGGTGATAGAGGTCCGTGAGGCCGTTCCATACCGGAACGCCGCTGTATTTTGCGAGCAGCTCGACGGTCTCCTGCTTGAAGCCGCGGAACTCGATGCCGTCATAGAATCTGCCGAGCACCTTTGCGGTGTCCTCGAGCGATTCCTTCTTGCCCATCTGGCTGTTGCTCAAAAACGTGACGTTTGCGCCCTCGTCGTATGCCGCGGTCTCAAACGCGCAGCGGGTACGGGTGGAGGTCTTCTCGAACAGCAGCACGACGTTCTTGTTCGCCATGCGCTTCGGGAAAATGCCCTGTTTCTTTTCGGCCTTGACCTGATGCGCAAGCTTTAAAAGCCGGCGGATCTCGTCGGGTGTGTAGTCGAGCAGCGTGAGAAAGTTTCTTCCCTGGAACATAATGAGTTTCCTTTCTGTATGTGATATTTTTGGGTTTACCTGGTGATCGGATCGCGGACGAACGGCATGCTCATGCAGCGCGGACCGCCGCGGCCGCGGGAAAGCTCCGCGGACGGGATCTCGTGGACCGTGACGCCGTTTTCCCTCAGGATGCGGTTTGTCACGTAGTTGCGCGAATAGGTGATGACCTCGCCGGGCGCGACGCAGAGCGTGTTCGCGCCGTCGTTCCACTGCTCGCGCGCAGCGTCGATCTCGCTTGCGCCGCCGCATTCGATGAAGCGGACGGAACGGCCCAGCACGTCGGAAAAGACCTCGACGAGAGGACGCGAATCCTCTTCGATCTTCAGCTTCTGTCCGTCGGGCTTCGAAAGCCTGAACGCGCGCATCGTGCGCAGAATGTTCGGATGCACGACGAACGAATCGACGTCGACCATCGTCATGACGGTGTCGAGGTGCATGAACGCGCGCACCTTGGGAATATCGACCGCAAGGATCGATCTGATGCCGGTGCGCTCGCCGATCAGACGGTTCGCGGCAAGCTCGACCGCCTGCGCGCTCGTGCGCTGCGACATGCCGAACGCCACGGTTTCGGGCGAGAGCACGAGGCAGTCGCCGCCTTCGAGCGAATGTACGTCGGTGCGGTCGTGGTACTTCGGCACCCATTTATAAACCGGATGATACTTGAAAATGTACTTCGCGAACAGCGTTTCACGCCGCCGGACTTCGTTTGCCATGCGTGAGATCAGAACGCCGTCGCCGACGTTCATGAACGGGTCGCGCGTGAAGTAGAGGTTCGGCATGGGGTCGACGTAGAACGGGTACTTGTCGTCGGTGTAATCCACCAGATGCCGCTTTTCGACCTTCGGGATGTCGCTCTTTCGGACGCCGCCCGCCAGGATCTGGATCAGCTTGTCCAGCGGCTGCGCGGAAAGATACGCGTTGACCGCTTGTTCGGCGCCCTCCGCCGCGATGTTCGCTTCGCGGATGTACTCCCAGATGAGCTCGTCCTTCGCGTCCGCCGCCTCGATCGCTTCCTTTAAAAGCGTGTTGAGGTACAGCACCTCGACGCCGCAGTCGCGGAGCGTCTGCGCGAACCGGTCGTGCTCTTCCTTTGCGTGAACGAGGTACGGGATGTCGTCGAACAGCTGCCGCGCGAGATAGTCGGGCATCAGGTTTTCGAGCTCCGCGCCCGGGCAGTGCAGCATGACGGTCCGGAGTTTTCCGACCTCGGATCGTACGCAGATCGGTTTATTCATGGATTTCCTCCTTCTGAGGCATTGGGATCGAAGTACGCAAGAATGCCGTTCAGGATCCCAACTGCCATCTTAGCTTGAAAAGTGTCGCTCGTCAAGAGCAAGTCTTCCGATTCGTTGCTCATATGGCCCATTTCGATGCAAACGATCGGCCGCGTGCACCAGTTGAAGCCTGTCTGCGAGCTGCTGTAGGTGAGGCCGTTGCGTTTCAGCATGTTGAGACCGGTCTCCTTGCAGTACTGCTCGATGATCGCCGTCGCCGCGCGATTGTTCTCGCTGTAGAACGCAGTGCGCTCCTTATTCGGCAGAAGCATAAATGCGCCGCGCACGCTCGTGTCGTCCGTTCCGTTGCAGTGCAGCCGCACCGCAAGGTCGACTTCGTTCTCGTTGAAGAATTCCGCGCGCTCGCGGTTACTGATATTCACGTCGTTCGTCGTCCGTGTGATGAACACGGTCGCGCCGTTTTGTTCCAGAAGCGCCTTGAGCTTCAGCGCGACGGCAAGATTCACATCGTATTCGTAGATCCCGGTCACGATGCCGCGCGTGCCGGAGGAGCATCTTGCTTTGGTCGCTTCCTCGTTCGGCGCGTTTGGCTCCTGATTGATATCCGGGCGCTGCTGATGCCCCGGGTCCAGCCCGATCCGGATCCCCATGAGAGGAGGGACGGGGGTAGGCGCCGGCGTGGGCGTCGGCGTCGGGGGCAGCGTCGGCAGCGCCGAGGGCGTCGGCTCCTGCAAAGTGACCGTTTCGACCTTTTCCGTCGGCGTCGGCGTCGCGGTGACCGGAGCCGTCGGCGCAGGCGTATCCATAACCTGCGCCTCCTGCGGCGTGCCGCAGGCGAACGCAAGCGTCAGAAGAAGCAATGCTGCGATCCGGAACCGTTTCATCAGAGAATTCTGCGCCCTTCCAGCGCCTTGGCGAGGGTGACCTCGTCGGTGTATTCGAGATTGCCGCCGATCGGGATACCGTGCGCGATGCGCGACGTCGTGATGCCCATCGGCTTCAAAAGCTTTGCAATGTACGAAGCGGTCGCTTCGCCCTCCACGTCCGGGTTGGTCGCAAGGATGACCTCCTTGACCGTGCCGGTCTTGCAGCGCTCCAGAAGCGCGTTGATGCGCAGCGCGCCCGGACCGATGCCGTTCATCGGCGAGAGCGAGCCGTTCAGCACGTGATAGCGCCCGTGGAACTCGCGCGTTTTTTCCATGGAGAGTACGTCGCGCGCGTCGGAAACGACACACACGACCTCGTCGGTCCGCTTCGGATCGGCGCACAGCTCGCAGGTCTCGAGGTCGGTGAACGCGCCGCAGATCGGGCACGGATGCACCTTTTCCCGCGCGGAAAGGATCGCGTCCGCAAGCTCGGTCGCCTGTTCCTTCTGCACGCTCAGAATGTGGTACGCAAGCCGCTGCGCGGTCTTTCGTCCGATGCCCGGAAGACGGGCAAGCTGCGTCGTCAGTTTTTCGATGGATTCGATCGCCATATCAGAAGCCGAGACCCATGCCTCCGGTGATCTTGCTCATTTCGCGCTCGACCGTGTCGCCGGCTTCCTTCAGCGCGGCGTTCACGCCCGCAAGAATCAGGTCCTCGAGCATCTCGACGTCGTCGGGATCGACGCACGCGGGATCGATCTTGATGGACTGCACCGTCTTGTCGCCGAGCACGGTGACGGTCACCATGCCGCCGCCCGCGGTCGCCGAAAATTCGGTCGCGTTCAGCTCCGCCTGCTTTTTCTCGATCTCCTGCTGCATTCTCTGAGCCTTCATCATCATCTGCTGCATGTTCATGCCGCCGCCCATTCCGCCTCTCGGGAATCCGCCTTTTGCCATATTGATACCTCCGTTATTTGATGGTCAGGGAGCTTCCGAAAAGCTCCTTCAGTTTTTCTTCGTTCTTATCCAGCAGCGCCGCGAGCCGGAAGACGAGAGACGTCCTGGGCCGCACCGCCTCGATTGCGTCCTTCGCGATCTTCAGGTTCCGCTCCGCGCGCATGCCGTTCATGCTGCTTTCCTGCGTCGCGGGGAACTCGACCGTGAGCGTGTCGCCGTCGAGCGCCGCGCCGCGCGTGTCCTTCACGTAGAAGAACACCATCGGGTTCAGCTCCATGATCTTCTTCTTCGCCGCCTCCCAGACCGCTTCCGCCTCGCCGCTTGCCACAGGCGCGGGGGTGGGGGTCGGTTCCGGGGAAACGTCGTCGCGCCTTGCCTCCCCTGTGTAAGGGGAGGTGGCTTTGCCGTCAGGCAAAGACGAAGGGGTTGTCCGCGGGACGTCGGGCACCGGTTCGGGTTCAGGTTCGTATGCCGGTTCCGGCGGCTCGTCAAGCATCGGCGGCTCCTCAGGCATCGGCGGCTCGTCCCACGGGGGAGCGGGGTCGTCATGTCTTGCCTCCCCTGTGCAAGGGGAGGTAGCTTTGCCTTCAGGCAAAGACGAAAGGGTTGTCACCGGACGCGATTCGAGCAGCGCGACCCGCGCTTCGAGCGCGGCAAAGCTTGTGTCGTCCGCCGGGCGGCAGATGCGAACGAACGCCGCCTCGATCGGAATACGCGGGGCGGGGAACAGTTTCAGCTTACTCTGCACCGCGAGGATCTGTTCCATCGAGTAGAGGATGCGCGCCTCGTCCGCTTCCTTCGCGACCTTGAGATACCGCGCCATCTGATCGTCCGTGCAGTCCAGAAGGTCCTTGCAGTCGCCGCAGGTCTTGGCAAGCAGCAGCGCGCGGAAGTGCTTCGAAAGATCGCCCAGAAACACGCCGAGGTCTCTGCCGTTTCGCACCACGTCGTCCAAAGCGTGCACCGCGTTTGCGGCGTTTCCGGAAAGCAGCGCCCTTGCGGTCTCCTCGAGCACGGCGGAGGACACGCTGCCGAGCGCATCCAGAACGTCCTGCTCGGTCACGCGATCGCCCGCGTAGGAAAGGCATTGATCGGCAAGTGACAGCGCGTCGCGCATGCCGCCGTCGGCGGCGCGGGCAATCAACCGCAGCCCGTTCGGTTCAATGCCTGCGCCTGCCTTTTCGAGCACGGCGGAAAGATTCGTCACAATATGCGCGATCGTCAGCCGGTGAAAATCGAACCGCTGACAGCGCGAAATGATCGTCGCGGGAAGCTTTTGCGGCTCGGTCGTGGCGAGGATAAAGAGCACGTGCTTCGGCGGCTCCTCAAGCGTTTTCAGAAGCGCGTTGAACGCCGCGTTCGAGAGCATGTGCACCTCGTCGATGATGAACACGCGATATTTCAGCTCCAGCGGCGCGAACTGCGCCTGCTCGATCAGCGAGCGCACGTTGTCCACGCTGTTGTTGGACGCCGCGTCGATCTCGATCACGTCGGCGCTGCCGCTTTTGATGAGACGGCAGGCGGTACACTCGCCGCACGGCTCGCCGTCCTTCGGCGATAGGCAGTTGACCGCGCGCGAAAGGATCTTCGCCGAGGTCGTCTTGCCCGTCCCGCGCGAGCCGCAGAACAGATAGGCGTGGGAAAGCTTTCCTTCCCGCACCTGATTTTTCAGGATGGTGGTGATATGATCCTGTCCGATGACCTCCGAAAAAAGCTCCGGACGGTATTCACGGTACAATGCGCGTCGTGCCAAGGCGTCTGTTCCTTTCAGCGGCAGGGGCCGCATACTCTTTCATCATGTATTATAGCACATCGTTTTCTTTTTCACAATGCCAAAAAACGCGCTCTGCAAGAAATGTGCGCACGCCGGGTATTTGCTTTCTCCTTGAAGAACATCGCAGCGAGCGAAAATATGTTAAAATATATATTGTTTGCGCAAAGACGGTTGACACGGGGGAGGTCACGTAGTATCCTATAATATAGGATAAGATGCTGTGCGGTTTATGAAGCGCGGCATGAAATTCAATCAACAAGGAGGATTCGATGATGAGGAGAAAAACGATAGCTGTTTTGCTTGCGCTCTGTATGGCGCTGTGCGTCGGAATTCCGGCGGCGGGCGCGATCACGGCAGAGGACATGGAAAACGCCCCGGTGCTCATTCCGGGAGAAGTGGCGACGGTAAACATCACGACCGGAGGACAGTACGCGTATTTCAAGGTCGTTCCGGAGTTTTCGTGTCAATACACGTTCTACTCCACCGGAAGCCGTGATACGATAGTGTATCTCTATGACGCCGAAGGGACGCAGACGGCGTCGGATGACGACAGCGGCGACGAATACAATTTCAGACTTGTCGTTACGCTGACGGAAGGGGAGACCTATTATCTCGGGGCCCGTATCTGGGGCACCGGCAATACCGGTTCATACCCGCTCTATTCGGAGGTGCACAGCGTTGACGCGTGGACGACCGTAACCCCCGCGACCTGTACCGAGCCGGGCGAGGAGACCGGAACCTGCACGATCTGCGGCGAGGAAATCACGCGTGAGATCGAACCGCTCGGTCACGACTGGGAGATCGCGACCAGCAACAACAACGGCACGCATACGCATACCTGCGCTCGCTGCGGCATAACCCAGACCGACCCCTGCACCTATGAGGATCATTCGGACGGCGGCTTCACGACGCATACCTGCACGCAATGCGGGTATTCCTATACGAATGAGTTGACCGGCGAGGGACGGGTCGCGCTCTGGGACTTTGAGGAGGAGCCGACCGACTGGACCTTTGTCGACGCGGACGGCGACGGCTATAACTGGGAGTGGTATTCGACCAGCAGCGCGTATGAGGGAGACTATGTGCTCCGCTCCGATTCATGGTACAACGGCAGCGCGCTGACGCCGGACAACTGGGCGATCTCTCCGGCGTTCTCTCTGATCGGAACCGACAGCGCATGGGTTAATCTGTGGGTAAAGGATTCCAGCTACGATGACATTATCGCGCTGTACGCGGGCATTTCGACGGACGTCGATTCCATGACGAAGATCTCCGAAGATATCAGCCCCACCAGCTCGTATGAACAACTTGCGTTCGACCTGTCCGACTTTGCAGGCGAACCGTTCGTTTATCTCGCGATCCGGCACTATAACTGCACGGATCAGTATTATGTGTATGTCGACTACGTGGAAGTGTCCGCAACGTATGCGGAATGCACCGACCACGTGCTTGTCGAAGTACCGGCTGCGGAAGCGACCTGCACCGAAGGCGGACATTGCGCCTACTGGGAGTGCGAAAACTGCGGCAGAATGTTTTATGACGAGGACGGCACGGAACCTGCAATGCCGGGCGACGTGTTTAATTCGCCCGCGCTCGGTCACAACTGGGGCGAGGCGGTCAGCAACAACAACGGCACGCATACCTATACCTGCGACCGCTGCCACGAAACGAGGACCGAGGACTGCACCTTTGAAATGCATATGGAAGACGGCGTCGTCGTCGACGTCTGCACCGAATGCGGCTATACGGTCCATTCGGATCTGATCGCATATTGGGACTTTGAGAAAGAGCCCGTCGACTGGTGGTTCTATGACGCGGACGGCGACGGATACAACTGGGATTGGGTCTACGACGAAGGTTGGACCTGTTACGGCGGCGTCGGTATCATCCACTCCGCGTCCTACATCAACAACATCGGCGCGCTTTCGCCCGATAACATCGCCGTTTCTCCGGCGTTCTCGCTTGCCGAATGCACCGACGCGACGCTTTCCGCGTGGGCAAGAGGACAGGACAGCAGCGCGAACGGTGAAGTGTTCGCGTTCTATGCCGGAACGACGTATAACCCGGACGATTGGGTGAAGGTTTCGGAGGATTATACGACGGACGGCGAGTATCGGGAATACACGGCGGATCTGTCCGAATTTGTCGGCGAGCCGGTCGTTCACATTGCGATCCGTCACTATAACGTCACCGATATGTACTGGCTGAACATCGACGACGTTTCGATCAAAGGCACGCCCGTCGATCCGTGCGAGACGGGCAACCACTCGATGACGTACGTTCCCGCAAAGGAACCCACCGAAACGGAAGACGGCAACATCGCGTATTACGTCTGCGACGTCTGCGGATATTATTATCTGGACGAGGAAGGCATGCAGCCGGTTTCCGCGGCGGATGTGATCCTGCCGGGCGGTTACCCCGTCACGGTTGACGAGAACATCGAACACGGTACCGTCGTTACGTTTGTCACGCGGGCAAAGCCGGGCGATTTCGTTCCGCTGAACGTCACGCCGGATCAGGGCGCGGTACTTGAATATCTCGCCTATGTCGACGAAGACGGGCAGGAAACGGTGATCGCGGCGCCTGAAGGTGCGCTTGATTCCGCTCCGATGCAGATCGCAAAGCAGCCCGAAGGCAAGCTCACACCGAATGCGAAGATCGGAACGCCTGCCGGCCTTACGAAGAGCGGCGCGCCGGTCAGCGTCGTCAAAGCAGAGACCGAGATCGAAGAAAACTACTTCATCATGCCGGGAAGCGCCGTCACGGTGATCGCAGAGTTCGGTCCGAAGTATACCGTGACGCTCGATCCGGGCGACGCGGGCGGCGATCTGCTTTATATCACAAGCTTGGACGAAGGCGTCTGGGCGGAGGATCTCTCCTCTTCGATGAACGGACAGTTCTCGCCGTACAGCGTCGGCCTCGACGCTTTCACGCTTCCGGACAATCCGTTCACCTGGAACAACCATACCTTCGCAAACTGGCTGCTGGTGCTTGGCGAGGATTCAGCCGAAGCCAATCCGGGCGTCGGTTACTACGCAAACGACTACACGCTGATCGCGCAGTGGACGGAGGACGAGCTCGAAGACGGCTACTACCTGATCGGACCGGACTGGACGTTCACGGCGATCAACGCCGATGAAAAGTTCGAGGTGAACCCGGGCAACGAGAACGAGTACATGCTCAGCACGACGCTCGCGGAGGGTGACGAGATCAAGGTCGTCCACCTCACGAACAACGTGATCGACGCATGGTATCCGGACGGAGAGTATACGCAGTACCACGTCGACGCCGCGCACGCGGGCAGCGTGAATATCTACTTCCAGACGACCTACAACAACGCCTGGAGCGCATTCGGCGGATACTTCTACATCGGAGAAGGAGCGGAGCCGGAATTCAAGACGCATTCGCTGACGCTGGACGGCAAGATCGGCGTGAACTTCTTTATGGATCTTCCGGCGATCGCAGGCGTCGACTATACGGAAAGCTACATGACGTTTGAAATCTCCGGCGCGGGCGAAGTACCCTCCGATCCGGTCCCGCTTGACGAGGACAACATGAACGGGGACAGCACGTATTACGGCTTCACCTGCTACGTGGCCCCGATCCAGATGGCGGACACGATCACCGCGACGTTCCATTACGGCGACGGGCTGACGGTCTCCGAAGAGTACTCGATCGCGCAGTATATCGAAACGTTCGAGGATTTGGAGAACCAGTATGACGAACCGACGGTCAGCCTCGTCCACGCGCTTGCGGACTACGGCCACTACGTGCAGCTCTTCCTCGAAGGCGTCAAGGATTGGTCGCTCGGCGACGGCGACGATCAGTACGCCCCGATGGATATCTTCTATGAGAAGGATGGCTATAACGCCGAAGATATCGCGGAGGATGTCGCGGAGTTCGCACTCGTGCGCAACAACGAGAGCACGGATATCCAGAAGATCACGTACAGCGTGCGTCTGGACAGCGACACGACGATCCTGGTGTATTTCAAGCCGGTCAAAAACTACAGCGGCGAATTCACCGTGACGCTCGACGGCGATCCGTATACGGCGACGCCGGAAGGCGGACGGTACGTCGTGGAGATCCCGAATATCGGCGCGCATCTGCTCGGCACGACCTACACCATCGTCGCGACGACCGACAGCGGCGACGCGACAGTCGAGGTGTCGGTGTTCTCGTACGTAAGGAGCATACTGAACTCGAGCGCGTATGCGGACAACACGGCCGCAAAGAACGGCGTCTGCGCGATCTACGCATACTACGTCGCGGCAAAGGCGTATAAGGACGCGCAGCCGGAAAACTGAACCAACCGACGAATGCAGGGGGCGTCGACCTCGACGCCCCGTAAAAGGCGAAGCCGCACGGCTTCGCCTTTTTTACGTCTTCATACAGTTGAGCGAAGCGAAACAATAAACCACCCGCTATGTGTTCATGTTCACGGGTGGTTCGTGACTTATAATCAAACGTCACCGCTCACAATTCACATTGCGGCTCCTCTCCGCAAAAGGTCTCGCTCGGTTTTTCTGCTCGGTTGTAAACGCCCTCACGACGAAAAACCGTCGCTGCCAACCTTTTGCGGGTATTGCGCGCCGGCGGCGCGGATTCACAAGGGAACCTCATCCGTCACCTTCGGTGCCGTATCACACTTCGCTTACCACTCCGCTGCGCTCCGTTACATAGGTAATTCGCGCGACAACGCGATGCGTTGTCTACCGCGTACCATGCTTCGTTACAGCGGTGCCGTCGCACGCTTCCCGCGCGTCGCCATCTCTTCTCCATGCTGTACGCAGGGGAAGGCATTGATTACACACCAATGGCTGATGCAGCGCGCCGGGTGTATTGCGCTTCTCGCATGAATTGACGGCAAAGCCATCATAAAAATGATTTTCCGGCGGAAAATCTTCATTCATTCTACATTCTGCATTCTGCATTCTTCATTGTTTTCGCGCGCTCTGCGGGCGGAAGAAACCGCTTGCGGGTACGCGCTTCTCGCATGAATTGACGGCAAAGCCATCATAAAAATGATTTTCCGGCGGAAAATCTTCATTCATTCTACATTCTGCATTCTGCATTATTTTCGCGTACTCTGCGGGCGGAAGAAACCGCTTGCGTGTACGCGCTTGTCGCATGAATTGACGGCAAAGTCATCATAAAAAAGATTTTCCGGCGGAAAATCTTCATTCATTCTACATTCTGCATTCTACATTCTGCATTGTTTTCGCGCGCTTTGCGGGCGGAAAAATCGCTTGCGTGTACGCGCGCCTGCGGCGCCGTTGACATCCTGCTTCCGGGCGGGTACAATAGAGGTATCAAAACGGAGGGAACGGCAGATGAAACGGTGGAAAAAGATCCTGATCCTTCTTGCGCTCGGCGTGTTCGCGGCGGCGCAGGTCTTTGGGCTCTTTCTTCTCGTGCGCACCGTGCCCGCCGAAACGCTGACGCTTTCCGAAACGGCGCTGACGCTGAAAATGGACGAAGGGCGGCGCGTCGTGCACACGATCGGACCGGAGCGCGCCTCGACGCGGCTATTGAAATACAAGGTGACCGCGCCGGACGGCATCGTCGCGTGGGTCGACGAAAAGAACGAAATGATCGTTGCGCTCGCGCCGGGCGCGTGTCAGGTCAAGGCGACCCTCGACGGGCTCGAAGCCGTCGTCGACGTGACGGTCCTTCCTGAGACCGTGATCGCGGGGGAGTGGATCGCCGAAAACGGTACGGCGCTTTCGATCGCAAACGACCTTTCCGGCACGCTCGACGGCGAAAAGATCCAATGGACCCGCGACGCGTTCACTGACGGCGAGATCGGCAATGCGTACCGCTATACAAAGCTTGTCGCGGCGAACGGCGCGGTCCTGTATTACGACCGGCTGACCGACACCCTGCGTCTCGACCGGGACGGCGCGGTCGTGACGCTTACGCGGAGATAGATCGTACATTCGGGCGGGTTTTCTCCGCTTTTTTCTTTTTTTCGAAATTCACGCAACATTTTGCCGCTGCCGCGTGTCTAATAGGTATAGGGCAAAACGAAAGGAGGGGAGCGCGTTTTGACAAACAGGAACGGGGACGCATGGTTTTCGCATGAGATCGAAGCAATGGCGCCGACGATGTTCCGCGTCGCGTTCGCGATCCTTCGGAACCGCGCGGACTGCGAGGACGCCGCGCAGAACGCGGTTTTAAAGGCGTACACCCATTTAGACAAGCTCAAAGAACGGCGATATTTCAAGACATGGATGATCCGCATTCTGAAAAACGAATGCAGTAATTTTGTGCGCTCCGCACAGCGCACGGTCAACCTCGACGCATGCGAACCCATCGGCTACGACATGGAGGTGCCGGACCTCGATCTGAACCGCGCGTTCGACACGCTGACGGAGGACGAGCGGCTTGCGATCACGCTGTTTTATTTTGAGGGTTATTCGACCCGCGAGATCGCAAAGATCTGCGAGGTCAGCGAAGGCACGGTGCGCTCGCGGCTTTCCCGCGCACGGGAGGCGCTTCGGAAAAAGCTTTCGGAACAGGAGGCAATGCTATGAACAGCAGTTTCGATACAAGATTAAAGAGGGGCCTCTTTCCCGAGATGCCGCAGTCGTTTGCGGACGGACTGCTGCGCGCGGCGGAAACGGCAGGAGGGACCCAAAATAGATCGGCACAAACGGACGCGGCGAAATCGTCCGCGACCGGCGCGGAACCGAAAAAGCGCAGATTCCCCATCGGCAAGGTGCTTGCGGGCGCGGCCGCGGCGGTGCTCGTCGCCGCAAGCGTCGTGATCGCGGTGTTCGCTCCGGGCATCGGGCGCAGTTCGCACGGCGCGACCGATCCCGTCGTCGATCCGCTGCTTGGCAAGTGGACGGTAACCGAAATCCGAATTGACGATAATATTGTTGATCCGAAGACGATCGGTGACGTTCAGATCACTCTGGAGCTTTCCGAGGACGGAAACGCGACGCTTTCGGGGGTTGCCCCCCAGGGAGACATCCGGGGCGATATACAGGAAAGAGGGCAATACACCGTGACCGGGAACATGGTCATTCTCACGGACGAAGAGGGCGACACGCTGGAACTGACTTACGATCCCGCGGCGGATACGCTGTATATGGAGCATACCTATTCGGGCGAGTATGATCTGACTTTGGGGTTGATCTTCTCACGCACGCCGGACGCCGTGAAGACGCTGTTGCCCGAGGATATGCTCGAAGGTCTGTGGTGCGCTTTGAGCGGTGATCCGGATCAGGTTTTGCTGTTGGAAATCCGGTTTTATACGGATGCTGCCACAAGTGAGCGAAAAGCGGAAATAATTAAGGACGGAATCTCCCGTGACGGTTATTCCTACACAGTGGAGAAATGGGAACAGAGCCAAAAGAACACAGGCAATCTGTGGTATCGGTTCACCTTCATCGGTGGAGACGAGGAACTCACGATTGACCTATGCATGGACACGGACGGTAAGGAGCCGATCTACATGGACTGGAACCTCGACAAGAGCGAGGAAGGACAGAAAACCTATTTGAAGTGCCCACCGATCGAAGCGGACGAGCTGCCGATGCAATATACGGAGTATTATGGCGCAGGCGAAGGATTTGTAGGGTTTCTGGCTGCCGTTGATCTGAACGGCGACGGTAATCCGGTGCGCGTGACGGTGACTTCCAACGATCCGAATTGGTTTATCGAAAAAGGCGAAGAACCGGAGCTGACGGTGCAGATCGGGCGCGGCGAATGGACGGCAAATGAGGTGCTTGTCTGGGACAGCGTGATCTTTGCTGATCTCGACCCGAACGACGGGCACGGAAATGTGCTGCTGTCCGTAAAGCGGGCGGACGAAACGATCTTCACCTATGAACTGCATTCGGAAGGCGATACGGTAGTCTGCGGTCATGTTGGCGAGGGGTATAGTAACACATATGCAATGAGTACAAATATTAATTTGTATGAAAAAACCTCGGTTGGCGCATGGTCGTACGCGTACAGCGTCGATTATGAACAGCGGATCACGATCCGCGCCGACGGCACGGCGACGCTCAAACAATGGGCGGGCGTTCCGGATGCTTTGGACATACAGCTTACCTATACGGAACAGGACGGCGAGCTGCGGTTTATGAGCGTGGACACGGGAATAAATGATCCGCTGTTTTCCGCTGTCTATGACGCGGAGCGGGACGTGCTTGCGGTCACCATGAACGGAGAGACGGCGGAGTACGAGCGCTGCATTCCGGACCTTGCGAATAGCTTTTGGACGATGACCGAAATGATTTGGAATGACGGAAGGCATGCTTCCGCGGAAGAAGCCGGTGTAGAAAGCACACTGACATTTCAGGACGGCACGATGACCGAGCTGCGGACAGTAAACGCGAACGGCCTCACCTCCAGAACAGAATACCGGTATCTCACGGAAGCCGATTCCGTTTTGCTTCGTGCCAACGGCATGGACGTAAACGACCCGGAGATCACATACGATCCGGAAACGGACACGCTGCGGCTTTTCACATCGGACGACGGCAGAACGTGCGTTTTTGTCCGCACGCCGGACCTTGTCGGCAAGTGGACGGTGACAGGGGTCGAGCTGAACGGCAGTCCCGACACTTCCGGTTCATGGATGCATGAAGAATTTCTGGAATTCTCCGGCAAAAACAGCGTGACATGGACGGAATACGACGCCGCAGTAGGGAACTATCGCAGCGAGCAATATCGGTACAGCGTTTCGGGAAATGCCGTCGCGCTTCGGAAAGACGATGCAACCGCGCATACAACGCTGACCTATGACCCGGCAACGGACACGCTCCGTTTGGACGCAGATGTATCGTATTCCAACCCCGCTGCACCGCACGACGTTGTTACGAGCATCTTCTCCCGCATGCCGGACGCGGTGATCCCGACTCTGACACCGGACAGCGCCGTCGATGCGCTGCAGCAGGAATACAAGCGATTGGAAAAGCAGTACCCCGAATACTTCGGGCTTGATATATCGAAGGGGCTGAAGGTCTATGTGTGGCAGATGAGCAATGACGGTTATTTCTGCGCGCTGCTTGCCGGGTCGGACAACAAAACGGACGTTGAGATCGGCGGCATGAAGGGCACGACGATCGAGGAAATGCTGCTGATTCTGAATACCTACGAAACAGAGGATAACGACATTGACGTCGAGGTCGTTCCGTTCCGCAACCCGCTTTCGAGTTATTGGTACGAGATCGACGAGGCGTATACGGAAAAGCTTGTCTGGCTGCTGAACGGTACGCCGAATCCTGCGCCTTTCCTGACAGAGTCCTCGGAATCCGGGGAAACGGCTTATCAGGTCGACGATCCGGAGCATATCCTGAACGTGCTCACGGACGTCGAGGTCTGCGACGTCGACGGCGACGGACAGCTTGAATCGTGCAGACTTTCGTTCGGTCCGACTTCCGGGCTCTTTACGGTTGTGTTCACGGTATACCGCAACGGAACGCTTGCTTACCGCAATACGTTCAATATGGACTACGGAACAGCGAACTTCGTCCTTTTGGATAAGGGATTGAGCCTCGAGTTTGTCTTTGCCAAGAATGAGCCGTGGACGGTCCGGTATCTCGTGACGATCGAAAACGGTGTGATCGTGTTGACAAACATGGTGTCCGGTAATCAAGTCGAATACTGGGGTACCGCCGACCCGCATTGGAATATGAAAGGCGGAGCGTGACGGGTGATTGAAAAGATGAAAGAAGAGCCTTTCGGGGGTCTTCTTTTTTTGCGCGTAATATCTTTGCAGCAGGCGGCACAAACTAACCGCGTTCGGGCATAGGATACAGAAAAGGAGCAGGGAATGACCGTTTACGAGATCCTGACATACGAATATGATCTGCCGCTATTGAAGCTCATGAACCGCCGCATGAGCGAGCTCGACTGCGCGTACGCGCTCGAGGCGATCCCGGACGGCGTCGTGCTGAAGCTGCGCGGCAAAGCGCCGGAGGACGCGGCGGCGGAGGCGCTGAGCTTCGTGCTCGGACGCGATCTCCGGTATTTTGCGCTTGCGGAGTACGCGGACGCGCTGCCGCTTTCGCTTTCGGATAAGCAGAGCGTATTGAAGGACGCGCTGGAAGCCGCGGCCTGCCGCGAGGAGCGAAAGGTGCTGAAACAGAAGATCGCGGACTATCTTGTGACGCATCGCACGCTCGTTTTGGAGGGCTTTCTGCGCTTTCGCATGCAGGAATTTCTGATGCTCTGGGAACTTGCGGTTGAGCAGGCGGCGGCGCGCGTGCTGATGAACAAGGAATACGGCGAGCTGATCGAAGCGCTTCGGCGCTTCGTTGCGGGGCGGGCAAGCCGCGTGAATCAGCTTTCGGTCTGCATCCACGCGGACGGGACGATCACGCTTTCCGATGACAACGACGTGCACATCGAATACGTCGACTGCGCGCCGGACGGCATCTTAAACCTGCTTGTCAACATGGCGCCGATGCGTCTCACGGTCTACGATCTTTCCGGAAACGAAAAGAACCGCCTCACAGAGGCGATCCTGAAGGTCTTCGGGGACCGGGTAAAATTGTATCGGTAAATCATGTCGTGGGGGAAGATATCATCTTCCCGTACCGCTGTTTTGGCGGGCGGATGATATCCGCCCCTACAGACAATCTAAACATTCATGGCGCAGCCATGGTACGCGGTAGACGACGCGTTGCGTCGTCGCGCGATCTACCTCTGTAACGAAGTGGATTCATGTCCGCAGGACAATTCATGCGCCGTGCATGGGGCGACGACCCCGGCGCCCCGCCATGTCCGCAGGACAATTCATGCGCCGTATGGCGCAATTCATTCACAAGGGACCCTCATCCGGCGCTTTCAGCGCCGGATCACACTCCGCTGCGCTTCGTTTCAGCGGAGCTATCGCGCGTCAGGTCGCGCGTCGCCATCTCTTCCCCACGCTGTCCGCGGGGAAAGGCTTTGGGTTCGTACCGACCTTAACTGCCCGTCGATTCGTAACGGCGCTCGCATATGGTCCAGATCCATGTGGCGAGGGCGAAGAAAACGGCGGCGCAGCCGATGATCGCAAGGGAGAGCAGCCACGGGTTGTACTTGCCGTAGAGCAGCGTGTCGACCGGCAGCGAAATGAACAGTCCGAACGGCAGCACGAAGATCAGAAGCGCGCGGATGAGACCCGGATAGATGGCGAGCGGATATTTCGCATAGGACGAGAAGTTGTAGATGACCTGAAGCAAAGGTCCGCTGCGCTTGAAGATGAAGGCAAGCGCGGACATCGCCACCTTGAGCGAGGTGATGATGATCGCACCGAAGACCGCGCCGACGCACAGCACGACGATTGCCCCGAACGTGACGTTTACCGTGAGATTCAGAGCGCAGACCGTGATCAGCGCCACGCCGAGGATCAGCTCGCCGAAGCCCTCCGGCTGGAAGGTCTCGGCAAACACCTGAAACATGACCGGCACCGGACGCAAAAAGTGCATGTCCATATCCCCGTCCTTGACCCGGCGATAGGCGACCAGCCAGAATTCGTCGCTGAACAGGTGGTCGAGCGAGATCGGCAGCATCGAGAAACCGTAGAAGAATCCGACTTCGGGCAGGGAATAGCCGCTGAGCGCAGGGATGGCCTGCAGGATGAAGTATATTGCAGCCAGCGAGCAGAGGTTGGAAAAGAAGAACGAGAACAGCGCAACGATCGTGTCCTTCTTATACTCCAGCCGGGAGATCATGCTGCGCTTGATGCAGGTGAAATACAGATGAACGTACCGCATATCAGCCTCCGTGCACCGTGACCTTGCGGACTGCGTGCGAGAACAGGAGCTTTGCGAAGAGTTCCAGCACGACGATCCATGCGAACGACAGCGCAACGCAGCGCAGCGATTCTGTAAGGTCGTATTTCATCATCAGGATCAGAACCGGATTCTGACTCATGCCGGCAAAGGGCATCCAGCTCACGACGTCACGAAGCCCCTTCGGAAAGAACGCGATCGGCAGCAGCGTGCCGGAAAGGAACGAGATCAGCGTGACCTTGAGCGAATTCAATCCCCAGCCGGAGGAGGTGTAGAAGCACAGGACGCCGAAGATATAGGCGATCGTGTCGTTCAGAAGCGACGCGGACAGCCCGGACAGCAGAAACAGCCCGAGATGCGCGAAGAACGCCGGGAAGCTGAGATCCGGCAGAAAACCGAGGACGCCGAGCGTCACGAGCGCCGCGGCGTACAGCGGTACGCCGAACATCAGCGTCATCGTGAACAGGTTGCCGAGACTGGTCGCTGCGAACTTGCCGCGGTAGCTGATCGGCTTGATGAGATAATTGCCGACGGTGCCTTTCTTGATGTCGGCATTGATGTTCCACAGCGTGTCGTTGTTGTACGTCACAAAATTGAAGATCGTCGTCAGCACGACGTAAGCGATCATCTCGCGGTAGGTAAAGCCGTGGATCTCGGCGTCCATGCCGCCCTCGCTTGAACGGTAGACTGCCAGCCACAGAAAGACCATGCAGGCGACCTCGCAAACCGTGATGACAGCCCAGATCAGGATATTGAATCGGTAGGCCGTCGTGTCGATCGCGCCGGCGCGGAGGAAGGGCTTATACTTTTTCAGCATGCTCCGCCTCCTGCTGTTCCAGGATCGTCTTGACCACGTCGCCGATGGAGATCTCGGCGATCTTCATATCCATTGCCCTAAGATCGCGGAACGCATACTGGACCACCTGTTCAAGCGCGATTTTGTCCGCGTCGAAGCGCAGCAGAAGACGCCCGTCCTCCTCGGAGACGGCGACCTCGGGCGAGAGCACGGGCGCGGTTTCGGCATGGATGTCCGCCGGGACGGTCAGCGTCAGGGTCTTGATATTGCCGAAGCGGGTTTTGAGACTTTTCAGCGGACCGTCGTAGAGGATGCTTCCCTTTTCGAGCAGAATGATGCGCGAGCAGAGATTTTCGATGTCGGTCATGTCGTGCGTGGTCAGCACGACGGAGGTGCCGTACGTTTTGTTCAGCGCGCGGATCGCAAGCCGGATCTTCTCCTTTACCAGCACGTCCATGCCGATGGTCGGCTCGTCCAGAAACAGAATGCGCGGGTTGTGAAGCATCGACGCCGCAAGGTCCGCCCGCATGCGTTCGCCCAACGAAAGCGTGCGCACCGGCTGCGAGAGAAACCGCGTGATGTCCAGCACCTCGCCGAGAAAGTCCATGCGTTCCCTGTAGTCGGCGTCGGAGACCTGATAGATCTCCTTGAGCACCTTGAACGATTCGATCAGCGGGATATCCCACCACAGCTGCGTCTTCTGACCGAAGACGACGCCGATGTGCTGCGCGACCTGCCGCCGCTTGCGGTAGGGCTCGACCCCATCGATGAGAACGGTCCCGGAGGTCGGCGTGAGGATGCCGCACATCATTTTGATCGTCGTCGATTTTCCCGCGCCGTTCGCGCCGATATACCCCACGATCTCCCCGTCGGGCACGGAAAAGCTGATCCCGTCCACCGCCCGGACCTCGTCGTATTTTCGCGAAAACAGCGTTTTCACCATCCCGGACAGACCGTTTCCGCGGATCGGTTTTCTGAATACCTTTGTTAAGTCATTTACCTCGATCATGGTCACAGAGCTCTCTTTCACAAACTGTTGTCTTTATGCTTTTTTATCATAAACAGCTTTGTATTGCAAGAATTTTGAACAAAAAAACCGCCCGGAAACGGATACTCGTTCCAAGATGCGGTTTTCGTTCAACAGGACAGGCGATCCGCCTATGTAACGAAGTGGGAAGTCCTCGACGCCCCGCTATGCCTTATTCGATCGAAACGGTCACGCCGGCTTCCGTGAGCTCCCGGCGGAGCCGTGCGATGCTGCCGTCAAACACGGAGCCCTGCATGCCGAGCGTGATCCCGGCTTCGACGTTCAGCGAAGAATCGTCGATAAAATAGCATTCCTCCGGGTTCAGACCGTATTCGCGGAACAGGATCCGGTACAGCTCGCGATCCGGCTTTAAGATCCCCCAGTCGGCGGACACAATGAGACCCGAGAACACGTCGGAGGCGGGCAGACGGGGGAAGTAGTCGTGCAGCGCGCGGGACGCGTTCGAGAGGACGTAGAGCGTATAGCCGTTCGCCTTCAGCTCGTGCAGCAGCGCGTCGACGCCCTCGATCGGAACGAACGGGCCCTTCCACCAACCGTACACGAAATCCGCCGCATAGCGGTGCAGACGTTTTGGGAGCCGCCTGCACATGTTGGTTACGATCTCTTCCTGCGGGACCACGCCGCGGTCCTGGGCTACCCAGTCGGCCGAGCGGAACACTTCGCGCAGCAGCAGCGCTTTGTCTACGGGAGAAAGGCCGAGCCGATCGACGAGCATGGGCGGGTCCCATGCAATCAGGACGCCGCCCATATCACATACAATATTCCGTATCATCCTTTTGCAGATACTCCTTTTCGGAACGGTTTTGACAGCTTCTCGATGCGTTTTCTCCGGAGTTCGCGCCGCTGAAGCCGTTCGCCGAGATCGCGCGATCCGACGCCGTAGACGAGGTACAGGATCAGCCCGGATACGATCATGATAAACACGGTCGAGGCGCATCGGCGGCCGAGCGCGTTCATGTTCGCGCCGCGGGTGGCGTCGGCGAGCATCCCCTGAATGACCATGGCATAGGTGATCCCGTTCGGGCTCTGGAAGGTGGCGGACATGTCATATTCCGTGAACAGCGCGTTGAAGTTCAGGGCGAAGACCGCCAGCACGCTTGGTAAGATGATGGGCAGCTTCACCTGCAGGAACGTTCGGAAGCCGCTGGAGCCCAGGTTCCGGGCCGCGTCCTCCAGCTCCTCGTCGATGGCATAGAAGGAGGCCTTGATCATGCGCAGCGAGAACGGCAGCTTCACCACCGTGTAGGCCATTATGATCAGAAGCTTCACGTTTTGCCCGAAGTACAGATTCTGGTTCCCCACATACCAGACGGCGTTGGAATTGAAGAAGGTCCGGTAGGAGTAGCAGATGAGGATGGTGGGCAGAAGCCACGGGAACAGCAGCGCGTATTCCACGACAGTGCTCATCTTCTTGCCCTTCTTCTTAAAGATATAGTTGCAGGCAATGATGACGATGATGCACGCCAGCGCCGCTGCTGCCGCCGACAGAAGGAAGCTGAGCTTGATGCCGCCGAGGGTCTTTTCGTTGGAGAACACGCCGGAGATGGCGCCCGTGACGGTCTTCAGCTTGCCGCGGTCGTTGGTGTAGGAGTAATCGGCGGTGCCGAAGAAGTTGATCAGCGTCCACCCGTTCCAGTCCAGACGCCTTGCCTTGATCGCGCTGTAGTTCTGGAAGGAGAACACGATGATCATCACGACCGGCGTCATGTAGATGATGAACAGGATGTAGGCGTAGATGTGCGCGATCACATTCGCCACCGGGTTGTTGATCTTCTGCTTCTGCAGCTTTGCCTTGGTCTTCGAAACGGACAGGTAATGCCCCTTGCGCTCATACGCGGAGAGCACCGTCAAAAGCACGATGGTGAACGCCGCAAGGATAATGGAAAGCAGCGCTGCGCGTGCCTGCGGGAAGGATTCGTCCGCCGTGGACGAGCCCGCCAGACGCACGATCTCCGGGTTGATCGAGTCGTAGCCGAGCAGCGTCGGCGCGGACATCGCGCAAAGACCCGTGATGAACGTCATGACCGTCAGCGAGAACAGCGTCGGGATCAGCGTCGGGAAAACGACCTTCCACAGCACCTTGAACGGATTCGCACCCATGTTCCGCGCGGCTTCGACCGTGTTGTAGTCGATGCCGCGGATGGCGTTCCGTAAAAACAGCATGTGGTTCGACGTACAGGCAAAGGTCATGGTGAAGAGCACCGCGTTGAAGCCCGAGAACCAGTTCTGGTTGAAGCCGGGGAAGGCGTTTTTCAGAAGCTCCGTGATCATGCCGTCGCCCGCGTAGAGGAACATGTAGCCTGTGACGAGCGCGACGCCGGAGTAGATCATGGTGGTCATGTAGCCCATGCGCAGGATCTTGGCGCCCTTGATGTCAAAGTATTCCGTCAGCAGCACCAGAGAGATGCCCACCAGATTCACCGTGATGACAAGCAGGATCGCAAGCTTCAGCGAGTTCCAGACGTATTTGCCCATGCTTCCTGCGAGAAAGAACCGGATCACGGCAAACGGATCGGTCTGACCCGACGCGTTCTTCGCAGTGAAGATGCTGGTGAGCGTATTCAGACACGGAACGAGCATGAAGCCGAAGAACAGGTAGGCAAACAGGATCAGCAGTATGATCCTGAGCACCAGCTCCGGGGTGAACCGTCTTTTGTCGGCGTTCATCTCAGGCCTCCTCCTCAGTCGGTTCCGGCGCGTCGTAGACCATGATGTCCCGCGGATTCAGCAGCACGTCCACCGCCTGTCCGGGCTCGTAGATGTTCACGCCGTCGTTCTTTTCGATGACCTTGATGGTCTGACCTTCCAGAGTGATGTAATACTTGATGTACAGGCCGTAGTACTCGCGGCTTTCCACCACGCCCTTCAGGATGACTTCGCCGGGGGCGGGGGTCTGGTTCACATGGAGCCGCTCCAGACGGATGTAGTTATGCTTATCGGGATCCACGTCGGCACCCGCCGCCTGAAGCGCTTTGAGCACGCCCTCCTCCAGACGGTTGATGTCGCCGATGAAATTGCAGACGAATTCGGTCGCGGAATAATTGTAAACCTCGTTCGGCGTGCCGATCTGCTCGATGTAGCCCTTGTTGAACACGGCGATGCGGTCGGACAGCGTCAGCGCTTCCTCCTGGTCGTGGGTGACGTAGATCGTCGTGATGCCGAAATCCTTCTGCATCTTTTTGAGCTCGTTTCTAAGCTGCACGCGCAGCTTTGCGTCCAGGTTCGAAAGCGGCTCGTCCATGCAGATGATGGCGGGTTCCGTCACGAGCGCGCGGGCGATCGCGACGCGCTGCTGCTGACCGCCGGAAAGCTGGGAAACGGCTTTTTTGAGCTGATCGTCGGATAGATCGACCTTCTTTGCGATCTCACGCACCTTCCGATCGATCTCTTTTCTCTTGAAATGCTTGATCTTGAGGCCGAACGCGATGTTGTCGTAAACCGTCATCGTCGGGAACAGCGCGTAGCTCTGGAAGACGATGCCGATGTTGCGGTTTTCGATCGGAACGTGCGTGATGTCGCGGTCCTTGACGACCACGGTGCCGCTGACCGGCTCGATAAACCCTGTGATCGTCCGGAGCGTCGTGGTCTTGCCGCAGCCGCTCGGTCCCAGAAAAGTGAAAAATTCCCCCTCTTTCACGTGGACATTGATATCGTGCAGCGCGGTGAAATCACCAAATTTGACAACAATGTCTTTTAACTGAATCATTACCTTACTCCTTATTCAGGGATCTGTTTTATGTGTATGGCGAGCCGGAGACCGGCTCGCCATACGGATCGTAAACGTAGGTGTGTTATTCTGCTTTCTGCGTGAGAACGCTCCAGTCGAGGTTTGCCCAGTCGGGTTCCGCCTTCGCGTCGTTGGCGTCCTTCCAGTAGAAGCCCAGGTTGGTGAGGATGTTGGTCCATTCAGCGCTGTGGGCAGCAACGTACTCGGCATAGGTCATGTCGGTGCCTGCAACCTTGTTCAGAGCAAAGTTGGGGATCTGGTAGATGGCGGGGATGCCGTCGGGATAGAGGGTGGCAGCAGCAACGGTGTTGCAGGGGAAGGAGTCAAACTCTTCGCCCCAGGCAGCCTGCGTTGCGGCGGAACCGAACCACTCTGCGAATGCCTTCACAGCTTCGGTCTGTTCTTCGGTACGGCCGTCACGATCCAGGATGCCGACGTACTCAGCGATGTAGTAGGTGCCGTCCTTGATGTCCACGAGCGCCCAGTTCTCGGGGTTTATGGTGCCGACGAGCGGGGTCTTGCTGCCGTCGGCTGCGGTGTCGATGGAGCCGTACAGGGAAGAGGAGTAGTACTCGGACACGGCCACGTCGCCTCTGTTCAAGGGATCAAAGCCGTATTTCCAGTCGTCGCCGCCGAACTTGCCGTCCGCGCAGAACTTCCACAGGGTCTTCCAGCCGTCCACGGTGATGCCGCCCGCGGGGGACGCTGCATCCGCGAACGGGAAGAGGATCGCGGAGTTGATGTTGGCGTTGGTGGTGCCGCCGACCTTGTTCTGACGGTACCAGGTGTAGCCGCAGTTCACCACGTCCGCCCAATGGTCGAAGTGGAGCTCCTGACCGTTGGTGCCGAGCTCATCGTTCCGATAGAGCATGAGCACGTTCTGGATGACGATGCCGTAGGCCTTGCCGTCATACTTGTACTCACCGACTTCGTCGGCCCAGGACGGGGTCCAGTCCATGATCTTCAGGTTTTCATACTGGCCGTTGACCAGCTGGCTCCAACGGGTCTCGTTGAGACCGAAGATCAGGTCGCCGTCCTTATTCTCGTTGGCAGCCTGAATCGCAGCGCTGTCGCCGGAATAGACTTCGTTGGTGTCCAGGCTGATGGTGAAGCCCGCTTCCTTCGCGGCATTGATCAGCCAGGTCACACGCTCGGTCGAGTTGGAGTTGGAATAGATACGGATCGTATAACCCGAATAATCCTTCTGCTCGGCGGGCTGTTCGGGTTCCGCTGCCGGTTCGCCTTCCGCTGCGGGCTGCGCTGCCGGTTCGCCTTCCGTTGCGGGCTGCGCCGCCGGTTCTTCACCCTGCTGTGCGGGCGTCGTCGTGCCGCCGCATGCGATCAGTCCGAGGACCATCACAAGCGCAAGCATCATGCATACAAACTTTTTCATGTTTTTCCTCCTGAAAAAATTGCATTTGCAGATCGTGTTTTTCGGTCTGCGACATGTATTATAGCATGTACCCGACGGAATGACAAATCTTTTTTTCCGGAACCGGCAAGTTTTACAGGATTTGAACGATCAAATTGATACCTGCGCGGTGATGTGGTATAATCAGTTTATCGAAAAAAGGGGGACGACAGGATGCGTTGGAACGAAACGGCAATCTTCTGCGATCTGGACGGGACGCTGTTCGATCATCTGGGAAACGTCAGCCAAAGAAACAGGCGGGCGATAGAAGCATATACAAAGGAAGGCGGGCTGTTTGCGATCTCGACCGGGCGCTGCCCTTCCAACATGATGCAGTATCTTGAAGGCGTCGCCTTCAACGCGCCGAGCATCGTTCTGAACGGCGCCGGCGTGTACGACCGGGAAAGCGACCGCTTTCTGTTTACGCAGTTCGCGGACCGGGACGCGATCGCCATGGTGCTGCGCTATGCGCAGAGGGAGATGCCGACCGTAGACCTGCAGGTCTATATCCCGGACGGGATCCTGTACGTCTCGCCGAAGGAAACGCTGAACATCCCGTTCTGGAAGCTGCATCAGACGAGCCGGTTCGTTTCGATCGAAGAGGCGGAGGCGTATCCGTGGTTCAAGGCGCTTCTGTTCGGCGTGCCGGAGCAGATGCACCGGGTGGACCGGTGGATCGAGGAGCAGGGGCTTTCCGGGCGGTTTGACCGCGTGTTTGCCTCAACGGATATCGTTCCCGGGTCCTATTATCTGGAGCTGCTTCCGAAAGGCGTCAACAAGGGCTCCGCGCTGAACATGTGCCGGACGCTTCCAAAGTTCAGAGGCCGCACCATGATCGGCGTCGGGGATTACAACAACGACCTCGAAATGCTTGCCGCCGCGGACGTCGCCGCGGTTCCCGAGAACGGGCATCCGGACGCGCTGAAGCTTGCCGACGTCGTGCTTCCGTCGAACGACGACGACGCGATCGCCGCGCTGATTGAACGGATCCCGGAACTGAAGCAGTTATGATTGCCTGCGGCAAGTTTGCAGGCAAGGCAATCATATCATAACGTTCGCCACAGGCGAACTCATAACTGTAAACTCCTTATCCTTCCGGCACACGGGAGGTTTTTTGCGCTTTTCCGGAGTACATGATTTCTTTACACTTATAACGCAAAAATAACGCATCTATAACGCAAAAATAACACATCCCGCCGGTATAATGCAGAAAAAACGGGGGGGAACCATCATGAAAAAGAAATGGATCATTTTGCCGGCCGCCGCGTTGCTGTGCGGCCTGTTTGCCTGTGTGCAGATCACCGTCGTTGCGCCGGAAGAGAAGACGCCGAACAAAGCGGATACCGAGCAAGTTTCGATCACCGAAGTATCCGGGCCGGAAGCGCCCGCGCCCGAGCCGGAGGCGCAAAAACCCGCGCCCGAACCGGTCGCGCCGGAACCCGAACAGACAGAGCCGGAACCCGAGCCGGAAGCGCAGGCGCCCGCGTCCGAACCGGTTTTTGACTGGGCAGCGTACAGAAGCGAAGCGAACGCGCAAGATGCGGATCCCGCGGGAAAGCGGCGCATCGTATACGACAATCTCTGCTGGAACAGCACCGACGTCGACGGTTCGCCGGATTTTGACATCATCGACAGCACGCATATGACAATCGCCTTCCCGGACTGGCCCGGCTTTTCCGATCTGTCCGTTTTTGTGGAAAACGAGACGGACGGCGAGCTGAAGGTCCCGGTGGATCAGCAGAACGATTTCGTGCTGACGTGGAACGGCGATATGGCGGTGATCACGATGACGGAACAGGCGCGGACGGCGCATTATTCCGTTGAATTCGGCGACGAATTCGGCTATGCCCTGGTCATGGATTTCATTTACGGCAGGGACGGCGACAGCGTCAGAAGCGTCACGCCCGGCTGGATGGATATCCCTCTGGGGCTGTTCAACGGGTCATGGGACAGCGAGTTTTATCTGACCGCGTCGGAGGACGCCTTTTTCCTCGGTACGAAGAAGGACGATCCGTTTGCGCGTCCTTCCTATACCATGGGCCGCCTGTCGTTCAATGAGCTCTATATCGACGCTTCGGACGCAGATGCGCCGAAGTCCACGCACGATCCGTTCAAGGCGGGCGAGCTTGTGATCGAAACGGAGGAGCTCATCCGGGACGGCGGTCGCTTTGACGTCATGTCGATCCGCTGCGGCGATCGGTACATTGCCGTAAACGAAGACGGCGCGATCGTGTTCACGACCGACCGCGATCAGCGCGCGCTGTGGATGCTCGGATAACCCAAAAACCAACAGCCGGACCGCGATCGCGGTCCGGCTGTTTTGCTTTGCCATAATTCATTTTCATGTGTCAAGAGAACCGTCCCCTTGACAACCTCCCCTTGACAACCTCGTCCCCTTGACAACCTAAAGAAAAGTGTCCGCATTCCTTGTAATTCAGGTGTATATATGCTATACTATAAAATTAATCGAAGTAAAGGGAGAAAACTATGGAAGAAGTCGGAAGGGAAATTTTGGAAGGCGTAATGAATCACGACGCGCTTTCGATCGCGTATTTGGTCGTATCGTTGCTCGTCGTTATCATGGCGATCGTTGCTCTCGTAATGAAGATTCTCATCGCGGTTCGCTACTGGAAAGCAAACAAGATGCCGATCTCTTCTCACATGACCGGCGCGGAAGCAGCGCGGTTCGTGCTTGACAGGGACGGGCTCACGCACATCAAGGTCAAGAAGGCGGGCGTCATCCGCGGCGTGCTGTTCGGAAATTATTACAACGTCTTTACCAAGACGATCTATCTGCGCAGCATTCTCTTCAAGATTGACGATAAGAAGTCCGTTACTGCAACGGCGCTCGCCGTGCAGAAGGCGGGTCTTGCAAAGCTGTGCGAACAGGGCGACAGAGCAACGCTTCTGCGCAACCGCCTATCTGTAATCGGAATTTTCGGACCGTTCCTGTTCCTCCCGGTGATCCTGCTCAGCGTTGTGATCGATCTGTTCCTGATGAAAACGAGCGGCGTGTTTACAATGATCGGCATGGCGCTCGGCGGTCTGCTGCTGATTGCCGGCTTCATCGTGACGATGCTGAACATCCCGGTCGAAAAGAAGGCGAACGAGCTTGCGCTTGAAATGATCCGCGAATACGGTCTCGCGAACGAGTCCGAAATGGCGGTCATGAAGAAGGTGTTCGACACATACATCATTTCGTATATCTGCGACTTCATTCTTGAAGTCCTGCGCGTCATCCAGTGGGTACTGGAGATTCTGATAAAGGTGCGCGGCGGCTCAAAGAGCTGAGGATGCAGTAATATAAAAGCAGTAAACAGAAGGAGAAAGAACAAATGAAGAAACCGGTTGTATTGTTACTCGTCATCGTGATGTCCCTTTCAGTCTTTGCTTGCACGAAGATCGAAGAAACGCGCGTAGAACCCATTGATCCGAACGGAAGCGGAAACGCTGCCGCCGTTCAGGAGGATACGAAGTTCGTCGACAAACTGTCCTTTGTGAAGGACGGCGAAATCTACTTCGACCTGCACGTGACGGATTCAATCAAGGGTTTTAAGGTCACGGTCGACGGCAAGGAAGCAAACAAGGCTGTGCCGTTTACCGCGAACAGTGTTGTCGCGTTCGAGGGTGAAGGCGATCCGGAAAAATCCGTTTATGCCTATATTGTCTACGCAAAGAAGGACGGCAAGGAATACACCTACGATATGCAGATCCTGAACGGTCTCGACGCGGATAAGGGTCCCGAGATGTTCGGCAACAGGCTCAGCAATGTGATCGGCGGCAATGATAAGCTCTTCGTTTCGATCTGCGATACGGCAGAAGGCTGGGATCACTCTCTCAGCGAGTCGCTGAACACTTTGCTGCTCGGAAACAGCACCGGCAAATAATTTTCGTGTAAAGCGAAAGGGACTGTTAAAATGTCCCGGCAGCAACAGCGGGACTCCCAAGCAGAACGCCGCGCGTTTGTACAGGCGGCGAAGCCGTGTCGCCGGCGTCCACTTCACTTCGTTTCGTTACAGAGGTGCCGTCGCACGCTTCCCGCGCGTCGCCATGCTTCCCTGTCCTTCAAATCCAAAGCAGCGCCGTAACGCGCTGAGGACGCCATCCCCCGAAAACACTGCGTTTTCGGGGGTATTCTTATCTCTGTGTTTTTTGTTTTCTTTTACTGCACACGCGGAGTATGGTTGTCAAGAGAACAACCATGCTCCGGCGAGCGGACACATATACGGAATGCGGACGAAATATCGAATTCATCCCACGCTAACCGTCCCCTTGACACTCCCTCATGACACTTCCTCATGAAGTAATCACATACATCCGATAAGAATCCGTGGCTTGTTTTGTTATCATTACAGTTGTAAGGTGTATGTTTTTTGAAAGGTCATATCCGATGGAGTGTCCAGATTCAGCATAAAAAACGATTTCCTTTGGATTCGTTTCCTTCCAATCAATCCCATCCTCGCGCCATACCCATGTAAATATTGAGAAAAATTCATCCTCTAACGGTTTGGACCATGTCGATTCATTCTTCTCTGCATATTGTTCAAGACCGTTTTTCATTTCCTCATATTGCTTTTCAGTCAGCTTAATCTCAAAAGCATAGTTTGGTCGACCGACGTAGAATGATCTTTTCACTTTACATGTTATAACTTCAGCCCCTTCCGGCAGCGAAAAGCCAAAGCAACTTTTGAACGCGGTTTTGGGTTGTGCAAGGACAACTTTCAGGACAAACATATTGATGCAAAATGCAACAATGAAGAAACAAAGTATGCCTAAAAGAATCCATCTTTTTTTGATTCGTTTCATAAAACATCCTCCCAATTCAAGAAGAAATCTGACACCTTTCTATAATCTCCATTTCCGCCTTGACAACCTTTAGGAAATATCTGTCCGGATATATACCGTTTGTTTTTTATAATCCCACTCTACAGATGCATTCATTCCCATATCTTGCATGAGCTTGATAAAAACCTGATTCCCGATATCCACCTCTTTATCATACCATCGATTTGTATCCGGTCCATTTTCATTGTTGAATACCGGCAAAAGTCCACGCGTGTCTGTCTTGTTAATGAAATCTTCTTCCGTTTTTAACACGCGTCCTGCAAAATTGATAACGTATCGCGCTCCGTTTACTGATATGCACGTTGCATAATAGGAATTATAATCAGCATGGGTTAATTTCCCGACAGAATCCAGAATCTTATAAAGCGGCAGAATCACATAGTCTTCTTCAATAACCAAATCTTTTATTGCGGTCTTTTTCCCGTTTATATAGAGCGCAGGAACCGGTGTGATTTCTGAACGCATCAAAGAAAAAGTGATGAAAAGCAGTATACATGCAATGGCTATGAATCTCTTCTTCATTTGAAAAACCTCCCTGTTCGCGCATATTTTATCGTATTGTCAAAAGGACGTTATCAAAGGGATGATTCTATTGATATGTTTTTCCACGCCCTCCGATATATAGACATTTGAGCGCGCCGAAATGTTACATGGTTTTTATAATATTTGGGTTTTTTCTGTTTTTCGCGTGTCAAAGAGACGTGTTAAGGGACGGCCCTTCTGTCAGCCCGCCTTTTACGCAAACGCCCGGTAGATCGCTTCGATCGCGCGCTCGAAGTCGCGCTGCTCGACGCCGATGATGATGTTCATTTCGTTGCTGTCCTGATCGATCAGGCGCGTGTTGACGTCCGCGTCGGAAAGGGATTTGAACAGCTTTGCGGCGACGCCGGGATTGCGCACCATGCCGATGCCGACCGAGGCGATCAGCGCGATGCAGCTTGCGATCTCGACCGTGTCCGGCGAACACTCGATCATGATGTCGTGGTAGAGCTGATCCATCTTTCCGGTGAGCCGCTTGTCGTCGATGACGAGTGAGACCGTGTCGATGCCGGAGGGCATGCGCTCAGCGGAGATGCCGTTTCGGGCGAGGATTCCCATCAGCCGGTAAGAAAAGCCGAGGTCGTTATGCAGATTGTCTTTGGTGAGCGTGATGACCGTGTACCCGCGCCGTCCCGCAATGCCCGTGATCGGGCGCGTATGCTCCTTGTCGGTCGCCATGCTGTCCGGCACGATCATCGTGCCCTTCGCTTCCGGATCGTTCGTGTTCAGAACGTGGATCGGGATGCGCGCCTTCCGGACCGGGAAGATCGAATCCTCGTGCAGCACCGTCGCGCCCATGTAGCTGAGCTCGCGTAGTTCCGAGTACGTCACCGTTTCGATCACCTTCGCGTCCGGCACGATGCGCGGATCGGTCATGAGAAAGCCGGAAACGTCGGTCCAGTTTTCGTAAACGTCGCTGTTGCTCAGCCGAGCTGTGATCGCGCCGGTGATGTCGCTTCCTCCGCGGGAGAACGTATGGATCGCACCGGAGCGCGTGCGTCCGTAAAAGCCCGGAATGACGGCTTTTTCGTGCGCCGTCAGAATGCTCGCGCGTATGCTTGTCGCGTCGTCGTCGAAGGTACCGTCGTCGCGGAAGCGGATGATCTCCGCCGCGTCGAGAAAATCAAAGCCAAGGTATGCGGCCAAAAGCTTGCCGTTCAGGTATTCGCCGCGGCTTGCGGCAAAGTCCGGCGTCGTGCCCGCCTCGATGCGCGAGCGGATCTCGTCAAGCTCCGCCTCGATGCACACGTCGAGACCGAGCCCGTCGCGGATGCCGACAAATCGGTCCGCGATCATTTGATACTCGGCGTCGAACGGCTCGCCCTTTGCCCGCAATGCCTGGCAGCGGTAGAGGAGGTCGGTGATCTTGTCGTCTCCTTTGAAGCGTTTTCCGGGCGCGCTCACCACCACGTACCGCCGCGCGGCGTCGCGTAAAAGGATCGCTTTGACTTTTCGGAACTGTTCGGCGGAGGCAAGGGAGCTTCCGCCGAACTTGACGGTTTTCAGCATTTGGTTTCCTTTTTGATGCGGGCTTGCCCGCAATTCACGGCGCAGCCAATTCATGCGACGCAGTCGCAATTCATGACCGCAAGGTCAATTCACGGCGCGGACAACCCTTCCGGCTCGTTCCTCGCCACCTCCCCTTCTAAGGGAAGGCTTATGCTCGGTAGATCCTGTTACTTCTCGATCTTTCTGCACTCCAAGTAGTATCTCTTTTCGTTCGCTTCGCCCATCGAGAAGGTCTTGCGCGGCAGCGCGCCGTCGAACACGACGGTCGGGAACAGCTCGCTCTTCTGCATCGCGGGGAGCAGGAAGCCCATGGTATCCGGCTTGCTTGCGAGATCGCGTACGACCGCTTCGCCGTGGATGTAGTCGACCTCCGCGCCCTCGGTCTCCTTGAGGAGCGCGTCAATCGCGTTCTGCAGCGTGCCGACGGCCAGCTGCGCGGCGGGCTTTTCGACGACGAACGCGCCGAAGATATCGCCCGTGCAGAACGGAATGGTGTGCACTTCGCCGCCGGATGCCTTCGGCATGTCGTCCGAAAGAACAATCTTTGCGTCGCCATTCTGCGCCTTGAGCTTCGCGAGAAGCTTTTCCGCGCCTTCCATGCCGCCGACGCCGAACAGCACGCGGTGGATCGGCTCAAAGATGATGCCGTCGTCGTGCACGTTCTCGACCTCGACGAGCGCGTAGCGCGCCGGATGATCCTTCTGTTCTTCCGGCGTGAGCGTCGCCTTGACCTTTTCCCAGTTCGCCTTTGCGGTCGCAAAGCTGTGGTTGCCGTCGCCCATTGCGAACAGCAGCGGCGCGTGATCGCCGTACTTTGCATGGAACGCGTCCGCGTCGGTCAGCACGGTCATTGCGTCGATCGCGCCCTGCACGTCGTTTGCGCCGTCCACGAGCCAGCCGGTGATGTGCCCGCCGTCGAGCATCAGGTCGGTGTCATAGAGCTTGTCGAGCGCGTCCGTCTTTGCCGCGAGCGGTTCGATGACCGTGCGCTGCGGGTCGTCGATGAGAACGAGAATGTGCGGAAGCTCGAGCGGCGCGCCTTCGCGGATGCGGAGACGCGGGGGAATGCGCTCCACGATCGTGCCCTCGGTCGCACGGATCAGCGTCGTCGCGCCCTTGTTGTAATCATAGCATTCGAGGTCCAGCGCCATGACAAGACCCCAGCGCGTGTTTCCCGCGACGGAGCGCTTCACAAGCACGAAGCCCTGCGGCTTGGTCTCGAGGACGCCCTTTGCCATATACTCGCGCATGTTCTTGCGGATGGTCGCAATGCGCTCCGCTTCGCCCTCTTTGCCCAGGAACGCTTCCGGTAAGAAGAGGTCGAGGGTCGTGGGCGCGTCGCCGATGAACTTGCGCGCCGCTTCCCAATATTCGGGCTGCGAGGTGAACTGGTCGCATGCCACGACCGCCCACTTCGAAAAATCCGTGCCCTTCGGGGGCAGCATCACGTTAGGGACCAGAACGCCGATGTTGTTTTCGTACATAATCCATTCTCCTTTTCATAAGCATATTAATACATTTATATTATAGGGTATCCATCCGCGTTTTGCAAGGAGAATTCATGCGCCTGCGCAATTCATGACCGCAAGTGCAATCCACGGCGCAGCATTGTATGCGCCGGATGACGTCACGTCGTCGTGCGATCTTCCAAATGTAATGAAGCGTAAGCGCAGCGGATCCATGCCGACAGGCAGATCGTTTTGAAATCAAAACAAAACACTTTTCCGTAAAGTGTGCGCGAGAATTGACGAATCACGGATAAACTGCTATACTGTGACCATCCGTGTTAGGAGAATGGTCGTATGGTCTTTTCCGGTCTTACGTTTCTGTTACTGTTTCTTCCGCTGCTGCTGCTGTTGTATTTTATCAGCGGCAGCGTTCGCTGGCGCAACGCCGTTTTGGTCGTTTTTTCCCTGATCTTCTATGCATGGGGCGAGCCGATCATGGTGCTGCTGCTGATCGGTTCCACCATGCTGCACGCGCTTTGCGCGCACATGATCGTGCGCGCAGAACGGCCGGCCGTCAAAAAGCTCTGGCTGGCGCTCGGCGTTGCCTTTTCGCTCGGAGCGCTGTTCTGGTTCAAGTACGCGGGCTTTCTGCTCGGCGAGGTGCTCGGGCTGTCCTTCACGCCGCCCAAGCTTCCGATCGGCATCTCCTTTTACACCTTCCAGATCCTCACCTATACGATCGACGTCTACCGGGGCAAGGTCGCCGAGCAAAAGAATCCGTTCCGTCTGCTTTTATATGTCAGCTGTTTCCCGCAGCTGATCGCGGGTCCGATCGTACAGTACGCGGACGTGGAGCAGGCGCTTTCTTCGCGCACGACGACGGTCGAGGACTTTGCGTACGGCATGCGTCGGTTTTTTGTCGGACTTGCAAAGAAGGTGCTGCTTGCCAACATCTGCGGCAAAGCGCTCGAAACCGGCATGGCCGTCACAAGCTATTCGGTGGCAGGCGCATGGCTTTGCGCGCTGCTGTACACGCTGCAGCTCTATTACGATTTTTCCGCTTACTCCGATATGGCGATCGGGCTCGGACGCGTGCTCGGATTCCGCTATCGGGAGAATTTCGAGTATCCCTATGTGTCGCTGTCCGCCACGGAGTTCTGGCGCCGCTGGCACATCTCGCTTGGGACGTTCTTCCGCGATTATGTATATATCCCGCTCGGCGGAAACCGGAAAGGCCGCGCACGAACGATCCTGAATCTTCTGATCGTCTGGGCATTGACCGGGCTCTGGCACGGCGCCGCGTGGAACTTTTTGCTGTGGGGATTATACTGGTTTGTGCTGCTGATCATCGACAAACAGTTTTCCCGCTTCAGGACACGCTTCCCGAAGCCGCTGCTCTGGCTCGGCACGTTCCTGCTTGCCGTGATCGGCTGGGTGCTGTTCTATCACACCGATCTGTCGTCGGCCGGCATACATCTCGGTGCGCTGTTCGGCGTCGGGGCGAGCGGATGGATCGATACCGTGACGCTGACGGTGCTGAAACGCTACGCGCTGTTTCTGCCGATCGCGTTCGTATGCGGCATGCCGATCCTTCCCGCCGTTTCCGGGTTTACGGAAAAGCATCCGGCAGCGGAGCGTGTCTTTGCGCCGCTGTCAGCCGTATGCGCCGTACTGCTTGCCGTTGTTTCGCTTCTGTTCCTGATCGGGCAGAGTTTTAACCCCTTTATCTATTTCAGGTTTTGAGTATGAAGCATCGTATTTCGTTCTATCTCACATACGCCTGCGTCGTGGCATTCGGCGTGCTCGGCGTTCTGCTGCTGGCACTCGGCGAAAAGAAGGCCCGCGCGTCGGATGCGGAGAACCGCATGCTGTCCGGTTTTCCCGCTCTTTCCGCACAGTCGGTCGGCGACGGCTCATTTATGTCCGGCATGGAATCCTATCTGTCTGACGGCATACCCGCGCGCGAGCGCGTGATCACCGAGACGGCGGTCTGGATGAACATGCTGTCGCTGGACCGTACGACCGACAGTTTGGAAGACCCGGAGCTCACCGACGAGGAAGGCACGGATTATTTCGATGAAGAAGACCCGGCGCTCGTCGATGCGGAAAACCCGGCGTTCGTCGATGAGGAAGGGCCGGCGTCGGATCGGGAAGCGACGGCGGAAGCTGCCGCACCGTCCGAATCTCCCGCGCCCGAATCGCCTTCGGGCGAACAGGACGCGCCGCAAACGGAGCAGCCGGAGACCGAGACGCCTTCGCCCGAACCGGAGCCGTCCGCTTCCGCGCCGCAGGAGAGCAGTATCGAAGCGTGCACCTTCTGTGAGATCCTTCCGGACGGTACGTCCTTTGCGATTAAGGCATACACCGCAGAGGAAATGCGCAAAACGATCGACGTCATCAACGCGTACCGTGCGATCCTGCCGGAGGACGGGCATGTTTTCTTCATTCAGGCGCCGACGCCCAAGATCGCGTTTGATATTCAGAACGGGACATACATCGGATGGGAATCCGATGTGGAGCAGACGATTGCGGAAAACGCACTGCCCGGCGTGGAAGTTTTCAGTCCGGCGGATATTCTGGTGCCGCATCTGAAGGCCGGAGAGGATCTGTATTTCCACACCGACCATCACTGGAAACCGCTTGCGGCCTGCTATACCGCGCAGGCGATGCTCGGGCGGATCGGTATTCACGCGATGGACTATGATGAATATACCTACCGTCACAATACCGGGTTCTACGGCTCCAAAAAGTATACACATCCGGAAGTGCTGCAGACGATGGAACCGGATACGATCGACGTCATGATCCCGATCCTGCCGGTCAAAGGATACACGATCTTATGGACCGGCGGGAAACCGAATTGCCAGTTTTTAATACCGGAGCGGAATAATTACGCGGGGTATCTCGGCGGACAACGCGGCCCGTGGCGCTGCTATGAAACAGGCGTTGACAGCGGCAGACGCTGCCTGGTGACGGGAGATTCCTACGCCAACTGCTTCCTTCCCTATCTGGCGCCGTATTACGAGGAGATACACGCGGTGGATTTCCGCGAAGACAACTACGACGGTGAGCATCGCAGATGGACCGTGCGTCAGTATGTCGAGGAACACGAGATCGATGATATTTATATTGTGATTTCCATGTCGACCGGCATCAGTCACGTCATCATGCAGAAGCTGATGCAGCGGTATCTGTGAGGGGGCGGGGACGATGAAGAAAACAGCCCGGTTTGTTGTCTGCACCGTTCTGATCGGTCTGATAGCGGCTGCCGGTGTGGTCGGATACTGGTATCTTGAAACGACCCGCGAAGCACGGTATGCCGCTAAGGCGGAGAATGCTCTGCAGAACGGCGATACGGAACAGGTCCTCGCGTATGCGGCTTTGGCGGACCCGGAAAAAGCGGATGAGATGCGCAATTCCATTGCGTACAGTGAAGCGGAGCAGGCGCTTGAGAACGGCAGCTACGCGGAGGCGGAAGCCGGTTTTCTGGCCCTCGGCGCGTATCGGGACGCGCAATCGCGCGTGCGTGAATGCCGGTATGCACAGGCGGATGCGCTGGAACGCGCGGGCGATGACGCCGCGGCAGCCGAGGCCTTCTTTGCACTGGTTCCGTATGCGGACGCAGAAGAGCGCGGCCGCGCCTGCCGCTATCGTATCGCGGAGCAGACGTTCGATTCCGGCGACAGCCATGAGGCGTTTCGCCTGTTTTCTGAGCTGATCCCGTACGCCGACGCCGAAGCGCGCGCGACGGAGATCGCGATCGCGCTCACCGGGGAAAGCGATCCCCAAAAGGCGATCGCGCAGGCAAAGGGCCTTTCCGAAGAGGATTGGCAGCGCATTCTCGAGATCACCGAGGCACGCGAAGCGCTGACGGTCGGCCGCATCGCCGCGGGGCACGCACATGCGGTGTTTCTGTTTTCCGACGGTCACGCCGAAGCGGTCGGCGACAATGAATACGGGCAGTGCGACGTTGCGGCATTTACGGAACTTCGTGCCGTTGCGGCAGGGTATCGGCATACCGTCGGGCTGAAATCGGACGGCACGGTCGTCGCCGCGGGCGACAATACATACGGACAGTGCGCCGTTGAGGAATGGTCCGACGTTGTTTCGATCGCCTGCGGGGGATGGGACACCTTTGCGATCCGCTCGGACGGAACGCTGCTGCATTGCGGCTTTTCCGAGTATGATCTGACCGGATGGTCAAACCTGCGGTCGGTCAGCGCATGCGAAACCGCGCTGATCGGCGTACGCAGCGACGGCACGCTTTTGTGTACCCGTCAGAAGGGCAGGATTTCCGGAAACACGTTCTGCGACGCCGCGATCGTTACAGGGTCCGCCTTTGCACTGGATGAAGAGGGAACTGTGCACGGAGAAGAGGAAGTGTTGGATTCCTGGAAGGATGTGATCGCGCTGCACAACAGCGCGTCGGTCCTGGTCGGCATCTGCGCGGACGGGAGTCTTGTCTGTCGTGCGTTGGTCCCCTGCAGCGAAGCGTATCTTACGGGGCTCGGCGCGGAAGCAAACGTTGTCGAGGTTTCCCCCGCGGGAACGTATGCGCTGATCCTGCACCGGGACGGATCGGTATCCGCCGTCGGCAAGGTGCCCGCACAGATCGCGGAATTCCTTCTGCGTGAGCCGACGCTTTGATCTGCTTTTGCCCCGATCGGGCAGAGCTGTCACGCTATAAAATGCGGTCCTCGGCGAGCGGCCGAACGTATCGGGCTGCAAGATAAAATAACGGCGGAAACGCAGGCGGGAGGGCAGACCCCTCCCGCTTTTGCTGCCTGACGGGGCGTACGCGCCGGATGCAGGGCGCAATTCTCGCCGACACGCTGCAGGCGGACCGGATGGGAAATATCTCTCCGGTTTTACGATTTTCTATTGAACGCATACGCTTTATGTGTTAAATTGTGTTTATAGAATACCGCATATCTCTGTTCTGTGCATCCGGGAGGGAATTATGAAAAAACTGCTGTCTGTTGTTCTTTGCATTCTGATGATCGCCGCGCTGCTGCCGCTGAGTCTCAAGACAGCGTCCGCGGAAACGTCCGGTCAGTGCGGCGACGATCTCTATTGGGAGTTCGACGGGGAGACCGGCGTGCTGACGATCACGGGCAGCGGCGCGATGTACGATTACGGCATCGGGACCGCGCCGTGGAATTCCGTCCGGTCCGAGATCACGGCCGTGGCGTTTCCGGACGGGATGACAAGCGTCGGCAAGTCCGCGTTTTTCAGCTGCACGGGACTGACCGAACTCGTGATCCCGGACGGCGTAACGGATATCAATGACGGCGCGTTCCGCGGCTGTACGGCGGTCACGTCGATCACGGTGCCGTGCAGCGTCCGGGTCGTGACCACCAACTATACGTTTTCCGACTGCACCGCCGTCACGACTGTTCATATGACCAAGGGAACGGGGACCATGGCGGCCGGACCGCTGCCGTATGTCTCCGGAAGCGGTTCCGTCTCCGTCATCCTGGACGACGGCGTCCAAAATATCAGCGACAAGGCGTTCCGTAATAAGAGATATCTGACGTCGATCACGATCCCTTCGAGCGTGACGGACATCGCTGACGAAGCGTTTTACGAGTGTTCGGGTCTTACGTCGATCACGATCCCTTCAAGCGTGACGGATATCGGCGATTCTGCATTTTACAACTGCACGGGTTTACAGGAGATTGCGATCCCGGACAGCGTGACGAACATCGGATGGGGCACGTTTTACGGCTGCGCGGGGCTTGGATCGGTCACGATCTCAAACGGCGTGAACGGCGTCTCGGACTATATGTTCTACGGCTGTACGAATCTTCTGTCGGTCACGATCCCTTCGGACGTCACGAACATCGGCGGATCTGCGTTTGAGGGCTGTACAGGCCTCAGCTCGGTCACGATCCCTTCGGGGGTCACGAGCATCGGCGACCGCGCGTTTATGGAATGTGCGGCGCTTACGTCGATCGTGCTCCCGGACAGCGTCACGAGCGTCGGCATGCAGGCGTTTGACAGCTGCTCGGCACTGAAAAACGTTACGATGCCGTGCAGCGCGGAGATCGAGCTGTCTGCGTTCGACGATTCCACAGCGATCAGAAAGCTCCGTTTCACCGTGGGAACCGGGGAGTGGAAGATCAGCAACAAGACGACGAGCCCGCTTTTCCAGGGCAAAAAAATGACCGCCGTACTGGACGAAGGGATCCCGGAGATCGGGGAATACGGCTTTTACCGCTGCAGCGGACTGACGTCGATCACGATCCCTTCGAGCGTGACGAGCATCGGGGACAGAGCGTTCTATGCCTGCACGGGACTCCCCGAAATCACGATCCTTTCGCACGTGACAAGCATCGGAAAGGAAGCGTTCAGGGGCTGCACGGGGCTGAGATCCGCATCGATCGACAGTGGCGTCATCGGCGAGAGTGCGTTTAAAGAATGCACCGGGATCGAGTCGCTCACGATCGGCGACGCGGCGGAAAGCATCGGCGTCTCTGCGTTTTACGGCTGCACACAGCTGACTTCGGTCGGGATCGGCGGCGGCGTGACGGGCATCGGCGATTCCGCGTTCGGCAACTGCAGGGCGCTGCCGGCGATCACGATCCCGGACAGCGTAACGAGCATCGGAGAATCCGCATTTTACAGCTGCGTACAGCTGGCGTCGGCGACGATCGGCGACGGCGTGACGGACGTCGGCAAAAACGCGTTCAAAGAATGTACGAGCCTGGCGTCGATCACGATGCCGTGCAGCGCAAGCATCGGAGAGTCCGCGTTTTCCGGCTGCAAAGCCGTTACGGAAGTGCACCTGACCAAGGGAACGGGGACGATGACGGGCTACAGACCCAACATTTACGAATATACGCCCTGGTACGTGTCGCGCAGCAACGCAATGACCGTCACGCTTGACGAGGGCATTCTGAACATCGGGACATGGGCTTTTTACAACTGCGCGGGGCTGACGGAGATCACGCTGCCCTCGAGTCTGATCAGCATCGACGCTTATGCGTTCAACGACTGCAAGGGGTTAACGGAGATCTTCATTCCGGACAACGTAACAGACATCGGAACCTTCGCGTTTTCCAGCTGCACGCACCTGACGGACGTATATTATGACGGAACGCCGCAGATGCGGAGGAAGATCACCATCCAGCATTCCAACACGAGTCTCTTGGACGCAGAATGGCACTATCTGCCGCTTAATGCGATCGAATGGAAGACGCTGCCGGAGAAGCTGGTGTATGCGGAAGGCGATACGCTCAGCGTATACGGCGGCGCGATCACGACGTATTACGATCACGACATCGTCGAGGAGGAGCCGCTGACCGCGGATATGGTCACGGGATTTGACGGTTCGGTTCTCGGAACGCAGGTGCTGACGGTGACGTTCGAGGACAAAACGCTCACCTACGAGATCGAGGTTATTCAGCAGATACAGATTGAGGGCACGGTCGAGTGGAACGCGGCAGACGTGCAGCTCAGGGGCACGACACCGTACGTGATCGCGAACGGCAGCGCGCAGACGCCGCGGTTTACGGTCAAGAACAGCGCGGACGGCAGCATCGTCGATCCCGAATTCTATGATTACGAGTATTGTGAGAACACGAACGCGGGCACGGGCTACGTGATCGTCACGTTCAAGGGCGATTATACGGGCGAATGTCAGGGTTGGTTCAAGATCTATCTGCCGGCAACGAAGAATACCTACGTAGAGAACGTTTCGAACGGCATCAAGCTCACATGGGATCCGGTCGAAGGCGCGGCGGGCTACGTCATCTATCGCAGAGCGTGGAGCAGCACGACCAACGGCTGGACGGACTTTGTGCGGTGGTACAACGTGACCGGCACCGAATGGATTGACGGTTCGGATGTCGATCATAAGGTCTATGCCGGATCGCGCTATCAGTACGGCGTCAAGGCATACTTTGCGCGGCGCACCGATCCGGTCTCCGGCGCGACGATCGGCGGCAATGTGGGGGATAACTTCAACCTCGGCGAGGTCGGACCGCTGAGAACGACGGTGCGCATCACGACGCGCAAGCTGGTTCAGGTCCGTCCGGGCAGCAAGCAAATGACGGTCAAGTGGGAAGCGTCCAAGAACTTTACGGGCTATCAGATCAAGTACGCGACGGACGCGAACTTCACGAAGAACGTCAAAGCGATCAAGATCGGCGATCCGACGACGTACTGGACGACGATCAAGGAGCTGCAGTCAAACACGACCTACTATGTATGCATCCGTTCCTACCATGAGTTCGGGGGCATGACCTATTTCGGCGAGTGGTCGAACGTGCTGAGCTGCAAGGTGAAATAACAGACAGAAAACAGTCCCCGGACCGAACGGTTCGGGGACTGTTGTTGTCTATTTCCGGAATGCTTCGAGCTTATGTTTCACGCGCTGCATGGCGTTGTCGACCGATTTCAGCGGCTTTCCGATGCGCGCCGCGATCTGCGGATAGGAAAGACCGTCGAGGTAGAGCCCGAGCACGCGCCGCTCCATCGGGGACAGCGTTTTTTCGAGGTACTGCATCAGCTGCTCGAAATTCTCGCGCCCGATCACGACCTCCTCGGGGTCGGCGACGCGCAGCGACCGGATCGAATCCAGTAGCGTCAGTTCGCCGTTTTCCGTGACCGGGGAGCTGTTCAGCGAAACGTAATGGTTCAGTGGCGTATGCTTTTTGCGCGTGGCGTTCTTGATCGCGGACAGGATCTGCCGCGTGACGCACAGCTCCGCAAAGCTCTTGAACGCCGCCGCTTTGCTTTCGTCGTACTCACAAACCGCCTTATACAGCCCGAGCATGCCTTCCTGCACAAGGTCCTCGTGGTCCGCGCCGATCAGAAAATACGAATGCGCGCGCGAACGGACGAGCTGCTTGTAGCGTTCGTACAGCTTTAGCTCCGCTTCGCTGTCGCCTTCGCGGATGCGGGCAAGCAGTTCTTCGTCGGTGGGCGTGTTCATTCAGCGTCCTGCCGTTTCTTCTCGAACATCAAAATCGCCGCGGCGACGCCCGCGTTCAGAGAATCGATGTGCCCGTGCATCGGGATGGATACGAGAAAATCACAGTTGTCGCGGACGAGCTTGCTTAGCCCTTCGCCTTCGTTGCCGATCACGATCGCAAGCGGTCCCTTCATGGCGGCGGAGCGCATGCTTTCGCCGTCCATGTCCGCGCCCGCGATCCAAAGCCCCGCGGCCTTCAGCTCCGTAAGCGCCGCGGAAATGTTCACCACCCGCGCAATCTTCACGTATTCCGTCGCGCCCGCGCTCGCTTTGACGGCGGCAGCGGTGACGGAGGCGCTTCTGCGCTTGCCGATGATCACACCGTGCGCACCCGCGCAGTCCGCGCTGCGGATGATGGAGCCGAGGTTGTGCGGATCCTCCACGCCGTCCAGCACGATGACGAACGGCGCTTCGCCCTTTTCCTTCGCGGCGTCGAGGATGTCGGCGATCTCGCAATAGGTCACGCCCGCCGCGTACGCGACGACGCCCTGGTGGTTCGCGGTCTTGCCGCCGTGTCCGAACGGCATGCAAAGCTCGTCGAGCTTCTTGCGGTCGACCTCGCGCACGACGAGCTTCCGCTCGCGCGCAAGGGTCACGATCTCGCCGAGAGAACCGTCGTGTTCGGTCGAAACGAGCACGCGGTCGATGCTGCGTCCGCTTTTGATCGCCTCACGCACCGCGTTCCTGCCGATCAGAAGGTACGGCTGTTCGTCGCGCTCATTCTCGACCGGCGCGGGTTCATTGAAGCGCTTCGGCTGCTCGTCACGGCCGCGCCTGCGGTCATACGGCTTTTCATCGCGGTCGAACGGCTTCTTGGAATAGCCCTTCTCCGGATAGGGCTTCTTGCTGCGCGGCTCACCGTCGTAGGACTTGCCTGCGTTGGACTTGCGGTATTCGCCGTTCCCGTAGCTCTTTTTGTCGCTCTGATACGGCTTTTTGCCGTAGGGCTTGTCGTACTGCGTGCGCGCGCCGGTATCCCGGGAGGCGGGACGCTTTCCGTAGTCTTTTCTCTGATCGCTCATGATTCGGGCTCCTTTTCGCGTTCAATTTGAAGGGCAAGGCGCATCAGCTCGCCGATGCGTTCGTCTTCGCCCAGAAGGTACAGATGGCCGAGCAGCGCCTCAAGCCCGGTCGCCACGCGATAATCGCGCACGTCCGCGTGCTTCGGAACGGTTGCGGAATGCGCGTTGCGTCCGCGCCTGAAAGCCGCCTGTTCGGATTCGGTAAGCTGATCCGCAATGCGGCGGTACGCCTGCGCCTGCCCCGCGGCGCACACGTACTTTGCCGCTTCAGGGTGCAGCGCGCGCATCGGAAGCCGCAGGTTCTCCGCAAGCGCCGTGCGCACGTACAGGTCGTAGACCGTGTCGCCGAGGTACGCCAGCGTCAGCGCCGGCAGTGACAGCGGATCCGCCGGACGGTCGATCTTTATGGAATCGGCAATGGTTGAATGCATACTCATACCCATATATCATACCGCCTTTTTCCGCCGAACGCAACAGAAAAATAAAAAACCTTCCCCGGAGTGGGAAGGTGAAGAGACAGTACAATTCAGATTGTGCCGGTCATAACAACGGTCAGCCTGCCGGGAACGACGGTCACCGCGCCGGTCTCGTCCTGCGTAAAGGCCGCGGCGGGGACGGACAGGGTCGTCTGCGTGCCGACGGGCAGGGTCAGCGTGCTGTTCTCGAACGTGAAGTCCGAGATCGGCGCGCCGTTGACGGTCACGGAAACGTCCGAAAGCGCAAGCGGGAAGTCGTCGGTGAGCAAGAGTCCGGTCGCGTCCGCGTTGCCGCGGTTTTCGATCGTGAAGGTAACGGTCATCGTATCGCCGGTCGAGACGGGATCGGGCGCCATTTCCTTGGTGATCGACACGTCCGCATAGGACGCGGCGGGCACAGTCGCGGACACGGTCTGCGGGTCGGTCGTGCCGATCGAAGCCGTGTTTTCGATCTCGCTGCCGAGCGTGAGCGGTGCAAAGCCGTTGACGGTCGCCTGATAGACGAGCAGTGCGTTGGACCCCGCGGGGATCTCCGGGATCGTGAACAGCACGCCCCCATCCTGCACGGTCGGGCTCAGCTCCGAAGAGAATACGCCGTCAATGTACAGCGCGGCGGGACCCGTGTAGGTCAGCGGCTGCACCGGCGCGGTCGCGCCTTCGGGCGTGTATGCACCGAGGTTGTCGAGGACCGGAAGGTTTGTGATCGCGCTGCCGCCGCCGTTTTCAAACGACAGGATGTAGGTCAGATCGGAACCAAGCCGATACGATTCGTCCAGGACGCGCTTTGCGGCGGAAAGCGCCGCGTTCATTTCGGTCGTCGCCACGTTCGACAACACGGAAGCCGTCGTCAGGCCGTAGGTATATGTCAGGTTTGCCTGATTGGTAATGATAGCCATAGGATACTCCTTTCCGGACGGCAAGGCCGTCCGCTGTATACTATGCGCAGAAGGAAAAAACGGTGAGCGGAGCGGTTTTTAAAGATATAACAAAACCTCCCTCTTTCGAGGGAGGCAAGGTTTGATGATGATCGGCGTTTTCGTTACATCTGCGTGATGATCAGCGAGAAAATACCCGTGATGAACAAGCTGACGAACGAGAAGATCAGTCCGCCGATGCCGAAACCCAATCCGATGCCGGACAGGACGATGCCTTTGACCGTGCGCGGACGGCGGATGCTGCGTACAAGCCCGACCGTGCCGAGAATGATGGCAACGACGGCGAGGATCATGGTGATCGCGATGATCGCGAACACGATGCCGGTGCTTACGGGCGACACCGTGTTGCCGCCGTAACCGGCTACACGCACGATATTGCCGAAGATCGACGCGAAATAGCCGATAAAGGATAATACGAAGCTGACGATGCCGGCCACAAGCGCGCTGATCTGCAGCGTGATCGAGGGCTGTTCCGCGACGGCGGGATTCTGATAGGTTTCCATTTGAATACTCCTTTCGATCAGTTCTTCGTTTCTTTCTTCTTCATCTCGTAAAGCTTCTGAAGATAGAGCACCGCGTCCGAAAGGAGCCAGATGATGACGCCGTAGACGAGACCGGTGAGAAGCTTCAGGAAGAATTCCGAGAAGATCACGCCGCCGGAATATCGTTCGACGATCAGCGTGACCGTATATACGACCGAGGTGAGCAGATAGAACAGCATCACCGTGACCGCGACGGCTTTGGCGATCAGGCAGAACATGCCCTGATCCTCCGCCCATTTACGGAAGGCAGTCTTGACGTCCGGCGATTTATCAGACTTTTTTTCCTTCTTCGGCGGATCGAAATCGGGATCGGGCATCGGGTCGATATGCGCGCCGCACGCATCGCACACGGTCGCGTCGTCGGGCAGGGAAACGCCGCATTTCGGACAGTACATCATAGGTTCTTCCTCCTTATGTAATCGGTCAGCTCAGGTACATATCGATCAGCATATCATACGTTTCGCGGTGGTAAACGGCAGCCGACTTCGCTTCCTCAAGCCATGCGTCCTGCTGCGCCTGCCATGCGTCCCTGCGAATGGCCTGTTCGGCGATCGCGACAAGATCGCCTTCAATCGACGCGCGGTCGATCACGCCTTCGGGAAGGATCTCAACGAGGCGAATGATGCAGTAATCGCCGTCAACGAGCGTCGGTTCGGAATACGCGCCGACCGTGAGCTTACTCGCGATCTCTGCGTACGCCGGGTATTCCGGTTCATCGCCGTCCAGGTAAACGACCTGTTCGAAGCGTCCGCCGTCCTCGTCGTAGTGCACGTTATACTGCTCCATGGCGTCCGAAAACGACATGCCGCCCGAAAGATCCGCATACGCCTTGTCCGCGGTCTCCTTCGCGCCTGCGCTGTGCTGCGCTTCCAGCGTGTCGAGCGTTTCCTTGAGCTTTGCGTATTCGGTCACGATCTCCGCCTGCCGGTCTTCGTTTTCCCCGCGAAGCGCGAGCGCGCCGTATTCGGCTTCCAGCGCCGCTATCGCGGATCTGGTTTCGTCGAGCGCTTCGGCGTCGCTGTCATCCGCGAGGATGGTAATGACCTCGATCCGCGCGGCTTGCTTCGGCGCATACAGGCAGATCGGATCGTCGACGAGAGAGACGCCGTTTTGGTATTCAAGATACGCCGACGGATCCTCGGCAAAGGTCTCCTTCTGCTCGGCAAGCTTGGTTTCATACCATTCGTCGATCGCCGCCTTGTCCACAGGATTCTCCGCGGCAAAGTGCTCCTCCAGAAGCGAAGAGAGCTCGTTCATGCGAGCGTCCTTCAGGGCGCTTTCATACCGCGTGGAAAGGTAGTCGTCAAAGGTATACCCCTCGCCGAAGTACAGGGGAAGCTCTTCGTTGATCGATTCGATCGCGCTTTCACGCTGTTCGTCGGTAAGCTGAGAAACGTCCTCGACGTTCCCCTCGGGATCGCCGTAGTAGCACAGCAGCATATCGCGTTCTTCATCGACGGTTGTCTGCGCGTCCGCGGCGCATTCCGCTTCCTGCTCCGCGGAGAGCGTGATGCCGAGCGTATTTGCCTTCCATTCGGGCATATTGTATTCGATCAGCCATTCCTCGGTCATGCTCTTGAACTGATTGAGCGTGTCTTTATCCGTGCCGTAGCCGTAGGAGAAGTAGCTGACGTACTGGTCGAACGTATCGCTGAATTCCTGCGCGGTGATTCTGATATCGCCGAGCTCGATCGCGATCGCTTCGCCGTCAAACGCCGCAAACGGGGAATCGCCCGTGCCGTCCGGTGCGGCAACAGAGCCGGTGGACGCCGTAGGATCGGCGGTATTTTCCGTATCTTTCGGTACGAGGCACCCCGTGAGCGGCAAAAGAAGAAGCATTGCCGTCAGGAACGCGAGAAGTCGTTTCTGTATTTTCATAAAAACAAAGATATTCCTTTCTGTTTGTTTTGTCTATTATACTCCGGTCTCAGCGTCGGCGCAATGCATCAACCTGTAAATTAATTGTGGAAGTTTTTTGACAAAATCGCGAATAACAAGCTTTTTGTCGGTCCACACGATCGCCGCGGGCTCGCTTGCGAGAAGCTTTAGGTTCGGTTCCGAGGACAGGATCGCTAAAAGCCGCATCCCGTCCGGACGCGCGCTCGCGTCATAAGTCAGCGCTGCCTTGCCGTCGCGCACGGTGACGGCGGAAAAGCCCGCGCGCCGCGCGTAGGCGCGGATCAGCGCAAGCTGCATCAGCGTCATGACGGGCTCCGGCAGATCGCCGTAGCGGTCGTTGAACTCGTCGAGGAGATCGGTATAGGAATCACTGTCCTGTATCTGCGCGATCCGCTTGTACATGGCAAGCCGGTGCAGCTCCGAGGGCAGAAACGATTTCGGCACGTACGCGTCGATCGGCACGTCGACCGTCGTTTCGATCTCCGGCGTGACCGTTTCGCCCTTCGCCTCGGCGACGGCGGAGCGCATCAGCTTGCAGTAGAACTCATAACCGACGTCCGCGATGTGTCCGTGCTGCTCCGCGCCCAAAAGACTGCCCGCGCCGCGGATCTCAAGATCGCGCATCGCAAGGCGGAAGCCCGCGCCGAACTGCGTGAACTCGCGGATCGCCAAAAGCCGCTTTTGCGCCGTTTCGGAGACCGCGCGCGCCTGCGGCACGGTAAAGTACGCGTATGCCATGCGCGTGCTGCGCCCGACCCTGCCGCGCAGCTGATAGAGCTGCGCAAGGCCGAGCTTGTCCGCGTCGAGCACGACGAGCGTGTTCGCGTTCGGGATATCCACGCCGCTTTCGATGATCGTGGAGCACAGCAGAATGTCGATCTCCTTGTTGAGAAACGCCATCATCGTGTTTTCCAAGAGCGCTTCCGGCATCTGTCCGTGCGCCATCGCGATGCGCGCGTCGGGCAGAAGCGCCTGAAAATGCGTCAGCGTCGAGCCCATCGTGAGCACGCGATTCGATACGACAAACGCCTGCCCTCCGCGGGAAAGTTCCCTTTGCAGCGCCGTCGCGACGAACGCGTCGTTGTACTCCGTTACGAACGTCTGCACCGGGAAGCGGTTTTCAGGCGGCGTTTCGATCGTGCTGATGTCGCGGATGCCCGTCATGGACAGGTTCAGCGTCCGCGGGATCGGCGTCGCGGTCAGCGTCAGCACGTCGATCTCATTGCGCAGCGCCTTGATCTGCTCCTTGTGGTTCACGCCGAAGCGGTGCTCCTCATCGATGATAAGAAGCCCGAGGTTTTTGAACTTCACCGACTTTGCCAAAAGCGCGTGCGTGCCGATGACCACGTCGATCTCGCCGGATGCAAGCCCTTTTTTGACCTCGGCGCATTCCTTCGCGGACTGGAAGCGAGAGAGGCATGCGACCTTCACGGGAAAGTCCGCAAAGCGCTGCAAAAGCGTATGATAATGCTGCTGGGCAAGGATCGTCGTCGGGACGAGGAACGCCGTCTGCTTGCTGTCCTGCGCCGCCTTGAACGCCGCGCGCATCGCGACCTCGGTCTTGCCGTAACCGACGTCGCCGCACAGAAGCCGGTCCATCGGCCGCGGCGCTTCCATGTCGCGCTTGACGTCCAGAATTGCCTGTGCCTGATCCGGCGTCTCCTCATAGGGGAAGGCGTCCTCCAGCCGCTTCTGCCACGGCGTGTCCTTCGAAAACGCGTATCCGCCGTTGCTCGATCGCGCCGCGTACAGCCGCGCAAGGTCCACCGCAAGCTTCTTTGCACCCTGCCGCGCCTTTTCCACGCGCTGCTGCCATTCCGCGCCGCCGAGTTTACTTAGCTGCGGGGGCACCTCCGCGTCCGCGCCGACGTATTTCTGGATGCGGTCCAGCTGATCGGTCGGGATATAAAGCCGATCGTCGCCGCGATAGGCGAACAGCAGATAGTCCTTCGTACTGCCGTCGACCGTGAGCTGTTCCGTGCCGAGGAACTTGCCGATGCCGTGCGCCTCGTGTACGACGTAATCGCCGACGGAAAGATCCGTAAACTTCAGTGTGCCGCCGCGTTTTTTCGCGTGCGAGGAGGGGCGCTTTCCGAACAGCTCCTGCGCCGTCAGCACGTAAAGATGCGATTCCGGAAACGCAAAGCCCTGCGGAAGCGATTCCGAGAGGATCAGCGCTTCGCCGCGCATCGGCGGGCGGACGAGGTGATCCGCATAGGCGACGTTCAGATCGCAGTCTCTCAGCACGTCGCGCATGCGCTCCTGCGCCTCGCCGACGTATGATAGCACCGCTTCGCGCGCCTTCAAAAGCCGCGAAAGCTCGGAAAGAAACTGTGCCGAATCGTTGAGATACGCCGGCGCGGGTTCGACCGTAAAGCCGACGCGCCCGCGGTGCCTGAAATTCGTATAGGGACGGAACAGCGCGTAGTACGCCGCGCTGCGGGTCGTGTCGAGCCGCCGCATCAGCGTGTCCGCTTCGATCAGAAGCTTGCCCTGCGACGGATGCCCCTCGCCGCGCTCGAGCGTCGCCGCGACCGTCTCCGAAAAGATCAGCTCAAAAGCTTTCGCCTCGTCCGCAATGCGGCTCGGCTCGTTCATCAGGATCAGCGAACCGTCCGGCAGATAATCGAGAAGCGTTTCCGTGACGGGGTAGAGGAGCGGAACAAGCACGTCCGCGCCGACGCACGGACGGCGCTCCGCCCACGACTCGCGCTGCGCGTCAAAGCCCTGCGCGTTCTTCAATAGCCGCAGCGCGCGCGCCATCGCCTCTGCAGTCTGCGGGGTCTCGAACGCCGGCGGCAGCACGACGGAACGCGCCTGCTCGATGCTGCGCTGTGTCAGAGGGTCGAACACGCGCATCTGGTCCACGTCGTCGCCGAAAAACTCGATGCGGTACGGGTACTCCGCCTGCGGCGGGAACACGTCGAGGATGTCGCCGCGCGCCGCAAACTGCCCGGGGCCCTCGATCTCCGCCGTCCGCTCGTAGCCCGCTTCCGAAAGCTTTGCGATGAGATCGCGCGGATCGACCGTATCGCCGACGGAGACGCGCACGATCTGCGACAAAAATGTCTCATGCGGAACGAGCCGCTCCATCAGCGCTTCCGCACAGGTCACGATCAGCGAGGAGACGGAAAGCGCAAGCTTTGACAGCACCGCAAGACGCTCTGATCGCCGTTCGGATGAAACCGCTTCAAGATGGGTAAGCGGCAGCTCACGGGGAAGATACAGCCCCGTATCCGGGCGATACGCCCGCTGCAGCTCGAAAATGCGCATCGCCTCCGCGGGCGTCGGCGCGACCCAGAGCACCGTATGCTCCTCCGCAAGCGCGGCATTCACTGCCGGTCGGTGCGCTTCCGATAAGCCGAATACGGCGACCGTTCCGTCGCCGTTTTCGAGTGCCGCATGCAGTTGTCGATAGCCGGGGTCGTTCGCGACCGCGTGCAAAAGCTCTTTCATCTCTTATACATGGTGCAAAAATACACCAATCATTCTTCTTTGCCGTGCCCGTCGATCGAGACGGACTTGTTCTTTTCGTGCTTCTTGTTGTATTTCGTCTGCGCTTCGCCGATGTTGCCCGCAACGATCAGCTTTGCCGCGTCCGCCGCGTGCCGGTAGACCTCGTCGAGCGTCTTCTGCTCCTCCTTCGAGGGGCGCTTCAGCACGTAATCGCGCAGCATCAGACTTTCGTCCTTGCCCATGCCGATGCGGATGCGGGGGAAGCTTTCGGAATGGACGCAGGCGATAATCGAGCGCATGCCGTTGTGACTGCCCGCGGAGCCGTTCGCGCGGATGCGTAAGCTCCCGAGCGGCAGTTCGATGTCGTCATAAAGCACGATCAGCCGTTCCGGTTCGAGCTTATAGAAATGCAGAAGCTGCTGCACCGCGTCGCCGCTCAAATTCATATAGGTCTGCGGCTTGCAGAGGATCACGCGCTCGCTGCCGATTCTGCCCTCGCCGTACAGCGCGGAAAAGCCCTTTGTCTTCACACGCACGCCGAGATCGTCCGCCAGCACGTCCAGCGCCTGAAAACCAGCGTTGTGCCTCGTTTTTTTATAGCTCAGCCCGGGATTTCCGAGCCCGACAATGAGATACATATCCGTTCCTTTCCGCAATACGCATTGCCCCACGCCCGCAAAGGGGGAGGGGATATAAAAACAGTATACCACGCTTTTCTTCGCCGCGCAACCCAAAATGCCTTCCCCTTGATGGGGAAGAGATGGCGACGCGTGACCTGACGCGCGACGGCACCGTGTTACGCGCGATGTTACGCGCGAGAAACGCGCGACATACCGCCGTAACGAAGTGGAGCTTGTGGAAGCGTGCGAATTCCATGTTATGAAACGAAGCGCAAGCGGAGTGTATACGCCGTTAGGCGGATGAGGTGATGCGTAAGCGATATGCCCTTGCTGGCACGATATATCCTTGCAGGCACGATATTCCTGAAGGAACGATATGCGCCTATGGCGCGCGATACCCCCTCATCAGTCACCTTCGGTGCCAGCTTCTCCACCCTGAAGGGGGAGAAGCCTCTGTATTCACACAGCCAATGCCTTCTCCTTGAGGAGAAGAGATGGCGACGCGCGACTTGACGCGCGACGGCACCGTGTTACGCGCGATGTTACGCGCGAGAAACGCGCGACATACCGCCGTAACGAAGTGGAGCTTGTGGAAGCGTGCGAATTCCATGTTATGAAACGAAGCGCAAGCGGAGTGTGTACGGCGTAGCGTGAGCGAAGCCGGATGAGGTGTTTGTATTCGCTCGCGAAACACGTCATCACCTCTTTTGATCCGATTTCGCAATATAAGCTTGCCGAAAACCGTTGCGTTTCGCGTTCCGCCGTGATATAATTCATCTTGCGACACGATCATATTGGTACCCGCATAGACACCTTCTATGCTTTACAGGGTGTGTACGTTCGGCAAAAACGTACGCTCTTCATTCACGCATCTTGTAAAGCATGTGGGTATGATTGTGTCGCAGCAAAAAGGAGCTTGCGTTTTTCGTGCGCGGCTCCGGCTGCGCACTTTTTGTTTTGGAGGGGGAAATGGAGAAGACAAAACTGACGGGCTATCCGTCCATCGACAAGCCGTGGCTCAAATATTATTCCGAGGAATTAATCAATACATCGTTGCCGGAATGTACGATGTATGAAGCTGCTTTTGCAGGGAACGAAGCATACATGGACAAAGTCATTTTTGAGTTTTATGGTCGCAAGATTACTGCAAAACGTTTTTTTGAAAAGGTGAATGATGTTGCGGCAGCATTAACCGCAATGTCCATCAAGCGTGGGGATACTGTAACAATTTGCATGCTGAACACGCCTGAAACAGTATATCTGATGTACGCAATCAATAAGATAGGGGCAATAGCAAATCTTCTTTGTCCCGTTTCTCCTGAAGAAGAATTGCTGCATGACATCAATCTTTGCAATTCGGAACTGTTGTTTACTCTCGACATTTTTCAAGATCGATTATTCCATTTGATAGATGAAACAAAAATTAAAAGAGTGATTGTTGCAAACCTTAAACAATCGATGGCGATCACATTTCAGGTTGCGGCGACAATCTTCAAGAAACAAAAAACTGTACCCCTCGTAAAAGACGACCGCTTCGTTTCATGGAATCAGTTTATGCAGAAAAGGGACTACACCTTTACTGTAAATCACAATCCTCAAGATGTTGCGGCAATCGTCTATACCGGAGGAACTACAGGCGGATCAAAAGGGGTTGCTTTAACAAATTTCAATATTGTTGCAACCGCATGGCAGTATATTCATGGCGGCGCAGACATTGAAAGAAATGATACTTGGGCTGAAGTATTACCGATGTTTATTGCATATGGGGTATCATGTGCTCTCCAAATCCCGCTTATGGTTGGCATAAAGATTCATCTTCGTCTACCAATGACAGACACTATTTATCAATTGGCAAAGTTTAAGCCGAACCATATTATGAGCGGACCGGATTCATGGAATCAGTTGGCAGAATCAAGAAAAGATGTGGATATGTCATTCCTAAAAGAGCCGATTAGTGGAGGAGACACGTTGCCGGCTCCGGTTGAAAGGAAAGTGAATGAATACTTACAAAAACAAGGCAGCAAGTATCCTCTTATGAACGGATACGGAATGAGTGAAGTATGCGCCGCTGTTTCCTGTAATAATGTTAGAATCCACAAGGAAGGGACCGTAGGGATACCATTCGTGAAAAATATTGTTTCTGCTTTTGATATCGATACGCAGGAAGAAAAGAAAATCGGAGAAGAAGGTGAATTATGCATTTGTACTCCGTCAATGATGTGGGGATATGTGAATAACGAAGCAGAAACAAAACACATCGCCAGAATACATGCGGATGGGAAAACATGGATACACACCGGCGATTTGGGCTTTATCGATGAAGACGGTTTTATCCATATTGAAGGCAGGTTAAAACGTTATTTGATGCGTTACTGGAATGATGGGGTAAAAAAGATTTTTTGTCCTGATATCGAGCGTCATTTGGTCAAATGCCCAATGATAGAAAGCTGTGTGGTTGTGCCGGTTACAGCGAAATTGGGTCAAGCGCCTCACGCTTATGTGGTTTTGAAAGACAAGTCTCTTTCTTCGGAAAAAGCAATTGAATCAATCAAAAACTATTGCGAGTCGAAAATGGGTGAAGTGTACCGTCCGGATTCATTTACAGTTATACAGAACTATCCGCACACAAAAGTTGGCAAGGTCGACTATCGCGCATTGGAAGAACGCGCGGCGAAGGAAGCGTAAGCAATCTGAAAAAACGGAGAAGGGTTCGCCCTTCTCCGTTTTGGCTTTCTTTGAATGCTTTCTTACTCTATCCCGGTCATGTCGAAGCTTTCGAGCCATGCGTTCGCGGTCTCGCAAACCTCTTTAAGGCACGCCTCGTCGAACGGCGTGGTAAGTCCGGCGTTCTTCAAGAGGTCGACGAACGTTCTGCTGCCGCCCTGCACCGTGTACGCCATATAGTGCTTCCACGCGTTGGCTTCGTCCTTCTGGATCATTGCCCAGATCTCGAGCGCGACCGTCTGCGCCAGGCAGTAGTCGATGTAGTAGAACGGGACTTCGTAGATGTGGCTCTGCCGCTGCCAGCCCTCGCCCTCGGAATAGAACGGGATCTCGCCGTCGAGCTTCATCCACGGCATGTAGATTCCGAGCAGCCGCTTCCACTCCGCGTGACGCTCCGCGGGCGTCATGTCCGGTTTTTCATAGACGACGTGCTGGAAGTGGTCGACCATCGTGCCGTACGGGATGAACGTCAGCGCGCCGGAGAGGTGGCTGTACAGGAACTTTCTCGCGTCGGGACCGAAGAAGCCGTCCGCGTTCCGCCAGCCGAAGAACTCCATGCTCATCGAATGCACTTCGCACGCTTCCGCGCTCGGGCAGGAATATTCGATCGGAATGCGCGTGCGGTTCATCCAGTATTCAAAGGCGTGTCCCGCCTCGTGCGTGATGACCTCGACGTCGCCCTGCGTGCCGTTGAAGTTCGAGAAGATGAACGGACGCTGATACAGCGGAAGCTCGGTCTGATAGCCGCCGCCTTCCTTGCCCTCGGTGGACAGCACGTCCATCAGCTCCTCGTCGAGCATCGTGCGGAAGAACTCGCTGGTCTCCAGCGAAAGCTCGTCATAGAACTTTTTGCCCTGCGCAAGGATGTCGTCCGGCGTGCCGACGGGACGCGGGTTGCCGCTTCTGAAATCGAGCGCGGCGTCCGCAAACGACAGCGGATAGGACTTTCCGAGCCGCTCCGCCTGCTTCTTATAGATCTTGTCCGCAAGCGGCACGAGGTACTTCTGCACCGCGGCGCGGAACTTTTCGACGTCTTCCTTCGTGTAGCAGTTGCGCTCCATGCGGTAGTAGCCGAGCTGCGTATAGCCGCCGTATCCGAGCTTTTTGCCCATCGAATCTCTGAGGTGGACGAGCTCGTCATAGATCGCGTCGAGACGCTCCTGATTCTCCTTGTACCATTTGCCGTCCGCTTTCCACGCGGCAAGACGGCGGCCGTCGTTCGCGTCGGTCTTGAACGGCGTCAACTGCGACAGCGTGTACACGCCGCCCTCGAACGGGATCTGTGCGGACGCGATCAGCTTTGCGTATTCGGTGGTCAGCTCATTTTCCTTCTGCATGTCCTCGATGATCTCGGGGGAGAAGGTCTTGCGGTCCATCTCGGCGTTCACGAACAGAAGATCGCCGTACTCCGCCTCGAAATCCTTGCGGAAGGGCGAAGAGAGCATCGCTTCGAGCCATTCCTGCTCGTATTCCTCGAATTCCGGTCCGATCTCGTCCCAGAACTCAATCTCGCCGTCGTAGAACTCGTCGCGCGTATCGATCGAATGCCGGACGTACGCGAGCGTGCCCATCGTGTCGACGACCTTTTCTTCTTCCTCTTTTTCGAGGAAGACCGCTTTCGCTTCCTCAAAGCTCTTTGCGTTTTTCAGCCGTTCGGTCAGCTCCTGAAGCTTTGCTTTAACGGCGTCGGGATCGGGCCTTTTGTAAGGCATTTCAGAAAACTTCATACGGGTTTCTCCTTTCGTGCGCGCCGTTTTTCCGGCGCATCGCTCAAATCATCAGTATATCACGCATGCATGCGGTTTTCAATAGACGCGTGGTTGTGTTATGACAGGAAAACCGTGACACGGCGGCGTATGTGTGGTATGATACGTAAAAAGGCACGGAGGACGGACATGGGACTGAAACTGATCAAGCTGACGAGGGCATATGAAAAGCAGCTCGGGGAGATGATCGACGAATGGAAGGCCGATCAGGAACAAAACCACACCGATCGTTCTCCCGGCGCGATCTTCAAATACGACTGTCACGACTTTGATTTCTATCTTGCACATCTGGAACTCAAAGAGCCGAAAGACGGCAGGGTACCGACTTCGGTGTTCTTCCTGTTGGACGGGGAACGCGACCGACTTTTAGGCGCGGTGGACATCCGTCATTATCTCAACGATTTCCTCCTCCGGGAGGGCGGGCACATCGGCGACGGCGTCCGTCCGAGCGAGCGCAGGAAGGGATACGGCACGGAGCTCCTTCGCCTTGCGCTGACCGAGTGCAGAAAGCTCGGGATCGAACGCGTGCTCGTCACCTGTTATAAAGACAACGTCGGCTCCGCAAAAGCCATTCAAAAGAACGGCGGCGTGCTCGAAAACGAGATCGTATGCGCGGACGGCGGGATCATGCAGCGCTACTGGATCACGCTCGCGCCGGAAAACGCGTGAATATACACCTGCAGTTTGAAAGGGAGGAAACCGTATGAAAAAAGCAATTTCGATCCTGTTTATCGTCCTGTTTGCCGTCGGGCTCGTCGGCTGTTCGAAGTACGCCTCGCATTACAACGCGATCGCGTTTGTCCATTCCAACGAAAAGGACAGCGCGTTTATGGAGTTCTATCGCTTTGACGGCACGATGGTTTTCACGCTGCGCGGCGGTTCGCCCTGCACGCTGCACTATACCGCGAAGCTGGAGACCGGCAGCGCGACGGTGTATTACGACTGCGGGCAGGGAAAGACGACGCTTCTTACGATCGGCGCGGGGGACGCGCTTGAAAATACCGTGACGCTGCCATCCGGCGGTACGGTTTACGTCATCGTGGAAACGGGCGGGCAATGTGAAAACGGCGCGTTCCATTTTGACCTTCCGTAACCCGGGGAGGCGTCTATGAAGATACTGGTTCTGAACGGCAGCCCCAAGCGGGAAAAAAGCGACGTCATGCACATGACCCGCGCGTTTATCGAGGGCATGCAGGACGCGGCGGACGTGCAGGTAACGACGATCCACGCGATCGACAAGCACATCGAATACTGCACGGGCTGCTTTGCCTGCATGCACAACGGCGGGACCTGCGTCCACGACGACGATATGCGCGGGATCCTCGAAGAAATGCTGAAAAGCGACGTACTGGTGTTCAGCTTCCCGCTCTATTGTTACGGCATGCCCGCACCGCTGAAAGCGCTCATCGACCGCATCCTGCCGCTCTCCTCGATGTCGATGGAAAAGGTCGGCGACCGCTACGAGCACGTCGGGCAGGCGGATTTTTCGCATCTCCGCTACGTCATGATCTGCGGCTGCGGCTTCCCGAACAGCAGGCACAATTTCGAGCCCGCCGTCGCGCAGTTTCGGCTGCTGTTTCCGTGCGATCATACGATCCTGACCGTGCCGGAAAGCCCAATGTTCAACGCGCCGGAGGCAAAGCCCGTGACAGAGCCGCGCCTTGCGCGCATTCGCGAAGCGGGCAGGGCGTACGCCGAGACCGGCGCGATCCCGGAAGCGCTGATGAACGAGATCGGTTCGCCGATGATCCCGGAGGAGGTTTACGCCGCGATCGTCAACGGCGGGAAGCAGTAAAGGCACATGGAGCTTTTTTACACAGACAGCAGAAGCGAATGGCGCGCATGGCTTTCCGAGCACTTTGAAACGGCGCAGGAGGTCTGGTTTGTCTTTCCCGCAAAGGCGTCCGGGGAGCCCGCGGTGTCCTACAACGACGCCGTGGAGGAAGCGCTCTGCTTCGGCTGGATCGACGGCAGGGCGGGCACGCTGGACGAACGGCACCATATCCGCCGCTTCACGCCGCGGCGGAAGGGAAGCCCGTATTCCCGCCCGAATATCGAGCGGCTTCTGAAGCTGGACGCATTAGGGCTGATCCATCCGCGCGTGCGGGAAAGCGTTCTGGAAATCATCTACGCGCCGTTTGTGTATCCTGCGGACATTCTGGACGCGTTAAAAGCGGACAAAACCGTCTGGGAACACTACCGGAGTTTTCCGGAGGCATACCGCCGCATCCGCGTCGCCTACATCGACGCCGCGCGGAAGCGTCCCGCGGAGTTTCAGAAACGGCTTGCGAGCTTTATCGAAAAAACGCGCCGCAATCAGCTGATCCGGGGTTACGGCGGGATCGACGCATATTACACGGAGGAAAAGCTATGATCCGACTGCGGGATATGAAGCCGTCCGACATCGAGGACTACGTGCGCTGGTTCACGGTCGAGACCGAATGGGGGACGGAATGGGATGCGCCGTGGGAATGGGAGGAGACGACCGAGGAAGCGGAGCGGGAAAGCTGGACGGAATACTATGAAACCGTGAAGGACCTGCCGCCCGACGCGCTGCGGCGGAAGTTTGAGATCGAGCTCGACGGCAGGCACGTCGGCTGGGTCAGCCGCTACTTTGATCTCGGCTACGTCGAAAATCCGGAACAGATCCCCGCGGTCGGGATCGATCTTGCGGAGCAGGACGCGCGAAAGCACGGCGTCGGCACGGAAGCGCTCCGGCAGTTTATCGACTATCTCAAAGCGCACGGCGCGCGTTGTGTCTACACGCAGACGTGGTCGGGAAATGTCGCCATGCTGCGCACGGCGGAAAAGCTCGGCTTCGTCCTGTACGCGCGGGACAAGGACCTGCGCACGGTGCGCGGGCAAAAATACGACGCGCTGACGCTGAAACTGGATCTTGATACGGAGGAACAGGCATGACAGGATACATTGCGGAAATGCGGAAGCTCGTCGGGCATCGGACGCTCATGCAGTGCGCGGCAAGCGTCGCGTGCATCGACGAACACGGGCGGATTTTGCTCGGAAAGCGCGCGGACAATCACATGTGGGGCTATTCCGGCGGCGCGGCGGAGATCGACGAGCGTGCTGAGGACTGCGCAAGGCGGGAGCTGTTCGAGGAGATGGGGCTTGTTGCGGACGAGCTCACGTTCTTCTGCGTCAATTCGGGACCGGAGGCGCACTACGTCTACCCGAACGGCGACGAGGTTTCCAATTTCGAGATCGTCTACGTCTCCCGAAAATGGCACGGCGAGCCGAAGGCGTGCGACGGGGAGATGGAGGACCTGCGGTTCTTCTCCCGCGACGAGATCGACCTTGAACAGATTATGCCGCCGACCCGGCGCGTCGTGTCGGCGCTCATTGAGCGGATGCCCGAATAAAGAAATAAGCCGTGTCTGCCTTTCGAGAAGATGGACAACACGCCGGAAAGCCTTCCCCTTGTTATGGGGAAGGTGATCCCGAAGGGATCGGATGAGGAGTACACGCAGAAAAGCGACAGCTTTTCGCGGATCCGATGAACCCCCTCATCACCGCTTCGCGGAGCTTCTCCACCCTGAAAGGGGGAGAAGCCTCGACATACCAAAGTCCTGTGTATATAATCCGATTTGGTTAGGGCTCAACCAAAAGCCTTCTTCTCCGAGGAGAAGAAGGCGGAACGGGCAACGGACGCAGCGCGTGAATCCCGCAAACGTACAGTATGATACGGAGGAACAACCATGATCATCCCGGTCGATAAAACAAATCTGTATGAAGCTGCGGCGGTGCACGCAGCGGCGTGGCGGGAATCACACCGCGCGTTCTGCACGCCCGCGTTTGTCGAAGCGCATACGGCGGATCGGCAGGCGGCGTATTTACAGCGCAAGCTGGACGCAAAAAGCCGGCTCTATCTTTTGATCGAAGAAAAGCCGATCGGCGTCGTTTCCGTGACGGAAAATCTGATCGAGGATCTGTACGTGCTGCCCGAGGAGCAGGGGAAGGGGTACGGCACGAAGCTTCTGCGTTACGCGATCGGTGTATGTCCCGGCACGCCCGTGCTGTGGATCCTCGAAAACAACGCGCGGGCAAGGCGGCTCTACGAACGGCTCGGCTTTGCGGAAACGGGGAACCGGCATTCCGTTCCGAACGGACTGGACGAGATCGAATTTGCAAAGCATCTGCCCTGCATGGAAACGGAACGGCTGATCCTCGACCGGGTCAGGGAGACCGACAAAGAGGACTATTTCCTTAACATTTCCCACGACAGAAAGGTGCTCGAAACCTTCGTCTGCCGCTACGCAGAATCGCTTGAAACCTTCGACTTTTCGACCTATCCCGGACGGGACGACCTCTTTGCGATCCGCTTGAAGGAGACCGGGCGGCTCATCGGTATCATTTTGTATTTTGACGAAGCCGACGGCGCGTGCGAGATCGGCTACGGGATCGGCTCACAGCATTGGAACAGGGGCTATACGACCGAGGCAGTCCGGCGCTTTCTCACATATCTGTTCGGTGAAAAGGGCATGCAGACCGTCACGGCGTCGTATTTTGCCGGCAACGACGCCTCGCGCCGCGTGATGGAAAAGTGCGGCATGACATTCTCACGCTTCTCCCCGCGGGAAATGGAATACCTCGGCGAGCTGCGCGATCTTACCTATTACGCGATCGACAGAAAGGAACCCGTATGAAAGACGTTTTGCTTCTTCCGCTCTCCCCGGACGATCGGGAGCAGTTCATCCGCGACAATCAGGAGGCGTTCAACTACGGCGCGCTGGAGGAATTCGGCCGCCGCGACGACCACTTTGAGGAAGGCGATCAGATCATTTCCCGCGCGGTCATCGAGGAATCCATCGACGGCGGCGAGGCGTACCGCATTTGGCTCGACGGAGAAAAGGTCGGCGGCGTCGTGATCCGGGTCGAGGGCGCGCGCGGCGATCTGGAGCTGCTGTTCGTCTCCCCGCGCATACACAGCCGCGGCGTCGGCTACGCCGCGTGGTGCGCCGTCGAAAAGCTGCATCCCGAGGTGGAGGTCTGGGAGACCTGCACGCCGTATTTCGAGAAGCGCAACATCCATTTTTACGTGAATCGGTGCGGCTTTCATATCGTGGAATTTTTCAACAAGTATCATCCCGACCCGAACGATCCGGACGCGGGAAACGAAACGGACGAACAGTTCCCGGACGGCATGTTCCGGTTTGAAAAGGTGATGTGATCGACACGCTTCAAAGACTTTCGGAAAAACGAAAAGCGCCGTTTTCGCGGCGCTTTTGCTGTACTTCTGTGCTTACAGCGGCAGGGTGCGCACCCAGTCCTTGAGCTCGCGCTCGGAGACCTTGGGCGGGAAGACGCGGCCCGGCAGGACCTTCGCCTTCGAAAGCTCCGCCATGCGGGCGGGCGCTTTGCCTAAGGCAGAGCCGCCGGAGGTGGCAAACGGGATGATCGTCTTGCCGGTGAAGTCGTACGCCTCGAGGAACGTGTCGATGATCGAGGGCTCGCGGTACCACCAGATCGGGAAGCCGACGAAGATGATGTCGTACTCACTGACCGGGATGTCCTTTTTCGCCAGCGCCGGGCGGGCGTTTTCGTCCTTCATTTCAAGCGTGCTGCGGGAATTTTTGTCCATCCAGTTCAAGTCCGCGCTGCTGTACGGCGTTTCGGGCACGATCTCGCAAAGCTCCGCACCGACGCCTTCCGCAAGACGCGCCGCAACCTCGGCGGTTACGCCGCTTGCGGAAAAATACGTTACCAGTGATCTGATCATAATGCGTTCCTCCTTATAAACTCTCTTTTAAGATCCGCACGACCTCGTCACGCGTCAGCGTATGGTAGCCCGTGCCGTCCATCAGGATCGTCGCGTCGGCGATCCCCTCAATCATGTCCTCCGTCGCGCCGAGATCGCGCATCGAAACGGCGACGCCGATCTCCCGCATCCATGCATGCATGGCTTCAAGTCCTTCGTTTGCGATCTCTTCGTCCGTTTTGTTTGCGGGATCGACGCGCCAGACCTCCTTTGCAAACCGTACAAACTTCGGCAATCCGTACGGCAGCACGAGCCGGTAGTACGGCAGGGAGACCGCGGCAAGCGTCAGTCCGTGCGTCGCGTCGGTGTACGCGCCGAGCGCCTGCCCGAGCATGTGCACCATCCAGTCCTCGGTCTTGCCGCAGCCGATCAGGTTGTTCAGCGCCCACGTCGCCGCCCACATGATGTTCGACCGCGCCTCGTAGTTTTCCGGGTCAGAAATGACGATGCGCGAAGCGTTCACGACCGAGCGCATCAGCGCTTCACTCAGCGCGTCGCTCACGTTGTCGTCCGTGCCGGAAAAATACTGTTCGCAGATGTGGTTGAAGATATCGTACACGCCCGCGACGGTCTGCCGCATCGGAAGCGAGTACGTGAACTTCGGATTCAGGATCGAGAATTTCGGCATGACGCGGTCGTCGAAGACCTTGCCGATCTTCATTTTCTGCGCGTGGTTCGTGATAACCGAGCCGCCGTTCATCTCCGAGCCGGTGCCCGCCATCGTCAGCACGCACCCGACCGGCACGATCTCACACGTCGGGTCCTCATAGCGCAGATAATACTTGTCCCACGGGTCCTCGTCGCAGTGCACGGACACGGACACCGCCTTTGCGTAGTCGCAGCAGGAGCCGCCGCCGACCGCAAGCAGCAGATCGACCTTGTTTTCGCGGGCGATACGCACGCCTTCATACAGTTTTTCCGTCGTCGGGTTCGGCATGACGCCGCCGTCCTCGACGATCGTTTTGCCGCATTCGTTCAGAATTGCAACGACCGCGTCGTAGATCCCGTTTTTCTTGACCGAGCCGCCGCCGTAGATGAGCTGCACGGTTTTGCCGTAGTTCGGAAGCTCCGCGCGGAGTCCGTTGAGCGCGTCTTCGCCGAAATACAGCTTCGTCGGGTTATGGAAGGTAAATGTTCCGAGCATGGGCGTCTCCTTTCAGTCGCGGGAGGGGAGTTCGATCACGATCGGCGCGGGGTCCGCCTTCGCCGCCGCGAGGAAGTTCGTGACCGGCTCCAGCGCAAAGCCGAGGTCGGGCGTTTGATAGTGCATCGGCACGACGGTCTTCGGCGCGATGCGCTTTGCGATCGCCCACGCGGTTTTTCCGTCCACCGTGTAGATGCCGCCGACCGGGATCAAAAGGGCGTCGCATCCCTTGATCGCGGCGAGCGTTTCCTCGTTCGGCATATGTCCGAGATCGCCGCAGTGCACGAACCGCTGTCCGTCCGCTTCAAAGAGAAAGATTGTATTCGTGCCGCGCTTTGCGCCTTTCACCTCGTCGTGGAAAGCATGAAAGCCGCGGATCGAAAAGCCCGCGAGCGTTTCGGGTTCCGCGCTCTCTTTGACCGTCGGCTCGCCGCCGACGCGTTCCGTGGCGCAGTGGTCGAAATGCCGGTGCGAAACGGTGATTACGTCGGCCGTGACGTGCGGCTGATTGGGGCTGGTCCGTTCGTCCGCGGGGTCGGTGACGAGCCGTCCGCCCGCGTCGTTGGTGATCAGAAAGGTCGAGTGTCCGAGCCAGGTGTATTGCATATCGGGTCCCTCCGTTCCCATAATAAGATCTTTGCCATGCGATATAAACGCTGTTCGATCGCGACGCGCGCGTTTCCGTCGTGCGCCTTCGGCGCGGCAAGAAAGCGCTTTTCGCCGTCCGGTGCATGGAATAAGGCGGCGTAAAAACCGTCCAGAAGTTTCGGATCGTCCGGCGTCTTTGCGTCGTCGTGGTGCACCATGATCCAGAGCCGCCGCATAAAAAACGAATCGTCCGGTTCTTCGGCGGGCGGCAGCGTCTCCGCAAACGCGTCGATCGCGTCCGCCGTGAAAAAGAACAGCAGCCAGCCGTTTTCCGTGGTCACGCGTGAAAGCAGCGGCGCAGAAAACAGCGCGCAGTCCTTTGCGTGCGAGGACAGCGTTTCCGCCGCCGCGATCGCGTCCCCGCGCAAAAAGCTGCTCGAAGCAAGATGCGCCTTTTTCGACGGTTTCAGCTCGGGCTTCACGCCGGTATGCCGTTCGACGAAGTCCGAAAGTGCGGCTTCGATCGCGTCTCTCATGGAAATCATATATAAATGGTATAGGAAATCCTTCAAAAAGTCAACAGGTATAGAACCGCAAAGGACAGGAAATACTCCATCCGAGGTGAAAAAATAATGCTGAAACGATTCTTTACCGGTCTCATCCTGCTTCTCGCCGTCGCGGTCGGCGTGATAAACAGCGCCGCGCCCGCGAAATCCGTCCTTGCGTCGAGCGAGGGCGTGCTGCGCCTGCACGTGATCGCCGCGAGCGATTCCGACGAGGACCAGAGCGCAAAGCTTTCCGTGCGCGACGCGATCCTGCCGCTGTTCGAACGCGCCGAAAGCTACGACGACGCGCGGGCGTTTCTGCTGTCGCACGGCGACGAGATCCAGAAGACCGCCGAGGCGGTCCTGAAAGACCGCGGGCTCGATTACGGCGTGCAGCTTTCTTTGGGCACGGAGACGTTCCCGGACCGTATCTACGGCGACCTCTTGTTTCCTGCGGGCGAGTACGACGCGCTGTGCGTGCGGATCGGTCCCGCCGAGGGGCACAACTGGTGGTGCGTGCTGTTTCCGCCGCTGTGCATCGTCTCGGAGACCGGCGAGGAGGTCGATCTCGACGAAATCGAGACCGAGAGCTGGATCGTGAATCTCATTCGGTCGATGTTCTGAGGAGGCCGTATGCGCAAGGCAATCAGGATCGGAAAGATCGCCGTGCTCGCGCTTCTCATCGTCTGTGCCGCGCTGCCGCTTTTGACGGCGGAGGCGGCATTAAAGCGCGGGTCCACGGGCGACGAGGTCGCCGCGGTGCAGAAGAAGCTGAAGCAGTGGGGATACTATTCGGGTTCGGTCGACGGCATCTTCGGCTACGCGACCGAGCGCGCGGTCCGCTGGTTTCAGGAAAAGAACGGGCTGACCGTCGACGGTGTCGTTGGCGAAAAGACCGCGGCGGCGATGGGACTGAACCTCAAAAACACGGTATCCTCCTCGACCAAGCCCGCGTCCGGCGACGTGTATCTGCTGGCCCAATGCATCTACAGCGAATCGCGCGGAGAGCCGTATAAGGGGCAGGTCGCGGTCGGCGCGGTCGTCCTGAACCGCGTCAAAAGCAGTTCGTTCCCGAACTCGATCTCCGGCGTGGTCTATCAGAAAGGCGCGTTCTCGGCGGTCGACGACGGGCAGATCAATCTCACGCCGAACGATTCGGCGCTGAAGGCGGCGAAGGACGCCATGAACGGGTGGGACCCGACGGGCGGTTGTCTCTATTACTACAACCCCGCCAAAACAAGCAACCGCTGGATCCGCAGCCGCCCCGTCGTGGTGCGCATCGGCGATCACGTTTTTTGCAAATGATACGAGTGACCAAGAAAATCTGGCTGTTCGGCGTCCCCGCAATCCTTTTGATCGGGCTTGCGGTGATGACCGTTCTGTTTTTCAAACAGCGCAAAACGATCGCGGAGCAGCAGCGCGTGATCGACGCGCAGACCGAAAGCGCGTACCGTGCGCTGAGTAACGACCTCAACGACCTGAACGTCGCGCTTTCGAAACTCGAAGCGGCTGGCACGCCCGCGCGCCTTTCCAAATCGTTCGCGGATATCCGACGGCTTTCCGCCGGCGCGGTGCGCGCGCTGTCGCTGCTGCCGGTCGCGCACGCGGACGACGAGGGGCTGATGCAGTTTCTCACCCGCACCGGCGACTTTGCCGAGACGCTGATGGACCGCGTGCTTTCCGGGCAAATGCTCACCGAGGAGCAGCTCGGCTCGCTGAGTGAACTCAAAACCTGCTGTTCCGGGCTTTCGGAGCAGTACGACGGCGGCTGCATGGACGGGAAATTTCCGACCGCGCCGGAGGACGGCTTTTACGGCGGCGAGACCGACGAGGAGAATATCGCAAACTACCCGTCGCTTCTGTACGACGGGCCGTTTTCCGAAAGCAGCGAGCAGGCGGAGCCGCTGGGCCTTCCCGAAGAGACGGTGGACGAAAACGAAGCCATGCGCATCGCGGGCGAGCTGTTCCCGGACCGCACGCTGACGCTTGACGGGCGCACGGAAAGCATGATCGTGACCTACGATTTTTCCGCAAATGATGACAAAAGCGAGCTGTGCGTTTCAATCACAGAGCGCGGCGGGCTGCTGCTGTATTTCATGGGCACGCCCACGGGCGACAAGAACGATCCGCCGAGCGACGAGGAGAGCGAACGGCTGCACGAGGCGGCAAGCGCGTACCTCGAAGCGCACGGCTTCGGCAAGATGGAGCCGTCCTACGCGCAGTATTACGCGGGTACGGTCGTCTTGAACTACGCCGCCGTGCAGAACGGCGTGATCCTGTATGCCGATCTTGTCAAGGTCTATGTCGACCGCATTACGCAGCAGGTGATCGGGCTCGACGCACAAAACTACCGCTTTCACCACCGTGAACGCGACCTTTCCTCCGCGATCCTGACCGAGACGGACGCGAAGAACGCGCTGAGCGATTCGCTGACGCTCGAGCATACCGCGCTTGCGCTGATCTCGAAATCGAACACGCACGAGGTCCTTTGCTACGAATTCAAATGCACGCGCGGCGAGACGTTCTTCATCATCTACGTGAACGCCGCGTCCGGCGCGGAAGAGGAGATCTTCGAGGTCCTGAACAGCGAAGAAGGGGATCTTGTCGTATAAAAAACGCTCCGGCATTTCGGAGCGTTTTTTGCATGAACGCGATCGATGACAGCACTTCATTTGTACCGCGTCTCCGGACGGTAGTGCTCGAAGATCCGGCAGTCGTAGCGCTTGGCAAGTGTTCTGTGGTCGGAATCCGGGCGCTCGGTCCAGAAGACCGTCTTTGCGCCGAGCTTGCGGCCCAATAGCATGCAAAGCGGCCGATGCCCTCTGCCGAACGCGATAAACTGCGGATGCGTGAGAAAGTTCACGCAGAGCGTATGCATCATAACGCAGCGCCAAAGCGGCAGACCCGCCTTGCGCCAGTAGGAAAACGCCTCGGTAAGCTGCCCGCGGGTAAGGTCCGGCGCGTTCTTATAAAACCAGCGCACGATGCGCGGATCGAAGCTTTCGACGCAGTACGGACCTTTGAACATGCGCAAAAGCACGAGTGTGTTTTCACAAAGCTCCTTGTAGTTCGGCGTGGACTTGAGCTCCACGATCGTCGGGGACTTGCCGTCGAGCACCGCCATCACGTCGGTAAACAGCGGCATGCGGTGCTCCGTGCCCATGAGCGGCATTGCCTGCAATTCTTCGAGCGTAAAGCTGTCTACGCGGCCTTTCTCTGTCGTCATGCGGTCCACCGTATCGTCATGGAAGACCACGACTTTGCCGTCCTTCGATAACTGTACGTCAAGCTCCACGCCGCAGCCGTATTCCGCGGCTCTTTTGAACGCCTCGAGCGAGTTTTCGGGAACGCTCTGATCCTTTTCATACAGGCCGCGATGCGCTGCCATCAGTCCCTGGAACGGCGCGAATTTCGCTTCGTCCGCGCCGGCGGGCAGTACGAAAAACAAATAAACGACAAACAGAACAATTACCGAGATCAACGCGACCAACCAACCCATTTCCCATGCTCCCTTGATAATATAAGATTCTTGCCTATTGAGATTATACCACGTTTCCGTTATAATGAAAAGGTAAAAATATGACTTTCGGTCGATCGGGGGCAAATATGAAACTGAACTATAAGCGCACGATCTGTGTCGGATTCGCATTCTTTCTCATCTGTGCTTTTTGGCAGGCGTACGACAACATCATCCCCAAGATCTTAACGGACAAATTCGGTATGGCGCAGGGCTGGTCGGGCGTCGTCATGGCGCTGGACAACGTGCTTGCGCTGTTCATGCTGCCGATCTTCGGCGCACTCAGTGATAAGTGCAAGTCCCGCTTCGGCAGACGCACGCCGTACATCGTGATCGGCACGATCGTCGCCGTCGTCGCGTTCGTCGGGCTCTCGTTCATCGACGGCGCGCAGCTAAACAAAATCGGCGACGCGGCAAAGATGGACGAAGCGGGCGTACAGGCCGTCTATGCCGATGCCGACATCGTCAACGGCAAGCTCAAAACGCACGAGGGCGAGGAGTACATCCTTTCCGAGAAGTATTCCGAAGCCGACATGAAGGACGTCGTGAACAAGGCCGCTGCGGGCGACAAGGAAGCGCTCGCGGCGTGGGATTCCTACTTCGTGCCCGCGCGTCAGGCGGTCGCGGCAAAGACCACCGCGCAGAACCGCATGATCCTCGTGCTGTTTATGGCGGTGCTGCTCGTGACGCTCGTTTCAATGAGCATCTTCCGCTCGCCTGCGGTCGCGCTGATGCCGGACGTGACGATCAAGCCGCTGCGCTCTAAGGCGAACGCCGTCATCAATCTGATGGGCACGTTCGGCGGCATCCTGGTGCTCGCGCTCGGCATCGTGTTCGGCACGGGCAAAGCGCCGAAAGCCATGATGAGCTATACGCTGTTCTTCACCGTGATCGCTGCGGTCATGGTGCTTGCGCTCGTCATCTTCCTGCTCACGGTCAAGGAACCGAAGTTCGTGCAGGACATGGAGGAGGAGAGCAAGCGCTACGGCATCGACGACGGCGAGGAGGACGACGGCTCCGGTTCGAGAAAGCTTTCTAAGGGCGAGCTTACGTCCCTGCTTCTGATCCTCGCGTCCGTGGTCCTGTGGTTCTTCGGCTACAACGCCGTCACGAGCAAATATTCCGTCTATGCGGGCAAGGTCTTAAACCTCGACTACAACACCACGCTGATCATCGCGCAGGCAGCCGCGATCATCTCCTACCTGCCCGTCGGCTTTATCGCTTCGAAGGTCGGCCGCAAAAAGACGATCCTCGCGGGCGTCATCATGCTGGCGATCGCGTTCGGCGTCGCATCCTTCCTGCGTGAGGGCAGCTCCGCGCTGCTGATGAACGCCATGTTCGCGCTCGCGGGCGTCGGCTGGGCGACGATCAACGTCAACTCCTTCCCGATGGTCGTGGAACTCGCAAAGGGCGGCAACGTCGGCAAGTACACCGGCTATTATTACACCGCGTCCATGGCGGCGCAGGTGCTGACGCCGATCTTCTCCGGCTTTTTGATGGACGCTCTGGGACTTAAGATCCTCTTCCCATACGCGACGATCTTCGTCATTCTGGCGTTCGTCACCATGTTCTTTGTCAGACACGGCGACGCAAAGCCGATCCGCAAGAAAGGCCTTGAGGCGCTGGACGTAGACGACTGATGAGAAAGGACAGCTTCGGCTGTCCTTTTCATATATCATATAACTTAACCGTATCAACGGAAAAATTGGAGAAAGGCGGAAAATCATATGGATCCTGTTTTGCTTTCCGGCAACGAAGCGATCGCGCGCGGCGCGTTCGAAGCAGGCGTCAAGGTCTGCTCGGCGTATCCGGGCACGCCCAGCACGGAAATCTTTGAAAACCTCCCGCAGTATAAAGACGCTTTGTACTGCGAGTGGGCGCCCAACGAGAAGGTCGCGGTCGAGGTCGCGTACGGCGCGTCGATCGCGGGCGTTCGCTCCCTCTCGGCAATGAAGCACGTCGGCGTGAACGTCGCGGCGGACCCGCTCTTTACGGCGGCGTACAACGGCGTCTGCGGCGGCTTCGTCATCGTTTCGGCGGATGATCCCTCTATGCACTCCTCGCAGAACGAGCAGGACAACCGGCACTACGCACGCGCGGCAAAGATCGCGATGGTGGAGCCCTCCGATTCGCAGGAATGCCTTGACTTCCTCAAAGAGGCGTATGCGATCTCCGAACAGTTCGACATGCCGGTCATGTTCCGCATCACCACGCGTGTCGCGCATTCGAAGAGCCTGGTGACCTTCGGCGAGCGCACGGAGCGCGAGGTTCCCGCCTACAAGCGCAATATGAAATACGTCTCGAGCCCGGCAAACGCGTATAAGAATCACGCAAAGGTCGAAGCAAACCTCAAGGCACTCGAAGCGTACGCAAACACCTCTCCGCTGAACAAGGAGGAGATCAACGGCTCGGAGATCGGCGTCATCACCGCGTCGATCGCCTACGAGTACGCAAAGGACGCATTCCCGGAGGGAACCTCGTTTTTGAAGCTGGGTCTTACCAATCCGCTGCCGATGGACCTCATCAAGGCGTTTGCAAAGAAGGTCAAAAAGCTCTATATCGTCGAGGAGCTCGATCCGTTCATGGAGGAGCAGATCAAGGCGGCGGGCGTCGAGTGCGTCGGCAAAGAGCTGATCGGAAACCTCTATGAGCTGAATCCGCAGCTTCTCCGTGAGCGCATCTTCGGTGAGAAGCCCGAAACGGTCGACGTCGGCGTCAAGCCCGTCTCAAGGCCCCCGGCACTCTGCCCGGGTTGCCCGCACCGCGGCTTCTTCTACACCGTCGGCCGTCACAAGAACTACGTCGTGGCAGGCGACATCGGCTGCTACACGCTCGGCTTTGCGCCGCCTCTTTCCGCGCTCGATTCCTGCGTCTGCATGGGCGGCGGCTTCACGGTCGCGATGGGCATGGCAAAGGCGTTCGAAGCGTCCGGCCAGACCGACAAGAAAGTCTTCGGCGTCGTCGGCGATTCCACATTCTTCCACTCCGGCATGACCGGCGCGGCGGAGATCATCTACAACAAGGGCAAGGTCATCCCCGTGGTGCTCGACAACTCGATCACCGGCATGACCGGGCATCAGGACAACCCCGGCAGCGGCTTCACGCTCGAGGGTGAGATCGCGGAAAAGCTGAAGATCGAGGACATCCTCGCCTCCTATGGCTATAAGAAGATCATCATCGTTGATCCGCAGGACCTCAAAGCCATGGAAGCGGCGGTCACCGAAGCGGCGGAATCCGAAGTGCCCGCGGCGATCATCACGCGCCGTCCGTGTCTTTTGATCAAGCGCATTAAGCACGACATCGGTAAGTGCGAGGTCGATACAAATAAGTGCATTGGCTGCAGGAAGTGCCTTTCCGTCGGCTGTCCCTCGGTCATGGTCGAAAACAAGAAAGCGAAGATCGACGTTACCACCTGCGTCGGCTGCACGGTCTGCGCGCAGGTCTGCCCGATGGGCGCGATCACCCGAAAGGAGAAATAAGCAATGGAAAACAAGAGTGCTCTTTTGGTAGGCGTCGGCGGTCAGGGCGCGATCCTCACCGCGAAGGTTCTCGTGACGGGTCTCATGCGCGCGGGCTATGACGTGAAGATGAGCGAGGTCCACGGCATGTCGCAGCGCGGCGGCAGCGTTTCGACGCAGGTGCATTGGGGAAAGAAAGTCTATTCTCCGGTCATCGGTTTCGGTGCGGCGGACATCATCGTTGCGTTCGAAAAGATGGAAGCGGTGCGTTATGCGAATTATTTGAAGCCCGACGGCGTCGCGATCATCAACGATTATGAAATGGCTTCTTCAACCATTGCGGCGGGCATGGAAAAATATCCCGAGGGCTGCCTCGAAGCGATGCAGGCGCATTTCAAGGTGTTCCCCTTGAACGCGGAAAAGATCGCCTCCGAGCTCGGCAACGTCAAGTGTGCGAACATCGTGCTCTTCGGCAGCATGGTAAAGGCGCTGAATATGACGGACATCGACTGGGACGCGGTGATTTCCGACGTCGTTCCCGCGAAGTTCCGCGAGCTGAACCTTCGGGCGTATCACGCCGGTTTCGACGCGGTATAAGTTATGCGGGTACTGGTCATCAACCCCGGCGCGACGTCCACGAAGATTGCGGTGTTCGAGGAGGAAACCGAGATACTGCGCGTCTCCATCGACCACAGCGCCGCGGAATTGCAGCATTTTGAACGGGTCGCGGATCAGATGCCGTACCGAAAGGCGCTGATCCTCGACGCGCTCGAGAAAAAGGGCTTCGATCTTACGACCCTCGATGCGGTCTGCGGGAGAGGCGGCCTGTTCCGCCACATCCCGTCCGGCACCTACGGCGTCAACGACCGCGCGATCGCGGACATCCTGCATCCGTTTTACGGCGAACACGCGGCAAACCTCGGCGCGTACATTGCGCGGGAGATCGCGGACCCGCTAAAGATACCGGCGTTTTTCGTCGACCCCGTCTGCGTCGACGAGCTCTGCGACCTCGCCCGCGTTTCGGGGCTGAAGGGCATGGAGCGCGAAAGCTTCTTCCACGCGCTGAACCAGAAGTCCGTTGCAAGAAAAGCCGCAAAGCAGCTCGGAAAAACGTATGAAGAGCTGAATCTCATTGTCCTGCATCTCGGCGGCGGCGTATCCGTCGCGGCACACGAAAAGGGCAAGGTCGTCGACAACTTCAACGTGAAGGACGACGGCGCGATGGGGCTCGACCGCGGCGGCGCACTGCCGGTCAACGCGGTCGTGAACCTGTGCTTCTCGGGCAAGACCAAGCAGGAGATCAAAAAGCTCATCAGCGGCGAGGCGGGCGTGTATTCGTACCTCGGCACGAAGGACTTCCGTGAGATCGAGCGCCGCGCGCTTTCGGGCGACGATCCCGAAGCGACGCTGATCTTCAAAGCGCTTGCCTATCAGCTTGCGAAGGACGCGGGCGCGCTGGCGGCGGTCATGAAGTTCAAGGTCGACGCGATCGTTTATACGGGCGGCATGGCGTTCAGTAAACCCTTTTGCGACGAGCTCGATTCGTATCTTACCCCGCTGGCAAAGGTATTGCGCTTCCCGGGCGAGGAGGAGATGAAGAGCCTGGCGGAAGGCGCATTACGGGTGCTGCACGGCGGCGAATGTAAAACGTATCTGGGGGATGGGAAATGAGAACGATACAGGAAATTATCAAGGCGGCGGAGGGCTTTGCCTCCGGACGCATCGCGGTTGCCGCCGCGCATGACGCGGATGTGCTGAAAGCGGTCACGGAAGCGAAGCGCCGCAAGATCGCGGAGCCGATCCTTGTGGGACATGAGGACACGATCACGGCGATCCTCAAAGACCTCGGTGAAGACCCGAACGAGTACGAGATCATCCACGCGGACACCGACACGGACTGCGCCGCAAAGGCGGTCGAATGCGTGAGCGCGGGGAAAGCAAACTTCCTCATGAAAGGGCTTTTGAACACGCCGGATATCATGCGCGCGGTGCTGAAGCCCGAAGCAGGGTTAAGAACCGGCAAGCTTATCAGCCACGTCATGATGTACGAGCCGAAGGGTCACCGCATGATGGGGCTCACCGACGGCGGCATGAACACGTTCCCGGACCTCGAAAAGAAGATCGAGATCCTCGAAAACGCCGCGAAGGTGTTTAAGGCATTGGGCTACGACGAGATCAACGCCGCCTGCATCTGCGGCGCGGAGGTCGTGAACCCGAAGATCCAGTCGACGGTCGATGCAAAGACGCTTTCCGAAATGACGGATCGCTGGGCAAAGTACAACATGAACGTGTACGGTCCCGTGGGACTGGATCTTGCGGTCTCGGAAGCGGCTTGCCATCACAAGCATTACGACGTTAAGGGCGCGGGGCAGGCGGATATCCTGCTCGTGCCGTCGTATGAAACGGGCAACGGCATCGGCAAGGCGATGTCGATCTTCGGCGGTGCCATGAACGCTGGTATCGTCGTCGGCGCAAAGGTGCCGATCGTGTTGGTTTCCCGCGCGGACAGCGCGGAGGTCAAGCTGGCGGCAATGGCGCTCGGCGCGGTCGTCGCACGCGGAATGGAGAATTAAAGGGAGGATCATCAAATGCTGGTAAACGAAATGGTACAGCTCGGCGCAAAGCGTTCGGGCATCCGCGAGCTCTTTGAGTACGGACTCCGCAAAAAGGCGGAGATCGGTGCGGAAAACGTCTTTGATTTCTCGATCGGCAACCCGTCCGTGCCCGCGCCCGACGCGGTGCAGGACGCGTACAAGGCGATCGCTGCGCGCAAGGACACCGTCAAGGTCCACGGCTATACGTCCGCGACCGGCGCCATGAGCGTGCGCGAAGCGGTGGCAAAGAACCTCGACGAACGGTTCCGGTGCGGCGCGCGTGCGCAGAACCTGTTCTTCACCTGCGGCGCGGCGCCGGCGCTCATGAGCACCATGAAGGCAATGCGCGTCGAGGGCGCGGAATTCATCATCCTTGCGCCGTACTTCCCGGAATACCCGACGTTTATCAACGCCGTCGGCGGCAAGGTCGTCGTCGTTCCGGCAAACACGACCGATTTCGATCTGCACGTCGAGGACGTCGAGCCGTACTTCACCGAGCACACGCAGGCGATCATCATCAACTCGCCGAACAACCCCTCGGGCGTCGTTTATAAAAAGGAAGCGCTCGAAGCGCTTGCGGACCTGCTGCGGAAAAAGAGCGAGCAGTTCGGTCATCCGATCTATCTGATCGCGGACGAGCCGTACCGTGAGCTCGTGTTCGACGGCTATGAAACGCCGTTCATCCCGAACATCTACGAGAACACCGTCGTCTGCTATTCGTGGTCGAAATCGCTGTCGCTTCCCGGCGAGCGTATCGGCTACGTATACGTGCCGGATCAGTGCGCGGACAGCGTCGATCTTTTCAACGCGGTCGCGGGCTCTGCCCGTGCTTTGGGTCACATCTGCGCGCCGACCACCTCGCAGTACATTGTGGAACAGTGCTGCGGCTTGATGCCGAATGTTCAAGCGTACGACGAGAACCGCAAAACGCTCTACGAGGCGCTGACAAGCTACGGCTACACCTGCGTCTACCCGCACGGCGCGTTCTATATGCTCATAAAGGCCCCGTTCGGCACCGCGCTGGAGTTTTCCGAGCGCGCGAAGGATTTCAACATCCTCGTTCCGCCGTGCGAGCCGTTCGGCTGCCCGGGGTATCTCAGACTTTCCACCTGCGTCAGCCACGAGATGATCTTAAAGAGTTTGCCCGCGTTCAAAGCGCTCATCGAAGCGGGGTTATAAGTTCAGATCCGTTTCCGGCGGGGGCTTCGGCCTCCGCTTTTTTGCGCTCTGAAAAAATGCCAAGAAAACTTTGCAGAAAGGTATTGACAAGTAAACTTGGCAGTGCTATGATGATGACAATAAAACTTGGCAGGAGGAAACAACAATGAATAAAGAGGAGATCCTTGCAAAGAGCAGGGCGGAAAACAAGGGAACGGACGAACGCGAAAAACAGGTCCTGATCAAAGCGGGGCAGATCGCGTTTACGGTGGGCGGCGTCATGTGCATGCTGATCGCCCTGTTCAACAGTATTCTGTCAATGGTGGATCAGGGCGGTACACGGTTTGATCCGAAACTGAATACCATGCTGTGGAGCATCTATCTGTCGATGCTGGGCTCGCTGTTTCTGTATAAATACATCAAGCTGAAAAAGAAACATGAATTGTTTCTTGCGATCGCGTTTCTGACGGTCGCGCTTGCGGGATTGGTATGGGTCGCGCTGAAAATGCTGGAGGTACTGTGATGAACGACGCGTTGATCCTGAAAAACCGCCTGAAGGAAGCGCGTACCGAGGCAGGGATGAGCCAGGGGCAGCTTGCGGAGGCGGTCGGCGTCTCGCGCAATACGATCAGCTCAATCGAGACCGGGCAGTTCAACCCGACAGCAAAGCTTGCGCTGATCCTGTGCATCGCGCTGGACAAAAAGTTTGAAGACCTGTTCTATTTTGACGAATAAAGGAGACCACCCATGAAAAAGATCGCGATTCTCGTTCTGTGCCTTGCGCTGCTGCTTCCGATCCTCGGCTGCAATCAGCCGAAAAAGAGCGTGTACGTCATGGGCGTCGATATCGAGCCGGAGGACGTGACGGAGTTTTATTATACCGTTTCGACCTCGACCTTCCCGCCGCACTATCAGCGCTACCGCTTTTATAAGGAAGACGGCGCGTACAAATTCTTCCACGAAACGCGCGAGGGCGATCACTTTCCGCTGACGGAAGCGGACGCGACGCAAACCGGCACGGTAATGCTCTCCGGCGATCAATGGTCCGATTTTCTCGTCCTTCTCGTGGGCGGCAGGGTGATCGCGCGGCAGGAGCATCTTGATTCGGGCGACGACGGTCCGTGGCTCTATCTCTACTGGACCCGCGACAAAGGCAACATTCAGGAGTTTTCCTTCGTGTCCCCTGCGACGCAGTCCGATTTCGAATCGCTCTGCGAATCCCTGAAAGGTTCCTGATCGGCAAACGAAAAAGAGCTTCCCCTCGGGAAGTTCTTTTGCGTTTGGATTATTCGTCGGCGTTTTCGCAGCCGTCGCAGTCTGTTGCGTCGCAGTCCCAGCACTCCATGCGCTTTTCGGCGATCGCGAACAGGGTGTCCAGAAGGTCGTCGGGAACGGGCACGAACTCTTCCATGTCCTCTTCTTCGTTTACGATGATCTCCATGATGCAGACCTCAAAGTCCTCTTCGGGCTCCTCGGGCAGCTCCGCGTCGACCAGAACGGCGTATTCCTTGCCTTCGTACTCAAAATAATCAATGACCTCAAGGTCAAACTCGTTGCCTTCCTCATCGGTAAAGGTGACAAGATCTCTTTCGTCTTCCATAGCGGTTCTCCTTTCGTTTGTTACACTGTATTGTACCGCATTCCGCTGCGCATTGCAAGCAAAAACCGCGGCGCGAAAAATCTTTTTGCAAATCAAAATCAAAGTTTGTTTTCCCCTTGTGCATCGGGCGAAAATCGTTTATACTGATATATGATAAAATGCGGGCAAAGGGGGCAATGCATGGATCTGAACTTTTTGGAACGGCTCTCAAAAGCGATCGCGGCGCAGTTCGGCAATCACTGCGAGGTCGCGATACACGATTTACAGAGCGGCGACATGGAGCATACGATCGCGCTGATCGAAAACGGACACGTTACGCACCGGCAAAAGGGCGACGGACCGAGCCGCGTTGTGCTCGAAGCGCTGAAATCGGAGGATCCCAAAGCGCTTTCCGATTCCGCGGGGTATCTCATGCGCACGCACGACGGGCGCATCCTGAAATGCGCCACGGTTTATATCCGCGACGAAAACGGCGTGCCGGAGGGGATCTTCTCGATCAATTACGACATGACGGAGCTTTTGACCGCGGAGCACGCGATCGGCTCGCTGCTGCACCATAATGAAGAAGAGAAAAAGACGCCGGAGCGCATCCCGCAATCGGTGAACGAGCTATTGGACGATCTCATCGAGCAGTCGGTGCAGCTTGTCGGCAAGCCCGTCGCCATGATGAACAAGGACGATAAGATCAAGGCGATCGCGTTTTTGAACAAAGCCGGCGCGTTTCTCATCACACGCAGCGGCGACAAGGTGTCGAAGTATTTCGGCATCAGCAAATATACTTTGTATTCCTACATCGACGCAACGAATACCGTTCAGAATTAAAGAAAGGAAAACAGTATGGATTTTGAAGCAATCAAACGGGCGGCAGAGGGGTATCTGCCGCAAATGACGAAGTTTTTGAGAGATCTCATCGCGATCCCCAGCGAGAGCTGCGAGGAGGAGGGCGTGATCCGCCGCACGATCGCGGAGATGGAAGCGCTCGGCTTTGACAAGGCGGAGATCGACCCGGAGGGCAACGCGCTTGGCTGGATGGGCGAAGGAAGCCGCATCATCGCGTTCGACGGACACATCGACACCGTCGGCATCGGCAACATCAATAACTGGGAGCACGACCCCTATGAGGGCTACGAGACCGACGACATCATCTACGGCCGCGGCGGCTCCGATCAGGAGGGCGGCGTGGTTTCGGCGGTGTACGGCGCAAGGATCATGAAGGACCTCGGACTGATCCCCGCGGATACAAAGATCCTCGTGGTCGCTTCCGTGCAGGAGGAGGACTGCGACGGGCTCTGCTGGCAGTATATCCATAAAGAGGATGGGATCACGCCGGAGTTCGTCGTCTCCACCGAGCCGACCGACGGCGGTATCTACCGCGGACACCGCGGACGCATGGAGATCCGCGTGGACGTCAAGGGCGTCTCGTGTCACGGCTCCGCGCCGGAACGCGGCGACAACGCGATCTACAAGATGGCGGACATCCTTCGCGAGGTCCGCGCGCTGAACGAGAACACGGCAACCGACGAAGACGAGATCAAGGGCCTCGTTAAAATGCTCGATCCGAAGTACAATCCGGAGCATTGGGAGGACGCGCGCTTCCTCGGCCGCGGCACGATCACCTGTTCGCAGATCTTCTATACCTCGCCGTCGCGCTGCGCGGTCGCGGATTCCTGCGCGGTTTCGCTCGATCGCCGCATGACCGCGGGCGAAACGTGGGATTCCTGCCTCGAGGAGATCCGGAATCTCCCGGCGTGTAAGAAGTACGGCGACGACGTGAAGGTCTCGATGTACATGTACGACCGTCCGGCGTGGACGGGCTTGAAGTACGAGACCGAGTGCTACTTCCCGACGTGGATCAATAAGGAAAGCGCGGCGCACGTGCAGGCGCTCGTCGACGCGCACAAGGGCCTGTTCGGCGATAAGCGCATCGGGCACGAAAGCGCAATGCATCTTCGTAACCGCCCGCTGATCGACAAATGGACGTTCTCGACAAACGGCGTCAGTATCCAGGGACGCTACGGCATCCCGTGCGTGGGCTTCGGCCCCGGCGCGGAGTCGCAGGCGCACGCGCCGAACGAGATCACGTGGAAGCAGGATCTTGTCACCTGCGCGGCGCTGTACGCGGCGGTCCCGATGTGCTATAAGCCCGAAAACCGCACGGATGACGTGACGGAATACCGCGCGGGCAAGACCGATACCAAGTTTGCAAACGATTGAGGAGGATTCTATGAGCAACGTAAAGAAGTATACCGACAAGCTGGACCAGCTCAAGTTCGATGAAATGTACAACGGCGACTTTTTCCTGACGTGGGAAAAGACCGACGACGAGATCGCGGCGGTGTTCACCGTGGCGGACGCGCTGCGCCACCTTCGCGAAAACAATATCTCCTGCAAGATCTTCGATTCCGGTCTCGGCATCTCGCTGTTCCGCGACAACTCCACGCGTACGCGCTTCAGCTTTGCGTCGGCGTGCAATCTCCTCGGTCTTGAGGTGCAGGACCTCGACGAGGGCAAGAGCCAGATCGCGCACGGCGAAACGGTCCGCGAGACCGCGAACATGATCTCGTTCATGGCGGACGTCATCGGCATCCGCGACGACATGTACATCGGCAAGGGCAACACCTACATGCACAACGTCGTCAACGCCGTGACCGAGGGCAACAAGGCAGGCGTTTTGGAACAGAAGCCGACGCTTGTGAACCTCCAGTGCGACATCGACCACCCGACGCAGTGCATGGCGGACATGCTGCACTGCATCCACACGCTGGGCGGCAGCGACGACCTCGACGAGGCGATCCAAAACCTCAAGGGCAAGAAGGTCGCGATGACGTGGGCGTACAGCCCGTCGTACGGCAAGCCGCTTTCCGTGCCGCAGGGCGTCGCGGGGCTGTTCACGCGGTTCGGCATGGACGTCACGCTCGCGTATCCCGAGGGCTACGAGATCATGGACGACGTCGTGAAGGTCGCGGAGGAGAACTGCAAAAAGAGCGGCGCGAAGTTTACCGTCACGCACGACATGAAGGAAGCGTTCAAAGACGCCGACATCGTCTATCCGAAGTCCTGGGCGCCGTATAAGGCGATGGAGGAGCGCACGGAGCTGTACGGCAACGGCGACCTCGAGGGCATCAAGGCGCTCGAAAAGCGGCTGCTCGCCCAGAACGCGGAGCACAAGGACTGGGAGTGCACCGAGGAAATGATGCGCCTCACCAAGGACGGCAAAGCGCTGTATCTCCACTGCCTGCCTGCGGACATCACCGACGTTTCCTGCGAAGCGGGCGAGGTCGCCGCGTCGGTCTTCGACCGCTATCGCGATCCTTTGTACAAGCAGGCGTCGTTCAAGCCGTACATCATCGCGGCGATGATCTTCCTCGCAAAGGTCAAAAACCCGCAGGCAACGCTCCTGAAGCTCGAAGCCGACGCAAAGAAGCGCTGGGAGGGCGGAGAAGCATAAGCAAAGCAACAAAGAGCGCCGACCGGCGCTCTTTTGCTTTTGTAGGGGGCGGCGACCCCGACGCCCCGCCGTAAAAACACGTCAGCGGAACGGACGACCGCCGGTCGTCCCTACGGGTCGTGATACAAACACCCCCCGTGTGTAGCGTTGTTGAATTTGTTGAATTTGTATATTGGGTGCTGCTTTTCGTCCTGTTAAACAACAAAAACAACAAAATCAACAAAAACAACAGGTATACACACACTACCCCTTTGTATTTGACTGCGCCTTGACGAGCTCAATGCCTCTTTTTACACTTGTATCCGTTGGATGCTCGCGCTTCGCACTATTCGGGAAAATAACCCGAACGTCATGCTTTTGAAGCTCCCCGAGCGCGGGCGCAATGTCCGCCTTGCCGGAGATGCCGTAACCGCGCAATGTATCATACGAATAGAACCGCTTCGGCTCGGTCTGCTCTTCCGAAAGGGCAAGGAGCCGTTCGACGACGAATGATTTTGCCGCGCGGTCGGCTTCCTTCGACGCCATGTGCTCCGAAATAGCTTTGTTGCTGCGCGCGGCGGCTTCGAGATCGTTTCGCGTGACCTCTGCATAGCCCACCCAGTCGAGCGAGCCGTCCTCGTCGATCCGGAACGCGACGGACTGCCCCATCGCGGCGTAGTTCGACTTCGTATGCACGAGCACGCGCCGGTTCGGATCGGTTCCCGTCTCGTCGAAGATCACGCGGAGCACCGAGCGCGCCGCGTTGACCACGTCCGTCGCGCCGAGGATCGCGTCG
>JAFXVP010000004.1 GCA_017524445.1 Clostridia bacterium | reverse complement strand
TCCGCGCTTCCATCAGCATTTCCGGCGAGGCGTCGTTCGCGGTCACGTGATACCCGCGCTGATACAGCCGGATCGCGTTCGCGCCGGTCCCGCACGCGCAGTCCATGATCCTATGCGCGCCGTTCTCTTTCAGAAATCCGTCGAGATAGCCGATCCACGCGTCGCGGTCAACATCGTGCATCATTTTGTCGTAAACATGTGCAAATGCGCTGTACTGTCTGCTCATTCTTCCTCCAATGCTTCGGCGATCTTCATCAGCCTGTCAAGACGATGATACATGCCGGGCTTTTGTATTTCCGCAAGATCCGCAAGCTCCTGTACGCTTGCGTCCGGGTGTGAAACGCGCAGCTGCGCCGCTTGCTGTAAGCTCACAGGCAGAGATCGCAGTCCGATCTTTTTGTCGATCAGCTCAATCGCTTTGCGCTGTCGGATGGACGCGACGACCTGCTTGTCCAGATTCGCCGCTTCGCAGTTTGTCGTACGGTTGACATAGTTCCGCACATCCTTTTCTACGCGTACATTCTCGAGCGTAAGTGCGGAAGAGGATGCGCCGATCAGCGCAAGCATGCCGCTGACGTCGTCGCCGTCCTTCAGATAGACGATAAAGCGATCGCCGTTACGAACGGAGATCTTTGCCGGAAGATGAAACCCTCGGATCATCTGCGCCGCGGACTCCGCAACGGATTTTGCACGGAAGATCATCTCGAAATGGTACCCTCGCTTCGGATCGACGCAGCTGCCTCCGCCTAAAAAGCATCCGCGCAAAAAAGCGCGCTGATTCTCCTCGTTTGAAAACACGCACGCCGGAATATCCGTCATCAGCTTGATGCCGTTTTCCCCCATGACCATGGCGCCCGTCTCCCGCATCAGCCGTTCGATCTCTTTCCCGGACAGCGTGACCTCGTAGATCGGACGTCTGCGATGCTCAACGCGCTTCTCCTCCACGACCGCGTCCGCTTCGTACAGGCTCAGCGCGATCGAAGCGATATGCTTTGCCGTCCCGGGATTCTCCGTATGATAAAACAGCGAAGGACGACGTGATATGCGGATCCCGCCCGCGGTGAACGTCGCGCCGGACAGTTGGCAAAGCCGCTGCTCGGCGTTCTTCACGCGGATACGGATCAGTTCGTCCTTGCAATCCGATGAAAAGCTCATGAATTCCGTTTCTCCATTCGTGATTCGATATCCTGCAGCTCACGCCGGATATCCCTGTGATAGATTCGCACGGCATGTCCGCGGTTCCTTAAGCGATTTGCCATCTCCTCCGCCGCCGCGACGGAACGGTGCCTTCCGCCCGTACAGCCGAAGCAGATGCGCAGGATATGCTTGTCCTGCTTTTCAAACAGCGGAAGCATGTCGGTTATGTTCTTTTCGAGGCTGTCGAGGTATTCCTTCACGTACGGCTGACTGAGCACGAACGTTTTCACCGGCTCGTCAAGCCCGGACAGATACCGCATGTCCTCGTAATAAAACGGGTTTTCGATAAATCGCATATCGACGACCACGTCCGCGTCGACGGGAACGCCGCGCTTGTATCCGAAGCTGGAAAGAACGATCGTCATCTGATCCCTGTCCATCTCCGGGATAAACTTTTCAAGACAGGAAGCCAGTTCCCGAGACGGAATGTCGCTTGTATCGAGAACGGAATCGGCTGCGTCCCGCATGACGGACAAGTACATCCGTTCGGAACGTACGCCCGACTCCGCTTCACCGGATAATCCCAACGGATGTTTTTTTCGCGTTTCGTTGTAACGTTTTCTCAGGACGTCATCACGCGCGTCCAGAAACAGGATCTTGTATGACACGTCGATTCGCTTGATCTCATTCAAGACCATCTCAGGGCTTCTGGGAAGCAGACTCTCGCGCGAATCGATCGTAACCGCTGCGCGCTTGATCGGAGGATTTGCGCGTTCACACAGCGTCGTAAACTCATGCAGCATGGGCGACGGAAGGTTGTCCACACAGAAGAAGCCCATATCCTCGAGCGATTTCAAAGCAAGCGACTTGCCCGCGCCGCTCATACCCGTGACGATCAGAAGATCCATATCCACACCACTTTCAGATTCGTTTGATCTCCGGTTCCAGATCTACTCCGGTCCGTTCTTTGACGACATTTTGTACGTATGCAATAAGTGCGGAAATATCCGCCTCGGTCGCGCCGCCGATATTCACAATGAATCCGGCGTGTTTTTCCGAGACCTGCGCACCGCCGATCGTACAGCCCTTCAACCCGGACTGTTCGATCAGCGCGCCTGCGAAATGTCCTTCCGGACGCTTGAACGTGCTTCCTGCGGAAGGCAATTCAAGCGGCTGTTTCTGTCTGCGTCGTTCCATGCAGTCATGCATGATCTCATACGCCGTGCCGTCGTCCTGCGCAAGACAGAATTCGGCTTCCAGCGCGATCGCTTCCGGATAAGAGAATATGCTTCTCCGGTATCCGAGATCGCCGTCCTTTACGTTCACCCACTCGTCCGTACCGTTCCGCAATATGCGGATGCGTGTAAGGATTTTCTTGATCTCCGCACCGTACGCGCCTGCGTTCATGGCGCATGCGCCGCCGACCGTGCCGGGAATGCCGCAAAGCCGTTCCATCCCCATCAGCCCGCGCCGGATCGTTTCCCGTGCAAGCACCGTCATGGATGTCCCGCAGCACGCGATCACACGCGTACCCCGAAAGACCGGTTCATGCAGCGGCGCATCGAACCGGATGATGATCCCGTCAAATCCGCGATCGGACGCAAGAACGTTTGTCCCTTTTCCCAGAAGCATGCAGCGGATCCCGTTTGATTCGGCAAATGAAACGATCTCTCGGATCGTTTCATAGGAATGAGGACGTATCACAAAACGTGCTTTGCCGCCGACGCGGAAACTCGTCAGCTCGGAAAGCGGGATATTCTGTTCTGCCAGGAAGGATTCAGGCAACTCTATATTGTCCCAATTTACCATCATAAAAATATTATAGCAAATTCCGAGGCGCGATACAACACCTATCTCAAACATTCGCGCAAACGATTTGCGAATCGGTCCCGTGCGTTCGCGTCGCCTTTTGCGGCAAGCGCAGCGTCCTCGAGAAGCGCGTCATAGTTCGCATTCCACACAAACGGATCGACCGCCCGGACGGAATCATAGATTTTGAAAACACGTTTCAGCGCGGGTTCCGGCGCAGTGTTTTTGACGTCGTTTCGCACTGAGAACAATCCGAGCGCATTCAGGGACTGCTGCGTCTCCGGTTCCGTCAAAAATGCAAGGAAATCGAGTATAACGGCGGTTTTCTCGTCGTCCGTTTCGCGATCGATCCCCATCCAACAGACCGCGTCCGTGAAATTGTCGATCGGCTCGATCGCAGACAGAGTAAAGCCGTCCTTATACCGGATCAGATCGCCTGCGCGCCGCAGATCGAGATACAATACGTCTGCCTTGTCTTCTGTCGTTTCATCCGATACCGCGTCCGCCCGCGCCGCAAGTACGGCGTTTGCATAATACGTTCTTTCGCCGGATCCGTCCGGCGTTTTACACAGCTTACAATATCCCGAATAACAGTACGGAATGCAGCGATCCGTCTGAAACAAACCTTCCCGATACGGGACGTGCAGATCCTCGATTTCCTTCAGCCGATCCGGAAACAACGTGCCTGAAAAGAACGAATACGCGTCGGGTCGCCTTCCGCTTTCCAACCGTTCGTAAAAATGCTGTTCATCCATACCCTCGATCTCGATGAACGTTCCCTTATGTTTCTTTTCGTAGGCAGCCGCCTTCGTTTTCAGCCATTGCGTCATGCTGCCGGAATACGGACGATGGCGAACGATATGGTACAGTACGATCGAACCGCGGCAGCGGTCGTTATCCCGTACAAATCGCGGATCGATGTAGGTTTCCTGCGCTTTCCCCACGAGCGCTTTCGGTGTAAGCACGAGAAATGCGATCATTGCGACGCATAGAAATACTCGAAAGATTCTCATACGGCATTCTATTCGACAAAACCGGTATTTATGCGTCAAAGCTTGTCCCGTTTCGCAAAAGGATGCAGCGTATATATGTCGTATTTATATCTGAGCAGATTCGGAGGTGGAACTATGGAACTGAATGCACAGAAGCGCGGTCCGCGGCTGTCGGTTCAACTGTCAGGCGAACTGGACCATCACAGCGCGGAACAGACGCGTATCATGCTCGATACGCTTTTGCGGGACGTGACCGTTCACGAGCTCGTCCTTGACCTTTCGGGTATGACTTTTATGGACAGCGCCGGCCTCGGCGTGATCCTCGGGAGATTCAGAAAACTCTCCATGCGGGGCGGCAAGCTGGTCGTCAAAGGTATGAACGCTTCGGTCGACCGGATCTTTCGGATGTCCGGCTTGTACGCGATCGTTGAAAGGCAGTAAGGAGGCACGATATGCATAACGAAATGGAAGTACGTTTTCTGTCTCTTTCCGGCAACGAGGGCTTTGCACGCGCCGCCGCTGCCGCATTTGCCGCACAGATGGATCCCGGTATCGAAGAGCTTTCCGATATCCGCACGGCTGTTTCGGAGGCAGTCACGAACGCGATCATTCATGGTTACGACCAGAACCGGGATCGTATCGTAACAATGCAGATGGAGATCGACGGCGACGAACTCACGGTGATCGTGTCCGACAACGGCTGCGGGATCGGCGATATCGAGCTTGCGCGAAAGCCGTTCTTTACTTCAAAACCCGAACTGGAACGATCCGGAATGGGCTTTTCAGTCATGGAAGCGTTCATGGATTCGGTCGACGTCGTATCGGAAGTCGGCAAAGGCACCGTTATCACGATGCGTAAGCGCATCCGTCATGCAAACTGAGAGAGAAGCGTTTCTTGCGTTGATCCGACGCGCGCAGGAAGGCGACGGGACAGCGGAACAGCAGCTGATCGGTGAAAACCTCCCCCTCGTGACCGCGATCGCAAAGCGATATCAGAACAGCGTGATCGAAATGGACGATTTGAGACAGCTCGGCTCGATCGGGCTTCTGAAAGCGATCCGGAAGTTCGATCCCGCTTTCAACGTATGCTTTTCGACGTACGCCGTTCCGCTGATCGCGGGCGAGATGCGAAGGTTTCTGCGTGACGACGGGATCATCAAGTTTTCGCGCAGCGCAAAGTCGCTTGCCGCGCGCGTGCGGACCGAGCTGCAGAGCGATCCGGACCTTACGATCGGTTCGCTTTCGGAACGGCTCGACGTTTCGCGTGAGGAGCTTGCGGCAGCGCTTGCAAGCGACACGCCGATCGGATCCCTTGACGAGCCGTTTTCCGACGGAGACGGGAACCGGTTCGATAGGATCGGCGTTGAAAGCGACGAAGAACGTTCTGTCAGTCGCCTTTCCCTCAGTGCGGCTTTACAGACGCTGTCCGATCGGGAACGTCTTTTGGTGCGGCTTCGATACGAAGATGAAAAGTCACAGTCGGAGGTTGGAAAAATGCTCGGCGTGTCGCAGGTGCAGGTCTCACGGCTCGAAAAAAAGATCCTGTCCGCGCTGCGGAGCAGGATGCAGGATTAACGCTTGTCGCCGGAGGAGATCGCCTTCTCCTCTCCTCTCAAAAGTCGTTTGATATTGTCCTTATGCCGGATCAGAAGCAGCAGAACGACCGGCGCGACGAAGAACAGCAGATATTTGTCCGCGTGTCCGCTCGCCCAGACGATATAGGTCGCGATGAGATAGCAGATCGCTGTCAGAATCGACACGAGCGAAACACGCTTCCAGATGAAGAAAACGGCGATTGCAGCGACTGTGGAGATGAGCGCTGCCTGCCAGCACAGGCACCATGTCATGGCGTAGGCGGACGCCGCACCTTTGCCGCCGCGAAATTCGAACAGCGCGGGATAGCAGTGCCCGAACACAGAGCTTGCGCTTGCGATGTAGCCGCCGAGCAGCACGGATACGGACGGATCATCCGGATTGATGGGAAACAGACCGCCGAGGATCCTGCCGATGAAAAATGCGAGAACGCATTTTCCGGCGTCGCCGATAAACGTCAGAAGTCCGTAGTTTTTGCCGTAAACGCGGACCATATTGGTCGTACCCGCGTTGCCGCTGCCGTAAAGGCGCACGTCGTCGCGGAACTTCAGGCGGCTGATGATCAGCGCGGTCTGGAAGTTCCCGATGAGATACCCTATGACGGCGATCACAGCGATCGCGATTGCGTTCCACGCTCCGATCATGCGGGCGTTACTCCTCCTTTGTACGGTTGCGGAACAGGATCTTGATCGGCGTTCCGGAAAAACCGAAGGTCTTGCGGAAATAATTCTCCAGATAGCGCTCGTAAGAAAAATGCACGAGCGTCGATTCATTGACGAAAATCACGAACGTCGGCGGCTGTATCGCCACCTGCGTCGCATAAAACAGTTTCAGCCGTCTGCCGTTCTGCGTCGGCGGCTCCGACATGGATACCGCTTCGTTCAGCACATCGTTCAGCATACCGGTCGGCACGCGGCGAATGCTCTGTGCATACACTTCCTCGACCAGTTCAAGGACCTTCTGCACGCGCTGACCGCTCTTTGCGCTGATGAACAGAAACGGTACATAATTCATAAACGCGAGATCGGTCCCCATGTCCTTTTTGAACTTGTCCATGGTATGCGTGTCCTTTTCGATCAGATCCCACTTGTTCACGATCACGACAGACGGCTTTCCTTCCTCATGCACAAACCCGGCGATCTTGACGTCCTGTTCGGACAAGCCCTGCTCCGCATCGCAAACGAACAGCACCGCGTCGGCACGGCGGATCGCAGCAAGCGAACGGATGACGCTGTAACGCTCAATGCTTTCGTCCTCGATTGCGCGTTTTCTGCGGATACCGGCGGTGTCGATCAGCACGTACTGCCGCCCGTTCTTTTCAAAAGGCGTATCGATCGCGTCACGCGTCGTGCCCGGTACGTCCGAAACGATCACGCGTTCCTCGCCGAGGATCGCGTTCGTCAGGCTCGATTTGCCGACGTTCGGTTTGCCGACGATGGCGATATGGATTCGTTTATCGTCCTCCGCGTCTTCCACGTTCGGGAAGTATGCGCAAACAGCGTCGAGAAGATCGCCGAGACCGATCCCCTGCCCGCCGGACAGAATGAACGGGTCGCCGAGACCGAGCTCGTAGAACTCATAGATCGCTTCATGATATTTCGGCGCGTCGAGCTTGTTGACGGCAAGCACGACCGGCTTGTTGCATTTGCGCAGCATGGCCGCGACCTCGCGGTCTGCGGCGGTCATGCCGTCGCGTCCGTCGGTCAGAAAGATGATGACGTCCGCCGTTTCGATGGCGAGCTCCGCCTGCCGACGCATCTGCACGGCGATCTTGTCCTCGCTCGCGGGCTCGATACCGCCGGTGTCGATCAGCGTAAACTTATGATCCAGCCATTCCGCGTCTGCGTAGATGCGGTCACGCGTAACGCCCGGCGTATCCTCGACGATCGAGATACGCTTGCCGGTGAGGCGGTTGAATAAAGTCGATTTGCCGACGTTCGGTCTCCCGACGATCGCTACCAAAGGTTTTGCCATAGTTTACTCCTCAAACAAACAAGAAATGAGTTCCGTTCCGTCCGAAAACGTGCGGATCGGAACGCCGAGCGCGGCTTCCACGTCCGAAAGCGTCATTCCGTCCAGGAACACGTCCTCCGTCTCCCGCAGCATGTTTTTCGGGATCAGAAGCGGCGCGTGAAGCGGTTTTCCGGAAAGCTCCGCAAGAAGATCGCTGCCCGTAACCAGTCCGGCGACATGAACGTTTCCGCCGAACCAGAGATTCGGGATCGGATACAGATCTGCGGTTACGTTGTACGGTTCCAACTCGCGGTACAGTTCACGAAAGAACGGATATGCAGCCGTGCCGCCCGCGATCGAAAACGTACGGGGCGTTTTGCGCGGCGATCGATCCTCAAGCGCGTATCGGAAATCCTCCTCGAACATCCGCAGAAGCCCGACGCCGTTTTCGATCTGTTCGTACTCCTCATACGCTTCTGGTTCCGGAAGCGGCAGGTCCGCGTTCAGATACCATTCGTCCGACAGAAAAACCAGTCGCGTTCCGAATCGCGTAAGATATTCGTTCTGCTTCGGTTCGATTGTTTTAATGACCGATCTGCTCTGCTCCCGATCAAATGTGCCGAGCACCGTAAGCCCTTCGCGATACTTTGTCACGCCGACCGGCACGATCGCGATGGACGCGCAGGCGGGCGCAAGCGAGGACAGATCGGAAAGCGTTCTTTCGAGCACTTTCCCGTCGTTCAGTCCGCGGCAGAGAACGATTTGTGTGTGGAATTTCAGCCCTGCGTTTTTCAGCGCGGTGAGCCGTTCCATGATCCGACCTGCCGAGGGATTCCGCATGATCTTCGTCCGCACCTCCGGATCGGTCGCGTGGACGGACACGTACAGCGGACTGACGCGGCGTTCGATGATGCGGGTAAACTCCGCGTCGGACACGTTCGTCAGCGTAACGTAATTGCCCATGATGAACGACATACGCCAGTCGTCGTCTTTGACGTTCAGACTGCTCCGGACGCCCTTCGGCATCTGATCGATGAAGCAGAACACGCAATGATTCCGACACGTCAGCATGCGGCTCATCAGCGTCGTCTCGAAGCACAGCCCCAGTGGCTCATATTCGTCCTTATAGAGCGTGACGGATATTTCCCTATCCTCTCGCAAAAGATCGAGCTTCAGGGCCTTGTGGGCGGTCAGATGCTCGTAATCGATGAGATCGAGCACCGGTTCGCCGTTGATGCCTAAAAGGACGTCGCCGCACCGCACCCCTGCCTTCTCGGCGGGCGTACCGTGCTCTACAAGCGTGATCGGTTGTCCCTTTACGCATATTTCCATAAATATACCTTACCACATCTCCGCCTCTTTTGCAAGCACGGAACGAAAAAGCGTCCCCCCCGAAAAGGAGACGCTTTGATTCGATTATGATCGGATTATTTTGCTTCCTTGATCGCTGCCTGAGCCGCCGCAAGACGCGCGATCGGTACGCGGAACGGCGAGCAGGAAACGTAGTCGAGGCCGATCTCGTGGCAGAATTCGACGGACGTCGGATCGCCGCCGTGTTCGCCGCAGATACCGAGCTCGAGGTCCGGACGCGCTTCTTTGCCGAGCGTGACAGCCATCTTCATGAGCTTGCCGACGCCGTTCTGGTCGAGACGCGCGAACGGATCGGATTCATAGATCTTGGTGTCGTAGTACGCCTTCAGGAACTTGCCCGCGTCGTCACGGCTGAAGCCGAACGTCATCTGGGTCAGGTCGTTCGTGCCGAAGCAGAAGAACTCCGCATCCTTTGCGATCTCATCCGCGGTGAGGCACGCGCGCGGGATCTCGATCATCGTACCGACTTCGTACTTGAGGTTGATGCCGGACGCCTTGATCTCCTCGTCCGCAACGGCAACGACGATATTCTTGACGAAACGGAACTCCTTCGGATCGCCGACGAGCGGGATCATGATTTCGGGTTCCATCTTCCATTCCGGATGCTTCTTCTGCACATTGATCGCCGCGCGAATGACCGCCTTGGTCTGCATCTTCGCGATCTCCGGGAAGGTAACGGTGAGACGGCACCCGCGATGACCCATCATCGGGTTGAACTCATGGAGACCCGCGATGATCGTTTTGATCTGTTCGACGGTCTTGCCCTGCGTTTCGGCGAGCAGTTTGATGTCCGCTTCGTCGGTCGGAACGAACTCATGAAGCGGCGGATCGAGGAAACGGATAACAACCGGATAGCCCTCCATCGCCTCATAGATCGCTTCGAAGTCGCCCTGCTGCATCGGGAGCAGCTTATTGAGCGCATTCTCACGCTCTTCCACGGTATCGGAACAGATCATTTCACGGATCGCCGCGATGCGGTCGCCGTCAAAGAACATATGTTCCGTGCGGCAGAGGCCGATGCCCTCTGCGCCGAGCTCGCGCGCCTTCTTCGCGTCGCGCGGGGTGTCTGCGTTCGTACGGACGGAAAGTCTTCTGTACTTGTCCGCCCAGCCCATGATGCGGCCGAACTCGCCCGCGATCTCTGCGTCGACTGTCGGGATGATGCCGTCGTAGATGCAGCCGGTGGAGCCGTCGATGGACAGCCAGTCGCCCTCATGGTATTCCTTGCCGGCGAGGACGAAGCGCTTGTTCTCTTCATCCATGGCAATCTCGGAACAGCCGGATACACAGCAGGTGCCCATGCCGCGCGCAACGACCGCCGCGTGGGAGGTCATACCGCCGCGAACGGTGAGGATGCCCTGCGCCGCCTTCATGCCCTCGATGTCCTCCGGAGAAGTCTCAAGACGGACGAGCAGGACCTTTTCGCCGCGCGCTTTCCATTCCTTCGCGTCCTCTGCGGAGAAGACGATCTTGCCGCATGCCGCGCCGGGAGACGCCGCGAGCGCCTTTGCGATCGGCGTCGCCGCCTTGATGGCCTTCGCGTCGAACTGCGGATGAAGAAGCGTGTCGAGGTTTCTCGGATCGATCATTGCGACCGCTTCCTGTTCGGTACGCATTCCTTCGTCGACGAGATCGCACGCGATCTTCAGCGCCGCCTTTGCGGTACGCTTGCCGTTTCTTGTCTGCAGCATGTACAGCTTGCCGTGCTCGACGGTAAACTCCATGTCCTGCATGTCGCGATAGTGACCTTCGAGGATCTTGCAGACCTCGTTGAACTGCCTGAACGCTTCGGGGAACTTCTGTTCCATCTCGGCGATATGCATCGGCGTGCGGACGCCCGCGACGACGTCTTCTCCCTGCGCGTTGGTCAGGAATTCGCCGAACAGTCCCTTTTCGCCGGTTGCCGGGTCACGCGTGAACGCAACGCCCGTGCCGCAGTCGTCGCCCATATTGCCGAACGCCATTGACTGCACGTTGACGGCGGTACCCCAGGAATACGGGATGTCGTTGTCGCGGCGATATACGTTTGCGCGCGGGTTGTCCCAGGAACGGAAAACGGCTTTGATCGCTTCGAACAGCTGTACCTTCGGATCGGACGGGAAGTCCTCGCCGATCTTGGACTTGTACTCTGCCTTGAACTGATTCGCGAGTTCCTTGAGGTCGTCCGCGGTCAGGTCGACGTCCTGCTTGACACCCTTCTGTTCCTTCATGCGGTCGATCAGGACTTCGAAGTATTTCTTGCCGACTTCCATAACGACGTCGGAGAACATCTGAATGAATCTGCGGTAGCAGTCCCATGCCCAGCGGGGATTGTTGGACTTCTGCGCGATGACTTCGACGACCTGCTCGTTGAGACCGAGGTTCAGGATCGTGTCCATCATGCCCGGCATGGACGCGCGTGCACCGGAACGAACGGAAACGAGAAGCGGATTTTCGAGATCGCCGAACTTCTTGCCGGTGATCTCCTGCATCTTCTCGATGTATTCCATGATCTGCGCCTGGATCTCGGCATTGATCGTGCGTCCATCCTCATAGTACTGCGTGCACGCTTCGGTGGTGATGGTGAAGCCCTGCGGAACCGGGAGACCGAGGTT
>JAFXVP010000029.1 GCA_017524445.1 Clostridia bacterium | reverse complement strand
CCACACCGACATGTACGCGCAGGGCTACTTCGCCTACGACTCCAAGAAGTCCGGCGGCTTCACGGTATCCCACCTGCGCTTCGGCAAGACGCCGATCCAGAGCCCGTACCTCATCGACCAGGCGGACTTTGCGGCATGCCACAACCCGTCCTACGTCACCCGCTACGCGGTGGCAGAGGGCATCAAGGAAGGCGGCACGTTCCTTCTGAACTCGCCGTGGACCCTTGAAGAGATGGAGAAGGAGCTGCCCGCGTCCATGAAGAACGCGATCGCAAAGAACCATCTGAAGTTCTACAACATCGACGCGATCAAGCTCGCGCGCGAAGTCGGCATGGGCGGCCGCATCAACACGATCATGCAGTCCGCGTTCTTCAAGCTCGCGAACGTCATCCCCGCAGCGGATGCGCTCGAATACATGAAGGCGGCGGCAAAGAAGTCCTACGCCAAGAAGGGCGACGCGGTCGTCGCGAAGAACTACGCCGCGATCGACGCCGGCATGGACGCGGTCGAAGAGATCCACTATCCGGAATCCTGGGCGACCACGACCGAGGGCGCAGAGCCCCTGGCGGTCACCGACGATCCGTACTTCCTCGAGTTCATCAAGCCGATCCTTGAGCAGAAGGGCGACGAGCTGCCCGTCTCGAAGATGACCCCGGACGGCACGGTTCCGACCGGCACGACCCGCTACGAGAAGCGCGGCATCGCGGTCGACGTTCCTTCCTGGATCCCCGAAAACTGCATCCAGTGCGGACGCTGCTCGCTGGTCTGCCCGCACGCCTGCATCCGTCCGTTCGTTCTGAACGAGAACGAAGAGGCGAACAAGCCCGCAGCGTTTGCCACCAAGCCCGCCGGCAAGGATATGCCCGGTATGACCTACCGCATTCAGATCAGCCCGCTCGACTGCACCGGCTGCGGCAACTGCATCGACGTCTGCCCGGCAAAGGTCAAGGCACTCGCGATGACGCCGCTCGAGAAGAGCATGGAGACCGAGGAGAAGAACTGGGAGTACGCGATCAACCTGCCCGACAAGAAGCTGAACGTGAATCCGAAGACGGTCAAGGGAAGCCAGTTCCTGCGTCCGCTGTTCGAGTTCTCCGGCGCATGCGCAGGCTGCGGCGAGACCCCGTACATCAAGCTCCTTACGCAGCTGTTCGGCGATCGCATGATCATCGCGAACGCGACCGGCTGTACCTCCATCTACGGCGGTTCCGCACCGACGGCGCCGTACTGCAAGAACGACAAGGGTCAGGGCCCGGCATGGGCGAACTCGCTGTTTGAAGACAACGCGGAGTTCGGCTACGGCATGAACATCGCCGTCAAGCAGCGCCGCGCACGTCTTGCGGACACGATCAAGAAGATGATCGAGGTCCCGTATCTCGACGAAGAGATCGCAGCGGCGGCAAAGGAATGGCTCGAAAAGATGAACGACGCGCAGGGTTCCCGCGAAGCGGGCGACAAGCTCGTCGCGCTGATCGAAGCGCATCCGACCGCCACGAAGGGCTGCGAATGCGAAGCGTGCACGCTCGCGCGTGAAGTGCTTGCGCAGAAGGATCAGCTTGTGAAGCCGTCCATCTGGGTATTCGGCGGCGACGGCTGGGCGTACGACATCGGTTACGGCGGACTCGACCACGTGCTCGCACAGGACGAAGACGTCAACGTGCTCGTCGTGGACACCGAGGTGTACAGCAACACCGGCGGTCAGTCCAGTAAGGCGACGCCGACCGGCCCGATCGCGAAGTTCGCGGCAGCCGGCAAGCGCACCAAGAAGAAGGACCTCGGCCTGATGGCAATGAGCTATGGCTATGTCTACGTCGCAAAGGTCTGCATGGGCGCCGACCCGAACCAGCTCCTGAAGGCCGTCAACGAGGCGGAAGCGTACAAGGGACCGTCTCTGATCATCGCGTACGCGCCCTGCATCAACCACGGCATCAACATGGGCCACAGCCAGGAAGAGGCCAAGAAGGCCGTCGAAGCCGGTTACTGGCCGATGTACCGCTACAACCCGGATCTCGCGCTCGAGGGCAAGAACCCGTTCCAGCTGGATTCCAAGGATCCGAAGGCGAGCTACCGTGAGTTCATCATGGGCGAAGCGCGTTACGCCGCGCTGACCAAGCAGTTCCCGGAGGTCGCGGACGAACTCTTCACCCGCGCCGAGAACGAGGCGAACGAGAAGATCGATTACTACAAGAAGCTCAACGACATGTAATCCGTGTCAACACAAAACCCCGCCGCAGTCCCGCGGCGGGGTTTTAAGAAATCAGAAGGAACATGGAGCATCCGGAACGAAAAGCGAACAGACTGAAAGGGTACGATTACGGCTCTGTCGGTGCGTTTTATTACAGTATGCATACGTGACAGAGCGCTTATGCTGTGGAAACCGGAGACGTATCAGATCGTTCTGCAGCGGATGCAGGCATTTTTGCCCGTAGGGGCGGATACCATCCGCCCGCTGTTGTCGGATTACGGAAAAGCAGTTGATCAAGCAATCCGCGAAATAGAATGCCATTATCCTGAAATTACGATAGATTCATATGTGATCATGCCCAACCATGTCCATATTCTGATACAGGCAAGCGCTATGTCAAAACCGATTTCAACAATTGTCGGACAAATGAAGCGAAGCGCCTCAATGATGATCGGAGAAGGAATATGGCAGAAATCGTTTTATGATCACATCGTTCGTGATGAAAATGATTTACAGCGAATCCGGCAATATATCGAGAATAATCCGGCACATTGGGCAGAGGACCGGTATTTTATTCACATGTCATGACAGCGGAACGGGAAGATAATATCTTCCCCTACGAATATGTTTTATCGTAGGGGCGGATACCATCCGCCTGCGTACCGCGCAACGGGGATATTGGGGGAGGAGAACACATGATTCGAAAAGCAGAACCGTGCGACGCAAAGACCGTCGCTGCGCTTGCACTGCGGCTCTGGCCGGAGCACGCGGTCGAAGAACTGGAAGCGGAATTCGGCGAATTGCTCAAAGATACATCCTGCACGATCTTTCTGGCGGAACAGGACGGCGAAGCCATCGGCTTTGCGCAATGTCAGCTTCGGCATGACTACGTGGAGGGGACGGACTCCTCTCCGGTCGGATATCTCGAAGGCGTCTACGTTGCAGAACCGTACCGGAATCAAAGGATCGCGTCAGCACTTTTGAAGGCCTGCGAGGACTGGGCAAGGGAAATGGGCTGCACGGAGTTTGCAAGCGACTGCGAACTGAAAAACACGGACAGTCTGCGATTCCATCTTGCCGCGGGCTTTACGGAAGCGAATAGGATCATCTGTTTCGTGAAGGAACTGTAAAAAACAGCGTTCCGCGTCGACGGAGCGCTGTTTTTCGTGCATTTTTATGGAACCGGCGTCGGCGTGGGCACAGGAGAGGGTGTGTAGAACAAAATATCCTGCGAGGACGGATCGATTTCAACCAGTTCGTTGTACTCGGAATCATACCGCAAAACGCGGCCGTCGAATCGCACGGTATTGCCGTTTTGCGTATAGGGCACGACCCGTTCGGACGGCGCTTTTGCGTCGATGATGCGGACCGTACCGTCGGAACGGAACACCAGATACTGTTCAAGACCGAGGGCTCTTGCGTCGCCGCTGCTGCCGTCCGGCGCTTCGACTTCCGCAAGCATCCATGTCGTGCAGAGCGTCGCTTCGTCGAGTATGGGCATCGGATCGGGTTCTTCGGTCGGCGGGCAGCGCGTAGGCGCTTGGGAGGGGAGGGGATTCGGCATGTTCGCAAGCGATACGCCCGGAAGCGGTATCGTGATCGAAGCGATCGGCACGGCTTTTGTCATCAGCTCAGGCAGATTGCCCTCGGACGAAACCCACGACCAGTCGTCGCGCGGTTCGTCGCCTTCTATGCCGGTCGCGTAGGTCGCGCGGACGGAGAGCTCCAATTGCCCTGCCGCGTCATACTGCGACGGCTCCAGTGCGATCTCATACCGGGCGAGCTTCGTCTGCCCCCAGAACGCGCGGCTGACGCGCCATACGCGCAGGGAACCGGTCGCGGCTTCACATCCGACGGAGAAATGACTGCCGTCCGGTCCGCCGTTCATTGCCGCGTACAGCGCTTCCTGCTGCGCATCGGACAGCGTTCCGGCGTTCTTGATCGTGAGGATCGCAAACACGCCCGCCTTCGTGTAATGGATCTCCGCGTCGAGCGTTACGCCGTCCAGCGTGACACGCTCATTCCGGAAACCGTTGTTTACGTGCGTCGTCAGCACAGTTTCACCGGACAGCGGCACGTCGATATGGACGGGATCTGCGATGTTCAGAAGCGCTTCCGCATCGAAGGTGAACGTCTGTTCGAGGACGCCGACCGTCGCAGCGGGCAGCGATTCGTTTCTGCCGACAAGATAATTCCTTTGACCGTTCTGCTCGTCCTCGTCAAACATCAGCACATAGACCTCGGATGCGTCCGCGTCCGGATCGAGCAGCAGCAGGATCGAGCGGACCGTCACGTCGCCGGTGGGCGGCAGCGTAGCGGGGAACTGATCGTAAACCTGCGGCATCGCGCAGATGCACGGAATGCGCACGACCCACGCGTCATTCTCTTCGCCGTAGGTGATTTCGGGCGGTGCTTTGAAATCAACCAGCTCCGCGCCCTCGTCGTCCGTCATCAGCCCATCTGCGCTATAAAAGAAGCAGCGGTTTTCGTTGCGCAGAACATGTACCGCCTCGACAAACGGGTTCTGCTGCCGATCGCCTTTCGGCACGCGCAGCTCGGTCGTCCATGAGATGCTTGCGGTCGTCACGGAGAGCTCGCTTACGGAAGCCGACGTTTCTTTCAGCCAACCCCAGTCTGCTTCGGCGATCGGGGGAAGATGCAGTTGGTTCACACGCGCCTGATTGATGCGATCGTCCGTATCGATCTCGGGGATCAGCCGCACGTCGGTTTGCTGGTCCGTAATCAGTCTTTCGATCGGCGGCTGTGTTGCCCACGGGACCGGTTCGTTCGTTGACGGCGTGTCGGCGGTCGGCTGTTCCGCCTGATGCTGCTCGTCCCGAAGCCCGCGGGCAATGACGACCGAACCGATCGCAAGCGTCAGGACGAGGAACACGGCGACCGCGGGAATGTAGAGCCAGCGGGGAAATTCCTCGCTGTTTTGCGTGTTCGTTCGAACCGGGGCGGACGCTTTTGCCGTCGTTCTGCCGAGCGCGGCGTCGAGCCGGCGCTTCTGCTTTCTGCCGCTTAAAAGATCGCTTTCAAGCGCATTATGGAAAAATGCTTTTTCACTCATAGTCGTATCCTCAATGATCGTTTGATTTTGCAAGCAGACGCCGAACGGCGTTTCTGCCGCGGTGAAGACGGCTTTTGACCGCTTCCTCGCCGAGCTTCATTTCCTTTGCGATCTCGGCAACGGAAAGCTGAAAGCCGTAGTACAGCACAAAGACGCGGTAGGTATCCTTCGAGAGCGTCTTTGCGGCGTCGAAGACCATCCCCGCCATCACGCGCGCCTCGACCACGTCCTCAAAGGACAGCGGGGCGGCTGCGGTATCGTCCTCAAGCGGCGACGTCTCGTGCGCGCTGCGCTCGGTGTAGTTTCGGATGATCTCGCGCTTCAGCATCTTCAGAAGGAACAGCTGCGGCGCGAGGATATCGGCGTGCCCGCGCGCTTCGATGCGCCGGTAAAAGTCGATAAAGACGTTCTGCAGCGCGTCCTCGGCGTCGAGCGGATCGCTCAGGTGCACGATCGCGTAGCGCAGCAGCGGGCGGTAGGTCTTTTCGTAGATCCTGTCGAAGTAATCTTCCATCATAAGCTCCAACCTTTTTTGTAAGTCCTTACACCCAAAAAGAGGGGAAGGACGCGGGATCGGTTGCGTTTTTCTTTATGATACCATACAAATGCGTCCGGATTGTCAAAAAACGGTAAAAGAAAAGCGGGCAAAAGCCCGCCTTAGAGAGGGAACGCTCCGACGTCACCATGCACCGTAAAGCGTGAAGGTGTCCTTCGAGGCGTCCTTATAGTAATTGTAGTCGTTGAGGAACGGGGAGTAGGTCGTGACAGCGATGTTGCGAGTACTCGGATTGAACATCAGAATGCGGGCGTAGCCGAGCCCGTATTTTTTGTCGTCCTGGAAGTTGTACATCATCGCGTTCACGACGTGTCCGTCCGGGTATTTCCGCGACCAGCGCACGGAACCGTCGTTGTGCCCGCACAGCACGAGCCGCACGGAGGGGCATTCGCGCAGGATCGCCTTTTCGATACGCTTTCCGTTCGTGGAAAGCGAGCCGTCGTCGTACAGAAAGCTATGCACCAGCAGCACGGCGGGGAGCTCCTTGTATGCGGTGATGCGCGCGATCAGCCAGTCGGCATAGGCGGCGTCGTTCTGCCACCCGATCCCGCAGAGCAGAATGCCCTGCTCGCACATGGGCAGCACCCAGCAGCGGCGGTCCTCGGAAAACTCCATCGCTTCCGGCGCGCTGCAGAAATCGTAGGAAAGGTAGGTTTCGTATTCGACCTTGTCCGCGCCGACGTCGTGGTTGCCCGCGACGCAGTAGAACGGGAGCTTTTCATTCAATCGCGAGATCGCCGCTTCCGCATTTGTCCAATGCCGCGTATAGTTGCGGTTGTCGACGATATCGCCGGTGCAGACGACCGCGACGGCGTCGTAATCGTCCTTGACGCGCACAGCCCAGTCCGCCATGGAGAGGAAGATGTCCGGGCGTTTATAGGCGTAATACTGCGTGTCCGAGAACCAGATCAGCGAAAACAGCTCGGTGGCTTCCGGAAATTCGGTCGGCGCGGGCGTGGGCGGTTCGGAAGGTTCCGCCGTCGGCGCAAGCGTGGCGGGCACGGGAGAGGGCGTAAAGAGCAGGGGGATAAAGACCTCCGCGACCTCGTACGCGTTGGGTTCCGCCGTGGGAAGCGGCGTCGGGGGTTCCGTCGGCAGCGGTGCGGGCGTGCGCGTCACGGTCGTCGCCACGGCAACGATGTCCTCGCCGAAGAACGTTTCCTGCGGGGATTTTGTGGTCTCGCGGCGGTAGTAGAACATCAAAACGCATACGAGGGAAAGCAGCAGCAGCCACAGTGCCCGGAACATATTGGTCTTGGACATAAATTCGCCTCCGGATCGATTTTGGGGGAGCATAGCACGCGAAACGTGACAGATGGTGTTTTCGACAAACAAAGCCGCCGCAGGGACGGATTCGTATTGCCTCGCACGCATACGCGAAAAGGGCTGCCGCAGAAGGGCGCAGACTGCTTGCGAAGCCCCATAAAAAGGTCTTTTCAAAAAGGAAGCTTTATGGCATAATGTAACATAGAGAATTATGGAGGTTTTTGCTATGCAGAGCGGAACGATGCGCCGCACGGAGCAGTTCATGGAAAACAGAAGACGGATCGAACGCACGTTCCGGATGTCCACGCCGCAGGTACACTGCCTGTGCGCGCTTTTGCTCGGGATCGACGATCGCGACGCGGACCTCGAATCGATCCGGCGCGGCAAGAAGATCCTGAAAAAGAACACCGGCATCTTTTCGGCGTTCCGGGGTCTCGGCATGGCGCCCGCGGCGATCAAGATCGGCGAGTACGAGGACGGCGCGCAGCGGCTGGACTACGCAAAAGACAACCTGAAAAAGCTCAGGGCGGCGGGGTTCATTCCGACCGACTACCTGTGTCCGGCGGCGTTTCTGATGGCAAAGTACCACGATCGCGCGGACGCGGTGGCAAAGCTCGCGCGGGAGCACTATCTTGAGATGCGGCACGCGCACCGGGTCCTGACCGGCGGCGAGGACGTGATGTTCGCCGTGCTGTTCGCGATGTACGGGGCGGAGAAGGATGCGCTGTCTGCACGCATGGACGCCGCGATGGATCTGCTTTCGGGACGGTTCGGACGCACGAACCCGGCGCAGATGGCAAGCTTTGCGATCGCGTTTTCGGATCAGCCGGCGGACGAGCTTGCGTTGAAGACCGAGCGGCTCTATGACGCGGTGCGGCAGGCGGGCGAAAAGAACCGTGAGATGCTCGATCTGCCGCTTCTCGCGTTCCTTGCGGGGCTGGATGTGCCCGAAAAGGAGACCGCGGCGCTGATCGTCGAACTTTCGGCGTATCTCCGCGAGCAGAAGGGCTTTTCGCCGATGCGCATCGGGCGGAGCCAGCGGCTCGTGTACGCGACGGCGCTTGCGGCGATCGACGCGCTGCTGAACGCGCCGCTTAAGAAGGAGGATTTTGCAAAGAAGCGCGATCTTCTGCAGACGCTTCTGATGTCCGGAATTTTGCTGTTCGTCGTCGTTTCGATGGCGGCGAGTGCACATTAAATATTTTCAGGAAGGGGAAACAAAGATGGAAAACAAGCTCAAAGAGTACGCAAAACTGTTGGTCGAGGTCGGCGTCAACATTCAGAAGGGACAGACGCTTTTGCTGTTCGCACCGGTCGATCAGGCGCCGTTTGCGAGAATGTGCGCGGACGTCGCATATGAAAACGGCTGCCGCGAGGTCGTGATGATGTGGAACGACGATCACATGACCCGCGCAAAGTATCTGTATGCCGATAACGCGGTATTCGACGAGTTCCCGCAGTTCCGCGCGGACCTCTATACGCATTATTCAAAGGAAGGCGCGGCGTTTCTGCATCTGATTTCGGACGATCCGGAGAATCTTTTGGGCGTGGACAGCGACCGCATCCTGCGCGCGCACAAGGCGTCCGGCGAAAAGCTCAAAGAATATCGCCGTTATCAGGATCAGAACGTCTTCCCGTGGGGCATCGGCGCGCTTTCGAGCCCCAAATGGGCAAAGAAGGTCTTCCCGGATCTCAGCGAAGCGGACGCGGTCAACGCGCTGTGGGACAAGATCTTCATGGCGTGCCGCGTGAAGGGCGACGGCACGGCGGTCGAGGCGTGGAAGAAGCACGCCGCGAACCTCCGTGAGCATGTGCGCATCCTGAACGGGTATCACTTCGAAAAGCTGCACTATGAGAACGCGCTCGGCACGGACCTCTGGGTCGAGCTTGCCGACACGCACGTATGGGAAGCGGGCGGCGACCGCACCGCGTCCGGACAGGAATACATGCCGAACATCCCGACCGAGGAATGCTTCACCGCGAACAAGAAGACGGGCATCAACGGCGTTGTGTGCGCGTCCATGCCGCTGTGCCGCGACGGCAACGTGATCGAGAACATCCGCTTCACCATGAAGGACGGCAGGATCGTCAAAGCGGAGGCGACGAAGGGCGAAGACGTGCTGAAGGCCGCGATCAGCGTGGACGAAGGCGCGTCGTACTTCGGCGAGGTCGCGCTCGTGCCGTACGACTCTCCGATCAGCAATTCGAAGACGCTCTATTATGAGACCCTGTTCGACGAGAACGCCGCCTGCCACTTTGCGTTCGGCAAGGCGTACGCTTCGAACGTTGAGGGCGGCGCGAACATGACAAAGGAAGAGCTCATTGCAGCAGGGATCAACGACTCCATCACGCACGTCGACTTCATGGTGGGAACCTCGGACCTCAAGGTCACGGGCTACACGCATGACGGCCGCGAGATCCCGGTCTTTGTCAACGGCAACTTCGCGTTCTGACGCAGGGGGCCCCTGCAGCACGGACGTGAAATAATATATTATTTTCACGCGTAACATTTCGGCGTTCTGCGGTGTCAATAGTATGAAGGGACTGCGAGCCGTGCGTCTGCACGCCGCAATCCGAACAGGAAGGAGTATGCTTATGAAAACGTCATACAAGAAGCTGCTTGCGCTGCTGCTCTGTGCGGCAATGCTGTTTGCGCTGCTGCCCGCGTTTGCGGCGGCGGAAGACGGGAAGAACGACGAACCGGCGGTCGAACTGCCGGAGATCGAAGACGCTGAACCGGCGGAGGAAGAACAGACGGAGGATCCGGAGCATCACGTGCTCGACGATGAGCTGATCGTCGGCACCAACCATGCAGCGGTGGAGCCGGGCGAAACGGTATACTGGCGTCTTGTGCCGACGGAGGATCTGACCTATGAATTCGAGATCACCGGCAGAGGAGAGATCTGCCTGCTGACCGACAGCGCGTTTCAGATCATGGACTCTGTCGAAACGGTCAGCGATACGCTGTCGAGAGAGAAGCTCCGCCGCGTATTGTATGCCGGTGAAACCTATTACATCGGCGTCAGATTCAGCAATCCGGGCCAAGGGGGTTCGATCAGCGCATACGTCCGTACGTATAAGGTAAATGCCTGCGGCAACAGCATGACGTGGAAGTTCTTCCCGGGCGACGGCGTGCTTTCGCTCGGCGGCACCAACAAAATGTGGGACTTTACGCCGGATACCACGCCGTGGGCGGCATACCGCGAGCAGATCAGAACAGTGCGGATGTACAACGACGGGACGAGCAATCCAAGAAGCATCGGCAGCTACGCGTTTTACGGCTGCAGCAATCTTTCGTCCATCGAGAACCAGTCGTTGATGGGCGACATTGCATCCTACGCATTCAGCGGAACGGCGATCGAAGCGGTCGCATGCAGGGGCGCGGTCGGCGCGCATGCGTTTGAAGACTGCAAAAATCTTCAGAAGGTTTTTCTGAAGGAGTACGTCCGGTCGGTCGGACAGTACGCGTTTGCCGGCTGCGAGAATCTCACCAAGGTCACAACGGAACAGAACATCGAGTGGATCGGCGCGCATGCGTTTGAAAACACGGGAATCACGGAGATCACGCTGCCGGATATAATATTGGCGGTCTCCGCGTACACGTTCGCAAACTGCAGCGATCTTACGACGGTTACGCTGCCGGCGTCGACGGAAAAGATCCGGGAAAACGCGTTTCAAAACTGCGGACTCACCGCGCTGTACGTGCCCGCAAAGGTCAATGAGATCGACCCGACCGCATTTTCCGGCTGTACGCAGCTTGCGGCAGACGCGTTTACGGTCGATCCGGCAAACGAGACGTTCTGCGCGGAGGACGGGATGCTGCTGAGCAAGGACGGCAAAACGCTTTGGCTTGCGCTGCACTCGCTTGCGTCCTGTACGGTCCCGTGCTGCGTGCGCACCGTGAAAACCGGCGCGTTCACCGATTCGCCGACGCTTCGGGAACTGATCTTTTCGCCCGGCGTCAAGACGGTCGAAGCAAAAGCGGCTGAAAACTGCGCAGCGCTTCAAACGGTCACGATCCCGGCGAGCTTGATAAACATTGATGAAGGCGCATTCCTCGGATGCGACGGACTCACGGACGTATTCTATCTCGGCACCGAGACGCAGCGGAACGAGAAGCTCACGGTCGAAGACGGCAACGACGCGCTGCTCTCCGCCGAGTGGCACTATCAGGAGCCCTGCACCTTTGACGGTACGGTCGAATGGAACGCGGGCGACGTGCAGTTTCGGGGCACGACGCCGTACGTTGTGTGGAACGGCGGCGCGTTCACGCCCGGCTTTACGCTGAAGACCGCCGAGGGCGAACCGGTCGATCCCGCGACGTATTCCGTTGAATACCGCGAGAACGTGAACGCGGGCACGGCGTATATCTTCGTGACGTTCTCCGAGGGATACGCGGGCACGATGCGGCTGTTCTTCAAGATCTATCTGCCGGCGACGACGGAGATGGATATCTGGAACATCAAGGACGGTATCAAGCTGAGCTGGAAGCCGGTCGAGGGTGCCGCGGGCTATGTCATCTACCGCCGCGCGTGGAATCTGCAGAGCGCGGGCTGGACGACCTTTGAACGCTGGAACAACACGACCGCGACGACGTGGACGGACACGACGGTCTATGCCGGTACGCGCTATCAGTACGGCGTCAAGGCGTATTTTGACAAGCGCACCGATGCGGTGACGGGCGCGGAGATCGGCGGAAACGTCGGCGACAATTACAATCTCGGCATCGTCGGACCGTTGAAAACGACCGTGCGCATCACGTCGCGGCATCTGAACAGCTTAAAAGCGGGCAACAAGACCATCACCGCGACATGGGAGCCCTCAAAGGTCTTTACGGGCTATGAGCTCCGTTACGCAACCGATGAGGCGTTTACGCAGAACCTGAAAACGGTCAAGGTCGCCGGCGCAGAGAACAGCTCGACGGTGCTCAAATCGCTGACGAACGGAACGTACTATTACGTCTGCGTTCGCTCGTACCACGTGTTCGAGGGCATGACGTATTACGGACAGTGGTCGAATATGATCCGCGTGAAGCCCGGCAGCGGACAGACGATGTACGACGTCATGTACAGGGCGCTGCTGATCGGCGAAAAAGATTACAGCGGCGATCAGAAGCTGAAAGGTCCGGTCAACGACATGAACGCGATGGCGGGCATGCTCAAGGGCCTGAACCGGCCGTTCGCGGTAAAGACGCTGTCGAACAGCAAAAAGGCTGCGATCCTGAACGCGATCAAAACGACCTACGCGGACGCGATGGACAACGACGTGTCGCTGTTCTACTATTCCGGTCACGGCGTGGACGCGGGCGGCAACGATACCTATCAGGGCGCGCTCGTACCCATCGACGAGAATTACATCACCATGCAGGAGCTTGCCGCCGAGCTCAGCAAGGTCCGCGGCAGGGTCGTCGTGATCCTGGACAGCTGCATGAGCGGCGCGGCGATCGAGCCGAAGTCGGCGCAGAACGCGATCGGTCCGGATCCGATGGACGAGGTGTCGGAAGCGTTCTTCGAGAGCGCGGTCGAAGCGTTTTCCGGGTATTATCTTGACGCGGAGGACGGCGAACCCGCGTCCAATACGAGGATGGGCGAGTTCAGAAAGAGCAAGTTCATCGTCATCACGGCAGCAACGGCATACCGTTCCTCTTACGAAGGAAAGTTCGACGGTACGGGTTATTATCAGGGCGCGTTTACGGCAGCGCTCATCAAGGGGCTCGGATGCAAGTATCCGAAGGGGAACTATTCCGGCTCCATGCCCGCCGATACGGACAGCAACAACAAGGTCACGCTGTACGAGATCTATCGGTATGCGTACGACCAGGCATACAGCTGGACCGGACAATACGCCAAGTATTACGGACCGAACAACGAGGTCCTGTTCCGCAGATAAACAATTGACGTCGGAAGCCGCGGGAGCGATCCCGCGGCTTTTTTGCATCTTATCGCGTGATTTTGCATCTTGCGCGCAGACGTATTGCAAAGGAGAACGCGAGCGGATACAATGCAGCCGAATCAAAGAAATGAGGTAAAAAAACAATGTCTATGGGTTTTGTTCTGTTTCTGCTGACGGCGGCGTTTGAGATCGCGCTCGTCGTTATGACCTGCCGCAAAGCGACGGAAAAGAAGACGTGGCGGAAGAACCGCCTGTTCGTGCGTCTTACCGAGATCGTGATCGCGATCGTCGCGATCCTGCTCCCGTTCGGGCAGAAGTGGCGTCTCACGGGCGTTCTCATCACGCTTGCGGTTCTCGCGTTTATCGTCGCGCTCGCGATCCTTTGTAAGCGCAAGAAGACCGAGGGCGACGTGCGCAAGGGAAAGGCGATCGCTTCCGGCGTCATGAGCATCCTGCTGATCGGCTTTGCGCTCGTTCCGGCGTTCGTGTTCACGGGCTACAAGGGCCTGCCGACAAGCGGCGCGTATGCCGTCAGGGAGACCTCCGCGATCCTCGTTGACGGGACAAGGACCGATCCGTTTGAAACCGACGGCTCAAGCCGCGAGGTGCCCGTGCACTTCTATTATCCCGAGACGGAAAACAGCACGGAGCGTTTCCCGCTGGTCGTCTTCTCCCACGGCGCGTTCGGCTACTACCAGAGCAACACCTCCACCTATATGGAGCTTGCGAGCAACGGCTACGTCGTCGCGGCGCTCGATCATCCGCACCACGCGTTCTTCACAAAGGACACGGACGGCAAGACAGTCATCGTGGATATGGACTTTATGAACACCGCGCTGACGCTGAACGAGCAGATGGGCAGTGAGAAGCTGTACGCGCTGTACACCGAGTGGATGGCGCTGCGCACCGCCGATATGAACCTTGCGGTCGATGCGATCAAGACGGCTGTGACGACCGGTGCGACGGACGCAAGCTGGTTCGTGCCCGAAAAGAACGGCGAGGCGATCCGAACCGTCCTCAGCATGACCGATATTGAAAGGATCGGGCTCATGGGGCACTCCATGGGCGGCGCGACCGCCGTGGCGCTCGGACGCGAACGGGACGACATCGACGCAGTCATCGACGTCGACGGCACGATGCTTTCGGAGTATACCGGCGTCGAAAACGGCGCGCTGACCGTGCGCGAGGATCCGTACACTGTTCCGGTGCTTGCATTTGACAACTGGGACTCGTATAATGATATGGAAGAATACGTCGCGCAGGGCGGGATCCATCCGAACGCCGTACTGCTGAAAAACGCTTCGGCAGGGTTTCAGACCACGGTCCGCGGCTCGAAGCACATGGATTTCACCGATCTGCCGCTTCTGTCGCCTATCTTAGGGAACATGCTCGGCAGCGGCGAGCGCGACACGAAGGAAACGATGACGATCGTCAATTCGCTTGTGCTCGAGTTCTTCAACTGCTATCTCAGGGGGGAGGGCGTCTTTACGGCAAACGAAACGTATTGACCCCGAAACGCGCATGAACGTACGCATCGAACAGGTCGAAAAGGAGCGCGAGGAGCTCGTTCTGATCCGCTGTCACGCGGTGACGGACGAGGTGCGGGAGATCGCGTCCTTCATCAAATCCCGCGCAGGCACTCTTTCCGGTACGTCGGATGCAAAGCAGTACGAGATCCCCGTGACCGACGTCTGCTATATCGAATCCGTCGACGGCAAGACCTTCCTGTATACGCGCAATCGGGTCTACGAGACCGCGTACCGCATCTACGAGCTGGAGGAATTGCTGAAGCCCAAGCATTTTCTGCGGATCGCAAAGCCGATGCTTGTCAACCTGATGAAGATCAAGTCGATCCAGCCCGCCTTCAACGGACGGTTCACGGCGACTCTCAGCTCCGGCGAAAAGATCATCATCTCGAGAAACTACGTGAAAGCGCTGAAAGCCGCGCTGAAGGGAGAATAGACGATGGAATTCAAACGATTTCTTGTCAATAAGCTGATCCTGTTTTTCATGCTGTCGACGCTGATCACGGTCGCGATCGTGCTGATCGGATCCGCGTTCGATCCCGAAGCGCAGTTCGGCTATAAAGACATGCCGGTCCCGATCGAATACGCCGCGCTGTGCATGCTGCCGACGTTCGTGACGTGGTCGAAACGCGAGCTCTCGCCGAAGGTGCTGCTCGTTCGCAAGGCGATCATGCTCGTGCTGATCGAAGGCGTGATCCTGTTCATCGCGTTCATGAGCGACGTGATCGACACGAGCCGGATCGGAGTCGTCCTTGCCATCGCGGGGAGCGTACTCGTCATCTTTGTGCTTGCCAATCTCTTCGTGTGGCTCAAGGACGCCGCCGAAGCGAAGAAGCTGAACCGCGAGCTCGAAGCGTTCCAGAAACTGCACGGATAACCGATCCTTATGTAAGCCCTGCGAAAGCGGGGCTTTTTTCGTGCCGCAGATTATAACAAAATTCCGGGAAAAAGATGCGCGAAAGTTCACAGGATCCGGGAAGGATTTTCCGTTTTCGTGTCGTATTGTAATTATATAGGACAATGTAATTAGATATAATACTATAGACGCAGTAATGACTTACAGAGAGTCATTACTGCGTTAATTACATACAATGTAATTACATATAATTACAGATCACGGTCACGGAAAAAAGAGGGCTTCCGTGACCGTATCCCAAAAGGAACTGCAACCAAACGGCGCAAAGTGCGGTATTCCGTATAGAAACGTCTTTGCAAGGCGGCAGAAGTATGGTATACTGAACGATATGAAGACGGAGCGCGGGGAAAACAAACGGACGCTGAGCAGACGCCTTGCATGGATCCTTTCGGGGATCGTGCTGGGCATATCGGCGCTGGTCGCCGTCGTTTCGATCGCGCGCGGGCACGAAACCGTGATCGATCTTGAAAACTACGTGAACGTCGGTACGGACGCGGGCGGAAATCCTGCGGTGCTTCTGGACGTCGACGCGATCCTGAACGATTACAGGCTTCCGAACCCGAACCGCCCCGGCGTGAACGCGTCGGATTATCCGGAGGTCTACGCGCTCTGCACGGCACGGATGCTGCTCCGACCGATCGACGAGGATCACATGCGCGTGACGATCGACGCGGACACGGAAACGCTCGCACGGTACGGCATCACGTTTCAGGCGACGACGTGGGAGCAGCAGATCAAGGGCTTCGTGGCAGGCGCGACGCCGACGCCTGTGCCGATCCGTCAGGAGGAGGCAGGAACGCCGTTCGCGACGCCCGTTTCGGAGACGCCGGACGGGTACCTCGATTCGCTGCTGGACAGCGACGGAAACGGGCTGAACCTGCGTTCCGTGTGCGAAGCGGTGCAAAGTGAACGAGATTTATTGTGTAAAGAGATATTCGGAAACAATTATGACACAACTAAGACACAAGTTGCGTTTATAGTATATACAGGAGGACGGCATCATAATCTGTACCGTGCGAGCTACACGGCGACCTACCGCCCGGAGGACGGCACGGAGCCGGTCGTGATCTGGTTCACGGTCGACGTGTACGATCTGTATCGTACGGAGGGCAGGATCGCCTACGGCGGCGTCGACGTATCGCTCTGTGATACCGAAGCGGAGAGCAAGCATCTGCCGAGCGGCGGCACATCGACGAAGCTTTGGGGCGGTGGCGTGCGCGTCAGCGGGAAGAACGGGTTTGACCTGAACGGATTCGTTCGGTTCCCGGATTCTCCGACGAGCTACCGGCTGGCAAACGGCGTGTACTGGTCGCCGACCTACGACGCGCTGGACGAGGACATGATCTGGAAGCTGACCGCGGTCGACGGACATTCGCTTGCGAATCTTCTGCGCTACGCGCGAAAGGAGATCTACGCCCGCTACTACGCGGCGTTTGATCCGAAAACGGAGCGTGAGTTCTGCGAGCATTACAACGCGTACGACTGGTATGAGCCGCGGGTCCCCGATCTTCTGGGACTGATGACGGAAACGGAGCGGAGTAATATCCGGCTTCTGCGCGAGATCCAATCTTTGATCGAAAAATAAGGAGAACCGTATGAAAACCATTCGAACCATTCTTGCAACCTTCGGCGTAACGTCCCTGCTGTACGGGCTGTTCGCGCTGATCGCGATGCGGCTGAATCCGGCGTTCACCGGGCGGTCGATCTATCAGCTGTTCCGTGATACGGGCTTTGTCGCGCTGGTGATCGGCATCGGATGCGTGCTCTCGTTCGTCATCATGACGATCGCGATCGTCTCGTTTAGGGACGAAGGCACGCGCAAAAAGCACGAGACCGCGGAAGACGATCTGTTCGACGATTTCCTCGAGGAGGAGACCGTTCCGGAGGAACGCGCCGAGGAGGCGGACGAAAGCTGGTCGCCGGAGATCAAGCGGAAGCAGCGCAGAGCGCTGAGACACACGGAGCCGGAGCCGGACCTGTTCGCAGAGGATGACGACGAGCTGATCCCCATGCGTGACGACGACGAGATGATCCCCGTGCGTGAGGACGATGAGTTGATCCCCGTGCGTGAGGACGATGAGTTGATCCCCGTGCGCAGGAACGACGAAAAGATCCCCGTGCGTGGGAACGAACAGTTTCCCGTGCGTGGGGACGACGGCGTGTACGTTGGGTTTACGGAGATCCGCCGCACGGCGCCGGAAGAGCCCGCTTCACCCGAGCCGATCGTGATGCCGGAAGCGCCCGCGCGCGCCGCGACCAAGCGGTGCATCTACTGCGGAGAGACGATCGACGTCGATTCCGCGTTCTGCATCTACTGCGGCAAGCGCGTGTAAAGGAGGGACGGAACATGACGAATGCTTCGATTCGCAGACTCATCGGCGGATTCGGTACCGCCCTGGTCTTTTTGATCTGCGCCGTCGTGATCGGCGCGCACTTTCTGACCGGACGCAGCCTTCAGCGCATTGACGTATCCGAATACGTGACCGTCCAAAGCGACGGCGCGGGCGGCTATACGGCTTCGATCGATATCGACCGGCTGATCACAAAGGAACGCCTGCATAACCCGACGGAGACCGAAAAAGCACAGTATCCCGAGATCACGGCTCTGAAGGGCCTTGCCATCCGCGTGACGCAGCGCGGAGACGGGTACGAGCTTGAGACGGTCACAAGCGGGGAAGACCCGACCGCACTTCTGAAACAGCACGGGATCCGGCTCATCAACACGAAGTGGTCGTTGAGCGGCTCGGAGATCGCCGCCGCCGCAGGACAGAGACCCGCGCAGACGACGTCGCTGAATTTTGCGAACTACGTCCGCACGAAACGCACGGAATCGGGCGACTATACCGCCGCGGTGGATATCAGGAGCATGCTGCGTGACGCGGGCATCGAATCTGACGCCGATCCGGAAACAGACATCGGCGCGCGCGCGCTGAGAAGTCTTGACGTGTCGTGCAGCAAGACGGACAAGGGCTATCAGATGAAAACCACGAGCACGCTTACGACGGTCATGGAGGACCTTGCCGCAGCGGGGATCAAGATCACGAATACGCAATGGACATGGACCGGCGCGGAGATGGAAAAGCACATCGGCACGGTGACGCCGCCGGACGCGCCCAGAACGCCCGTGCCGGAAACGCCTGCGCCCGCAACGCCGGACGCGCCGGAATCGGATGCGCCGACGACGCCGTCCGGAACCTTTAACGACACGCCGGACAGAACGCCGGAAGCCGCCGTCGAGACCGAAGCGCCCGAACGCAATCCAAACGCGATCACGACGCTGTACGGCTTCGACCAGACCGAGCTCAGAAAGGCGATCCGCGCTGCGAAGGAACAGAAGTACGGCAGCAGCATGGAGTCGAGCGAGGTCAAGTATAATTACTTTGCGGTCGGCAACGACGACGCGCAACACGGCAATGTGTTCCGCATCGTCTACGTGATCACGACCTCAAAAGGAACGGAATATCTTGCTGCGGACGTATACGACGTCGAGCTCGAGACCGGCTATCAGGCGAGCGACGTGCACCTTACCGTGAAGGCAAGCCGCACTGCGGCGAAAAGCACCGACGATTTCAGGGATTACACGGTCTATACGCTGAACGAGGGCAGCATGGTGTTTCCGGAGAACAAGGACAAGAGCCCGTTCGACAAGAACGGCCTCGTCAAGGCAAAGAGCATCGAGGAAGCGCTGACCTACGACGAGCTCTGGGACATCCCGACGACAGACGACATGACGCTTCTGAAGCTTCTGGGCTACGCGCGCAACGAAATGTTTGCCCGCGGCGGACATAAGTTCGGCGACTCGAGCACGTATACGAAGTATTATAAGCAGTTCTCCTGGTACAAGCCGACCGGAAAGGTCACGGCGGACCAGCTTGCCGAAAAGTATCCGGCGACAAAGAAGAACATCACCACGATCAAGTTCCTCGAGGCGCTGATCAAGGAAGGATAAGCGGTTTTATAAAGCGGATCCCCTGAAAAAACGGGGATCCGCTTTTCTGCTGAAAAAACCGCAAATCGGGGCTTTACAAACCGATTTCTTTCGGCTATAATAATTCGGTAAATCGTTGATCGGGACGAGTAGCGTTTCGGAGAACCCTCAGCGAGCCGCGTACGGTGCAAGGCGGCGGGAGAACGAGCGTGAAGATCACCCGGGAGCGGAACGGCGAAGGCGGCGTCTGCCGCTGTGTAGCCCTTCCCGTATCCCCGCGTTAAGGGGCAATGAGCGGACAGGGGGAACCCTGTCAACTGAGGTGGTACCGCGGAGCAGCTTCGTCCTCTTATGGACGGAGTATTTTATTTTTGGAGGAAAGCATGTATAAGAAAGTCAGTACAGACATGGATTTCGTTTCCCGCGAAAAGGAGACGCTGGCGTTCTGGAAGGAGAACCGCGTCTTTGAACAGAGCGTGGAATGGCGAAAGGGCGCGCCTGCCTTTACGTTTTTCGACGGCCCGCCGACGGCAAACGGCAAGCCGCATATCGGGCACGTTCTGACCCGCAGCATCAAGGACCTGATCCCGCGTTATAAGACCATGAAGGGCTTTGACGTCCTTCGCAAGGCGGGCTGGGATACGCACGGTCTCCCGGTGGAGCTGGAGGTCGAAAAGTCGCTCGGTCTCGACGGCAAGGAGCAGATCGAGGCATACGGCGTCGAGCCGTTCATCCAGGCGTGCAAGCAGTCCGTGTGGAAGTACGAGTCCCAGTGGCGCGAGATGAGCGATCGCGTCGGGTTCTGGTGCGACATGGACAATCCCTACGTCACCTATAAGGACGATTATATCGAGTCCGAATGGTGGGCGCTGAAGACGATCCACGAAAAGGGCTTGCTCTATAAGGGACACAAGATCGTCCCGTACTGCCCGCGCTGCGGAACGGCGCTCTCAAGTCACGAGGTCGCGCAGGGCTATCACGACGTCAAGGAGGTCTCCTGCATCGCGCGTTTCTACCTCACGGACGGAAGCGGCACGGCGATCCTTGCGTGGACGACCACACCGTGGACGCTGCCCTCGAACGTCGCGCTGTGCGTCAACGCGCACGAAACGTACTGTAAGGTCGTGTCGGAAGGCAAGACCTATATCATGGCGGAAGCGCTGGTAAACTCCGTACTCGGAGAAAACGCCGAGATCGTCGAGACCTTCTCCGGCGAAGATCTCGTCGGCACCGAATACGAACCGCTGTTCGAGCTGCCGGTCAATTTCCGGGGCAAGAAGGGCTACCGCGTGGTCGCGGACGATTACGTCACGCTGACCGACGGTACCGGCGTCGTCCACATCGCGCCGGCGTTCGGCGAAGACGACAACCGCGTCGGCAAGGTCTGGGATCTTCCGTTCCTGCAGCTTGTCAACACGTCGGGCCATATGTGCGGCGGTACGCCGTGGGACGGTCTGTTCGTGAAGGACGCGGACAAGCCGATCCTCGAGGCGTTGAAGGAGAGCGGCAAGCTCTTTGCCGCGCTGCCGTTTGAGCACAGCTATCCGTTCTGCTGGCGCTGCGACACGCCTTTGATCTACTACGCCCGCGAAAGCTGGTTCATCAAGATGACGGCGGTCAAGGACAAGCTGATCGCGTTCAACAAGTCGGTCAACTGGATCCCCGAGACGATCGGCGAAGGCCGCATGGGCAACTTCCTCGAGAACGTCATCGACTGGGGCATCTCCCGCGAGCGCTACTGGGGTACGCCGCTGCCCGTTTGGATGTGCGAATGCGGTCACGTGCACGTGATCGGCAGCCGCGCGGAGCTCAAAGCCATGAGCCGCAACTGCCCGGACGACATCGAGCTGCACAAGCCCTACATCGACCAGGTCGAGGTCGTGTGTCCCGAATGCGGAAAGATCATGAAGCGTGAGCCGGTCGTCATCGACTGCTGGTTCGATTCGGGTTCCATGCCGTTTGCGCAGTGGCACTATCCCTTTGAAAACAAGGAGGAGTTCGAGCGCCGATATCCCGCCGCGTTCATCTCCGAGGCGGTCGATCAGACACGCGGCTGGTTCTATACGCTGATGGCGGTCGCGACGTGCCTCTTCGACAAGGCGCCGTTCGAAAACTGCGTCGTGCTCGGGCTTGTGTGCGATAAGGACGGCAAGAAGATGTCCAAGCACATCGGCAACGTCATCGCGCCTGCGGACGTACTCGACAGGCAGGGCGCGGACGCTGTCCGCTGGTACTTCTACACGGCGAGTGCGCCGTGGCTCCCGTCGCGCTTCTCGGGCGAGGCGGTCAGCGAATATCAGCGCAAGTTCATGAGTACTTTGTGGAACACCTACGCGTTCTACGTGCTGTACGCCGACATCGATGGGTTCGATCCGACGCAGCATACCTTGAAGCGTGAGAACCTTTCGCTGATGGATCGCTGGATCCTGTCGCGGCTGCAGACGCTTTGTAAGGACGTCGACGGCAACCTCGAGGCGTTCCGCATCACCGAGGCGGGCAGAGCGCTGATCGACTTTGCGGACGAGCTTAGTAACTGGTACGTGCGCCGCTGCCGCGACCGGTACTGGGGCGCGGAGATGACGGACGACAAGGAAGCGGCCTACATGACGCTCTATACCGTTTTGAAGACGGTGACGCTTTTGACCGCACCGTTCTGCCCGTTCATGACGGAAGCGATCTATCAGAACATCGTGCGCTCAGTCGACGAAACCGCGCCGATCTCCGTGCATCTCAATGATTACCCCGCGGCGGATGAGTCGTTCGTCGATGCAGCGCTCGAGGACGAGATGGCGAAGGTGCTGAACATCGTCACGGTCGGCAGAAGCGCAAGAAGCAGCGCGGGGCAGAAGACCCGTCAGCCGCTTACGAAGATGTACGTGCAGGGCGAAGCGCTTTCCGAACGCGCCGCGAAGATCGTCACCGAGGAGCTGAACGTCAAGGCGATCGAGTTCATCGAGAACGCCGACGCGCTGATGAGTTATAAGGTCAAGCCGCAGCTTCGCACCCTCGGTCCGCGCTATGGAAAGCTTTTGGGAAAGATCTCCGCGTACCTTGCGGAAAACGGCGACGCGATCGTCAAAGCGCACCACGCGGGACAAAACTACACGTTTGAGATCGACGGCACGGAAGTCGTGCTGAGCCCGGACGACGTGCTGGTCAGTACGCAGCAGAAGGAAGGGCTCGTCAGTGAACAGGGCGGCGGTGTGACCGTCGTGCTGGACACGAACCTGACGCCGGAGCTGAAAGAAGAAGGGCTCATGCGCGAGCTGGTCTCGAAGCTGCAGACCATGCGCAAGGAGGCGGGCTTTGAGGTCGCCGACCATATCCGCATCGGTTACCAAAATGGCGGCGAAGCCGCGCGCGTGCTCCAAAAGTACGCCGAGAGCGTCATGGCGGACACACTTGCGGAACACGTTGAGGAAGGCGTATTCGGCTATACGAAGGACTGGGAGCTGAACGGAAACGCGATCACCCTTTCGGTTGAACGGGTATAACAACAGGCAAACAAAAAAACGGATCGGCGAAAGCCGGTCCGTTTTGCTGTTTTGGAATCAGTTTGCCTGTGGCGCGGGTTTCTCCTGCATCGGCGGCTCTTCCTCCGATGCGGTTTCTTCCGGCACGGGCGGCTCTGCCTTGGGCGCAGGTTCCTCGGATGCAGGTTCCTCCGGGGCGTGTTCTTCTTCCGGCGCGGGCTCTTCCTTCGGCTGCTCGACGCCCGTTTTGCTGACGGCGATCAGCAGAAGCGCGGTATCAAACATCAGCACGGAGAGGATGTGCAGGATCGGTTCGGTGAACACGGTCATGAAGATCAGAAGGATCGCTTCCGAAAGCAGGAACAGCCGCGCGGCAAACCGCGCGCGCGGCAGCTGTCCGCCCGCGGTGTAGTTCAAAAGCAGCAGGACGACCGCATAGAACGCCGCGCCCCACGCGAGCGTACCGATCTTCGGCAGGAAGCCGAACACGATCAGCACGGACGCGATCGCGGAGACCACGAACCATTGGATCCACATCTTGAGCGGCATCGGCGATTTGTACAGGAACGCGAAGATCAGCAGCGCGTGCGCGACCGTAAAGAGGATCGCGCCCTGCAGAACGTACAGGCACATGACCACGTCCGCTGCGATCAGCATGAAGAATCCGGGCAGCATCAGAAGCGTGCGCTTCGATCTCCAATGCCGGATCAAAAAGATGACGAGAAGCGCCGCGCCGAGGATCATTTTCCAGAGCATGCGAAGATTGGTATGGTCCGCAAAGAACCAGAACGCGAGCTCCGCTTCGAGCATGGCGATACAGAAGACGCCGAGGCAAATCCAGACGGCGGCGCCGGGCTTTTTCGGTGCGCGGTTCAAAAGCAGTCCGACCCAGATGAGCACCGTGACAAGAATACCGGCGAGCGCGGCAAGGAGCATCAGCGTGACGCGCCAGTTGACGCCGACCGAGTCGACGCCCATGAACGAGGCGATCTCCGCCGCGGTAAAGTCGGTCGGTTCAAAACCGTCCGTCTGCGCGCCGACGTCTTTATCGTATCGGAACGCCATGCCCGCGTCGTGCTTTTTTACGGACCGCGCCGCGGCTGTACCGCCGTGATAGACCGACGAGGCGTGCACGGAGCAGTCCGCATAGCGGACTTCGACGGTACCGCCGCGCGTTGCTTCCCAGCCGATGACGACGTTCGCGTCGCGAGGGACGGCGACGATGCTCGTGTCGCCGACGCGCTCCATGTACCGCTGATGCAGGAATGCCTCGAGCTCATCGGGATCGTTTCCGTTCGCTTCCCAGCGAAGTCTGTCCGCCAAGAGCTCGCCCTTTTCGGTCAGCGTGACGCTGACGTTCGGACCGCTTGCGTCGGACAGATACGTTACGTCCACCGGTCCGCGGATGAAAACGTAGGTGAATTCGGTATCGTCCTCAAACGTGCCCGCGCGGAGCAGGTCGATATTCGCGAGGTACGCGTCCTCACAATGCTCGTTGAACAGGCGCAGCGCAATGTTGCCGGTGTTCGCGTTGGCGTCGTCGAGCTCCGTGCGTGTCAGCACGTTGCCGAACACGCGGGCGACATAATTCACCAGCGTGTCCACGTTCATTCTGCCCGCGCTGCCCTTGTCCTTGACGGTCAGAAGCAGACTTCTGACGGTCGAAAGCAGGTTGGAAGCGTTTCCGTTCTGCATGACGCCGACGACGGCGGGCTGCAGATGCTCGTTGTACTGTTCCCGGTTTTCCGCCACGTCCATGATCATGGACAGCAGCAGACGCATGCGGAGGTTCAGCGCGGGACTGTAATTCGCTTCGATCCCGAAGGTATCGCGCGCGTACGCCGCGCGGGAATATGTATAGGTGTCGCCGGTCGAGGAGAACTCCGTGACGGGGATGAAGAGGTCGGTCCCGAACCGCGCAAAGTCCCAGTCGTACGGCATGACCTGCGGCACGACGTCCATCGGATTGATGATATTGAAGATGTTTTCGCAGCCGCTGTTCGGCGCGTTATGCACCGCGGCGGGCGTTGCGAATGTATAGGCATACACGTTTTCCTTCGGGAACATGCCGTCGCGCACCAAAAGCCCCGCCGTGACGTTGGAGACGGCGGCGGCGCGGGAGAAGCCGGAGATCCAGACCTTGATATTTCCTTCGATGCCGTTTGTCAGGATGTAGCCCGCAAGCCGGTCGATGACGAGCTGGGAAGCGGACAGAAAGCCCTTGTGCAGCTCGTCGCTGCCGGGCGTCATGTTGGACTGCCACTCGTTGCCGTAGCCGCCGCCGCAGACGCCGATCGCGATCAGCGTGAAGGGCTCCTCGCCCTCGCGCTGCATTATGCGCGAACCCATTGCCATGGAGATCGTGTACATGCTGGTCTCCTTGGAATAGTCGTCTTTACGGATATCGGAAAACCCGGCGTCCGTCAGGTATTTCTGGAGATGCAGGGAGGGATCGAACGATGCGTTCCCATCCTCCGACGGGTTCATGGCGCGGTTTGCCGAAAGCGCCATCGCAAGCGACATCACGGCGAGGTTGCCGTCGTACTGCGTCGCGGGCTGAAAGAAGGGGTAGTCCGTAAACCAGACGCTGTACTGGTACGCTTCCCGGTTCGATCGCAGATTGATCCCGGCGGTGACCTCTCGGACGGGACAGCCGTTTACGGAGACGGGGTTCCCGCTTTCATCACGCTCGACGACGGCGCCCGGACCGAACTGTGCTTCGTCCTGCGCATCGGCGGAAGCCGCGGCGGTTCCGTCGTCGGCGAACGACGCGGGGATCAGGGCGAGAGCCAAAAGAAGGATCAGAAAGAAGGAAAGGATACGTTTTCGCATGGGATCACCTTTCTTGATGAGAGTGCGGGATCAGTCGATGCGTTCGCCGCGGATCCTGACCCTGCCGCCGTCGGGACAGGACGCTTCAAAGAAGGCGACACGGTCGTCGCCGTGATCGAGAAACGCGCCGTTTAACAGCGCGAAGACCTGCGGATAGATCACGCTCCAGAGCTCATGGCAGAGCGGGGGACAGGTGCTTTCGACAACGTAAGAATCGCCCGCGGCGCAAAGACCGTCGCGGCAGCGGCTTTCGAGGATCGTCAGTTTCACTTTCATTCTGCCCTCCGATCAGTTCGCGGACGAATAGATCCAGCCCGCGTGGAAGCCGTCCTTCGAATAGTGCAGAAGCTCCGAAACGGTCACGAACTGATACCCGCGGGAAAGAAGCTCCGGCACGATCTTCCGGAACGCGTCGACGGTCTTCTGCTGCTTGTCGTGGCAGAGGATGATGGATCCGTCAAGCTTTTTTCCGAGCTCGTCGGTCTCCATAACGCCGCGGTTGTAGATCCTTTCCGCGGTATAGCTTGCATAGGTGTCGTGCGTGCTGCGCGTGTGGTTGACGATCGCCATGTTCCATTCTTCCATCAGCGCGACGAGGGTATTGCGCGTTTCGCTGCCCTTGTCGCCGTACTTGATATACGGCGGACGGAACAACCGGATCGTATAGCCGAAGCGGCTTTCAATCGCCTCGTTGACGCTGCCGATCGCTTCGCGTATTTCAGATGCGGGGATCTCCTCAATGTTCGTGTGCTCCCAGGTATGATTGCCGATCTCGCAGCCGAGCGACAGCATGCGCATCAGCTCCTCCTCGTGGGATGCGATGTTGTCGCCCTTGATGAAGAATGTGGCGCGGACGCCGTTTTCTTCGCAGATATCGAGGACCTCATTCGTGATGCCGGTGCGCGGACCGTCGTCAAAGGTGAACGCGACCATTTTTGCTTCCGGGTCGATCGCCATGGTCGCCATGCGCGCTTCGATCGCCGCTTCGTTCGGACAGTTTCCGTACGCGCGAACATAATGCTCGATGTCCGCAAGGCGCTGTTCCTCCCAGCTCGGCTCCGGCGTGGGAGACGGGGAGGGCGTCGGCGGGAGCGTCGGTTCGACCGAAGATACCGGCTCTTCGACGGACGGATTCGGCTTGGAACGGAAGCAGCCGGAAATTGCCGCGATCAAAAACACAAGCAGCATCACGATCAGCGCGAGGAACGCGACGCCGACCGCAAAGCGCAGCGGATCTTTAATTTTCCGTTTTTTCTTTTTTTTCATAGGTAAAATTATACCAAAACCGAACGTTTCTGTCAATTTGCGCAAAAAACGGAATCGCAAATTTTCCGGTTGACAAACGTGCTTTGTGTGGTATAATGTCTCTGTCTTTGAGGCGAATTCGGAAGCAGTAGCGTTTATCGGCTTCGGAAAGCGAGCGGCGGATGGTGAAAGCGCCGCGCGAAGTACAGCGTGAAGACCGCCGGAGGATCAGAGCGGGCGTGCCCGATACAGCACAGAAGAGCACCAAACAGGGTGGAACCACGCAAACTGCGTCCCTCGTAAAACCGAGGGATGTTTTATTTTACTAAGAACACGGAGGTATTTGGTATGATCATTACGTTTCCCGACGGATCGAAGCGGGAATTCGAAAACGGCATGAGCGCGCTCGATATCGCGGGCGCGATCAGCAACGGACTCAAAAAGGCGACCCTTTGCTGCGCGATCAACGGCGAACGCGCGGACGCGTTTCGTCCGATCAATGAGGACTGCGAACTGAAGCTTCTGACTTGGGAAGACGAGGACGGACGCTGGGCGTATCGTCATACAGGCTCGCATATCCTCGCGCAGGCGGTCAAGCGCCTGTACCCGGAGGTCAAGCTTGCGATCGGTCCCGCGATCGCGGACGGCTTCTATTACGACTTCGACGCGCCCGAACCCTTCACGACCGAGGATTTCAAAAAGATCGAGAAGGAAATGGACCGCATCGTCAACGAGAATCACAGGCTCGAACGCTTCGAGCTCCCGCGTGAGGAAGCGATCGCGTTCATGGAGAAACAGGGCGAGCCCTATAAGGTCGAGCTCATCCGTGACCTGCCCGAGGGCGAGACGATCAGCTTCTATCGGCAGGGCGAGTTCGTCGACCTCTGCGCAGGCCCGCACGTCGCATCGACCGGCAAGGTCCGCAACATCAAGCTCATGAGCGTCGCAGGCGCGTACTGGCGCGGCTCCGAGAAGAACAAGATGCTGCAGCGCATCTACGCGACTGCGTTCGAAAAGAAGGCGGACCTCGACGCGTACATCACCCGCATCGAGGAAGCGAAAAAGCGCGACCACAGAAAGCTCGGCAAGGACCTCGGCCTTTTCATGCTGCTTGACGAAGGTCCGGGCTTCCCGTTCTTCCTGCCGAAGGGTATGATGCTGCGCAACACGCTCATCGACTACTGGCGCGAGGTACATAAGCGCTACGGCTACGTCGAGGTTTCTACCCCGATCATCCTTCGCCGTACGCTTTGGGAACACAGCGGTCACTGGGAGCATTATAAAGAGAACATGTACACCACCGTCATCGACGACGAGGATTTCGCGATCAAGCCGATGAACTGCCCGGGCGGCATGCTCGTCTACGCAAGCGAGCCGCATTCCTACCGCGATCTGCCGCTGCGCTGCGGCGAGCTGGGACTGGTGCACCGTCACGAGCTGTCCGGCGCACTGCGCGGACTCTTCCGCGTACGCTGCTTCACCCAGGACGACGCGCACATCTTCATGACCCCGGAACAGATGAAGGACGAGATCAAGAACGTCGTTCGCCTGTTCGACGAGGTGTATTCGACCTTCGGTCTAAACTACACGGTCGAGCTTTCCACCATGCCCGAGAGCCACATCGGCACCGTGGAGGAGTGGGAGCACAATCAGGACGTCCTGAAGGAAGCGATCACCGAGATGGGCAAGACCTTCGTCATCAACGAGGGCGACGGCGCGTTCTACGGTCCGAAGCTCGACTTCCACATCGAGGACTGCCTCGGACGCACCTGGCAGTGCGGCACGATCCAGCTCGACAGCCAGCTGCCGGAGCGCTTTGAACTCGAATACGTCGGCGCGGACGGCGAACGCCATCGCCCGATCATGATCCACCGCGTCGTGTTCGGCTCCATCGAACGCTTCATCGGCGTCATCACCGAGCACTTTGCGGGCGCGTTCCCGACCTGGCTTGCGCCGGTGCAGGTCAAGATCATGACCATCACCGACCGCGCAAACGACGCGGCAAAGGCGATCCGCGAAAAGCTGGATGCGCTCGGCGTGCGCGCGGAGATCGACCTGCGCAATGAAAAGATCGGCTTCAAGATCCGCGAAGCGCAGATGATGAAGATCCCGTACATGCTCGTCATCGGCGACAAGGAAGCGGAGAACGGCACCGTCGCGGTGCGTTCGAGGAAAGACGGCGATCTCGGCGCAATGCCGGTCGAAGCATTCGTCGAAAAGATCATGGAAGAGATCGGGACCAAAGCGAAATAAGGGGCATAAGCCCACCGGGATCGCCCAAAATGGGACGGTCCCGGTTTTTCTTTGCCGGTTCTTGTCCGTTTTGCTTGACGATTGGACAAAGACGGCGTAAAATGAAAACATGGAATTCTGTAATCGAACAAAATCGACCGACCGGACATGGCTGTATCTGCTTGCCGCTGTGCTGGGGACGCTTGCGCTTGCGTTCGTGCCGTCCGACGCGTGGCTCGGCGGAATGACGCAGCCGGCAGAGTTGCTTCTTGCAAGCTTTGCAAAGCAGCTTCTGACCGTCATGCTGCTTCTCGTCGTGCCTTCGGTCACGGCCCGGCTTGCGCATCGGATCTCGCCGTGGGTCATTTTGGGCCTTTTCGCGTTTGCGTTCGGCGCAGGGCTTCTCGTGACCGGCGATCCGAAGGACGCGCTGTATACGACGGCGCTCTGCGCGCTGCCCGGCGCGGGGCTGTACGGCCTGCAGCGATTGAAGCTTTCGAATTTTCGGACGGTGATCTACGCGTCGTTTTTGAACCTTGCGGCGCTGTTTGCGTTCGTGTGTCTAAAAGACCTCATCCGGTCCGGCGACGCGTACGCTTCCTATAAACAGCTTGTCGCAGCCTACGGAGAGGTGATGAACCGGCTTGCGGGCTCGGCCGATCCGACGGGCGAGCTGGGACTCGGGACGGAGTCGGATGCGATCGTAAGAATGCTGCGCGTCAACGCGGAAGCCTACTGCACGGCGATCCTTTTGATCCCTGCGATGGCGGCGGGGCTTTCCAATGTGCTGTTTTCGCATCTCTGGAATCGGCACGGCGGCGCGGACTTAGTGAAACTTCCGCCGTTTTCGGAATGGCGGTGCGAGCGGGGGTATGCCGTCTTTGCCGCTGCGTTCCTGCTTGCGACGATGCTTCTCGGCATGTTCGGCTGGCATACGGCGGACGCGCTGTCCGGCATTGCCGGGGTGATGTGGCGTATGCCGTGCATGCTGGGCGGATTGTGCGCGCTGCGGCGGCTCGGCGTACGGTATAAACGGATGTGGATCTTTTGGGTGTCGATCGCACTGCTGATCACCCTGCCGCCTGCGGCGAGCGTCATGCTGACGCTGCTCGGCTTTTTATCCGCCTTGCGGAAACCAATGAACGCGGGAGAGGACGGAGAACGGATATGAAACAATACGGAGGGATCCTGATTGCATTCGGCGCGATCGTCGCGCTCGGCGCGGGAGCGGTCGCGCTCTTTACAAAGCAGTATTATATTGCGCTTGCGGTGCTCGGCACAGGGCTTTTATGGCTTGGGATCATGGCGCTGCTGCTCTATCGCATTTCCAAAAAACAGCAGGCAAAGATGGATCGCGTCTTCCGTGAGAACGACAGTGCGGTGTCCCTGCTTGCCGGCAATATTTCCATTCCGTGCGCGATCGTGGACCTTGCAGGGCGGATCACCTGGCGCAACAACGCGTTTGCGTCGCTGTTCGACGGACAGGACGTGCACGACGTGGTGCCGGAGTTTGACGGGAAGAACCCGATCCGCACGCTGCAGATCGAGCTGAACGGCAGTAATTTCCAGGTCATGAACATGCTCGTGAAGCGCGAGAAGGAAAAAAAGCTCGTACTGCAGTACTGGCTCGACCGCACGGAAGCGGCGCATTATCAGCGGCTGTATACCGAACAGCGCCCGTACGTGGCGATGATCCTGGTCGACAACTATGAGGAGCTTTTGAGCGACACGCAGATCCACAGCACGGCGGTGCTTGCGGAGGTCGAACGGCTGATCGCGGACCTTTCCAAACGCCTCGGCGGGCTCTACCGCCGCTATGACAACGGACGGTTCATTCTGGTGCTTGAAGCAAAGCAGATGCAGCAGCTTGAACAGGAAAAATTCACGCTTTTAGAGCAGGCACACCGGATCGATACGGGCTCGTCCTCGACGGTGTCGCTGTCGATGGGATGCGGCATTGCGCCGCGGCTCAGTCAGTCTGAGCAGGACGCGCGCCGCGCGCTGGAGCTCGCGCTTGGCCGCGGCGGCGATCAGGTCGTGGTCAAGGACGGCACGGATTACCGCTTCTTCGGCGGGAAACGGTAGCACGATCCGCGGCAGTCGCGCGTCAAGGCAAGGCTGTTCTCGAAGGCGCTCTATCAGCTGTTTGAAAACAGCGGCGACGTGTTCATCATGGGCCACCGCAATTCCGACATGGACTGCATCGGCGCGGCGCTCGGCGTCGTGACCTGTGCGAATCACGTCGGCGCGCACGCCTATATCGTGCTCGACGCGGTGAACACCACAATCGAGGACGCGGTCGTTACACTTGAACGCTCCGGCGCGGGCTCGCTGATCATCACGCCGGAACAGGCGGCGGAGATGATGCGGGAGAATTCGGTGCTCGTCGTGGTGGACACGCAGCGCGCGTCGGTCACAGTCGCGCCGCAGCTTCTCAAGATGACGGAGCATATCGTGCTCATCGACCATCACCGCCGCAGCGCGGACTATATCGACAACGCGACGCTGCACTACCTCGAAACGCGCGCGTCGAGCGCGAGCGAGATGGTGACCGAGGTCATGCAGTACTTTGCGGACAGCGTGAAGCCCTCGGCGTTCACCTGCAGCGCGCTGCTTGCCGGCATTACGGTCGACACGAAGCAGTTTGCGTTCAACGTCGGCTCGCGCACGTTCGACGCGGCAGGGTACCTCCGCCGCAACGGCGCGGACCTGAGCTCGGTCAAGCAGATGTTCCAGAACGATTACGAAAGCTACGTGCGCTGCGCAAACGTCGTTGAACGCGCGAAGATCCGCAGGAGCGGCATTGCGATCTCGATGTGCGATAAGAACGCGCCGGACAGTCAGCTTTTAGCGGCGCAGGCGGCGGATGAACTCTTAGGCATTCGCGGCGTCTACGCAGCGTTCGTGCTTGCGGAGACCGACGAGCAGGTCGCCATCTCCGGCAGAAGCTACGGACAGATCAACGTACAGGTCATCCTCGAACGGCTGGGAGGCGGCGGACACCTCACGATGGCGGGCGCGCAGCTGAAAGGCGCGACCTCGGATGAGGCGCTTGCAAAGCTTGAAGAAGCGATCGACTGGTATGAAACAGAGAATCCCGAGAGATAAGAAAGGACGGAACGGACGATGAAGGTATTGCTTTTGGAAGACGTAAAGGGCAGCGGCAAGAAGGGCGAAGTGATCAACGTCAGCGACGGCTACGCGCGAAACTTTTTGCTTCCCCGGAAGATGGCGGAGCCCGCAGATGCGCAGGCGATCAACGCGGCGAACATTCAGAAGAGCGCCGCGCAGCACAGAAAGTTTACGGCAGGCATCAAAGCGCGTGAGACGGCGCAGGCGCTGGAGGGACACTCCATCCACGTGAAGGCGCGCGTCGGTGAGAACGGCAAGCTGTTCGGCACCGTTTCCGGCAAGGAGATCGCCGCGGCATTGAAGGAACAGAAGGGCGTGGACGTGGACAAGAAGAAGATCTCGGTCGATCCGATCCGCGCGCTCGGCGAATATACCGCAAAGCTCAGCCTGTTCGAGGGCATTTCGGTGACCGTAAAAGTGATCGTAGAGGAATAAATGGAACAAACAACGATTGAATCCCTGCCGCACAGCATAGAAGCGGAACGCTCGGTTCTCGGCGCGATGCTGTTGGACGAAAGCGCGCTCGATTCCATGCTGGAGCAGTTAAAACCGGATGACTTTTATCAGGATGCGCACGCGAGCATCTTTGAAGCCATGCGCACGATCCGGCAGGCGGGCAACGGCGTCGACGTCGTGACGGTTTCGAACGCGCTCGAACGCGCCGGCAAGCTCGAAAGCGCCGGCGGGCTCGTGTACCTCACCGAACTCATGAGCTTCGTGCCGACGACCGCGAACGTGCAGCATTACGGCAAGATCGTCGAGGAGCACAGCATCAAGCGTGCGCTCGTCCGCGTCGGCAACGACATGATCCGCGACGGCATGAACGACCGCCGCGACGTGGAGGACTCCTTAAACGACGCCGAGCGCAAGATCTACGACATCTCCATGCGCAAGACGGAGGATACGCTGACGCCCGCGATCGACATCGTGCCGAATACGATCTTCCAGATCGGCGAGATCGTCAACCGCAAGGGCAAGCTCACCGGCATCGCGACGGGCTTTTCGAAGCTCGACCGGCTCACGAACGGGCTGCAGAAGAGCGATCTCATCATTCTGGCGGCGCGTCCGGCGATGGGCAAATCCGCGTTTGCCATGAACATCGCGCAGTACGCGGCGCTGCATGACAACCGCGCCGTCGCCGTGTTCTCGCTCGAAATGAGCAAGGAACAGCTGATGATGCGCATCATGTGCACAGAGGCGTCCGTCGACTCGCAGAAGATCAAGGACGGCTCTCTGGACAATACCGAGATGCAGCGGCTCATGGAAGCGTCCGCACCGCTGCAGGCAAGTAAGCTCTATATCGACGACTCCGCAGGCGCGACGGTCGCGAGCATCCGTTCGAAGTGCAGAAGATTGAAGGCACAGCAGGGACTGGACCTCGTTATCATCGACTATATGCAGCTGATGCAGGGCACGGGAAACGGCAACCGCAAGAACGACAACCGGCAGCAGGAGATCTCCGACATGACCCGCGCCATGAAGCTGCTCGCGCGTGAGCTCGATCTGCCGATCATTCTGCTTTCGCAGTTGAACCGCGGACCCGAAATGCGGCAGGATCACCGACCGATGATCAGTGACCTTCGCGAATCCGGCTCGATCGAGCAGGACGCGGATATGGTCATCCTCCTGTACCGTGCCGCCGTATACGACGAAACGGCGGGTCCCGAGAGCGAAGCGATCGTGGCGAAAAACCGTCACGGCCCCATCGAAACCTGCAAGCTCGTCTTCCAGGGCGAGTACACGCGCTTCCGGACATTGGCGGAGGAAGACCGGTAAATCCAAAAACAGAACAGGGATCGGAGTTTTCCGATCCCTGCCGTGTTTTTGGTTATGCGTTTTCGGGCTGCAGTTCCGGTGCGGGTACCGCGGCGGGTTCCGGCTCCGGCTTTTTGTCGCGGCGGAAGATATCGTAGAGGACGGGGATGATGAACGCCGTCGTCAGCGTCGCGTAGGTCAGACCGCCGATGCACACGACCGCGACCGGCTGCACGATCTCCGCGCCGGTGCCGAAGCCGATCGCAAGCGGTAAGAGACCCAGGATCGTGGTGAGCGCGGTCATCAGCACGGGACGCAGGCGGATCACGGTCGCCTTGACGATCGCGTCGCGCTTGCCCATACCTTCGTCGCGGAAGCGGTTCGCACAGTCGACAAGCACGATACCGTTGTTGACCGCGATGCCGACGAGCATGATGAAGCCGATCATCGGGACGATGCCGATCTCCGCGCCGGTGATCCACAGCGCGATGAACCCGCCCGCGAACGCAAGCGGCACGGTGCCGATCACGATGAACGGGGAGAGCAGCGACTGGAACTGCGCGACCATGATGAGATAGATGATCAGAACGCCGAGCGCAAGCATCCAGAGAAGGTCCTTAAGAGCGCTGTTGATCGATTCGTTCTGCCCGTCGTACACGAGCGTACAGCCCGCGGACAGCGGGATTGCGTCGACCGCTTTCTGCACGTCGCGGCTCACGAGCGTGACGTTTCTGCCCTCGTCGAGCGTCGCAGTGATCATGACGCAGCGCCGCTGATCGATACGCGAGATCGAGGCGAGCGTGGTCGTTTCCGTGATCGAAGCGATGTCTTTCAGCTTTACGGTCTCGACCGACTGATCGAGCCGTGTGACGGTGAATTCAATGTTTTCAAGCTCCGCCTTGGAGTGCGGCACGCCCGAATCCGCAATGACCGAAACGTCCAGCGCGGTCGTCGTCGAGGAGACGGAGGTGGAGGCCGCGGTGCTCTTCAGCACATCCGCAAGCTTCAGATACGTCTCGGCGACGGTCAGCCCATGCGCTGCCGCCTTTTCCTTGTCGACGGAGACGTGCAGCGTCGGCGTCGTTTCCTCGACGCCGCTGTCGACCTCCTTGATCCCATCGACGCCGCGCAGCGCCTCCGCGATCCGTTCCGACGTTTCGGACAGCGCGGAAAGATCGTTTGCGTACAGCTTGATCGAGATATCGTCGCCGGACATCGAGGTCGAGAAGCTCATCGTGCTCATACCCGCGATCGTGTACGGGTGTTCGGCTTTCAGCGGGGACAGCGCTTCGTCGATGCTGTTGCGGATCGTGATGCTCGAAAGCTCGCTTTTTTCGTCGATCAGCGCGTAGATCGTGAGTTCACTTACGTTCGCGTTCTGCCCGCCGCCGGATAGACCGAGGATCGAAACGACGCCGCTGCCGAGCATGCCGCCTGCGTCGGTGAGCCCCGGCACGGTGTACATGATCTCCATGAATTCGTCGGCGATCTCCGTTGCTTCCGCAAAGGTCGTGCCCTTTTCAAGCGGGACCGAGACCGAGATCTGCTTGCCGCCGCTTTCGGGGAACATGACGAATCCGCGGCGGATGACCGCCCAAGCCGAGCCGGCGAGGATGAGAAGCGCAAGGAGCAGCGCGACCGCGCGGTGCCGAAGCGTGAAGCGCAGCGCCTTTTCAAACGCCGCCATCAGCTTTTGCCGGGTCTTGCCCTGCGGTTTGACCGGACGGCGCAGAAGCCCCGTGACCGTCGCGGGGATGACCGTCATGGCGACGATCAGACTTGCGAGCAGCGAGTAGGTGACGGTCAGAACCATGTCCATAAAGATCTGCCGCGTCAGCCCCTGCACGAACAGGATCGGCACGAACACGCAGATGGTGGTGAGCGTCGACGCGGTGATCGCGCCGGCGACCTCCCTGACGCCCTGCACGGCGGCCTCCTTGACGGGCACGCCTTCGCTGCGCAGACGGTAGATGTTTTCAATGACGACGATCGAGTTGTCGACGAGCATGCCGATGCCGATGGCAAGACCGGACATCGAAATGACGTTCATCGTGACGCCGGAGAAGTACATCAGCACGAGCGCGAACAGTACCGAGACCGGGATCGAGATCGCGACGGTCAGCGTCGGGCGCAGATCGCGCAGGAACAGGAACAGGATCAGGATCGCGAGTACCGCGCCGATCAGCAGATTTTCCACGACAGACGAGATCGCCATATGGATGAAATCGCCCTGGCTCATCAGCGAGGTGAAGGAAAGACCCGGATAGATCTCCTCAAGCTCGCGGAAGCGGCTTTCGATGCTGTCGGAAACGGTCGCGGTGGCGTAGGAGGACTGCTTCGAGAACGAGAGCAGCACGCCGTTTTCGCCGTTGATCTTCGCGTAGGTGCTGCCGGAGTTGTCCGTGATGCGAACGGAAGCGATATCGCCGAGCACGATCGTGTCGAGCGAACCGACGCCGGGGGAGAACAGCGGGATCTGTTCGAGGACCTGCACGCCCTCGATCTCGTCGCCGACGGAGACAAGCCATTGCGACCCGTCCTCGTTGAGATAACCCGCAGGCATGGAGAAGTTCTGCGCGGAGAGCAGCTTTGCAATCATGTCCTTCGTGAGAATTTTGTGCAGGTTTGCCGTGTCCTTCGCAGCCGCAAGCTGATCGGCAGCCGCCTGTTCCGCCTGCTCAAGCTGCGTCTTGCCCGCCTCGAGCTCCTTTTCGCCGAGCTCGAGCGCCGCTTTGCCCTGGTCGATCGCGTTTTGTGCTTCGTTCAGCTTTCCATAGACGATGCCCTTCTGTCGGTTCAGCTCATCGCGTCCGTTTTCGAGGTCGAGCTTGCCGCTTTCCGCCTGCGAAAGAAGCTCGTCGACGGTCGCGAGCCCCTCTTCAAGCTGTGAGATTGCCGTGTCGAGCTGCTCGATCGATTCGCCGAGATCCGCGCGCGTCATGCCGTTTTCCGCAAGCTGCGCGTCGATCTCCGCAAGACCGTCCTCGATCGAGCGATATTCCTCGCTCGATTTGATCGCGTTGATATAGTTCTCCTTCTGCGCGTCCGTCAGGGACGGATCGTTTTCGATCGCCGCGATCGATTGATCGAACATGGACTTGCCTGTTTCCAGCGTCTGAATGGAGTATTCGATCGCCAGAAGCTGCGTGCGCATGGAATTGGCGGCTTCAAGCTGCGCGGTCAGCGCGTCGTGCTGCGTGTTGAGCTCCGCGATCGCGGCGGTGAGCTGCTCGTCCGCTTCGTTCAATTCCTGTTCCGCCTTGCCGAACTGATAGCCCGCCTGCTGGCGTCCCTTGTCGAGCTCGTCCTGCCCTTCGGCGAGCTTGTCGCGGTTTTCCGAAAGCTCGGCTTCGCCCTCCTTGACCTTTTCCCGCGCTTCATCGAGCTCCTTTGTCGCGCTTTCGAACTCCTCGTCGATCGCGGCGTAGAGACGCTCGTTCAGCACGTCGATCTTATTGTCGTCCAGCGTGATCTCCACCTGCCGTTCGATGAGCCCGGAGGTCGTGACCGAGGCGACGCCCGCAACGCCCTCAAGCCTCGGCAGCAGCGTGTCCGAGATGAACGCGGACAGCGCGAGCTGATCCATATCCTTTGCGTAAACGGCGGCGACGGTGACCGGGATGAGGTCGGAGCTCAACTCCATCATGATCGGCGTGCCGATGATCTCGTCCCACGAGGCGGTCACCATGCCGAGCGCTTTCTGTACGTCGATCGACGCCATGTCGACGTCGGTGCCGTCCTCGAACGTCAGGTACACGACGGAGAGGTTTTCGCTGCTTCTGGATGTGATTGACTTGATGTGATCGAGCGACGCCATCGACTGTTCGAGCGGTTTTGTAACGGTCGCCTCGACCTCCTCCGGAGACGCGCCGGGATAGGTGGTGAACAGGACGATGTACGGGAAGCTCATGTCCGGCAGAAGATCCGGCGTCATCTTGCCCACGGAAACGTAGCCGAGCACCAGAACGAGCACGACGACGACGAGCACGGTAAACGGTTTTTTGACGCTGAATTTTGCAAACATGGCGGATCTCCGTTCGCGGGAACATACATCCCATTATAATATCCTTATTATAGCACGTTTTGCGCGTATGGAATGTGGAAAAGATGTGAATCTTTGCGTTCGTAAACTTTCCCGCACGGGCTTGAAGCGACGGCGTCCGATGTGGTATACTGTATGAAAGGAGAGAAGAAGGCAGGATCATGAAGCCGGAAACCAAAGAACAGATCAAACAGAATCTTCCCGCATGGATCATCTCCGGGGCAGGCGTCCTTGTGCTGCTTGCGGCGTATTTATACTGGGTTTTCACAGAGCAGCCGGATGCGGCGGGACTGATCGCGGCGGCATTTGCCTGTATTCTGTTCATCCTCGGCTGCCTGCGCTTCGTTCCCGAATGGATGGCGTTCTGGAAGGACCGTACGGACGCGCTGCCCGCGGACGAGGAGCCGCGGCTTGCCGTGCTCGGCGTTGCGGCGCTTGCTGTCGCGGTTGAGATCCTTCTTTTCGGGCTCGTCACGCTCGCGCTGTCCGTGCGTTACGGAAACGGCTTCACGTTCCGCGGCGCGATCGAGTTCTGGCGCTGCCTCGACAGCGGACACTATCTCGACATCACGCGCGAATGGTACGTGCCGAAGAGCTTTCTCGAAACGACGGAGGAGTGGTTCCAAAATGGCGACGACGTCGGACGCGTCGTGCAGCTCGTCTTTTTGCCGGGGTATCCGCTTGCCGTCTATCCCGTGTACCGCATCCTCGGAAACGACGTCGTTGCGGGGTTGCTCGTATCCTTTGCGGCGTTTCCCGCGGCATGCTGCGTGCTGTATCGGCTCATGCGGCTCGACCGCGGTCACAGGAACGCGCTGCGCACGGTCGTGATGCTTCTGCTGCTGCCGGGTGGGTTCTTCTTTATCGCGCCGATGAGCGAATCGCTCTATCTGTTGCTCGCATTGTCCGCGCTGTATTGCTTCCGCAAAAAACGGTATCTCATAGCGGGGCTTCTCGGCGCGTACTGCGCGTTTACGCGCACAGTCGGGCTGCTGCTCGTCGCGCCGTTGGTGCTCGAATGGGTCCACGCGTTCCCGAAACCGCATTGCGGGCGGAAGAAGTGGACGCTCGGCGCGCTCTCCGTGCTGTTCGTGCCGGTCGGCTTTCTTGCGTATGTGTGGATCAACCGCACCGTGTCCGGCAATCCCCTGCAGTTTCTGACGTATCAGCACCGGTGGTGGAGCCAGCATCTCGGATGGTTCTTCAACACTGCGTCGTATCAGACGAGCTATTTCAGCGAGGCGGTCCGCGACGGCAATACCGAGAACGTCTTCGGGCTTTGGCTGCCGAACGTTCTGTGGTATTTCGGCACGCTCGGGCTCTTTGCCTTCACGTCGAAAAAGCTGCGTCCGAGCTACGCGTCGTGGTTCATCGGCTATTTTGTGATCGCGATCGGCGCGACGTGGCTTTTGTCCGGTCCGCGCTATCTGCTTTCCATGCCGGTCGTTGCCATGATGCTTGCCGCCGTCACCGAAAAGCGTTGGCAGAGGATCGCCGCGGCGGTCGTTCTCGTGCCGCTTTCGGTCCTGTATCTTCTTGCCTTTGTCTGGCGCTGGCAGGTTTGGTAGGCGCTTCGCTTCCGTCGGAAGCAGGCCGTCGGCTTTTCAAAAGCATAAAATAATGCTTGACAAACGGGAATTATCATGTATAATGGTCGAGGTGTAAAGGGAAAAGACTTTACACCTCGGAGTTTTTATGGAACGATTGTTTGAGCTCGGCATGCTTCTGGACCGCTATGAGCAGCTTCTGACCGAACGGCAGCGGAGCATCCTTCGCCAGTATACGGACGAGAATTGCTCGCTTGCGGAGATCGCGGAGCGCGAAGGCATTTCCCGGCAGGGCGTGCGCGATACCATCACGCGCGGGTCGAAGCAGCTGCACGAAACCGAAGCGGCGGTGGGGCTCGTGCGAAAGGAAGCAAGGCAGACCGCGCTGATCCGTGCGCTTCGGAACCGGTTCAAGGACGCGCCGATGCGCGACGAGGACCGCGCAGCGCTCGAAGGATACCTTGCGGAGCTTGCGGGCATTTGGGAGGACGAAGATGGCATTTGAAGGCATCGCATCCAAACTGCAGAACGTTTTTAAGAAGCTGACCGGCAAAGGGCGGCTTAGTGAACGCGACGTCAAGGACGCCATGCGCGAGATCAAGCTTGCGCTATTGGAAGCCGACGTCAACTTCCTCGTCGTCAAGGATTTCGTCAAGCGCGTGGAAGCGCGCGCCGTCGGGACCGACGTGCTCGAAAGCCTGACGCCGGGACAGATGGTCATCAAGATCGTCAACGAAGAGCTGACGAATCTCATGGGCAGCACGAACGCGAAGCTGGAGTTCGGTCCGAAAAAGCCCGCCGTGATCCTGATGTCGGGCTTACAGGGCGCAGGCAAAACGACGATGTGCGGAAAGCTCGCGGTGCTTCTCAAGAAACAGTACGGCAAGTCCCCGCTGCTCTGCGCGTGCGATATCTACCGTCCGGCGGCGATCGAGCAGCTGAAGGTCGTGGGAACAAAGGCCGAGGTCCCGGTCTATGAGCACGGCACGCAGGATCCGGTAAAGACCGCCTTGGAAGCGGTCGAGGAAGCGCGCCGCACGTTCCGCGACGTCGTGATCGTCGATACCGCAGGCCGTCTGCATATCGACGAGGACATGATGGATGAGCTGAAGCACATTCGCGATGCGTTGGAACCCGCGGAGATCCTGCTCGTGGTCGACGCGATGACCGGTCAGGACGCGGTCAACGTCGCGAAGGCGTTCAACGAGGCGGTCCCGCTGACCGGCGTGGTGCTCACAAAGCTGGACGGCGATACGCGCGGCGGCGCTGCGCTGTCGGTTCGCGCGGTCACGGGCAAGCCGATCAAGTTCGCCGGCACGGGCGAAAAGCTCACCGACCTTGAGCCGTTCCATCCGGACCGCATGGCAAGCCGCATTTTAGGCATGGGCGACATGCTGACGCTGATCGAAAAGGCGGAAGCCGCGTTCGATCAGAAAAAGGCGGCGGAGCTTGAAAAGAAGATGCGCACCGACACCTTCACGCTCGACGACTTCCTCGATCAGATGGAGCAGATGAAGGATATGGGCTCCATGGAGGATATTCTGAAGATGATCCCGGGCATGGGCGGAAAGCTTTCCGGCCTCGAGATCGACGAGAAGGCGATGGGGCGCACGAAGGCGATCATCCAGGCGATGACGCCGAAGGAACGCGCAAACCCGGATATCCTGAACGCGTCCAGAAGGCGCCGCATTGCGCGCGGCAGCGGCACGACGATTCAGGAAGTGAACAAGCTGATGAACCAGTTCGAGGCGTCGCGCAAGATGATGAAGCAGATGACGGGCGGGTTCAAAAAGGGCAAGAAACGGCGGGGCGGCTTCCCGTTCGGATTCTGAGGACGAAAACGGCGACGCCGTATTCGATAAATTAAAAACAAAAAGGATAAGGAGAAACAAAACCATGTTGAAGATCAGACTGAGAAGAATGGGCGCGAAAAAGCAGCCTTTCTACCGTATCATCGTTGCGGATTCCCGCGCACCGCGTGACGGCGCGTTCGTGGAGGAGCTCGGTTACTACAATCCGACCAAGGAGCCCGCAGAGCTCGTGGTCGACAATGACCGTGCGAAGGAATGGATGAAGAACGGCGCACAGCCCACCGACACCGTTCGCGGCCTTCTGAAGAAGGCGGGCGCGATCGACTGATCGAGGCGGCTATGGACAAGCTCGTTGAATACATCGCAAAGAGCCTCGTCGATCATCCCGAGAACGTCAAGGTAACGACGCGTGAGGAGGACGACAGCATCGTCATCGAGCTCGTCGTCGATCCCGAGGATACCGGCAAGGTCATCGGCAAGCAGGGACGCATCGCAAAGGCGATCCGCGCGATCGTCAAGGCGGCGTCCATCAACGACGAAAAGAAGGTCGTCGTCGACATTCTGTGAGCGCAGCGTATTACCGGATCGGCGTGATCGTGCGTCCGCACGGCGTGCACGGCGCGGTGAAAACCGAGCCGCTGACCGATTCGAGCAAGCGCTTTCGCGGGCTTACGGAAGCATTTTTGGAGTTGCACGGGGAAATGCGCCCCGTGCAGCTTTCTGTTGCGTCCGTTGCGCCGGATGCCGTCATTCTGACCATCGAAGGATGCGAAACGCCGGAACAGGCGAACACGCTTCGCGGCGCGTATCTCTGCGTCGATAAGGCGCATCGGGTGAAGCTTCCGAAGGATACTTATTTCGTGACCGATCTCATCGGCTGCGAAACGTTCGACACCGACGGCAACGCCTACGGAAAGATCACGGAGGTCTACGAGACCGGCGCGAACGACGTCTACGAGATCGAGCACGGCAAGCTCATGGTGCCGGCGTTGAAGCGTGTGCTGCATGAGGTCGACACCGACAACGGACGGGTCACGTTCGACGCTGCGGTATTGAAGGAGGTCGGGCTTTTTGAAGATTGACATTCTGACCCTGTTTCCCGAGATGTTTGACGGCGTACTTTCTGCCAGTATTCTCGGAAGAGCGCAGGCAAGCGGTATCCTTTCGATCGAAACGCACGACATTCGCGCGTACGCCGACAACAAGCATAAAAAGACCGACGACTATCCGTTCGGCGGAGGAGCCGGGCTTGTGATGATGGCGCAGCCGATCTTCGATTGCATGGCGGCGGTCTGCGGCGACGAACAGCCGCACCGCATCCTTTTGACGCCGCGCGGAAAGCTCTTGACAAGCGAACGCGCAAAGGAGCTTTCGAAACTCGACCGCATCGTGCTGTTGTGCGGGCATTACGAAGGCGTGGACGAGCGCGTGAACACGCTGATCGACGAGGAGATCAGTATCGGCGACTACGTGCTGACCGGCGGCGAGCTGCCTGCGATGGTGCTCGTCGACTGCCTTTCCCGCTTCATTCCGGGCGTGCTCGGGAGCGAGGAAAGCGCAGAGGACGAATCGCACGCGAACGGTTTGCTTGAATACCCGCAGTACACGCGTCCCGCGTCGTTCCGTGGGCTTGACGTGCCGGAGATCCTCTTAAACGGGCATCATGCGAACATCGCAAAATGGCGGCACGAGCAGGCGATGGAAAAGACGCGTGAAATGCGTCCGTGCCTTCTCGGAAATTTCGGAAGAGTTGATCGGGCATATACCAAGAAATAGCCTTCTCCTTGAGGAGAAGGTGCCGTCAGGCGGATGAGGTGGACACGCAAAAAGCGTTGTAGGGGAGATGGCGACGTGTGACCTGACGCGCGACGGCACCGCTGTAACGAAGCGTCAGCGTAGTGGTTAAGCCGACCTCGACATCCCGTATGAATGATACCTGCGGCACTTGAATTGCCCTTGCGGGCATGAATTGACGCTTCGCGTCGTGAATTGTGCTCCGCACGTGAATTGTCCCTGCGGACATAAAAAATCCCGCAAAATAAGCAAAATTGGGGCTTGCATTTCCATCATGGCTATGGTATAATGCGCCTTGCGACATCGGGCGGTCCGCCGACAGCATTGATCGTGAACGCCTGTTTCAATAAGAAAAAGGAGAAAATCAAACATGTCCGACATCATTCGTGAACTCGAAAAAGAACAGCTCCGCAGCGACCTGCCCGAGCTGGAAGTCGGCGATACCGTTCGCGTTTTCGTGAAGGTCGTCGAAGGCAACCGTGAAAGATTGCAGAACTTTGAAGGCATCGTCATCAAGATCCAGGGCGGCGGCATCCGCAAGTCCTTTACCGTTCGTCGTATGTCCTACGGCATCGGCGTCGAGCGTACCTTCCCGTACCACAGCCCGCGCATCGGCCGCATCGAGGTCGTCCGTCACGGCGTGGTCCGCAGAGCGAAGCTCTTCTACCTCCGCGAGAGAAGCGGCAAGGCAGCGAAGATCCGCGAGCGCATCGACGAGAAGAAATAAGTTTTTCAACAGCGAAAAAGGAGCCGAAAAAATCGGCTCCTTTTTGCGTACGGAAAGACCGTTCGCAGCCATTCCTACCATAATATATTATTCGAGCACGCGCAAATCGATTGACGTTGTTCACGGAATCATATAAAATATGTACAGAGTGTAAATGTACGTAACGAGTAAACGCTTACGGCAATCTGCACAGAACGATATGCGGAAATCTTCTGCGGCATCCGCTTATCGGATCCCATTGTTCCGGCGCCGCCCGGTCGGAGAATGAACATGAAAAAACTGCTGTCCCTGATCCTTGCGCTATTGATGTGCTTTGCGCTGCTGCCGTCGGTGGTCGCAGAAAGTGAAGAGAATACCGTGGATCAGATATCGGGGGATCAATCTGAGAACATCGACGGAACCGGAAACGTCGAGTGCGACCATGACTGCGACAGTTGTGATCATTGTTATTACGACGATTGCGAAGGCTGTGATGACGAAACAGACGAGATCCTGATCAGCGAGGACGAATCTTATGAAATGCTCACCGATCTGGATAGTATTGAATCATATGGTAATGATTCAAATGAGCAAACAGAAGGCGATTCAAAGGCACTCAAGTATCACTATGATCCGGATCTGGCAATCGCGCAAGCCGGTGCTTTATTGGATGATGTCAGCTATAATTTCCCTCCAAGTCAAGATTATAGTAACTGTGCACGTTTTGTCTCCACGGTGCTGCGCGCCGGCGGTCTGACAAATGTGAAACAAGAAGGAGCAGGAAGCCTTATCAATTATCTGAAGAGTTCATCCAATTTCGGAGGCTCGATTGGCAAGGTTGTGTTGAATCCGACAGGGAATCAGCTTAATAAAGGCGACGTTCTTTGCGTTGTATGTTACCATGGAGGAAACGCAACGGATTACACGGGAGGACATACAGCGGGATCGGGCAATTACTGGGGATTGCATGTTGTCATTGTATCCAACGTCATTAGCAATGAAAAGGTAAAGTATTATGCTGCAACTACTAATGTTTATGGGAACAAAGAGTTAACGCTTTCTACCTATGCTAATAGTTTTAATTGCAAAAGTCATCATAGTCATCAATACATAAAACTGATTGCATTCTGCTTTAATGATGAAGTGAAAACGCACAATTCGTGCGACCTTTATGCATATAAGAATTACAGCGGCAAGAATTATTTGTACGGTTCTGATTTCACCTCATTGGATTCATATTATTGGAGCAGCAGAGACACGTCTGTTTCGACAATTTCGATAGATAGTTCCAACCGGCACAACGGTTATAATTCACTGAAGATCGTCAACGCTTCAGCCGGATCTTCAAACAAGGATTTACAGATCCGAACAATGGTGAATTCGGATGTAGGAAGTCATGGCTTTGCCGGCAGTAAAAGCGGAAAGAAAGATATGATCCTCAGCTTTTGGGCGAAGTCGTCGAAAGCTGGTACCAAAATGTACTTCCGATGGGGCAGAGAGAAAGATTCCGCGTATCGGTCGGTTACATTGACAACGGACTGGGCAAAGTATACCGTTCGAATGGATAAGCAAACGTATTTCAATGCCGGTATATACCCATATGTCAATGCAGCGGGGACAGTCTGGCTTTCGGAAATGCAGCTGGAAGACGGCGCAACTGCGACCGATTTTGTTCCGGAGAATGGCGGCTTGTACGCTGCGGTTCCCTCTCTGTACGGCGGAAAGTATACGATGCCCGTCACACCGAGCAGATCGGGATATATCTTTGATGGATGGTATACGGAGGCAAACGGCGGCACGGAAATCACATTATCCACCGCGGTAAAAGGCGGTCATTACTGCGTCTATGCACGCTGGACAAAGAACGCTGCAAATACAGTTGTTGTAACTTTTGATCCAAACGGCGGCAACGTTTCTCCGGCAAGCAAGAGCGTAACTTTTGGCGGAACTTACGGCACGCTTCCTACGCCGACGTTGACCAATTATACTTTTGACGGTTGGTATACCGCGCCAAACGGCGGTTCAAAGGTTACGTCTTCGACAACGGTTACAACCGCATCCGATCATAGACTGTACGCGCATTGGGTGGGTAATTCGATCACCGTAACATTTGATGCAAACGGTGGTTTCTGCTCTTATGCGAACAGCAGTGTTCTTTATGGTGCAGCATATGGAACCCTTCCCACGCCAACGTGGAGCGGACACTCGTTTGTTGGGTGGTATACGGACAGAAACGCAGGCATGTTAATCACAGCGTCAACGATCGTATCAGTGGCATATGACCATACATTATATGCTCATTGGGATGACAATCGATATCTGGAAATCAATGATTCTAACTTTCCTGACCCGGCATTTCGGCAATGGATTATTGACAATTTGCCAATCAGCGGCTCATCGTCTGACGGCTACTATATGACAGAGGCTCAGGTAACAGGGGTAACGGCGATTGATTGTTCCGGCCGTGGTATTCAGTCATTACAAGGTATTGCGTTCTTTACAAACTTGCATACGCTGAACTGCGGGTATAACTATGAAAACAATACTGCAAACAGTATTACCGATCTGGATGTGAGCAGCAACACATGGTTGGAAGATCTGGACTGTCGGAATAACGCCTTATCTTCGCTAGATGTTGGAAACAATGTGAATCTCAGGAATCTGTCTTGCAGCGGTAATCAGCTGACAGCGCTGGATGTAAGCAGGAATTACGCTTTGGAATGGTTAGACTGCGAGGAAAATCAACTGACTTCTCTGTTTTTAGACAATAATAGATCGCTTGTTTTTCTTGCCTGCGGGCAAAATAGGCTTACGTCGTTGGATTTGAGCATGAATACAGCGCTGACACGCCTGTATTGCGGCGCAAATGCTTTGATTGGCTTGGATTTAAGAAATAATACAGCGTTGGACTACGTGTATTGCCCCGATAACCGGTTGTTTGAATTGCATATCAGTCCTAACGATTCGCTATGGGGTTTGATGTGCTATGGAAATTATCTCACAGCATTGGATGTGAGCAATTGTACGGCGCTTAGGGAGCTTACTTGCAAAAAGAATTATCTAACGTCACTCAATGTGAGCAATGATACCGCACTTCAAACACTTGAATGCGGCGATAATCAGCTTACAACTTTAGACTTGGGAGATTTAAATGCACTATCCTATCTGGAAGCACATCAGACTGTTGAAGGACATGAGGGCGTATTCAGGGAAGGGATATTTACGTATGACTTATCAAAAATCGTTCCGATGAATCAAATGGGAAATGTATATCCTACCACAGGGGTCCTTGCAGTTGATACGGGGATACTGTCACTTCCTTCCGAGGTAGAGAGTTTCACATATAACTTTGATACGGGCAAAGGAAATATGGACGTGGAGGTATATATAACCTTTGATATGCCGACGATCACGGTTACATTCGATCCAACAGGGGGCAGCGTTTCGCCGACGAGCAAAACCAGCGCCTATGGCCATGAGTATGGTGAGCTGCCTGTTCCGACGCGCACGGGATTTACTTTCTGGTATTGGGCACCGAGTCCGTCGGGAGGGCATCCGATAAATGAAGATACCGTCATTACATCGACATCGGATCATACTGTATATGCAATGTGGGAGCCGAATACATATGTGGTTCATTTTGATGCGAATGGAGGCACATGCTCTACAAGTCAGAGCTGGGTTATTTACAGTGATACCTATGGCGATTTGCCGACGCCTACCTGGGAAGACCATACCTTCCTCGGCTGGTTCACGGCGGCAAGCGGCGGCTCGCAGGTGACGTCTTCGACGACGGTCACGACGGCTTCGAACCATACGCTGTATGCGCACTGGACGTTAGAAGCAAAGCCGGCGTTCAAGACGCAGGCGCTGACGTTGGAAGGCAAGATCGGCGTGAGTTTCTTTGTTGATCTTCCGCAGATCGACGGTATCGTGTACGAAGGCGTCAACTTTACGATCGACAGCATCGACGGCGCGGACGCGTTCGTTCCGTTCAGCGGCGAGGGCCATCCGACGAACAACAGCGGATATTATCAGTTCACCTACTATGTGAGAACGATCGAGATGGCGAACACCATTACCGCGACGCTTCGTTACAAGCTGAACGGCGAAGATCAGACCCTTGAAAAGACCTATTCGGTCAAGCAGTACTTTGAGGCGATCGAGCCAAAT
>JAFXVP010000028.1 GCA_017524445.1 Clostridia bacterium | reverse complement strand
CTTTCCCGTAGGGACGTGCATTGCACGTCCGACATAGCAGCGGAACGGGAAGATGATATCTTCCCCTGCGATTGTCACCGATCCATAGGGGAAATGTCGCGCGATCTGACCTTGTAACGAAGCGAAACCGTGCGGCGCAAGCCGCATATCGCGATCAGTATTCGTCTTCCTCGCTTCGCCCGTCGCCCTGCGCCTCGCGCAGAAGCGCGAGCATTTTAAGCGATTCGAGATCAAGCGGCTGTCCACCCTCCGTGCCGATGCACGCGGAGCAGACAAAGAAGCATTCCGGGCAGATGCAGCGGCTTTGCACACCCTTTTCGTCCTGTACCATATACGTTCCGCACCGTTGACAGCTGCAGCGCATCGAATCACCTCCGTATTGATTCTACCACCGAAATCCGCACTTTTCAAGCGCGGCGAACCATGTTATAATACAACTATGAAACGGATCGTTCTGTTCATTCTGATCCTGCTTCTGCTGCCCGTTTTCACCGCGGCGGCGGACGACACGGACAACATCCTTTCGCAAGGCGACAGGGGCGAAGACGTCGTGCGCATCCAGGCGCGGCTCTTCGACCTGGGTTTCTATACCTATAAGCCGACCGGCAGCTTTCAGACGGTCACAAGGACCGCTGTCGTTTCCTATCAGGCGGCCTGCGGGTTTACCGCCGACGGGACCATCGGCGAAGAAACGGCACGGTCGCTCTTTGCGCGCGGGGCGAAGCGCGTGGATTTTCACGCGGGCGTTCCGCTTTCCTTCACCGCGCAGGGCGCGATCACGCAGAAAGGCGAACCCGTTCCGTGGACGACCGTCCGGGAAAAGCTCACGGAAGGCGAATCGTATCACGTCCGCAACGCGGCGACCGGAGAGACCGTTTCGCTGATCTTCTCGTCCGGTGAGAATCACGCGGAGATGACGGTCCCCGCCCGACCGGTCACGGATCGCAGCGCCGCCGTTTCGATGCTGACAAACTGGCTCGGCAGCGCGAACAGCTTCTATAAATGCGCCGTGCTCTTTGAGCTCGACGGTCAGATGATCGCCGCCTCCATGCAATGGGACGGCGCGGAGCACATCTGCGTTTATTTCAGGGACAGCCGTTCGCACGTGCTGAACCTGCCCGACGCGGAGCACGAAGCAAACGTGAAAAAAGCGTCCTACTGATCTGAACATGACAAAAGGCCGGTAACCCGGCCTTATTTTACTATTCTGCAAAAAGTACGGAAGGGAACGAAGCGACACCTCATTCGTCACTCACTGCAAGCAGCTCGTGCCACCTTCCCCTCAAGGGGAAGGCATGCACTTCCCCGCCAAAAGCCTTCTCCTCCGAGGAGAAGGTGGCAGGCGAACTTGTGCGCCTGACGGATGAGGTGTATCCGCTGCGCGTAAAAAAGCAAAAGCACCTGATCGATCGCCCGTCGATGGCAGGAAATCCTCAGATTGACGATATACGGCAAAGATGTTTTCCCATCTCAAAGCGATTGACAATTTCAAGAAGATCCTTTATATTAACAATAGAGGATATTCTCATAAGTTCATCAAGCTCCTTAAGACGGACAGAACCAGTATCGGTTCGGGTCACGGTCTGCGATTGTGCAGATGCGGGAGCAGTTGATGGGCTTTCTTTTTTTATTGCATATAGCACGTTCAAGCCGTATGTAATTCCTGTTCCGTTTTCTGCAACTATTCTGAATCGTCAGTATCTTTGATAGAAATGTTTTCTTCTAATCCCCTTATTTTTTTGCGATCAGTATCTCCACGTCGATCGTGATCTTCGAAAGCGCGGACGCGTCGAGCGCTTCCGGGCCCGTGCCGAACGTCAGCGGCGTCATGCGGATGAGATCCTTCGCCTGCCCGGCGTTGAGCGGCAGCGTGTACGTGACCGGAACGCGATCCGTGACGCGGAGGCGTTCGGAAAGATGCGAAACGACCGCTTCGTTGGAATACGTTTCCCTTCGGAGTCGGTCGCCCATCAGCGTGCGGATCTCACGAAGATATCCTTCCCCCGGAACGAGCTTCAAAAGCATGCCGTCCGGCTTCAGCACGCGCGTGAATTCCGCGTAATGCGCCGGAGAAAACAGGTTCAGAACGACGTCGACGGACGTGTCCGCGACGGGGAGCCTGGTCAGGTCCCCGACCGCCCAGAGGATCGGTCCGCCGCCGCGCGCCGCAAGCAGGATCGCGTCCTTGGATAGGTCGATCCCGACCGTCGTTTTCCCCTGCAGCCGCTTTGTAAACGTCCCGTCCCCGCAGCCCGCGTCGAGCACGACGTTCGGTTCTTTCGGCATGGCGGCGCGGATCGCGTCGGTCACCGGGTCATAGAAGCCCGCTTCCAGGATGCGGCGTCGCGCTTCGAACAGTTCCCGGTCATACTGCGACGGCGACACGTTCGGCGCGAAATGCACATAACCCTTTCTCGACGGATCGAATGTATGCCCGTTTATGCAGACGAGCGACGCGCCGGTCTTGGAAAACGCCGCCCCGCAGACGGGACAGCGCAAAAGCTGTATGGCATTGAAAAACTTGTCCGCGCTCACGGCTTCGGCTCTTCCCGTTCGTCTTTGAACTCGAACGCGTCCTTCGGCAGCGTCGTTTCCGGCTCCTCCGGCTGTTTCTTCGCTTCTTCCTTTTCGCGGCGGCGTCGGATCGAACGCGCGATCTCGTCGCAGATCAGAAACAGGATCACGACCGCCACGATCGGATAGGTCAGCGCCGTGACATCCTTCCCCATGATCTTCAGCACAAGGATCAGCAAAAGAAGTGCCGCGCCGAGCGCGCCGAAGACGATCTCCGCGATCTTCCAGATCTTTTCGTTTTTCATACGGTTCCCTCCTCCGTTTCGCCCCGAAGATACGCTTCCGCGATCCCTTCCATGCCGTCGCGGTCGGACGGAAGCACGCACGTCGTATGCGTGCGATCCATCAGATATTTCAGGATCGTGCCGCCCTGTAAAATCACGTCGTAGCGGCGCGAGAGCATCGGGATCTGTTTACGCACCGGCTCCGGTACCTTCGAAAGCTGAAGGATCAGATAATCCAGTTCGTTACGCTCGATCCGCTTCAGTCCCATAGGATCATACTGCTCCTGCTTCGCAAGCATCGCGCCGATCGTGGAGATCGTTCCGCCGACGCCGTACACCGGCATGGGAACGGTTTCCGGCACGCAGCCGCGGCCGTCGATCCACGCGAACAGCTCGCGTTCGAGCGTTTCGGGATCCTGCGAATCGCATTGCTCCTTTGCGCGGACGCACCCGCACGGAAAGCTCAGCGCGCGTTCCTTCGTGACGATCTGAAAGCTGCCGCCGCCGATGTCGAACACGGTCCCTTCCCCGCCGGTGACCGCGGAGAACGCGAACTTTCCTTCCTCCTCGCCGGACAGCACGCGCACGCGCACGCCTGTCTGCTCCAGGACCTGCTTAACGAACGCGTCCCTGTTTTCGGCGTCGCGCACCGCGCTCGTCGCGTACGCGACGATGGGGACGCCGCAGCCCTTTGCGGTCTCATAAAAATCATGGATCGCGTCGATCGTGTCCGCTATCCGGTCCGGCATAAGCTCCCCCGTCGCGTCGACGCCTCTCGCCAGCCGCGTCGTGTTCAGGGTCTTTGAAAGACGGCGCACGCGGCCGTTCCCGACTGCGCCGAGCATCAGACGAACGGAGTTGCTTCCGATATCAATGACTGCAATATCCGGTTTCATTCCGTCACCGTGACCGCGCTGTCATCCTGGATGAGCCTGTCCTCCTGATAATGCCAGCCGTATTTGATCATTCCCTGTTGGATCTTATAGGAATCCGTGCGCATGAACTGCAGATTTTCGCGTTCCTGCGTATAGGAGCGTTTGGTTTGATTCAAAAGCTCGACGCGCGTTTCGTACTCGTCCTGCGCCTCGCGGATGCGAAGCCGCTGCGGGATCAGCACCACGAGCAATATAACCACGCACGCGATCAGTACGAGGATAAAATGGATCGGTTTGAAATGGATCGTCCGTACGATCCGTTTTGACGATTCTTCCATGTATAACAGTATAACAGATAGCGCGCCAAAACGGAACCTATTTTTTGCGGAATTTTTGTGTCATTCGCGCAAAGATCGGCGCAAACAGCACGTATACCGCCGCAAAGCCGAACGCAAACGCCGCGGAAAGAAAGCCGCGCACCGTTCCGTAATTCGCGAGAAACAGATATCCCGCAAACAGCGCGGCTCCCGTGAGCACAAAAACGGCGTCCGAGAGATGCGTGACCCACCGCCTGCCCGCCCGCGTCCTGATCGTCCGCAGGATCAGGTACACAAATCCCGCGATCGCGCCGCCGTGAAAAAGCAGCAGCGCTTCGAACGGCTGTGCGGTGACGTCTCTCATCTGCGGCGGAACAGGAACGGCTTGCGCTCCGGCTCCGGCTGCTCGTACTCGATCGACGCGATATTGCCCTCCAGAAGGACCTGCCCGTCCTCCGGATTCAGCTTGCCGAGCTTCAGTCCCTCGCCCCACACCGTCAGCGTACCCGCCTGCGTCACGACCGTCATCTCGTCCTCCTGAAAGCTCTCCACGTCCAGTACGCCGGTGATGCGCATGCGCCTGCGTCCCTCGATCAAAAGCGTATGCGCCGAGGGCGTCGTGAGTTCCTTTTCGCGTTTTTCCATATCGAGACCTCCTGCCTTTGCTGCATTGTATGTGCGGCGTCCCGTTCTTACGCCGCGAAAATACGCAAATCACAGCGATTTTCCGCGAAACGCTTGACAACGCTTTCGTTCGCCCATAAAATGGTATCAGCAAATCCGTTTTGTCATATCTTTATTTCCATGAAAAACCAATTCAATACCGGAGGCATTTTGTGAATTCATCCGAACTCAACGCATTGACGATCAATGAGCTGTACGCGCTTGCAAAGCAGCACGGCATTCCCTCTTTCCGCAAATACAAAAAGGCGCAGCTTATCGAGCTTCTGCAGGGCCCCGCTCCCGCGCCGAAAAAGCGCGGCAGACCCGCAAAGGCGTCGAAAGCGCCGGAACCCGAAACGCCCGAAAAGCCGGTTGAAAAACCGGCCGAAAAGCCCGCGGAACAGCCCGCACCGGAACAGCCCGCGGAATCTATCGAAAAGCCCGCGGAACCCGCTGAAAAGCCGCAGGAGCGTACGGACGGCGAGCAGCGGCAGCAGCGCTATCCGCGGAACAACTACCGTCAGCAGAACGGGCGGCAGAACCAGAATCGCAATTTCCGGCAGAACAACCGTCCGTACCGCGCGCCGGAGGGCGAACAGAAGCCCGATAAGCCGGCGGAGCCCGTTCAGCTTCCCGAGACCGGCACGGCGGCAGGCGTTCTGGAGATCATGGAGGGCTACGGGTTCCTCCGCGTCTCGAACTATGACGCGGGTCCGAACGACGTGTACGTCGCGAACGCGCAGATCCGCCGCTGCAACATGAAGAACGGCGACTTCGTCGAGGGACGCACCCGCGCGCGCCGCGAAGGCGACAAGTACGAGGCGCTCTTATACGTCGACCGCGTCAACGGCAAGGATCCGGACGAGAACGCGCAAAACCGCGTGAACTATGAGGACCTCGTCCCCATCTTCCCGAACGAGCGCTACACGCTTGAAACGCCGGGCAGGGTGAACAACCTCTCCGTGCGGCTCATCGACCTGATCGCGCCGATCGGCAAGGGACAGCGCGCAATGATCGTATCGCAGCCGAAAGCGGGCAAAACGACGCTGTTAAAGCAGATCGCGAACGGCATCACCGAGAACTATCCCGACACGCACCTCATCGTGCTGCTGATCGACGAACGGCCCGAGGAAGTCACGGACATGCGCCGCAGCATCAAGGGCGAGGTCGTCGCTTCGACCTTCGACGAGCTGCCGGAACACCACACCCGCATCGCCGAGATGGTGCAGGAGCGCGCGATGCGCCTTGTCGAGGACGGCAGGGACGTGGTGATCCTTCTGGACTCCCTCACCCGCCTCACCCGTGCCTATAACCTCGTCATCCCGCCGACCGGGCGTACGCTTTCCGGCGGCATGGACCCGGGCGCGCTGCACAAGCCGAAGCGCTTTTTCGGCGCGGCGCGCAACATCGAAAACGGCGGCTCGCTCACCGTCATCGCAACGGCTCTGGTCGAGACCGGCAGCCGCATGGACGACATCGTCTACGAGGAATTCAAGGGCACGGGCAATATGGAGATCCATCTGGACCGCCGTCTTTCCGAAAAGCGCATCTTCCCCGCGATCGACGTGTATAAATCCGGCACGCGCAGAGACGATCTTTTGCTTTCCCGGCAGGAGCTGGACGGCGTACGCATGCTGCGCCGCATGCTTGCAAACGGCGGCACCGGCGACGTGACCGAAAACCTTGTCAGCATGATGGATAAGACCAACAACAACGAGGAATTCCTGATCCGACTGAAGGAATGGGTCCGCATCTTCGAAAAGGAGGGCTTCACCTCTTCGCACGCGCAGCAGAACCGGTACGGGCAGTAAAATAATGCGGAATGCGGAATGAGGAATGCGGAATGAAAAAGTTTGAAAATTCAAAAAGTTTTTCTTGCTTTTTTCAGACGGCATGGTATAATAGCCGACGGTAATGCATTACACGACGAAGGAGTGATAATACATGAAGAAAAATATTCATCCGTCTTACGGCGAAGCGGTCGTGCGCTGTGCCTGCGGCGAGACCTTCCTTACCGGCTCCACCAAGGGCGAGCTGAAGGTCGAAATCTGCAGCAAGTGCCACCCGTTCTTCACGGGCCGTCAGAAGCTGGTCGACAGCGGCGGACGAGTAGATCGCTTCAAGAAGCGCTACGGTCTGTAAGAACAATTCGAACTCCGACAAACACGGGATCGCATCTGCGGTCCCGTTTTTGTTTTCGGACTGCCCCGTTATGTCATCCTGAGCGCAGCGAAGGATCTTGTGCAGCGAAGGATCTTGCGCAGCGAAGGATCTTGCGCACCGGCACGGCAAAAGGATACTTCGTCACCCCGTTCCAGGATCCTTCGCAGGCTATGCCTCCTCAGGATGACACATCCGGCGGGATCGCATCTGCGGTCCCGTTTTTGTTTTCGGACTGCCCCGTTATGTCATCCTGAGCGCAGCGAAGGATCTTGCGCAGCGAAGGATCTTGCGCACCGGCACGGCAAAAGGATACTTCGTCACCCCGTTCCAGGATCCTTCGCAGGCTATGCCTCCT
>JAFXVP010000027.1 GCA_017524445.1 Clostridia bacterium | reverse complement strand
TTTCTGTGAATTGGTTTGGCGACTATTACAATAGCACAATCGTCATTCGTTCGCTATCTTTTTATTCTCGCAGCAGCAGTGCTGTGGGAACTGTGGGAAACCCATCGGCGTTTTCCACGGTTCCCATAGCTCCCTGTCACAAATCATTGTAACACCTACAAAAGATAATATATGATCCGCAGGCAGCGCTTGCATGCGTCCGGCTTGTATGGTATACTGAAACAGAATATGAGTAGGAGTTTTGATATGCGCAGAGTAAGGGCTTTTTTGCCGATCGTCTGTCTGCTGCTGACGGCGGCATTTCTGATTGCCTGCGGGGATCAGAAGGAGAACCGGGCTTCGGAGGCGACCGAACCGCCCGCGGTTTCTTCAGAAACGCCGGCGGTACCGGAAGAAACGCCGGGAAAGGCGGAAAGGGTCGAGTTGTTCGGACAGACGTTTGACGCGGATCTGGATTTCGTCATCCTCTCCGAGCCGGTCGGGGATCTTCACGCGCTTTCCGAAGCGCTGGCGCAGCTTTCGGAATGCCGGTCCGTGATGCTGACGAGAAGCTTTGATCCTGCGATGAATGAGGGCGGGCTGACGGCGTTTGAACGGGACTGGACGGAGCTTAAGACGCGTTATCCGAACGTCGCGTTCACCGACGCGCTTCTGATCGGCGGCGAACCGTGCGAAACGCTGCGTGCGTATACCGTGCCGGCGACGGCGCCGCTTCCGGACGAGATCCGAACGGTCGCGTCCCTGTGTCCCGCGCTTGAATCGCTGGATCTGACCGGAACGGCGGCGACGAGCGAGACGGTCGCGGCGGCGGTGCAGGATGCGCCGTGGGTACGGATCGTCTGGACGGACGCGGTTTACGGCGCATCGGATTCGGAAACGGAAACGCTCGCGTTTTCCGGCGCGCAGGATCCCGCAGCGCTCGGCACGTATCTTGCGTGCTTCCCGAAGCTTAAGGAGGTAGACCTTTCGCAGACGACGCTTTCCGATGAACAGATGAACGCGATCACGGATCGGTTTTCTTCGGTCGTATTTCACAGGACGGTGCTTCTGCAGGGGACACAATGGGACAGCTTTACGGAGGAGCTGGATCTTTCCGGCGCGCAGATCGAATCCTATGAAGCGTTTTCCGACGCCGTCGGGCGGTTCCCGAAGCTCGGAAAGCTCGTGCTGCACGACTGCTCGCTGTCGAACGAGCAGCTTGCGGCAATCAGAGACCGGTATCCGGACGTGGAGGTCGTCTGGACCGTTTGGATCGACCGCTGGAGCGTTTCAACGGACGCGGTCGCGTTTTCCACCCAGCAGAGCGGCAATACCGCCAATCGCATGCACACGGAGGACGTGCAGGTGCTGCGCTACTGCCGGGACCTCATTGCGCTGGATCTCGGGCACAACGATATTGCGGACGTCGGATGGATCACGGAGCTCCAAAACCTGCAGGTTCTGATCCTTGCGGACAACCGGAATCTTTCGGACGTCACGCCGATCGGTACGCTCAGTAAGCTCAAGTATCTGGAGCTGTTTATGGACCGGAATCTCACGGATATCACGCCGCTCGCGAATCTCAGCGAACTGCTGGACGTCAATCTGTTCTTTACCGGCATAACGGACGTTTCGCCGCTGCTGTCCTGTAAAAAGCTGGAACGCATCTGGCTCGGCGAGACCGTCACGGCGCAAATAGGAGAAGAAGGCATTGCTGCCTTGCAGAATGCCTTCCCGGATGCGGAATATGATCTTGTATCGGCGGGGTCCACGAAGCGGGGCTGGCGTGAACATCCGCGTTTTAAAGCGTTCAGGGAGATGTTCGAGACCAATCAGCCGGTCGCGCCGTTCCTTCCGTAGTTTTACGGCGTCGGGGTCGGCTCTTCGGAGGGTTCCGGCGTGAATTCCGGCTCCTCCGCGGGCGGCTGCACCAAGGGATTTTCAAGGAACACCACGATGTCGGAGAGTGCGCGGATGGTGTTGTATGCAGAGCCGTCAAAGGAAAGCCGTGAAAGATCCCTTCCCATGAAAACAAGCGCGGTGGAATGTCCGCCGTCAAAGTTATAGGCGAGCCTTACGCCGTAGCTTGCCATCGTGTCCGCCGTCATGACATGCGAATATTGATTCGATCGGGGACGCAGCGCTACGAGGGCAACATAATGATAAGGATCGATATAGCCAAAGCCGACGCGCATGGTGTAGGAATCTACGTTGTCGCCTTCGGCTTTTATTGCGCTCCGACCGTCCTTCACCAGCAGCGGACCGAAGGAGAAGCTGTCCTTTACACCCTGACTGAGGAGCTTTTCTGCGGTCGTTTCCCCTTTGTCAAAGCATTGCAGCGTGCCGTCCGGCATCACGGCGAGCGTCGTCGTTTCGTTGCGGTCGTAATAGACGACGCCGTTGCGGATCATGACAGCCTTGCGGTTTGACGTAAAGCCGATATAATCGCCGGTGAACGCGACGACCGCATGCGCTTTCTGCGCCTGCAGATCGGGCATTTCGGGATACATATGGATGACGCGTCCGCTTGCCTCCGGATTTGTGACGCGGCCGCCCGGCAGCGCGTTCGCCGTTGCCAGAAGGTCCGCCCGCAGCGGCGTACGCTCCGCGGAATCGTCGACGCAAATCAGCGCCGCGCCGTTCGGATCCAGATACAGCCACGGACCGAATTCCGATTCGAGTCCCTCGATATACGCCGTCTGTTCGACGGAGGAACGCGCGGAAAGATTGGCGATCGGGTCGATCGTCCAGTCGGAAGCAAAGATCGGCGCTTCGGGAAGCGCGTCGTGCGGGAGGCAGCCGGTTGCGAGCAGCGCGCCGTCCACGCGCACCGCCGCCGTATGATACGCGCCGGCGTCGATCACGGCGACCTCGGTCCAGTTCGCAACGTCGCATTGTCCCGCCGCGTTGTCGCCGCAGGCGACGACCGTGCCGTCGGTTTTCAATCCCAGGGTATAGCACGCGCCGCAGGCGATCGCCGCGACGTCTGTCCAGTCCTGTACGTCGCACTGCCCGTAGGTGTTGTCGCCGCACGCGACGACCGTGCCGTCGGCTTTCAGCCCGACCGTGTGCCACAGTCCGGCGTCGACCGCTTGGATCCCGGTCCAGTCCGCCGTGTCGCATTGTTTGAAATCGTTATTGCCGATCGACAGAACGCTGCCGTTCTTTCTACATCCGACCGAATGCCATGCGCCCGCCGCGACGTCGGAGATTTCCGTCCAGTCCGCCGTGTTCAGCTTGCCGCATGCCTTGCTGCCGACGCCCGCGACCGTTCCGTTTTCCAGCAAAAACAGCCCGTGATTGAGTCCGAGCCCCATATCGACGACGCCGGAAAGCGCCTTGATCGCATCCTCCGCGCCGAAGGTCTCGCCGAACGGGATCACCCTGCCGTCCTTCAGCCCGAAGATCGAGCCGAGACCGGAAAAGACGCGGTCGGCGTTCGTTTCCGGCACGGTATAGCGCGCGTCGCCCGCGCAGCGCACGACGCCGTTGTCGATCCATGCGGTATGCCACGCGCCTGAAGCGACCGTCGATTCCGCCTGATCGCGGACTGTCGCTCTGCGGGCGGTCCGATCCGAAAGAAGCTGCTCCGCCGCGGCGTTGCCTTCCTCCGTGCCGAGTGCGCGCAGCGCGGCTGCGCCTTCATCATAGTTGCTGCCGGTAAAGACGGCGGCGGCGTCGTCAAACCGGAGCCCTTCGCGCAGCTTTTCGATGCGCTCCGCTGTGTCCGCATAGGAGCCGAGCGGTTCCAGGATCCCGATCGCCTTGAATTTGTCGCCCTCCGCAGCAGCGGCTTCGGCCTTCGCGAAGATCATATCGTAGAACGGCGTCGCCTGTTCTTCGGTCAGCGTCTGCATCAGTTCAACCGCGTAAGCCGTTTCGCCTTCGTCGATCGCGCATTCGAGCTCCGCCTTTGTCATCTCAAGAAGCTGCAGACGCAGCGCGTCGCAATGCGTCTCATACTGCGGCTTGCCTTCGAGCGCCGCAATCGCATCGTTCAGGATCGCGCGCGCCTCGGCATACGGCAGATCGCCGCTTTGATCCATGGCGGTTTCATAGGTATGATCGCAGACGAGATCGCCGAGCAGGACGGTAAGCTCGCTCTTTTTTTGTGTAAACAGCGGATTGCCGTCCAGCTTTCGGATCGCGTCGGTCAGCGCTTCGTGCGCCTCGTCGAACGGGCGTTCCTGCGCGGCGGTCAGCGCGCTGCGGTACGTCTTTTGCGCGGGGAAGTACAGGATCCCGAACACGGCGCCGGCGATCAGGATCAGCGCGACGGGGATCAGGATCAGCAAGGTTTTTTTGCTCTTGGGTTTTTGTTCCATATTGCCTCCGATAGGTTATGAAAAGGAAAGGGTATATCCTTTTTTAATTACAGTTCGCGCATGAGTTGAAGGATCAGGCTTTTCTGTTTCGGCGTTAATGCCTTCCAACTTTCAAACAGTTCCTCCAGCTCCGGCGTCAGCTCAACCATATTTTCTGTCTCCGCAAAGAATTGAGACAAGGTGATTCCAAAGCCGTGACAGATTGCTTCCAGCGTATAGATCGATGGTACAGAATTCCGCCTGAACAAATTTGCGATGGTGTTTTCAGACAAGCGGCTTTCCTTTGCGAGTTTGTACGGCGTCCACCCTCGGCTTGCCATCATGGTTTTGATCTTTTCATTTGCATCCATATCGATACCACCCTTTCTGTACGTATTTTACCTTTCAGAAAGGGGGCATTGGTACCACCCAGGTGTGCGGATATTATGTAGTTCTTGTTCTGTTATTCCATCGCCTTTTCTCAGATCCGGCGACATTTTCAGCGCAGAAAACTGGAATGCGTACGAATATCGCGTTCCACCGCGTTTGAAAAAAGGTTTATCGACGATTCGGCAGGCGGCGCTGCAGCCGATTGCAACAGCACCGCATTCGTGGTATACTGAAAAAAACGCCCGGAGGAACGCCCATGAAAAAACGGATTTGCATCCTGCTTCTTTTTGCGGCTTTGCTCATGCTCATTCCGCATGCCGCAAGCGCGAACGCACCCGCGCCGGATCCGTGGGAGCTTTCGGTCTATCTGAAGAACGTGCCCGAGGGGACGACGGTCACGGCGTTCTTTCTGCACGAGAACGGCTCGCTCCGGCAGGGCGAGATATATACATCGGGCAGCGCGAAGAATCAGAAGATCGGCGTTCGGTTCGAGATGGACGAAAAGCAGTTTTATCTGACGCTTACCGCGCCGGACGGAACGGAAACGCAAACGAACGCCGCCGCGATCGAGCCGTACGGCAGCTATATGTTCGACGGCGAAACGAACGCGCTCACGGCCGGAAAGCCGAAAGGCGCGGATTCCTGCACAGGCGGGATCGGGGAAGCGTGCTTAAGCTGCGGCGCGTGGCTCCTTCTGTACGCGTTTACCGGTTTTCTGATGCCGGTCGCCGTCACGTTCCTCGTCGAGTGGCTTACCGCACTGTGCTTTAAGATCCGCCCGGTAAAGTACGTCTTTGCAATCAACGCGATCACGAATCCCATCATGAATCTTTTGCTTCTGATCGCGTACGCATTCGGCCGGCTCAGCTACTGGATCGTGCTCGCCGCGCTGGAGACCGCGGTCGTGTTCATCGAGTACGCGTTCTATAAGAAAAAGTATCCTGACCGCAGTCATCGGCGGCTTCTGCTGTTTTCGATCACCGCAAACGTGCTGAGCCTTTTGATCGGCGGACTGCTCGCATACTTCATCCTGTAAACGCGTACGCGCCTGTGATGGTCAACAACATGAAGCCGACCGCACCGTGAAAAAATGAAACCGACCGCAGGTGTAAAAAATGCTTGACACAGCGGAATTCTTCGTTTATAATAATTCTGCTATGGCGGTGTAACTCAGTTGGCCAGAGTAGTCGGTTCATACCCGACCTGTCATCCGTTCGAATCGGATCGCCGCTACCACTCAGAAAGCCCGAGAAATCGGGCTTTTTTCGTACCTTGCTTGTGCTCATTTCCCCAAAATTTGTGCTCATTTCGGGTTTTGACAACATTTTGACAACAAATTGACAACAAGACCGTTTTCCACGGGAGGTTTTACCTGAGCATTTTTGCAAAAAAACAGCCGGTAAAAAGTGGATTTTACCGGCTGTTTGGTCTTTGATTCGAGGGCTGTTTTTATAATGCGTCCGGGATGACGTCCGAGAAATGCTTCTGCAAGGCATGGATCGCATGTTCCTTTTTCTGGGAGGAGAGATGCGTGTAGATGTTCATGGTCACGGATGGATCGGCATGACCGAGAAAATCCTGCGCTGTTTTCACATCCACCCCGGCGTCATAAAGCATGGTCGCGTAAGTGTGACGAAGCTGGTGCGCCGTAAACCGGTCGATTGCAACGACCTTCGGATTGCTGCGGCTTGCGTCACGCCCGCCTGCCTGAATGTTCAGATAATGCATATACGAGTTCCATGAGGTCGTCCACGCCGTGTTGGTCATCATGCTGCCGTCCGCCGCGGGGCAAACGTATAAGGATTTATTCTGCTTCGCTTCCTTGAAGATCGGCAGAAGCTGTGCGGGGAACGGCACGATCCGATTGCCCGCGGCAGTCTTCGGTCGCTTTATCTTGGGCTGGTTCTGCCCGAAGGTCGCTGCTTTTGTAACGGAAATCGTCATTGTGTTAAAGTCCACGTCGTTCCAGGTCAGTGCGACGATCTCCCCGCGGCGCAGTCCGCAATACAGCATGACCAGAACGGCAACGCCCATTCTGTGTCCTCTCCATGTGCGAAGGATCAGATCCTTTTGTTCCTCGGTGATCGGCATGCGCTCGGCTTTGCCGCGTTTCGGAACGGAAACACGCGCAAACACGTTCCGGAACAGCAGATCGTTGTCCATAGCGAAGTTCAGAACTGCAGAGGCGATGATCTTGGCGTCACGCATCATGTTGTCGGAAAGCCCGTTGTCGTACATTTCTTTCAAGACAGATTGCAGGTGTAGCGGTTTCAGCTTTTTCAGCTCGATGTGATGCAGTGATTTCAGATGCTTGTCGATCATCGTGTGATAGGTGCGCCGCGTATGCGGCATGATGTCCGGATGCGCGACGTCCACCCAGCGGTGTGCGATATCAATGAAGGTCACGCCGTCATCCGGAGTAAACATGCCGTTTTCCAGTTCGAGCTTTGCTTTTGCAACCTTCAGATCGACTTCCTTCTTCGTCTTCCCGTAAAAGTATTTCCGCTTCAAAGATCCGTCGGCGTTTCGCCCGACCGCCAGCGATGCGGTATAGCGCTTATCGTTTCGTTTTGTAACCATGTTATACCTCGATCAGTTCTGCGCGGACGATCTCGTCGGCGCGGGCGCGGATGTTGTTCATGGCGCCGACCCATGCCATCTGATCGCGACGCTTGAGAGATTCGGTTACGCCCTCGGCTGCTGCCATTTCTTTTATAAGCTTGTCCATCATGTCCAAAGCTGCTTCGTTCGTGTCGATCAAGTGCTGCGTCAGCGTGCCCTTCATCAGCAGGGCGTTGTAAGTGCCTTTACGGTGTTCTTTGAGAAAGCGCTTGCGCCGCCATCCCCAGACGCCGATCTCGCCTTCCGGCTGCGGGTCCATAACAAGGTCCGGGATCAGATAATTTCCTGTTTTTGTGTACGTCAGTTCCATTGTGTTTTCTCCTTTCGATTTTCGGTCAGTTTAACGAATAGTACGTTTTGCATCGTCTTGCAAGGAAGTCTCGCCGCGCTGTTTTTTCAGCGCGGCGAGAAGCTCCTCCTTCGTGATCATTGCGTCCACATACGGTTCGTCGGAGAAATAGATACAGATCATTTCGTTTTCCATATCGTGTTCCCCCATGTGCGTCACCGTTCCATCTCCCGGGAACGCTTCCGTTCCTGCCTGTGTTGGTAATCCGTCAGGATCCGGAACAGCGCTTCTTCGATCTCCCGCGGCGTGCTGTCCGGCGGGAAGAACCCGGCAAAGCGATCCATCGGAAGCGTCAGGACTTCCTTGCGCTTGCCTTTCCCGGCGAGCATAATTTCAAGCGGGGTGTCGAAGGTGAAAACGCCGCGAGTGAATGCTTCCTTCATTTCTTTTGCCTGTGCAAGCGTGGGCGAGCTCTGTTCGGACTGGATCGCCGCCAGCACATAGGTCTGTTCCATTGTCGGAAGGTAAGACAGCTCGACAGCGGGATTCATCGCAAGCTTTCCGCTGTCGACCATATCGCGCAATTCCGGGATCAGGTACGTCAGCCGGATATAGCGCTGAATCTGGTTGCGGCTTTCACCGACATCCCGCGCAAGACGGTCCGCGGACTTCTCACCGGACTTGTACCCAACTTGGGTACCGACGGATGCTGTCCGCTTTCCCTGCCGCTTCATGGCTTCCAGACGCATTTTGTAGGCGAACGCCTTTTCGCTCGGCAGGACACTTTCGCGTTGCTGATTGGCGTCGATCATGACGAGGATCGCCGTGTCGTCGTCCATGTCCCGCACGATCGCCGGGATCGTTTCGATTCCCGCCAACCGACATGCTTCCACACGGTTGTGACCGGATACGATCTCATATCCGCCGGACGCAAGCGGACGGACAAGGATCGGGGAAATGACGCCGTTCTCCCGGATGCTCTCGGAAAGCTCGATCAGCTTCTCTTCGGAATACATACGGAACGGATGATTCTTAAACGGCTGCAGCGTGTCTACGGCAAGGCGCTGGATCGGTTCGCGGTGAACGGAGTCGGTCTTCTTCATTCGATCGCCTCCTTTTGCCGCCGGTCGAGCCACGCAAAGAAATGATCGCGCGGGATCAGGATGCGCTTTCCGATCCGCATGGACGGAAAGCCCTTCGAGTGGCATAGGTTATAAGCTCCTACCCGGGAGATTCCGAGGTAGGAGGCAACGTCCTCTACAGAGAGGGTGATCGGCAGATCGCCGATACTGGTCAGTTTGGTCATTCAGTTCCTCCTTGAAATGAAAATATTGAACCTGCGGCACACAATTTCCGGTGCTGTTTATTCTCCTTTCCTGTTCATTTGAAAAAGTGGGCGCAGTATTCATTTACAGATTGTTCATCCAGGGAGGGCGCATATTGTGGTAAACTGTGCGTATAAGGGAGACGGAACCATGATAAAAAGAACGTATGAGATCTGGCAGATATCGGCAGAGACGATTTTAGCGAATGCCAAGCAAAGAGAGGACGGCACCTACCGGATTCATTTCGATGTAGAGAAAGCGGTCCACAACGAAAGCGTCCGAAAGACCGAACAGCCGCAGTGCGCCCTGTTCGATCAGATCGAGCACATTTTCAATGAACCCGATTTCCCGGAGATCATCCGCGGACTGCGCCGGATGGAGTGGCATATCGTGTACGTGGATTTTGCCGGCATCTTCGACCGCGCGCCGGTCGGAAGAACGGCGGAGCTGCAAAAGCGGGCGGAAGCTATGTTCCATCCGGAAGGGATTACGCTGGAGTTTCCCTATTCGAGATGGCAGTACTATGCGTTTGAACGATCCGCAAGCATGAGCCGCGTATCGCGGCTGACCTTTGTTTCGGAGTACATATATGAAAAGCTGAAAGAACGCATCACGCTCGGCATGCGTTTTGATCAATGTGTTTTGAGCAAGGTATACGTCTATAACGGACTTATGTTCACGGACGGGTATCGTGTGAGCACGGTTTTCGATCCGAATCGCATGATCGTTGTGGATGATTTCGAATCCACGCAGCGGAACGTTCGCATGATCACGGTGGAAGACGACGGCGGCGA
>JAFXVP010000026.1 GCA_017524445.1 Clostridia bacterium | reverse complement strand
TACAACGATCTTATGAATGGAAAGGTGATCACGACCGGTTCTCTTAAGGGCGATGAAGCGTATCTGAAGACGCTGATGCCGAAGATCGTTCCGCCGATGCCGGACGTTGAAGTGACGTATACTGAGGTCCCGGAGGAGCTGCAGGACAGCTTCTCGCCGGCCGCTTACATGACGCCTTCGCTTGACGGCTATCGGAACAACATCATCCTGACAAATCCGAAGGATCAGGAAAATTACAGCATGTCCACGCTTGCGCATGAGGGATTCCCGGGGCACATGTATCAGTTCACATATCAATACGCTCTCGGCACGATCCCGAAGTATCAGCTGATGATCGAGAACAACGGTTACGCCGAATCCTGGTCGACCAACGCGGAATGGAACATTGCGAAGATCAACGAAAAATACGGTTCTGATCTTGCGATCGCGACGTTTTTGAACGAATACTTCGGCAATATCCTTGTCACGATCTGTTCTCTGAAGATCAACGGACAAGGCGCATCGGTTGATGATATCAAGACGTATCTCGACCAGTGGGGGCTCGGTATGTATGCGGAGGACTGGTACGATCTGTGCATCGACATGCCGATCTACTTCTTCAAGTATACCGGCGGCTTCTGCGAGCTGTTCGATCTCACGAATCGCTGCAATCAGGGCGATCTCGTGGAATTCTTCACGGAGTATCTGCATTGGGGTCCCGGTTATTTCGATCTGCTGAACGAACGCATGGACGCATGGGCAAACGCACAATAAAAGCTTGACATTCGCCAAAAATGTGGTAAACTGCATAAAAAGACTTTGAGAAAGAGGAGTATGCGCTTCACCCGTCAGAGATCCGTTCCGCGGCTGAAAGAACGGTCGGCAATGAAACGCAGAAGGTCGCTTTTGAGTCGATGCGGTGAATCAAGTAACCGTTTCCGGATCGTCCCGTTATCGGCGCAGAGAGAAACAGATCGTTCTGTTTAACAAAGGTGGTACCGCGAACGCCCACTTCGTCCTTTGGCGAAGTGGGCGTATCTATTTTGAAGGAGATGGTACAATGAATCCAGAAATGCCGAAAACCTACGACCCCGCAAGCGTGGAGCATGCGTGGTACGAGAAGTGGGAACGGGACGGCTATTTTCATGCCGCGCCGAACCCGGAAAAACACCCGTTCACGATCGTGATCCCGCCGCCCAACATCACGGGCAAGCTGCATATGGGTCACGCGCTGGACAATACGCTGCAGGACACGATCATCCGCTATAAGCGCATGTGCGGCTTTGAAACGCTTTGGCTTCCCGGAACGGATCATGCGTCGATTGCGACGGAGGTCAAGATCGTGGAAGCGCTCGCGAATGAGGGCGTGACCAAGAAGGACATCGGACGCGAAGCGTTTTTGAAGCGCGCATGGGAATGGCGCGCCGAATACGGCGGAACGATCGTAAAGCAGCTTCGCAAGATGGGCTCATCCTGCGATTGGGAGCGTGAACGCTTCACCATGGACGACGGCTGCAACCGCGCTGTTGTTCGCGTGTTCAAAAACCTCTATGACAAAGGCCTCATTTATCGCGGGAACCGCATCATCAACTGGTGCCCGGACTGCAAGACCGCGCTGTCCGACGCCGAGGTCGAATACGAAAGCCAGGACAGCCACCTCTGGCACGTGCGCTACGACGCGCCGGATAAGTCCTATTCGATCACGGTCGCGACGACCCGCCCGGAAACCATGCTCGGCGATACCGCGATCGCGGTGCATCCGGAGGATCCGCGTTATCAGGACATTATCGGCAAGACCGTCGTGCTGCCGCTCGTGAACCGCGAGATCCCGATCGTCGGCGACGAATACTGCGAGATGGAATTCGGTACCGGCGCGGTGAAGATCACACCGGCGCACGATCCGAACGACTTTGAGGTCGGCAAACGCCATAACCTCCCCGTGCTGCGCGTGTTCACAGACGACGGGCACGTTAACGAGGAGGGCGGCAGATATTGCGGACAGGACCGTTTCGAATGCCGTAAGAATATCGTCAAAGACCTCGAGGAAAGCGGCAATCTTGTCAAGGTCGAGGATTATACGCACAACGTAGGCACCTGCTACCGCTGCCATACGACGATCGAAACGATCGTTTCAAAGCAATGGTTTGTGGACATGAAGCCGCTCGCCGGTCCCGCGATAGACATGGTGCGCTCCGGCAAGGTGAAGTTCGTGCCCGAACGGTTCGACAAGAACTTCTATCATTGGATGGAAAACATCCGTGACTGGTGTATTTCGCGTCAGCTTTGGTGGGGTCACCGCATCCCGGTGTATTACTGCGACGACTGCGGCGGTACGTTCTGTGAGGAGACCGCGCCGGAAAAGTGCCCGGTGTGCGGCGGCAAGCTCCGTCAGGACGAAGACGTGCTCGACACGTGGTTCTCGTCCGGTCTGTGGCCGTTCTCCACGCTCGGCTGGCCGGAGGAGACGGAGGAGCTCAAGTACTTCTATCCGACCGATACGCTCGTGACGGGCTACGACATCATCACGTTCTGGATCTCCCGCATGATCACGTTTGCGGCTGAGGTCATGAAGGAGGAACCGTTCAAAACGGTCTACGTGCACGGGCTCGTGCGCGACAGCCTCGGACGCAAGATGAGCAAGTCTCTCGGCAACGGCATTGATCCGCTGGACATCATCGAGAAATACGGCGCGGATTCGCTTCGGTTCTCGCTCGTCACGGGCAATGCCGCCGGCAACGATATGCGCTTCTACACTGAAAAGGTGGAAGCGGCGCGGAACTTCTGCAACAAGGTCTACAACGCGGCACGCTTCGTGCTGATGAACATCGACGAGGATACGAAGCCGGAATTCGATGAAAGCAAGCTTTCGATCATTGACAAGTGGATCCTTGCACAGCTCGACCGCACGATTCGCGAGGTCACGACGCATCTCGAGGCATATGATCTGAACCTTGCGGCGGAGAAGATCTACGACTTCATCTGGGGTACGCTCTGCGACTGGTATATCGAACTTGCGAAACCCTCGCTGTACAGCGACGACGCGGCGGAAAAAGCACGTGTTTCGTCGGTGCTTCTGTACGTGCTCTCGACCTCGATGAAGCTGCTGCATCCGTTTATGCCGTTCATTACGGAGGAGCTTTATCAGCGCTTGCCGGGACATGCGGAAACCATCATGCTCTGCGACTGGCCGAAAGCTTCGGATACGATGCGGTACGAGGCGGAAGAAGCGTGCACCGAAACGCTCAAGGACGTCGTTCGTGCGATCCGCAATGTGCGCGCCGAACGAAAGGTGCCGGTTGGACTGAAGATCAAAGCAAAGCTGATCGTTCCCGATCCCAAAGCATTCGGTTCGGTTGAAAAGCTTCTGATGAAGCTGATCGGCGCGGAAAGCGTCGAGATCACCGACGTGCGCGGCGACGTGCAGAAGACGGACGTGCATCTTGTCTGCGCAGGCGCAGAAGCGTATATCCCGCTTGCATCGCTCGTGGATCTCGATGAGGAACGTGCAAGGATCGACAAAGAGATCGAGCGCGTGAAGGGTGAAGTTGCGCGTGCGGAAGGCAAGCTGTCCAACGAGAAATTCGTTGCAAAAGCGCCGGAAGCGGTCGTGAATGAGGAACGCAGAAAGCTGGACGCCGCGAAGGAGATGCTTGTGCGTCTTCAGGAACGCCGTGCGGATCTGAACTGAACAAAACGGGGGAGAAGTACGCACTTCTCCCTTTCATGTTTTATCCAAAAGGAGGAAAATGATATGGAAACTGCTCCTATTCCGCAGAACCAAAACAACACGGAACTTGCTGATGCGATCAGGACCATGCACAGCTATGAAAAAAAGAATCTGCGGATCAACCGGATACGACTGATTATTACCATCGTCAGCTTCGTGATTTGCATCATTCTGGCGCTCTTCGTTTTCCGGAGCGTCGGTTCGATCACGAAAAAAGCCGATACGGCGCTTGATGCGCTTACGGATGCGGGAAACAACATCAACGCGCTGTCCGAAGAAATCGAGAAAATGGATCTCGAAAAGCTCGGAAAATCTTTGGGCAATATTGTCGACGTCAGCGAAGAAACGATCGGGGAGATCCATAACGCTGTCGGCGGACTGGATCAGCTTGTGAAGGACGCAGACGATGCGATGCAGCATATCAACAGCATCAACTTTGAGGACCTGAACAACGGTATTCAGCGACTGAACGACGTTCTGGAACCGGTAGCGAACTTTTTCAACGTATTCAGAAGATAAATCTTTTTTGAAAATCAAAAAAAGTTGTTGACATTTCTATCTTAATGTAGTATTCTATTCAAGCCGTTTGAAGTTCGTGTGAAGTTCGGGGTGTAGCGCAGTCCGGTAGCGCACGTGCTTTGGGAGCATGGGGCCGGAGGTTCAAATCCTCTCACCCCGACCAAAACGGCTTGATGCGTGGTCCCGTGGTCAAGTGGTTAAGACACCGCCCTTTCACGGCGGCTACAGGAGTTCGAATCTCCTCGGGATCACCATTTTTCCTTCTGGGAACAAGGGCCTTTAGCTCAGTTGGTCAGAGCGGTCGGCTCATAACCGATTGGTCCGGGGTTCAAGTCCCTGAAGGCCCACCATAGTGTGGCCCGGTAGTTCAGTTGGTTAGAATGCCAGCCTGTCACGCTGGAGGTCAGGGGTTCGAGCCCCCTTCGG
>JAFXVP010000025.1 GCA_017524445.1 Clostridia bacterium | reverse complement strand
TTCTTCCTGGACGCGGGCAGCTCCTTCTCCATCTCCTCGAGGTTCCACGGCGAGTTCAGCAGGAACGTACCGCCGTCCTTGATGCCTTCCGCAACCGCGTAGCGCGTGACGTAGGACGGATTGTGGCATGCCGCAAAGTCCGCCTGGTCAATGAGGTACGGACTCTGAATCGGCGTCTTGCCGAAGCGCAGATGCGAAACGGTGAAGCCGCCCGACTTCTTGGAGTCGTATGCGAAGTAGCCCTGCGCGTACATGTCGGTATGGTCGCCGATGATCTTGATGCTGTTCTTGTTCGCGCCGACCGTACCGTCGGAGCCGAGACCGAAGAACTTGCACGCGATCGTGCCTTCCGGCGCGGCGTTCACGAGCGGACCCATCGGGAGGCTGGTGAAGCTCACGTCATCGACGATGCCGACCGTGAAGTGATTCTTGGGCTCGTCGAGGTCGAGGTTGTCGTAGCACGCCTTGACCATGGTGGGCGTGAATTCCTTGCTGCCGAGGCCGTAGCGTCCGCCGACGACATGGATGCCGCAGCGACCCGCTTCACGGAGCGCGGTCATGACGTCCTCATACAGCGGTTCGCCGAGGGAGCCGGGCTCCTTCGTGCGGTCGAGGACCGCGATCTTCTTGCAGGTAGCCGGGATCGCTTCGAGGAGCTTGTCCGCCGCGAACGGACGATACAGACGGACCTTGATGAGACCGAGCTTCTCGCCCTTGCCGTTCAGATAGTTGATGGTTTCTTCCGCAACGTCCGCGCCGCTGCCCATGACGATGAGGACTTTCTCCGCATCGGGCGCGCCGACGTAGTCGAACAGATGATACGGACGACCGGTGATCTTCGCGACTTCGTCCATATAGTGCTGGACGATCTCGGGGATCTTGGTGTAGTAGTTGTTCGCCGCTTCACGATTCTGGAAGTAGATGTCCGGGTTCTGCGCCGTACCGCCGAGGTGCGGGTGATCCGGGTTCATCGCGCGTGCACGGAACGCCGCGACCGCGTCGCGATCGAGGAGCTTGTCCATGTCGGCATAGTCGATCATCTCGATCTTCTGGACTTCGTGGGACGTACGGAAGCCGTCAAAGAAGTGGCAGAACGGAACGGACGACTTGATCGCGGAAAGGTGCGCGACCAGCGCGAGGTCCATGACCTCCTGCACGGATGCGGACGCGAGGAACGCGAAGCCCGTCTGACGACATGCCATCACGTCGCTGTGATCGCCGAAGATGGACAGCGCGTGCGCCGCGAGCGCACGGGCGGATACGTGGAACACGCCGGGGAGCAGCTCGCCGCTGATCTTGTACATGTTGGGGATCATCAGAAGAAGACCCTGAGACGCCGTAAAGGTCGTCGTGAGCGCGCCGGCCTTCAGGGAGCCGTGCACAGCGCCCGCCGCGCCGGCCTCGGACTGCATCTCCGCGATGCGGACCTTCTGTCCGAACAGGTTCAGTCTGCCGTTTGCAGCCCACTCGTCAGCGACTTCCGCCATCGGAGAGGACGGCGTGATCGGATAAATTGCGGCAACATCGGAAAATGCATATGCGACATGCGCAGCAGCGGTATTGCCATCGATCGTCATGGTTTTTGCCATTCTGTTTCCTCCTGCTATTTTTTCGGGGTTTCCCCCTTTTTTACCAATTTGTATTATAACAAAAACCCGTGCGGACTGTCAACGCCTTCCGACCCAAAATTGCGGTTTGCCGCGCGGAAAGTTTTTTGCTTGCCAAGCCCACGGAAAGCGGCTATAATATATCGTATGAATACGTTTACACAATTCATCTGGGATCACGTGCTGACCTATTCGGTCATGGCCGCGATCGGCATCGTCGCCGTATTCGGCGTCGCGCTTTTGCTGTGCGTCCGCCGCGAGCAGAACTGGGTGCGGCAGCTGTTTATCATGATCGCTTCGCTCCTCGGTCTTTTGGGCGGTGCGAAGCTGTTCGGCGCGATCTCCTACGCGACGCACCTATATGCGCGCGGCGAGCAGATCACGCTTGTCCGTTGCTTTACGGAATCCGGCATCGTCTTTTACGGCGGGCTTTTAGGCTATTTTCTGGCCTTCTGGATCCTGTCGAAGTTCTTCCTTCCGAGGCGGCGGCTCGGGCGCGACATCGTCGCGGTCACGACGCCGCTGTTTCACGGGATCGCGCGCATCGGCTGCTACCTCGGCCGCGATTACAACGACTTCGGCGAGATCGTCTGGCATCCTTGCTGCTACGGGATCCAGCTAAACGACAGCGCGTTCTGCTCGCATTTCTGGGACAACCGGCTGCCGGTACAGCTCTTTGAATCGGCGTTCAACTTCACCCTGTTCGCCGTGCTGCTTATCGTCTTCCTGCGGGAAAAGAAGGACGAACGCCGCGGACGCATGGTGTATTTCTACCTGTTCCCGTACGCGGTCTTCCGCTTCATCATCGAGTTCTTCCGCGGCGACGCGGTGCGCGGCGGCTTCGGCGCGCTGTCGTTCTCGCAGGTCGTCAGCATCCTGATCGTCGTCTGGCTGATCGTATTCCTGATCCTCAAAAAGGTCGGTGTTCTGAAGCCCCTGCCGGTCGATCCCTACGATCCCGGCGTGGACCTCTACCGTCTCGGAAAGACCCCGATCCGGGAGCCGATCGTCTTTTATGAGGGCGACGAAAGCGAAGAAAAAGAGGATAACAAAGAAGACGAGTAAAACGAAAGCAAGCCCGATTGCGGCTTGCTTTTTTATGCCTTGTTTACATTTCCATACGGATCAAAAACTCGTTCGTGTCGTCCACGCGCTTCTTCTGATCGGTCAGATGAAACCCATGCCGTTCATAGAAGCGGATCGCGCGCGAATTCTTTTCGAGCACGAAAAGGCGTTTCCCGCCGCACGCGTCGACCGCGTAGCAGAACAGCGCGTCGCCGATGCCCCGGTTCTGCAAAACCGGCTCGACAAACAGCTTTTCGATCTCCTCGCCGTTCACGCGGACAAATCCCTTGACCGCGCCGTCGTCATAAACGGCGGTATGTTCGACGATCCCGGGCTCGTTCGCGTAGAACGCCGTCAGATTCGGTACGGTCTTTTCTTCGAAATAATACCGGTCGGACCGGAAGATCGGATAAAAGTACAGCCGGTAATTGAAGATCTCGATCTCCGCGATGCGGTTCAGATCCTCCGCCGCAGCGCGGCGGATGTGGTCCATGTTGATTGTCATACTGCGCCCCTCGC
>JAFXVP010000024.1 GCA_017524445.1 Clostridia bacterium | reverse complement strand
TGTTCAAAAAGTCCTGTCATTCTGAGCCTTTAGGCGAAGAATCTTTTCAAAAAGCGATCGATCTGCTGCTTTTTCAAGATCCTTCGTCACATAAATGTTCCTCAGGATGACACGCTTTGGACTTTTTACTCCCTCTGTACGTGCACCCAAAGCCTTCCCCTTGATGGGGAAGGGGGACCGCTTGCGGTGGATGCGGAGACAATCAGCTTGTGCGCCGCACATACTGTTTGGTATTATATTATAACAAGTTTTCAACGCCGTTTCAAGCAAAACCGCCTTGTTCGGAAAAGTTTGCAATGACCTTGTGAAACCGGACGGAAAACGGTATAATGAATGCACAGGAAAGAGGAGGGGGACCATGAAGGAGTTTTTCGCGTATTTTTTCGGAAAGGGCGACGAGGTGGAGTTTCAAAACTTCACGCTTGCCCATTTTTTGCCGATCCTTCTGATGATCGCGGTCATCGTGCTGATTTACGTGTTCCGCGAGAAGCTCAGAAACAGCAGGCATGAAAAGAACCTGCGGCTTGCGCTGGCGCTCGTTATGATCGTCTGCGAGATGTCCTATTTCTGGCGGCTCGTCGGCGTGCCGGAGCTCGGCGCGAACCCACAGGATCATCTGCCGATCACGCTGTGCGGCTGGGGCGTCATCTTCGGAAGCTACATGCTCGTCACGAAGAATCAGACGCTGTTCGACCTCCCGTACTTCTGGCTGTTCTCCGGCACGATCTTCGCGCTCATCACGCCGACGGTCATCACCTACACGGGTCCGACGCGCTTCCGCTACTATCAGTTCTGGCTTGAGCACACCACGGGCTATATCGCGGTGTTCTACATGATCTTCGTGCACGGCATGCGCCCGACGTGGAAGTCTTTTATCAAGGCGTATCTCGCGACGGTCGTCATGGCGGTGATCGCGTTCGTCGCGAACACGGTCATCGGCGGCGACGCAAACTATCTCTACATGGCAAAGCCGGAAGCGACGAAGTCCATTTTGGACTTTCTGCCCGCCAACTACGCGCTGCGCGTGCTGTTCATGGCGGCGGCGGTCACGGCGTTGTTCTTCCTGTCCTACCTGCCGTGGCTTTTGAAGGACAGAAAAGCAAAAAAGGAACAGATCAAAGCGGCATAAAGGGGAAGGCGCATGGAACGGGAGATTTTGAAAAACACGTCGTGCGGAACGCTGCGCGGCACGGAAACCGAGCGCTGCGCGCGCTTTCTGGGCGTGCCGTTCGCAAGCGCGGAACGCTTTACATACGCAAAGCCCGTCAAAGCGTGGGACGGCGTGCTCGACGCGACGAAGCCCGGACCCGCCTGCCCGCAGAACCGCGCGGTGCACGAGCATCTGGAGCATCCGACCCGCCGGTTCTATAAGCGCGAATACCGCGAGGGGATCGACTTCACCTACGACGAGAACTGCCTGAATTGTAATATCTACGCGCCGAAGGACGCGAAAAACGCGCCGGTCGTCGTGTACTTTTACGGCGGCGGGTTCGATTCCGGCATCAACCGGGAAAGCCCGTTCGACGGCTCGGCGCTCGCGGAACGCGGGATCCTCACCGTGTTCGCAAACTACCGCGTGGGTCCGCTGGGCTATCTCTGCCACGCCGACGTCAAAGCACAGTACGGGCGCGAGGGCAATTTCGGGCTGGACGATCAGCTGACCGCGATCCGTTGGGTCAAAGCGCATATTTGCGATTTCGGCGGCGATCCGGAGAATATCACGCTGATGGGGCAGAGCGCCGGCGCGATCTCGGTCCAGTATCTCTGTCTGAATCACGATCTGAAGGGTCTTTTCCGCCGCGCATTTATGATGAGCGGCGCGGGGCTTTTCCCGAAATTTTCCCTTCCGAAGCCCGCCGAAGAAGCGAGAAGCTACTGGACGCAGTACATGGAGCTTGCGGGATGCAAAACGCTCGACGAACTCAAAAACGCGCCGCTTGAAACGCTGTTCGACGCGGTCGAGACGATCAAAACGCTTCGCAAGGACACGATCTACTATACCATGCCGGTCGTGGACGGCGTGCTTCTCCCGGACGCCGTGGACAAGCTCATCAAAGACCCGCTGCAGCTCGATTATCTCATCGGCTACACCAACAACGACATGTACGCGCCCGTCATGGCGTACATCGGCAACCGCTTCGGGCGCAAAAACGGCGCGTATATCTACTATTTCGATCTGAACGCGCCGGGCGACGACAACCGCGCGTTTCATTCCTGCGATCTCCGCTACGTGTTCGGCACGCTGGATCTTAGCTGGCGTCCCTACGGCGCACGCGATCACGAGGCGTCCGGGCAGATGCTCGATTATCTTGCAAACTTCGCAAGGACCGGCGACCCGAACGGCGCGAACCTTCCCGCGTGGAAGAAGGCGGGCGGCGTTCCGACCCGCGTGCTGCATATCGCGAAAACCGGCACGAAGATGGGGCACGCGCACTACGGCACAATGCTGAAAAACATGCTCACAAAGGGGGACCCGAAGGCATGAAGTTCGATCACCGGTTCCGTCTCATAGAATCCGGACCGTCCTTGCGCGTGTATGAAGCGGACGGCGTCACCGCGCGGCTCGACGTTTTCGCGCATATCCTGCGCGTGGCGATCGTTCACCATGACGTGCCGCTGCTGAAAACGTGGAGCGTCTGTCCGGACGGGACCATGCCGCTTACGGGGCGGGACAAGCTCAGTACAGACGGCTTTATGCTTGCGACCCCCGAGATCGCGGAGGACGAAACCGCCGTTTCGTTTACGCTCGACGGCGTGCGCTTCTCCGTGGAACTATGTAACTTCCGCATCACGGCGGAGACCGAAAAGGGCGTATTGTATCGCGACCGCAGCGGGCTTGCGTATAACTTCGACGGCGAGCTCGGCAAAGGCAGCGTACACTATACGGACCGTTTCCCGGGGCAGCGTATCTTCGGGCTCGGCGACAAGTGCGGTCCCGTCGACAAGGCAAACCGCAGATTTACGCTTGCCGCGACCGATTCGATGGGCTTTTCCGCCGCGTACAGCGATCCCTTGTATAAACAAATCCCGTTCTTTATCTGCGCGCACAGCGCGGGCAGCTTCGGGCTCTATTACGATACCTACAGTAACGGTACGGTCGATTTCGGCGTCGAGCACGACAACTATTTCGAGCCGTTCAGCTCGGTCCGCTTCGACGAGGAAAACCTCGTCTTCTACCTGATCCTCGGGACTCCCCTTGAGATCATCCGGCGGTTCAACGCCCTCTGCGGCGGGATCGCGCCGGTGCCCCTTTGGGCATTTCGCTACTGCGGCAGCACGATGGAATACACCGACGCCGAGGATGCGGACGCGCGATTACGCAGCTTTCTCTCTCAATGCGAAGAAAACGGGATCCAAGCGGGCGGGTTTTATCTGTCGAGCGGCTATACGCAGCTCGGCGATCACCGCTGCGTGTTTCATTGGAACACGGACAGGATCCCTTCGCCCGAGGCGCTTGCGGCGCATTTCGACGCGCACGGCGTGAAGCTTATCCCGAACGTCAAACCCGCGTTTCTGACCGACCATCCCTTCTATGAAACGATCGCAGAAAACGGCTGGTTTCTGCATTACGAAGACGGTACGCCCGCCCGGTTCCCGTTCTGGGGCGGGATGGCAAGCTACTTGGATTTCACGAATCCCGACGCGTACGCGTTCTGGAAGGACTGCGTGAAAAATCAGCTTATCGAAAAGGGCTATCGTCATATCTGGAACGACAACAACGAATACGGCGTGCAGGACGAAAGTGTCCTTGCGGACGGCTTCGGAACGCCGGTTCCCGCCTGCCGCATCCGTCCGCTGTTTTCGTATCTGATGGCAAGGGCAAGCCGCGAGGCATGCCCGGAAGCGGAGCCGTTCAACGTGTCGCGCTGCGCGATCGCCGGGACGCAGCGGGTCGCCTCGACGTGGACGGGCGACAACTTCACAAGCTTTCCGGAGCTTCGGGCAAATCACAAACAGTGCATGACCATGGCGCTCTCGGGCTTTCTGTTCTTCGGACCGGATATCGGCGGCTTTGCGGGCCCGAAGCCCTCGGAGGAGCTCTTCTTGCGGTGGCTCCAGTACGGCGTCTTTCTGCCGCGGTTTACGCTGCATTCGTGGAAGCCCGGCGAACCGTCCACGATGCCGTGGCTCTATCCCGATCTGCTGCCCGCCGTAACGCGGCTCTTCGACCTGCGCGAAACATTGGTCCCGTACCTTTATGCCGAAGCGGAACGCTGCAGAAAGGCGAACGAACCGCTGATCCGTCCGGTCTTCCTTCTGGATCCCGCCTGCGATCCCGAAAGCGACTGCTTCCTATCAGGCGAGCGCATTCTCGTCTGTCCGGTCTTCGACGAGGGCGCGAAGAACGTGACCGTGACCCTGCCGGACGGCGTCTGGCGTCTGCGCGGCGAGGGCGAACCGCACCGCTCGGGCGAAACCCTGACCGTCCCATGCGAAACGACCGACCTTCCCGTGTGGTTCGCCCTTGACGAACGCTGATCTTTCACGTCCGAAGGACAATTCACGGCGCAGCCAATTCATGACCGCAGGTCAATTCATGCGCCACAGGCGCAATTCATACGTGGCGCCGGGGTTGCCATACTCTGCGTGACGCGCGTGAAAGGCGTGACAAGCGTGAAAAACGTGACAAGCGTGACAGAGCTGAGCCCGCGACGACGCAAATCGGACAGAATTCCGGGAATTTTGTCCGATGTTTTTATGCTGTGCTTTCCCTGAAAACAAGCGAAAGCGAGGCATACACATGAAAGAAACAAGACAGGAAAGCATTTTCGACCGTGCAAAGACCGTCTCCGCGCTCGACGCCGCCGAACGGTTCGCCGGGATCGAAGGAATCCGACCGCGCGGCAAAATCATTCGTCATCGAACGGCTCCTTGCCCTTTCCGAAAAGCAGCCCGAGCCGAAACGCTTCTATTCCTACGACACGCTCAGAGGGATGGGAATCTCCGGCAAGGCGGACATCGCCCCCGCGCTCGCAGAACTGAAACAGCACGGCGTGACGGTGATTTTTCCGACGAACGCAAAACGGGAAAGCGGAAAGAATGAAAACCCAAAACGCGGCATCATCCTCTGTAAAAAGGAAGCGTGACAGTTTCAGGCAGGCGGTGTATGTGTCACGTTTGTCACAAATGTCACGTTTGTCACAGATGATACGTTCATTATTGTAAACAAGATATAGAAATGTATGTATAGCCGGGATTGTCATCCTGAGAAATCCCGAAGGGATGCCGAAGGATCTTTCTTTCAGTTCAAAGATCATTCGCTATGCTCGGATGACATATCCGGGTATATGATCGTAAATCATAGGTACTATGTAACAAACGTGACAAACGTGACACTGCTACACACACGAGGTACTTGTAACACAACCCGCAGGGACGACCGCCGCTCGTCCGTTCCGCGGTCTTGCCTTCCCCCTTGGGTGGGGAAGGTGTCAGCGCAAGCTGACGGATGAGGGGGAGGATTGTCGATCCCCGCACCGCTGTCATGTTTCTTGACGGGTCGTCGAGGTCGACGACCCCTACGGGTTGAAATGGAATCGTAGGGGAAGATACCATCTTCCCGTTCCGCTGTTATGGCGGACGTGCAATGCACGTCCCTACTTACACGGCGTCTGTCACGCTTGTCACGTTTTTCACGCTTGTCACGCGTATAACGCCTGTCACACGCCTTTGCGGGCTTGATAAGCGGACGGTTCTGAAATGGTTTTCCGCCCGGAAAACCGACCTTCACGACGGCTCCGCCGTCAATTCATGTGCCGAACGGCACAATTCATGTCCTTCGGACAATTCACGGAGCGAAGCGAGAATTCATCAAAGGGCCGTTAAGATTCTCTTTCGAGTTTCTTAACGGCCCCTTGCATTCTGTTGAGATTCAAATATCGATCTGCTTGTTCTCGTAGGATTCTTTGAGGTTCTGTTCCTTCTGCTCCTGCAGCTCGGCGACGCGGCGCTTTGAAAGCGGGTAGGCGACAAAGAGCAGGATCGCCATGATCCCGAACAGCACGGCGGGGATCAGCGTCGCGAGATCGTACATGATCTTCAGGTTTTCCGGCGTCTGCACCGCGCCCTTTTCATAGCGGTAGTGCATGCCTAAAAGCGCGCCGTTTACGCAGATCGCGGAAAGCACCTGACCGAGTTTGCGGAAGAAATTGAACACCGAGTACGCCGTGCCGGTGTCGCGGGAACCGGTCTTCACCTCGATGTCGTCGGTCGAGTCGGTCACCATCGCCCAAAGCTGCATCACGAGCGTCGTGAGCCCGCAGCCGCTCAGGAAGTTCAGCGCAAGGAAGATCCACATGAGTTTTCCGGGCGCCATGCCGCGCAGGAAGAACAGAACGAGATTTGAGAGCGCGGCCAGCGTCAGTCCGACCGCCGTGACCTCCTTTTTGCCGATCTTTCCGGCCATCTTCGGCAGGAAGAACATGAAGATCAGCATCGGCGAATACGTGCACGCCTGCGTCGCGAGGTTCATCCAGTTCGCGTGGAAATAGTCGTCGAAGAGGTACGTATAGAAGCTCTGCGTGAACATCTGTCCGGACAGCAGCAGCATCGAAACGAGCGAGATCGCCACGAACGGCCGGTTTCGGAACAGCAGCGCGATCGCCTTTTTCGTCGCGCCGGTTTCCTTCGGCTGCGGCTTCGTCCTGACGCGCTCGCGGTTCATCGTGTAGGCAAGGAGCAGCAGCGCCGCGGATACGATTGCCATGACGACGACGCCGATGATGACGGGCTTGTACTGCATATCGGTCAGCGCGCGGCCGTTTTCGCCGAGGACGATGTTGCCCGCGGCGTCGGTGCGCTTTGCGTAGGCAAAGCTTGCAATGAGCAGCACCGGGATCGAGCCGAGCGCCGCGCCGATCGAGCGGAACACGGACAGCTTGTTTCGTTCCTTATCGTCGGTCGTGACGACGCTTGCCAGCGAGCCGTAGGGGATCTGCAGCATCGTGTAGACCATGCCGAACAATACGTAGGTCACGGTCGCATAGACGCAGGTGAAGACCGTCGTTTCCGGCTCGCCCATGTTGGGAAGCTTTGTAAACATCAGCACGCCGGTCAGCGCAAGCGGGATCGCCGCGTAAAGCACCCACGGACGGTAGCGTCCGCTTCTTCCCGGCTTTGCGACGTCCGCGATGCGGCCCATGATCGGGTCGTTGATCGCGTCCCAGATGCGCGCGCCGATGAACATCAGCATGATGAACAGCGGGCTTAAGTGCAGAATGTCCGTGTAATACTTCTGCAAAAGCGTCGTGACGAGACTGAAGATGAGGCATCCCGCCGTGTCGATCAGCGCGTAGCCGACGTAATCCCTGAGCTTCAAGCCGCTCGTGCGGGCGATATACTCCCGTTGTTCCATAGACCCCTCCGAATCGTTTCTCTTATTTCAGTATAGCATTAAGCGCATGAAAAAGCAACGGCCGCGGACGGGGAAGCGGGACGCGCCGTACAACCGTGAAAACAGCCGTCGATTCATTGACAATGCGTACCCGTTTTTGTATAATAAATTGATAGGAAAACCTATGGGGATATGATCTGCCGTATCAGCCGGATATCGGGATCGTGTACCGGGAAAACCGCAAAAACAAATCAGCATATTGTGTACGATACAGTATCATCAAGCCTGTGAGGAGGGATACAGACATGAAACGCTTGATCAAAACAGCCGCTGCAGTCTTTCTTTCGGTACTGATGCTGGCGTCCGTGACGGGGTGTACCGGACAGAGTCCCTTTGTGGACAGCGGCATCGGAAAGATCACGGCGGAGCCGGTCAAAACATCCACACCGGAACCTGTTCCGACCGAACCGCCGACGCCCGTTACGACCGAACCGCCGACGCCCGTTCCGACCGAACCGCCGACGCCCACGCCCGTCCCGACCGAACCGCCGACGCCGGAGCCGGAGCTGCCGGATTCCTTCCTGTTCGGCGGCGTGACAGTCGTGGCGGGACAGACCGCCGTGAAGGTGGCGGGTAAGCAGAACGCGCTCATCCGGATCACGCCCGAAGAGATGGACATGCTGATCAGGCTTTGTCCGAACCTGACGACGCTGACCCTGAACTACTGCTGCATGGCGGATTACAGCAGGATCGGAGAGCTGACGAAGCTGAGAAATCTGATGATCTCCACCACAACGCACTCCATGGATCCGGGCATCCCGCTCGTGGATATCGACTGGATGGCTTCGCTGAAGGATCTGAGAACGCTTTATCTCGCGTACAATAAGATCGAGGACATCCGTGTGCTTGCCGGCCTGACCAAGCTCGAAGAGCTGAATCTCGGATGGAACAACATTTCCGACAGCGACCTCAACTATCTGACCGGGCTGCCGCTCAGACTTCTGTATCTGTACTGCGACAGTTCGCTTCGGGACGTTTCGGCGCTGTCGAATATCAGGTCGCTCGAGCTGCTTCACATCGGCGGAAACAAGAAGCTCAGGTTCTCAGGGATCAAAAAGCTGACAAATCTTTCGCATCTTAAGGAACTGGACATCAGCTATTGCCCGGTCGAGGATTTCGAATGGATCCGGGATTTCAAAAGCCTGGAAACGCTGCGGATCGAATACTCGGAGTTTATCGATTTTTACGCCTATTATGACCTTGCGGCAAGCGAAACCCTGCAGACGGTCGTCATTTCCAGGGAGGATACCGACACCGAAGAAGCGCTGAGAGCCATGATCCGGGATTGCAAATCGGATATCGAGATCGTCTATTGGGAAGATTACAAATAATCATCGTATTTTGTATCATCAATTGAAATCAAACCGAAAGGGAGGGAAACAGTCATGAAACGCCTGATCAAAACCGTGACCCTGCTTCTGTTGGCGGCGCTTATGCTGACGACCGCGGCGGGGGTGGCCCGCGCCGAGGGGACCGGGACAAATGCGGGAACCGGTACCGACACGCCGCTGAAAAAGGACGGTAAGCCGATCACTTCCGCGGACGAGCTTTCGCCATACGACGTGGTGACCTTCGGCAGATATCCCCAGACCGAGTTCGGTACCGAAAAGCCGATCGAATGGTACGTGATCAAAACCGACGGCAGCCAGGTCCGGCTTCTTTCGAGATATTGCATTGACAGCCAACAATATAACGGTTATAACAGAGCGATGACCTTTGAGCAATCCGATCTCTGTCAATGGCTGAACGGGACGTTCAAAAACACTGCATTCTCCGCGGAAGAACAGCAGATGCTGGTTAACGACGTCACGCTTCCGGATATGAAGGAAGCATTTGCGCTGCCGCAAAAGTATCTGGCGGCGACCGGTACGGAATACGCGATCAAAGTATGCGGATACAATGCCTTGGCGAACAACTGGTGGCTCAGCGATCCGCCGGCGTTTTATAACACGCTTTGGGACGGCGCCCGGTATTATTGTGCGAAAACGATCAATAACGACGGCAGTCAGATCCGGATCTTCCCGTTGAATTATCACCACAAAGGCGTACGTCCCATGATCGTGGTCCGGTTGAATGGGACCGGCAGCGGGACCGGAACAGGTACGGCAGAGAATATCGATGCGCCGGTACAAAAGGACGGTAAAGCGATCGCGTCCGTAAACGAACTGAAGCTGTACGATGTGGTAACCTTCGGCAGATATATCCAGACGGAGCTCGGTACCGAAAAGCCGATCGAATGGTACGTGATCAAAATTGACGGCGACAAGGTCCGGCTTCTTTCCAGATATTGCATCGACAGCCGAAGATATAACGATTCCTGCAAAACGATGACCTTTGAGCAATCCGATCTCTGTCAGTGGCTGAACGGGGATTTCAAGGACCTTGCATTTTCCGCGGAAGAACGGCAGATGCTGTATAACAGCGTTACGCTTCCGAATTCGGAGGAAGCATTTGCGCTGCCGCAGACGTATCGTGCGGCGACCGGTACGGAATACGCGATCAAAGTGCGCGGATACAATGCCGCGGCGAACCACTGGTGGCTCAGTGATCCCACGTTGTTAAGTTATGATAATTGGGATGATAATGACCCCTCTTATCCTCGGGTATGTGCGAAAACGATCAATTACAACGGCAGTCAGATCCGGGTTTTCCCGCTGAATTATAACCGGAAAGGCGTTCGTCCCATGATCGTGATACGGCTTGCGGAGAACGGCACAGGCACCGCAGCCAATCCGGGAACGGGTACCGCAACCAATCCGGGAACGGGAACCGCAGCCAATCCTGGCACAGGCACCGCAACCAATCCGGGAACGGGAACCGCAACCAATCCGGGCACAGGCACCGGTACGCTGCTGCCGGATTCCTTCCTGTTCGGCGGCGTGACAGTCGTGGCGGGACAGACCGCCGTGAAGGTGGTGGGTAAGCAGAACGCGCTCATCCGGATCACGCCCGAAGAGATGGACATGCTGATCAGGCTTTGTCCGAACCTGACGACGCTGACCCTGAACTACTGCTGCATGGCGGATTACAGCAGGATCGGAGAGCTGAC
>JAFXVP010000023.1 GCA_017524445.1 Clostridia bacterium | reverse complement strand
TACGATCGTAGGGGACGTCGTCCTCGACGTCCCGCCCAAGCCGGAACCGATACCCGAACCGTACATGGAGACCGCACCGGAACCCATTCCCGGAGCGGAACCGAAACCTGAACAGGAATCCGAGTTCGCAAATACGATCGTAGGGGACGTCGTCCTCGACGTCCCGCCAAAGCCGGAACCGATACCCGAACCGTACATGGATCCTGAATCCGAACCGGACAACCCTCCCGACTCGCTTTGCGAGCCACCCTCCCTTGAACAGGGAGGGCAAAGGGCTAAGCCCGAACCCGAACCTGAACTTCCGCAGCACGTCTGCGGAATTCGGCGGGAGTACGAAAAACCCGTACCGGCGCGCCGTCCGGTCGAGCTGCAGCCGATCAGAAGAATAGGCAGGTGAACACATGCATTGGTATTGGATCGTACTCATCGCACTCGGAGCGGTGCTTTTGATCGCACTCGGCATTGCCGGATGCATGTTTTACTATGCCTTCGCCGCGAATCGCAAAACCATCGAAAAGGTCTTCCGTGAACGCGAGCAGGACCCTGCGCCGCTCGTACGCATGCGTTATCGCACGAAGGAATACTTTGACGCGCTGCCGTACGACGCGCTTACACTGACCGCAAAGGACGGCGTGAAGCTTTCCGCGCGGTTTTTCCCGAACGGCGGCACAAAGATGGTCGCGATCCTCTGTCACGGCTGGCACAGCTACCCGTGGTGGGATTTCGGCAAGGCGTTCGACATCGTCTACGACGCGGGCTACGCCGTTCTGGCGATCTTCCAGCGCGCGCAGGGCGAGAGCGAAGGCAAATATCTGACCTACGGCGCGAAGGAGTCCGAAGACCTGCTCGGCTGGATCGATCTTCTGCTCGATCGGTACGGAAAGGACCTTTCGATCGCGATCATGGGCGTGTCGATGGGCGCGGCAACCGTGCTGTGCGCCACCGGCAAACCGCTTCCGGAACAGGTCAGATGCGCGGTCTCCGACTGTTCGTTCACGTCAGCGGCGGATCAGTTCAAAGCGGCGTCAAAGGGACGGTTCCCGATTTCCCGCCTGCTCGGTAAGCCGATCGCGGAGTTGTTCGCGCATATGCGGTACAGGGACGCTTCGCCGATCGAAGCGGTGAAACGCTCAAAAACGCCGACGCTTTTCGTTCACGGCGACGCGGACGTTTTCGTACCGTACTATATGATGCAGCAGCTTTACGACGCCTGCGCCGCATCGGACAAGGCGACGTGGACGTCGCCCGGTGCGGTCCACGCGGAAGCCGCAATGCAGAACCCGGACGAATACGCCGCGCACGTGCTGCCGTGGCTGAAGGCGCATCTGTAAAAAGCACGCTTCGTGTCATTCTGAGAAATCCCGAAGGGATGACGAGGGATCTTTTCAAATGAATTGTCCTGCAGACATGAATTGACCTGCGGTCATGAATTAACGGCAGAGCCGTTGTGAATTGTCCTGCGGACATGAATTGACCTGCGGTCATGCATTGCCTGCGGCGTGATAGATCAGACGGATCAAACGATCCTTGCCTTCTCCTTGAGGAGAAGGTGTCGCGCGAATGCGTGACGGATGAGGCGGATAGATTGCACTGACGCGCATGAATTATGGAAGCTGTGCGGCGAGGCCCCTCCACTCCGTTACATAGGTAATTCGCGCGCTTCCCGCGCGTACCATCGCCCCCTACGGCATGAATTGCGCTGACGCGCATGAATTGTCCCTGCGGGACATGAATTGTCGGCTTTGCCGGCATGAATTAACCTGCGGTCATGCATTGCCTGCGGCGTGATAGATCAGACGGATCAAACGATCCATGCCTTCTCCTTGAGGAGAAGGTGTCGCGCGAATGCGTGACGGATGAGGTGTCATGAATTGTCCTGCGGACATGAATTAACGGCAGAGCCGTTGTGAATTGTCCTCCGGACATGAATTGTCCCTATGGGACATGAATTGACCTTCGATCATGAACGAAAAGCTGGAGGACGGGGAAGGATCCGTCCTCCTTTTTTCGTGTCAATACTGCTTTAAGCTCGGGTTATTGCCGTTGCAGTAGATCAGCACCGTTGCAAGCGCGACGCCGATCGCGCCGATGACCGGATGCATCGTGACGCCCGCGCTGACGAGACTGTTCACGACCGCCTCATAGACCGCGGCGACAAGCCCGATCCAGAAGAGCACGCTCTTGTTTCTGCTCTGCATGACCATATCGTTTCTCCTTTCTCAAAACAGTTTTCCGATCGCGTAACCGATCACGCCGACGACCGCAGCGGAGATCGCGGCAAGCACAAGCGCGTCGAAACGCTTCCCGTTCCTTTGCTCCAGTTCGCGGATACGCGCTTCGTGGTCGGCGTTGTACTTCGCGATCGTCTTTACATTCGTTTCGATCCTTGCAAGCGCTTCGAGGATCTCGGTGATCGTCCGTTCAGCCATGACGCGCCTCCGTATACTGCGGCTTGTTCGTGATGTACGCCGTGCTGCCGTTCCATGCGATCCGGTACCATCCGGACGGCGCCGTTCCGATCAGCGGATACCGGTCGCCTTTGTGTACGATCCCGATGCAGCGCGTACCCGTACCGTCGCCTTCGCGGACACGGACCGAGCCGCCCTTGATCAGAACGAACGCGTTTTCCGTTTCCGTCTCAAACGCTTTCCATCGCCCGAACCGATTCCAGTAGCCGCTTTTGCGCTTGTTCTTTACCACGCCGACGTCGCGTCCCCTGCATTCCACCTGCTCGCTGCCTACGCACACCCCGACGTGTACGATCCGCGTTCCGTCATGGTGAAAAACAAGGTCGCCCGGCATCAGCTCATCTTCAGGGATCGGCTTGCACATCGCAAAGAGCCCTCTGCTCGATACGTCCGTTTTCTGCAATCCGAGCGAATGCAACGCCCAATATACGAGCCCGGAGCAGTCGAACGCGCGGATCGGATGGACGTGCGCCTCCATGCGCTTTCCGATCAGGCACAAGGCGCGTCTTCTGTTTTCCTCGCTCGTTTCGTGCCGTTCCACAAACGCGAGCGCTTCCGTCGGATCGTCCAGGATCTCGCCGTTTCCGCCCCAGACGTATACGCCTTTGCCGACCTGTTCGGTCACCGTCTGCACGAACTGTTCGCGCAGACTGTTTTCATTGATTTTGTCGTTCATTTTTCATCTCCTTCCTATCCCGACACAAAGAGCATAGCATAAAAACTTCGGACAGTTTTCCCGGAATTTTGTCCGATTTCGGTGATGCGATCATGAGATTAGAGAAGGTAATGACAGTCGACTCAGGTAATTACAATCGTCAACGGTAATTATAAAAGATCATAATCATGCTCTTTCGTGAAGCATGACTATGATCTTAATTAACATTGAGTATAATTATATAATTACAATATCCATATAATTACCGAAGTGTCAGACGGATCAATTATGTCAAAATTCCCGGAAACCGGATCGCACTTTTTATGGCATACTGACATCGGAGGTGATGAATGTGATCATCAGAAACGAACATAAAAAGCAGTATACGAAGGTGGATGTTGACATTGCGCGAAACGGAACACTGCGACCGGATGAGCTCGGTCTGTATGTAACAATGCTGTCGCATACGGATGACTGGAATTTTCATGAAAAAGCACTGTCAAGAGAATTGAACACGACGCCGGAAGAGATACGCGCGATTCTCGAACGACTGGAAATGAAAGGGTTTGCGGTAAGCCGGACAAGTCGGTACGGCATAACATGGGATCTGATCGAAAAACCGGAAGTGAGACAAAACGATGATTTTCCGCCGCAGGAAGAGGAAGGAATCTGGTTGATTAAGGAGCCGAATTTCAGAGCAACGGATGATTGTGAACCGTCGGAAGACGAATTAAGTCAGAAACTGATCGCTTTCGCGCAGCAGCTGAAAAAGAACGCGGCAGCGCAAAAGACAGGCGCGTCGGGCTTGCAGAACGCGAACGGGTAAGGTATAATGTGCGTATGAAACTGCTTTCACTGACCGTCACAACCGAACAGGAAAACCTGCGCGTACAGGACGTTTTAAGGGACGTGTACGACGTATCCGAATCGTATCTCAGTAAGCTCAAACGCCGTCCCGGCGCGCTGCTTAAAAACGGCGAGCCTGTCTATACGACGGCAAAGGTGCAGGCGGGCGATACGGTCTCGTTCGATCCGGGCGATCCCGAAAAGCTTCCGATCCCAAAGATCCCGTATCCGCTTTCGATCGTCCGGGAGGACGAATGGCTGCTTGTGCTCGACAAGCCCGCGGGCATGTCCGTGCATCCGGCGCGCGATCCCGATGAGCCAACTGTCGAAAACGCGCTCGCGTCGTATTTTACGGGTACGGACAACCCGCATCCGGTCAGCCGCCTCGACAAGGGAACGACGGGGCTTCTGACCGTCGCAAAGAGCGGCTACGTCCACGCGCGGATGAAGACGATCCAGCATATGGGGCGCTTTCAAAAGACGTATCTTGCGCTTGCTGCGGGCGTTCCGAAGGAAGCGCGCTTTATGATCGACGCGCCGCTCGGACCGGAGCCCGGCTCTACCTATCGGCAATGCGTACGTGCGGACGGGGCGGAGGCGAAAAGCATATGCGAAGTGCTGAAAGCCGTGGATGGGATGTCGCTTGTGAGGCTCACGCCGTACACGGGCCGCATGCATCAGCTTCGCGTGCATATGGCGTACGCGGGCTGTCCGCTGCTCGGCGACTGGCTCTACGGTGAACGCAGCGCCTTGATCGACCGTCCCGCGCTGCACGCGGCAGGGCTCGTCTTCACGCATCCGATCACGGGGAAGGAGATCACGCTTTCCGCACCGATACCGGAGGATATGCGCATGCTTCTTCGGGAACCGGACGGAAAAAACGGATCGGAGTTTTACGAGTTAACTTGATTTTGACATACAATACGCGCATAATATCGTTATGCATATGTACAGGTAAAGTATTGGGACATATAATCGGACCATAAGGGAGGATCAACCGAAATGAAAAGACACATTGCAATACTGCTTGCCGTTCTGATGCTCGTTGTGATGATCGGATGCCAAAGCAACAAAACGGACATGACGCAGACGTCGGTTCAGGCGTCAAATGAAGCATACGGGGAAGGCGAAAACGTGACTGTATTGGACGACAGTAAATGCAGGATCACGATCATCGGCATGGAAACGGATCCGTATTTCGGGAATACGGTCAAGGTCATGCTGGAGAATAAAACGATCGCGCAGACGCTGAACTTCATCGTCCCGCAATCCTCTGTGAACGGGATCGAGTGGAATACGGTTTTTGCGAAGGAAGTTCCGCCGCTCTCGAAAAAGACCGAGAACATACAGTTCGTCGGTTCGCTTGCCGATGAGATCACAGAGTATACGGCATTCGAGCTTGTTTTCAAGGTAACCGATGCCGATTACAAAGAGCTTTCGCTCGTTCCGTTCCGTTATTACCCGAACGGTAAAGACAACGCGAAGGCATACACGCGTCAGGCGCAGCCCTCAGACGTTGTGATCCGGGATAACGATATACTCAGATTAACCGTCATAGGATACGACGTTGATGACGTATGGGGCGGCGGCGTCAATCTGTTCATGGAAAATAAGAGCGACGATGCATTCATGATCGGCGTGACCGGCGTGCTGGTCAACGGACATCCGTGCGATCCGTTCTGGGCGACAACCGTTCGCGGCAAAACGGCGGCATATAAAAACATATACTTCCTGTCGGATGATTTTACGCAGTTCGGGATCACCGAGATGGAATCGATCGAAATGACGTTTCATGTATACAATTCTGAGACGAACGCCCTCCTGTGCGAGTGGACCGTCACGCTGAATCCGTAAAGTGATCAACAACGCAGCCGTTTTCGAATCGGAGACGGCTGCTTTCTCTGCCGTTCCGGCTGTTTTCCTCGGCACGCTGAAACGTGTCATCCCGAACGAAGCGAAGTATCTGCTTTAATGCTCATGCCGGGAAATGATTCTTCGCTGCGCAGGATTCTTCGCTGCTTAAGCATCTTCGCTGCGCTCAGAATGACAGGGGCGTTATTCCAATTGTTTGCCGAGATAGAGCGCGGCGGTTTTCAGGATCGAAAGCTCGGTGTCGGAGAGTTTCAATCGTGCGTCGTCGGTCGCGATCACTACGCTGCCGAGTACGTCGCCCGAGGACGTGACCGGGACCGCTGCAAGGCGCAGGGGAGCGCTGTTTTCCTTCAGCAGCGCATAACCTTCCGGCGCAAGGATCGTCTGCCGGGACCGCATGCGCTCGACGAACGTATCGGAAAGATCCGCCTTCAGAAGCTGCTTTTTCATCGGACCGGATGCAAACAGCACGGCCTCCGTGTCGGTCACGGCGGCGGAAAAGCCGAGCGCGCCGGTCAGCGCCTGACAGTACACGTCCGCGTAGTCGCCGAGCTCACGGATGCGCGCGTATTTTTTCAGAACGACGGCGTCTCCGTCGGTGAAGATCTCGATCGGATCGCCCTCGTGGATCCTTAAAACCCTTCGGATCTCCTTAGGGATGACGATCCTGCCGAGCTCGTCGATACGTCGTACAATGCCGGTTGCTTTCATGCTCATACCTTCTTTCACTGTATGCTGAAAGTATTGCCGTTTATTTCCGTTTTGATACATGATCGCATTCATGTCGGCGAAGCCGACAATTCATGACGCGCAGCGTCAATTCATTGCGTAAGCCAATTCATGACCGAAGGACAATTCATTCAATGAATTGCATCTTCGATGCATCAAATACGGTTGCAATTCAAACGCAGTTTCAGTATAATGGGATCAATAATCAACGGAGGACATTATTATGAACAAAACGGTACTGGTGACGGGCGGCGCGGGCTATATCGGCTCGCATACGGTCGTGGAGCTTCTGAACGCGGGCTGCGAGGTCCTGATCGCGGACAATCTGATGAATTCGAAGATCGCGGTGCTCGACCGCATCGAGACGATCACGGGCAAACGCCCGGGCTTTGCATTGGTCGACGTCTGCGATAAGGAAGCCATGCGGAAGCTGTTCAAAGAAAATGATTTCGGCGCGATCATTCACTTTGCGGGGCTGAAAGCCGTCGGCGAAAGCGTCGCAAAACCGGTCGAATACTACCGCAACAACCTCGACGCGAACCTGACGCTGCTCGAATGTATGAAGGAGTTCGACGTGCGGCACATCGTGTTCAGCTCTTCGGCGACCGTCTACGGCGTACCGAAGGTCCCGATCAAGGAGGACGCGCCGCGCTGGTGCACGAATCCGTACGGCTGGACCAAGTTCATGGGCGAGCAGATCCTTTCGGATTTCGCCGCCGCCAATCCCGAAATGTCGGTGGTGCTTCTCCGGTACTTCAACCCGATCGGCGCGCACGATTCGGGTCTCATCGGCGAGGACCCGCAGGGGATCCCGAATAACCTGCTGCCCTATATCAACCAGGTCGCGACCGGAAAGCTCAAGAAACTGCGCGTCTTCGGAAACGACTACCCGACGCCGGACGGCACGGGCGTGCGCGACTATATCCACGTCGTGGACCTTGCGGTGGGACACCTTCGCGCGCTTGAATACGCCGATGCGCACACCGGCGCGATCGCGATCAACCTCGGCACCGGCACGGGCTATTCCGTGCTCGACGTGATCCACGCCTACGAGGACGCAAACGGCGTGAAGATCCCGTATGAGATCGTGGACCGCCGTCCCGGCGACGTTGCGGAAAACTATGCCGACCCGTCGCTTGCAAAGGAGCTTCTCGGCTGGGTAGCAAAGCGCGATCTTGTCAACATGTGTAAGACCGGCTACCACTGGCAGTCCATGAACCCGAACGGCTATGATGCGTAAAGCGTCATAGCCGAGATTTTGTCCCTTTGGTGTGTCAAAAGAACCGTCCCTTTGACACCCGTCAAGAGAACCGTCCCGTTGACACATTGTCAGCAATGAGATAGAAAAAAGGAGGAACATACCACATGAAGAAAAGACATTTATTACAAGCATTGACATATGTTCTACTCGTTCTACTGTTGACTGCCTGCGAGTTTATCCCGATCGGTGCTGTAGAGCCGGAGTTGTACGGAGAGAGCGAGCATATGGATCTATATACAATCGCTGCTTTCAGCGTTGTCGGCGCAGATGAAATGGGGACGTCTGTTGAGCCAATCGAAACGGATGCATACGGCAGAACCCTGTTCCTTGCAACCATCTGGAATCCGATCTTTTATCCTGGCTATTCCAACAAAAGCGGATCCTGGGTATACGCATTCGGGATTCAGCAAAAAGCGAACAGCCGGTTTACGTACTATTATGAGGACGACTGTTTCTGCATTTGCTTATCGCCGGAAGACTTTACTGAGGAAGAACAGAACCGTTTAAAGGAGCTGAACAATTGGGATCAGCCACTGGATGAGATAAAACTCACGTCTCGGAAGATCATTGAGCCGAAGCAGAACAAGCTTTCTGTAACGTCATTGGGCTTGCAGGAGGGGTCTTCGATCAGCAACCACTTGGTAGAACTTGGCAAGCGCAACACGCAGATCAAGAAAGATCATGTCTTTGCGGAGTATCTGGATTGCGATCAAACCGGACAAAGCATCGGCGTATTCTGGGGATATTCCAAAAACGATGCTGGGGAGATTACAGTGGAAGCGTACTTCCTCTTTGCAAAAAAGGATTGCATAAAGACGGGCGCGGTTTCGGTTTCGCCCATCAGCGACACTCTCAATTATCAGCAAGAGTTGAAAGAATTCAAAAAAGACAACAATTGGAGATCATGATGATGTTGTCAAGGTGTCGGTTGTCAAGGGGACGAGGGTGTCAAGGGGACGGTTAGCGTGGGATGAATTCGATATTTCGTCCACATGGCGTATATGTGTCCGCTTCCCGGAGCATGGTTGTTCTCCTGACACCGGAAAGCAGCTTGTCGATCACACAAAAGCATTTTGATCCATGGAAAAAGGTCCTCGGAGGAGGACCTTTTCGTATATGCGTTTTCAATTACAGCTCGCCGCGTATCAGCTTCTGATGCGCCTGAAACGCGCGTGCGAGATATTCCTCGGGGTCCATGCCAAAGTATGGATCATCCTTTTCGGACAGAAGGGATTTGCCAAATTCCGAGGTCTGCGCGTGCTCGATCTCAAGGGACCACGCGCCGGTGTAGGCGGAGGCGATGAGGTCGCTTCTGAGCGCTTTCCAGTCGATCGTGCCGTCGCCCGGGATGTTGTGCGCGTCGAAATTGCCGAAGTTGTCGTGCAGATGCACCGCTTTGATGCGGTCGGAAAAATCACGCAGAATGTTGCGTTCGGGGCAGACAAAATGGTTGTGCCCGGCGTCGAAGCACACGCCGACGCGCGGTGAATCCACGCGCCGCATGAACTCGCAGAGATATTCCGGCGCGCGCAGGTTTTCGAACGCCAGATTCACGTTCGCCCGCTCCGCAACCTCGCACAGACGGAGAAAGCGAGAGAAGCCAATCTCCGAAAACGGCGGGGGCGTTTTGCTTCGCGTAAGATGGACCACGAGCGTAGGTACGCCATACACGCCTGCTTCTGCGACGAGCCCGCATAGCTCGGAACAGTAATGCTCACCGTCGTATCCGTCCTCCCAGAGCGTATTCATCTCGGCAAACTGGAGATGCGCGTTGACGACGGAAAGCCCGTGCTTTGCCGCGGTCTCGATCTTTTCCGGTACGGGCGGCTCGTAAGTCGATTCGACCGCCCACCAAAGGAGCACGCCTCGAAAGCCCGCGTCCCGGATGAGACGGAGGCGGTCGTCGAGTTCCAGCGGGTAGCCGAACCATCCGGCCATGGCGGGGGTGGGATTGAACATGCTTATCTCCTGTATTTTTTGAAGATCGCTTTGTATGCGACGATCAGCCCGACGATGCCGACGAGCGTACCGACGCCGATGACGACGCCCACGGCTTCGACGTTGAAGATCCCGAGCACAGCGGCGACCCAGTAGATCAGCGAGAAACAGATCCACATGATCCCGTTCTCGCGGTTATAGGCGGGTACGTCCGTGATATCGCTTTCTTTCACGGTGCTGCCCGACCAGAACCACATCGGCTTTTTGCGCGTCCACGCAAAGATCCCGACGCCGGTAAAGAACGCGGCAAGCGGTACGAGAATGCAGAGCATCACGATGCTGTCTTTGTTCATTGGGTCTCCTTTCTTGCGCGCTGTTTTAGGCGTACATCTTTCCCAGGATCCAGTTCGCAAATCGTGCGGGGAGGAGCTTCACGAGAACGCAGACCGCCGAATACGCGATCCCGACCGAACAGAACGGTTTCGGGTTCTTCTGCCGAGAAAGCTTTACAAATCGGGCGGCAATGCGGTCCGGCGACATGCCGTGCTGCTCGTCGTGCTCCATCTTGGCAACGGATTTCACTTCGTTCGGGTACAGCGTCTCATTCACCGGATTCTTCTCGCGCATGGCGGTGAAATCGGTCTTGACGTCGCCGGGCAGGACCGCCGCGACGCGAATGCCGGTGCCCTTCAATTCGTTTCTGAGCGCCATCACAACGCTGTTGATCGACGCCTTCGCGGCGGAATAGAACGCCTGATACGGGATCGGCGTGACAGCGGCGACGGACGAGGTAAAGAGCACATGTCCCTTTGACTCCCGCAGGGCGGGCAGCGCCGCTTTCAGCACGCGCATCGCGCCGAACAGACAGACGTCGAACTGCTTCTGCATGGCGGCGATCTCCGTCGTTTCGATCGGTCCGGAGATGCCAAAGCCCGCGTTCAGGATCAGCACGTCGATGCGCCCTGCACTGCGCAAAACGGTCTCAATCGCCGTTTTGCACAGCGTTTCGTCTGTGACGTCGCACGGGACGTGAACGACGTTTTCGGTCGTCTCACCGCGTCTGGAAAGATCATAGACACGGTCGCCGACACGCGAAAAAGCGGCGGCTGCCGCTTTCCCGATGCCTTTCGATGCGCCTGTGATGACGATGATCCTCTGTTCAGACGCCATACTCGGTGAACACCTCTTTGATGATTTCGAGCGCTTCGTCGAGGAGCGCTTCCGTGTGCGTCGCCATGTAGCTCGTGCGCAGCAGACAATCCGACTGCGGCACGGCGGGCGGCAGGACCGGGTTCACGTAGACGCCGCGCTCGAACAGCGCCTTGTCGACGCGCAGCGTGGTTTCGACGTCGTGCGTGTAGAGCGGGATGATCGGCGTCGTGCTTTCGCGGATCGCGATGCCCTCGCGCTTCAGTCCGTTGCGCATATACATGGACAGGTCCATGAGCCGCTTCGGAAGCTCCGGCTGTTCAATGAGGATATGCAGCGCTTCGGTGACGGTCGCGCAGGAGGCGGGGGGGATGGACGCGCAGAAAATGAACGGACGCGACGTGTGCCGCACAAAGTCGACGATCTCCTCTTTTGCGGCCATGAATCCGCCGATGCCGGCAAGCGACTTCGAGAACGTGCCCATGATGATGTCGACCTCGTCGGTCAGTCCGAAATGGCTTGCGGTGCCTCTGCCGCCTTCGCCGAGGACGCCGAGTCCGTGCGCGTCGTCGACCATGACGCGCGCGCCGTACTTTTTGGCGAGCCGGACGATCTCGGGGAGGTTTGCGATATCGCCGCCCATCGAGAACACGCCGTCGGTGACAATGAGACGACCCGCCTTATCCGGAACGTTGGAAAGCTTCTTTTCAAGGTCTTCCATGTCGTTATGGCGATAGCGCACCATATCGGCGTAGCTCAGCTTGCAGCCGTCGTAAATGCTCGCGTGGTTTTCGCGGTCGCAGAGAATGACGTCGCCGCGTCCCGTGATCGCGCTGATGATGCCGAGATTCGACTGGAATCCGGTGGAGAAGGTCATGCATGCTTCCTTGCCGACGAACGCGGCAAGCTCGCGTTCGAGCTGCGTGTGCAGCACGAGCGTGCCGTTCAGAAACCGCGATCCCGCGCAGCCGGAGCCGAACTTTTTGATAGCTTCAACTCCCGCGTTGATGACGCGCGGATGCGTGGCAAGACCCAGATATCCGTTCGAACCGAGCATGATGCGGCGTTTGCCTTCCATGATGACTTCGGGCGCCTGCATGCTTTCCAGCTCGTGGAAATACGGGTAGATGTCCTTTGCACGGATCATATCCAGCGTTTCATTGTGACATTTGGAGAACAGATCCATAGGATCCTCCTTTCCTGAAAAATTACCGTTTGCTATTATAGTATAATTTTTGCGCGAATGCAAGATTTTTTCATGCCGCGATTTCGGAAAGAACGTACGAAAAAAGCCACGCTGCTGCGTGGCTTTCTGGCTGCCGAACTAGGATTCGAACCTAGACAATACGAGTCAGAGTCGTAGGTGCTACCATTACACAATTCGGCAATGCCCTATGAAAATCCCGCCGTGCCGTCCGCTTTGGGGTGATAATACCCGCCACTCGGCAGGTGGGTACACTGCGGAGCCCGCAATCTTCCCGTCGAGGCGGGCTTGATTTTAGGTCGACCGACGCGTGCTTTCCCGTAATCACTCTGTGGGTTTATCACATAAAACGTAACGCACACCGCAGGATTTTTGGAACTGGTGGGGTTAGTTGGGCTCGAACCAATGACCTCCACGATGTCAACGTGGCGCTCTAACCAACTGAGCTATAACCCCTTGCAAGGATGTATTATACACATTCTGAGAAAAAATGCAAGACTTTTTTTCAAATTTTAGGTATTGAGCTGTAAAAAAGCATCTTTCGAAAGGACAGAGCGGCTGTTTGCACCGCAATTCAGAAAAAAGAATTGCCATCCGGCTCGAAAAATGTTATATTATAAAAAGCGAAATATGGAGATCGCTTAGAAATGAAGAAAGATCAGAAATGGATCAAAAAACGGCATCGCTTTTTTACGGAGCTCGCACGGGTGTGCTTCGGGCCAATCGCGCGGCGCATGTATCGCGCGAAACCGGAGAAGTTCAAGGAACAGGGCGACCGCGCGTATCTCGTGCTCTATAACCACCAGACGCCGTTCGACCAGTTTTTCGTGGGCATGTCGTTTCGGGGGCCCGTCTATTACGTCGCGACCGAGGATATCTTTTCGCTCGGATTTGCGTCCTCGCTGCTGCGCTTTGCCGTCGCGCCGATCCCGATCGTGAAATCCACGACGGACCTCAAGGCCGTCAAGACCTGCATACGCGTTGCCAAGGAAGGCGGCACGATCGCGATCGCGCCGGAGGGCAACCGTACGTATTCCGGCAAGACGGAATACATCAATCCGGCGATCGCAAACTTAGCGAAAAAGCTCGGGCTGCCGATCGCACTGTACCGGATCGAGGGCGGCTACGGCGTCGTGCCGCGCTGGAGCGACGGCACGAGAAAGGGCGAGATGCGCTCGTACGTTTCCAAGGTGATCGAGCCGGAGGAAGCCGCCGCCATGACGAACGACGAACTGATGAACGCTATCCGCGAAGGGCTCTTCATCAACGAAGGCGCGACGGGCGGCGCGTTCCGTTCCGACCGCAAAGCGGAATACCTCGAACGCGCGGTCTATTGGTGCCCGTACTGCGGGCTTTCGAAGTTCGAAAGCGGCGGAAACGAGATCGCATGCTGCGGCTGCGGGCGGCGCATCGTCTACGGCGAGGACAAACGGCTGACCGGCGTGGGCTTTGATTTCCCGTTCGGTTCCGTCGCGGACTGGTACGACGCGCAGAGCGATTTTGTCGGCAAGCTCGACCTTTCGGCATACACGGACAAGCCCGTGTTTGCCGACACGTCGGACTTATACGACGTCGAGCTCGGCCGCAGAAAAAAACTGATCCGAAAGAGCGTTCAAGTGCGGCTCTACGGCGATCGCGTCGAGATCGACGCGGACGAGCCGATCGTTCTGCGTTTTTCGGAACTTCGCGCGGCGACGGTGCTGGGACGCAACAAGCTGAATCTCTACGCTGCGGAACGCACGTATCAGCTCAGGGGGGACAAGCGCTTCAACGCGCTGAAATACGTGAATCTCTGCTATAGCAGCAAGAAAATCGACAGGGGAGACAAGGATGGAAAATTTCTGGGACTTTAATGTGTGGAGCACGGTCAACATCGTCGCCGTTCTGCTTCTGAGCCTGCTTGCGGCGAGCATGCTTCGGAAGGCGATCCCGTTTCTCAAGAACTCGCTGATCCCGACTTCGGTGCTCGGCGGCGGCATTCTGATCGCGGTCGCGGGCGTCTATAAGCTCTTCGCGCATGAGAGCATGTTCGACACAAAGTTCTTCGGCGAGAACGGCACGGCGATGCTCGAGCTCATCACATACCATTGCCTTGCGCTCGGCTTCATCGCGTCCGCTTTCAAGCCGTCCAAAGGCAAGCTGACCAAAAAACGCACGGGCGAGATCTTCAACACCGGCGTGACGACGGTCTCGACGTACCTTTTACAGGGCATCTTCGGTCTCGGCATTTCGATCGTCGCGGCGCTTCTTGTCAAAGGTTTCTTCAACGCGGCGGGCATTCTGCTGCCGTTCGGTTACGGGCAGGGCACCGGGCAGGCGATGAACTACGGCAACATCTTTGAGGCGGATTACGGCTTTACGGGCGGCAAGAGCTTCGGCCTCACCATCGCGGCGCTCGGCTTCCTCTCGGCGAGCATCGGCGGCGTCATCCACATGAACATCCTGAAAAAGCGCGGCAAGATCAAGGTCGCGGACCCCGATGAGCAGGCAAAGACTGCGGACCAGGCAGGCGATCAGAAGCTTCCGATGAAGGAAAGCATCGACCGGCTCACCGTGCAGATCGCTTTGATCTTTACGGCGTACTTCCTTGCGTATCTGCTGATGCTCGGGCTCGGCGCGCTGTTGCCCGGCATGAAGTCCGTCGTGTTCGGCTTCAACTTCCTGCTCGGCGTGCTTACCGCGACGCTTGTCAAGCTCTTTATGAACTGGCTGCGCAAGAAGAACGTGCTGAAAAAGGACTACGCAGACGCGTTCCTGATGACGCGCGCTTCTAACTTCTTCTTCGATCTCATGATCGTTGCGGGCATCGCCGCGATCCGCTTCTCGGTGCTCGAAAACTACTGGGGCATCATCCTCATCATGGGTGCTGTGGGCCTGATCATCACGTATATCTATAACCGCATCGTCGCAAAGACGCTGTTCCCGGACTATACCGAAGAGCAGTTTCTCGCCATGTACGGCATGCTGACCGGCACGGCCAGTACCGGCGTCATCCTGCTTCGAGAGATCGACGGCAACTTCACCACGCCCGCGGCGGATAATCTCGTCTATCAGAACTTTCCGGCGATCGTGTTCGGCTTCCCGATGATGCTCCTTGCCACGCTCGCGCCGAAAAAGCCGATCCTGACGCTTCTGATCCTTGTCGGCTTCTTCGCGGTCATGAACGTAATCCTGTTCCGCAGCCGTATCTTCGGGAGAAAGCAGAAGCCGGAGGAGCAGCCGGAAACCGAAGCAAAAGAAGTATAAACGCAGTCATTGAGGAGGGCAATTCCATGGGCAACGAATCATTCTGGATCATGAAAACGTTCAATCCGCTGTTCTTCGCGACGTTCGCGGCGTTCATCGCGCTGCTCGTCGCCGCAAGTTTATTGGTGAAGAATCGCAGCGAGAAAACAAAAAAGATCGTGCTGATCACGGCGTGTCTCGTCACGTTTGTCGGATTCTTCGTCTACAAGTATTTCCTGTCGATCGACGCGGAATATGACAAGCTCGTCGTCGAAACGCGCGGCGGGTTTACGTGGTGGGCCGAGCTTCCGCTGCAGCTTTGCAACATCAACATGATGCTGATCCCGATCGCGGTCGCGTTCGATCTCAGACCAGTCAAGAGCTTCAGCTTCTTTATGGCGCCGCTCGGCGCGCTGATGGCGCTGCTTTCTCCCGCGGTCGGCTTTGACGGCTATTCGATCTTTTTGCCGCGCATGCTCGGCTTCTACGGCACACACTTTATGATCATCATCGAAGGGCTCGCGCTCGCGACGTTCGGCTTTTACCGACCGAAGTTCAAGGATTTCCCGAAGACGATCCTGACGATCGTGATCCTGCTGCTCGTCATCACAGGGATCAACCTGCTGCTCATCAAGACCGGGCTATACGAACGCGCGAACTACTTCTTTACGATGGAGCATGAGGGCATCTCGATCCTGAAGCTCTTCTGGAGCTGGATCCCCGTTCCGGTCCTGTATCTGCTGCCCGGCGCCGTGATCCTGCTTGCATACATGTCGCTCGTGACGACGCCGTTCGCGATTGTGGACGCGATCAGAAAGAAAAAATAAACAGCCAACAACAAGGCGGACGGGCAGTGCCCGTCCGTTTTACTATCGGCGGGCGGATACGATCCGCGCCTACATATTGAATCGATTCGAAGTCGTAGGGGAAGATCGTATCTTCCCGTACATCAGTCTTGCTGGCGGATGGGATCCATATGACGCTCCGTCAAACGCATGTCATCCTGAGGAGGAGAATCCGACGAAGGATCTTTCGGACAGCATGATAAGATCCTTCGCTTCGCTCAGGATGACATACAACGCTCATATCGTTATTCTTTCAAAAACATAATGAAACGTATATTTTCCCTCTTTTCGAACGGAGGAAACGGTGGTATACTTGATACAAGTATAAGTATACATTACGAAAGGAAACGGTATGAGCATCGTCGGAAAAAGCGAGATCCGCGTGGATGCCTTCGACAAGGCGACCGGGCGGACAAAATACTATGAGGACCGCATGCCGCAAGGCGCGCTCTATGTGCGCATCAAGCACAGCGAGATCGCGCATGGATTTGTGAAGTCGGTCGACACCTCGGAAGCCGAGAAGATCAAAGGCGTCGTGAAGGTTCTGACCTGCTTCGACGCGCCGGAGATCGATTTCCCGACGGCAGGGCATCCGTGGTCGATGGACCCGGAGCATCAGGACGTCGCGGACCGTCGGCTTCTGAATACGCACGTGCGCTACTGGGGCGACGACGTTGCGGTCGTCATCGCGGAGGACGAGGTCGCGGCCATGCAGGGTGTGCGCGCGCTGAAGGTCGAATACGAACCGCTTCCGTTCGTGCTCGACGTGCAGAAGGCGATGGAACCCGGCGCGCCGGTGCTGCACGACAATTATCCCGACAACATCTTAAAACACACCTCCGTCCGCAAAGGCAACTATGCGGAGGCGATCAAGGAACCCGGGCTCATCAAGGTCGAGGGCTGGTACGACACGCCGACGGTGCAGCACTGCCACATCGAAAATCACGGCTGCTTCGCCTATGAGGAGAACGGGCGGATCACGGTCGTTTCCTCTACGCAGATCCCGCACATCGTGCGCCGCGTAGTCGGACAGGCGATCGGCCGTCCGTGGGCGGATATCCAGATCATCAAGCCGTACATCGGCGGCGGCTTCGGCAACAAGCAGGACGCGCTCTATGAGCCGCTTTGCGCATGGTGCTGCATGCAGGTGGGCGGCAGACCCGTCCGCATCGACTGCTCGCGCGAGGAGACGTTTGTTTCGAACCGCGTGCGTCACGCGATCCGCTTCCACATCACAAGCTGGATCCGACCCGACGACAGCATGGCGGCAAGGAAGGTCGATCTCGATTCCAATCAGGGCGCGTACGCGAGCCACGGACACAGCATCGTCGCGAAGGCGATGGGCTCGTTCCCGCAGCTCTATCCGTGCGATAACATGGAATGCGACGCATACACCGTGTACACAAACATCCCTGCGGCGGGCGCGATGCGCGGCTACGGCATGCCGCAGGCGTCTTTCGCGAACGATTCGAACATCGAGGAATGCGCGCACGCGGTGGGCATGGATCCGGTCGAATACCGGAACAAGTACATCATGCCGCAGGGGTATTTTGACGGTTTCAGTAAAAACTGCAATTACTACGATTCGCACCGCGAATGCCTTGCAAAGGGCAAGGAGCTGATCGGATACGACGAAAAGGTAAAGGAATTCGCAAAGGATTCGGGACCGATCCGCCGCGGCATCGGCTGCGCGTCGTTCTGGTACAACACGGCGGTATGGCCGATCGCGCTGGAAACCTCGTCGAACCGCATGCTGTTGAACCTCGACGGCACGGTCACGATGCAGTGCGGCGAAACCGAGATCGGGCAGGGCGCGGACACCGCGTTTGCGCAGATGGCGGCGGAAGCGATCGGCTTGAAGAGCTACAAAGACGTGCACGTCGTTTCCTGTCAGGACACCGACACGACGCCCACAGGGCTCGGCGCGTACGCGTCGCGGCAGACGTACGTTGCGGGCTTCTCGATCCGGCAGACGGCGGAGCTGCTGAAACAGAAAATCTTCGCTTACGCGAACAAGCTGACCCGCCAATCCGAGCACAATATGGAGATCGTCGACGGCGTCGTGGTACGAAAGAACGACGGGAAGCCGCTGATCACGCTCAAAGAACTTGCCATGACCGCACAGTACAATCCCGCGGACAGCGAGCACATCACGGCGGAAAGCACGTTCACGATCAAGAACAATGCGTACTCGTTCGGGTGCACGTTCGCGGAGGTCGAGGTCGATATCCCGATGTGCAGGGTTACTGTGAAGAACATCGTGAACGTCCACGACTGCGGCAGCCTCATCAATCCGGCTTTGGCGGAAGCGCAGGTGCATGGCGGCATGTCGATGGCGATCGGCTACGGCATGAGCGAACAGCTTCTCTTCGACCAAAAGACGGGAAGACCGCTGAACAATAATCTGTTAGACTATAAGCTTTCGACGGTGATGGACCATCCGGATCTTCAGGCAGCATTTATCGAAAACCCGGAACCGACGAGCGAGTTCGGCACAAAAGCGCTCGGCGAGCCGCCCGCGTGCTCCGGCGCGCCTGCGATCCGCAACGCGATCTACAACGCGACCGGCGTTGCGCTGCACAAGCTTCCGATGAATCCGCACAATCTGTTCGCGGCGTTTACCGAGGCGGGACTGATCCACGACGAATGGCAGGAGGGCTGAACCATGTATGATATGAAAGCATTGTATGAAGCGACGAGCGTACAGAACGCCGTAGAGCTTCGTCTGGAGCATCCCGAAGCGCAGATCATCGCGGGCGGCAGCGACGTGCTGGTGCAGATGCGAGAGGGCAAACGCGCGGGGAAGGAACTGATCAGTATCTACGGACTGGACGAACTGCGCGGCGTTTCGATCGATGCGGACGAGAACATCCGCATCGGTTCCCTCACAAGCTTTTCGCACATCACGCGCGATCCGATCATTCAGAAATTCATCAACGTGCTCGGTGAAGCGGTCGATATGGTCGGCGGCCCGCAGATCCGCAACATCGGCACGATCGGCGGGAACACCTGCAACGGCGTGACGAGCGCGGACTCCGCTTCCACGCTGCACGCATGGGAAGCGATCGTCGAGCTGGCCGGAAAGAACGGCGTACGGCGGCTTCCGATCAAGGACTTTTATATAAGAGCGGGTCAGGTCGATATCCGCGTCGAGGACGGCGAGATCCAGACCGCGATCCTGATCCCGAAAGCGAGCTATGAGAACACCTTCGGACACTACATCAAGTACGCGATGCGCAGCGCCATGGACATCGCAACGCTCGGCTGCTCGGTCAACGTACGGCTGAGCCCCGACAAAAAAACGATCGAGCGCGCAAGGATCGCGTACGGCGTGGCGGGACCCGTCCCGATGCGCGCACCGCACGCGGAAGCGGTCGCAAACGGACAGCCGATCAGCAAGGAATTGATCGACGCGTTCGGGCTTGCGGTATTGGAGGACATCAACCCGCGCGATTCGTGGCGCGCGTCAAAGGCGTTCAGAAGCCACATCGCGGTCGAGATGGCAAAGCGCTGTCTCTTCGAATCCATCGTACTTGCGGGAGGTGAGCTTTGATGGCACAGTATAAACTCGTGAAGTTCACGTTAAACGGCAAGGAAGTCGAAAAGATGGTCGACGTGCGCGCGTCGCTCACGGACATGCTTCGGAATGACTATCATCTGACCTCGGTGAAAAAGGGCTGTGAGGTCGGCGAATGCGGCGCGTGCAACGTGCTGATCGACGGCGAAGCGTTCAACTCGTGCATCTATCTCGCGGTGTGGGCGGACGGAAAAAACATCCGCACGCTCGAATCACTCCAGGGACCGGACGGTTCGCTCGCCGACATCCAGCAGGCGTTTATGGAGGAGAGCGCGATCCAGTGCGGTTTCTGCACGCCGGGTTTTATCATGACCGCCGTGGAGATCCTCGAGACCAAAAAACTCTATTCGCGCGACGAGCTCCGTAAGCTTCTTTCCGGGCATCTGTGCCGCTGCACGGGCTACGAGAACATTCTGAACGCGGTCGAGAAGACGATGAAGCGGAGGCTCGGCATACCGGTCGAATAAGCTTTTTGCAAAGAGAATGAAAGCGGCGGGCAGTTCCACCGCTTTTTTTGCGTTTTGTTTTGTAAAATTTTGCAATTATGACGCAATTACAGGGTTTACCGCATGGATAAAATGTGGTAAACTATACTGTAATTTGAAGAGGTATGGAATGAAGCATTCGACAAAAACAGTTCTTTATATTCTGATCACTGCGCTGCTGATCGGCGCAGTCGGCTGTATCAACGTCGAGACGAACGAGGAGCCGGGCGAAGACATCACGGCGCAGGTCGTGACGATGGAGCCGACAGCCGCGCCGACACCGGAAGAAACACCCGAGGAGGTCACGATCGACATGCCCGAAACGCCGGTGCTTCCGACGCTGCCGCCGACGCCGACGCCGAGTCCGACGCCGGAACCGACCGATACGCCGCCGCCCACCGAGATCCCGTTTTCGTACTACTGTCCGACCGTCAACATGAGCTTTGAAGAGCTCGTCGGATCGCTGCCGGACTTCGACGAATCGAATCCGAAGAGCAACGACTCGTTCTGGATGCCGAAGGGCTATCCCGCGCCGGACACGTATAAACTGCTGGTCGACCTGACCTGGCAGATCGTCGTCGCGTACGCGAAGGATCCGGAGACCGGCGAATACACCGTTCCCGTGCGCTATATGACATGCGCGTCGGGCAATCCCCGCAAATACGCGGAAACGCAGGCCGGTACGTTCCAGATGAAGCCGACAAGGGTGCGTTTCGGCAATTTCAAGACGGGCGAGACCGCGCAGTACTGGTCGCTGATAAGAAGCCGCACGTATTTCCATTCGACGATCTATTCAAAGTACCGTGACTTGAGCTCGGTCGACAAGGATTCGTACCTTGCGGTCACAAGCGGGACAAAAGCATCTCACGCCTGCATCCGTCTTCTTGTGCCGGACGCGCGCTGGATCTTCTATAACATCAGCTACGATACGACGTGTGAGATCCGAAAGGGTTCGAAGGACGACGAAGAGATGGCGGCGATCCGCGCACAGATGCACTTTGCCGAATGGAAGGACAACGCGAACCTGTCCGTCGCGTTCACGCCGTACACCGATAACTGGACCATTGATGACGTTCAGATCGACGTGCCGTACGTCCATGCGACGCAGCCGCCTGTACCTAAGTCTTAAGCATATGGTTCTTTCAAAGGTTCCTCGCCGAGCGGGGAACCTTTTGTCATGTTTTCCGTTCCTTTCGCGTAAAGTTTGACAGCAAGGGGGGAATCGGAATGAAGCTTGACGAAATGAAGGTACAGTATGATAAAACCCGTGACGGATTCACAAAGGAATCGTCATTTGAAGTGAAACCGGAAAAAACGCTGCCGAAGGTCGACGTTTCCGGGATCGCGGTCAAGGTGGGACTTTGCGCGGGCGTGCTCGCGCTTGCATTCATCGTGCGGGCGTTCGGCGTCGGCGCGCCGAAAACGGACGTTGCGGAAGTGTCGACGCATACGGAAACCGCCGGCGATGCAGCGGAGGAACAGCCGGGCAAACTGAAATACGTCGACGCGACAGGAACGAAATGGGCCGCGCCGGTGCGCTCGAACGACATCGAGCTTTTGCGCGAGGGACAGCTTCTGCGCTTTACCGCAGGCGCTTCGGATGTGTTTTCGTGCATGGACGGCAAGGTGCTTGCCGTCGGAACGGATGAAACGCTCGGCAGGTACGTCCGTATTCAGAACGACGCGGACTGCGAGGCGTTCTATTACGGATTCGACACGATCACGGTGACAGAAAACGCCGAAGTAAAAGCAGGCGAAGCGCTCGGCACGGTCGGCGTCGGACGCAGTCTTTACCTGCGCATTCTCGAAAAAGGCGCGCCGCAGGATCCGACCGCGTACGTTGATCTGTCGCTGAACCGCGGATGACGTTTTCCGTCGGCAGGACGGAGATCCGCGTCACGGTCGGCGCGGTCCTGCTTCCGCTGTTTGCATTGGTCGCGGGGGAGTGCGAGCTGCTTTTTGCGGCGGTCCTGTCGCTTGCCGTACATGAAGCCGCGCATCTGATCGCGGCAAGGAACCTCGGCATGCCCGCCGCGCGCGTAACGCTGTACCCGTTCGGCGCGGTCATGCGGCTGGACGCACTGCTTTCGGACAAGAGAGGCGAATGGATCGTTGCTGCCGCGGGGCCCTTGGGCTCGCTGACCTTTGCGGCGCTTCTGAAACTTTCGGAACCGATTCTGCCTTCGTCCGCATGGATCGGGCGCATGACGGAAACAAATCTTGCGATCACGCTTCTGAATCTTATGCCCGCGTTTCCTCTGGACGGCGGGCGGATCTTTCGCGCGCTGCTTTCGCGCGTGGTACGCGAACGTACCACGCGGACGCTGCTGTTTGTATTTACCGCGCTGATTGCGCTCGGCATGCTCGGACTGGGCGGTTATCTTGTTCTGCGCGGCGTTCCCGCCTGGACGCTGTTTGCGATCCCGCCGTTTCTCATATCATCGGCAATCTCGGAATGGTGCATGCCGGACGCGGGGATCGTTTCATGCGTGATGGACCGCAGCGCGTCGTTACGCGCGGGCATAGCGCAGAAGGCGCAGATCGTCGTGATCTCCGAGCACGCAAGCGTCGGGACGGCGCTTGCTGCGCTGTCAGGCTCGCGCTTTACGATCCTGCGCGTGCAGTGCGGGACGGGTTTTGTCGAGCTGAACGAAAACTCGCTTCTGGACGCTGCTGCATTGTCCGGCACGCAGATCCCGCTGAAAAACGTAATTTTGCGATTGACCGAAGGGAAATGACGTGTTATACTTTATAAGTTAAAGTATGCAATCGTAAAGGAAACGAGGATCTTTGGACGATCGGACGCTGGATCTGCTGCTCTCTCGTGTGGAAAAGCCCGCGCGGTACCTCGGCAGCGAATGGAATATGGAACGCAAGGAAGTCTATGACTTCCGCTTTGCGCTGTGCTTCCCGGACGTGTACGAGATCGGCATGTCGCACCTCGGCAGCCGCATCCTGTACCGTGTGCTGAACGACATGGAAGGCGTGTACTGCGAACGCTGTTACGCACCGTGGACGGACATGGAGCAGGCGCTCAAAGAGATGCATGAGCCGCTCTTTACGCTCGAAACGAAGTCGCCGCTTCGCGATTTCGATATCGTCGGGTTTTCGCTCCTTTACGAAATGTGCTATACGAACGTGCTGACGATGCTCGATCTGAGCGGCATCCCGTTTCTTTCGTCGGAGCGCGACGGATCGTATCCGCTGATCGTGGCTGGCGGTCCCTGTACCGTCAATCCCGAGCCGATTGCGGAGATCGTCGACGCGATCCTTCTGGGCGACGGCGAGGAGCTGGAGCCGGAACTGGTCGAATGCGTCCGCAAGGCAAAGCGCGAAGGCGTCTCGAAAGCGGAGCTTTTGGAACGGCTTGCCGCGATCGAGGGCGTGTACGTGCCGTCGTTCTACCGTCCCGAGTATGAAAACGGACGCTACGTCCGCATGGAACGTCTGGATCCGCACGCGCCGGAGCATCCGCGCCGCAGGGTCGTGCGCGATCTCGATACCGCGAAGTACATCGGCCGTCAGCTTGTGCCGCATATGCAGATCGTCCACGACCGCGTCGCCGTCGAGGTCATGCGCGGATGTACGCGCGGCTGCCGCTTCTGTCAGGCGGGTTATATCTATCGGCCCGTGCGCGAGCGCAGAAAGGAAACGCTGCTTTCTGAGACGCGCGATCTTGTGACCTGCACCGGCTATGACGAGGTCTCGCTGCTGTCGCTGTCCACCGGCGACTATTCCGAACTGCATGAACTTTTGCCGCGGATCATCGACGACATGGCGGAGCAAAAGGTCTCGGTGTCGCTGCCTTCGCTGCGCATCGACTCGCTTTTGAAGGACGATCTTGAAAAAATGCAGACGGTCCGAAAGGGCGGGCTGACCTTTGCGCCGGAAGCGGGCACGCAGCGCATGCGCGACGTCATCAACAAGAACGTGACGGAAGAGGACCTCTTACGCGCGGTCACCGACGCGTTCACGGCGGGCTGGTGCGGCGTCAAGCTCTACTTCATGATCGGGCTGCCGACGGAAACGGACGAGGATATCGTGGGCATTGCGGAGCTTGCGAGAAAGGTCAGTAACGCGTTCTACCGTCTGCCGAAGGACAAGCGCGGATCGGGCTTCCGCGTGACGGTGTCCGTGTCAACGTTCGTGCCGAAGCCGTGGACGGCGTTCCAGTGGTGCGCGCAGGACCGGCAGGAGGAGATCGTCAGGAAGCAGCAGCTTCTGAAGGCCGCGTTAAAGGGCGTACGCGGCGCGGAGCTGCATTGCCATCCTTCGGTACTTTCCGTGCTTGAAGCGGTGTTTTCCCGCGGCGACAGGCGGCTTACGGGCGTGCTGATCGACGCGTACGAACGCGGCTGCCGCTTCGATTCCTGGGCGGAGCATTTCAAGCCGGATGCCTGGGCGGAGGCGTTTGAACGTAATGGATTGACGATGGACGAATATGCGCATCGCGCGCGCGGGATCGACGAGCCGCTGCCGTGGGAGACTGTCGACGCGCTTGTTAAACCGGCGTACCTGAAGCGCGAATGGGCGCGCGCACAGGAGGCGCGGACAACAAAAGACTGCAGACAGGGCTGCAACGGATGTTTCGGAGAGCATTGTGAAGATTATTGCCGCGTTTGAAAAAACGAAAGAGATCAGCTATACCTCGCACCTCGACGTGCAGCGCACGCTGCAGCGCTCGTTCCGCCGCGCGAATTTACCGCTTGCGTTTTCGAAGGGGTTCAATCCGCATCCGAAGCTCAGTTTCGCGACCGCGCTTGCGACGGGCTATACGAGCGCGGGCGAGTGGATAGAGGTCGAGCTGGACAGGGAACTCACGCCCGAAGAATTTATTGACAAGGTGAACGCCGCGCTGCCGGGCGGCATGCGCTTCGTATCCGCGTTCGTTGCGGAAGACGGCTTTCCGACGCTTTCCAAGCTGCTCGTCGCCGCAAAGTACGTCGTCACCCTGTATACCGACGCGCCGGTCACGACGGAAGACCTTCGCGCGGCGGTCGACGCGATCATGCAAAGCGATGAAGTGATCGTGGAAAAGAAGACGAAAAGCGGTGTGAGACCCGCGAACATTCGTCCGGAAATTTTGGAGGCGGAAGCGATCTCCGCTTCGGACGGGACCGCGATCGTTGCGGTCGTGGGCACGCTCAACGCGGCCGGGGGACTGCGCGCCGAGACCTTTGCGCGCGCGCTCTTTGAACGCCTTGCGGTGAACGGACGCTTCACGGCGCATCGGACCGCGCTCTGCTTTGAAGGAAGCGACAGACTTCCGCGCCTCCGGTAAAGGAAAGGTTTTTATGAATAAAGAAATTTTGGTCGACGCCAACGCGTTCAATACGCGCGTGGCGGTCGTCGAGGACGGCACTCCCGTCGAGCTCTACGTGGAGCAGGAGGGCAGCGAACGCCTCGTCGGCAATATCTATCTCGGAAAGGTCCAGAACGTGCTGCCCGGCATGCAGGCGGCGTTTGTGGACATCGGTCTCGAAAAGAACGCGTTCCTGTACGCGGGCGACGTATTCACGCCGGGCGACGCCTATGACGAACTCGAAAAGATCCCGGAAACGCGCAAGATCAGCGAACTTTTAAAACCCGGTCAGAGCGTCGTCGTGCAGGTCGCGAAGGACCCGATCGGCACCAAAGGCGCGCGCGTGACCACGCATCTCACGCTTGCGGGACGGTCGCTTGTGCTGATGCCGACCGTCGAGTACATCGGGGTTTCCCGCCGCATCGAAAAGGAAGAGGAGCGCACGCGGCTCCGTAAGCTCATCAAGGAGCTGAAGCCCGAGGGCATGGGTGTGATCGTGCGCACCGCTTCGGAAGGCCGCACCAAGGAGGCGTTCAAGGAAGAGCTCGAAAGTTTGCAGCTCCTGTACGCGGACATTCAAAAAAAGTCGAAGTCCGTACGCGCGCCGAAGCTTTTACATGAGGAGCAGAGCTTACTGTACCGCACCGTGCGCGATCTTTTGATGCGCGACGTGGACCGTCTGTTCGTCAACGACCGGAACGCCTATAACGAGCTCTGCAGCATCGCGACCGTCATGGCGCCGAAGCTCAAGGCACGCATCCTCTTCAAGGACAGCGAAGCGCTGTTCGAGCGCTGCGAAGCGGAAAGCAAGATCGACAAGGCGCTCGCCCGCAAGGTCTGGCTGAAAAGCGGCGGGTATCTGATCATCGACCGCGCGGAAGCGCTGACCGTCATCGACGTCAACACCGGCAAGTACGTCGGCAAGGACAATCTCGAAAAGACGATCACGGCGACCAACTGCGAGGCGGCGACGGAGATCGCGCTGCAGCTGCGGCTTCGCGATATCGGCGGCATCGTCATTATCGACTTCATTGACATGGAAAAGGAATCGAACCGCCAGCTTGTTTTGACCACGCTCAAAAACGCCATGCACGAGGATCATACGCGCTCGCACGTGTTCGGCTTCACCAAGCTCGGGCTCGTCGAGCTCACGCGTAAAAAGACCGGCCGCAGCATCGGCGACACGCTGAAGGTCACCTGTCCCTACTGCGAGGGCGAGGGCAAGGTGCTTGCGCCGCATACGGTATTCAACAAGCTCAGAAAGCAAGCGCTGCAGATTTTGAAGAGCTCAAACATCCGCCGCATGTACATCGAGGTGCATCCGGACGTCAAGGAAGCGATGGAATCGCTGTTCAAAAAGAACGGCACGCTGTTCCCGGAGGTCGAGAACGTCAGCTTCTTCGTCCGCGCGAACGAGAACCTGCATCCCGAAAAGTACGTCGTGCGTCCGCTGCCGGACAAGAAAGTACAGGAAGCGAAGCGTCTGTGCACGGTGTTGCACTGAAGAGGATTTATTTATGAAGACAAAGCAAGAGACCGTTTCCGTCGTTCTGCTGCGCATTTTTGCGATCCTGTTTGTCATGCTGTTTTTCTGGGCGATGATGCTTGCCGTCGTGCAATCCGCGCAGAGACAGTATTATTTGCCGATCGCACTTGCGCCCGCTCTAACGGCGGTCCTGCTGCTCGTTTTCAAAAAAGCGAACGGACTGTATCACCGCATCCCCGCGCATATACTGGTCACGCTGTTCGCGTCCGCCTGTATCGTGACGTTCTTCGGTATGCTGTATTTTTCATACCGCATGCGGCAGACCTTCGGCGTCGACACGTGGGACTTTACGCGCATTCAGATCGACGCCGCAGAAAAAGCGGGCGGATATCAGGGTGTCAATATAAGCTACTACGCAAAGTACAAGAACAATCAGTTCACGTATCTGCTCCTGACGCTGCTGTTCAGATCCGTGCTGTGGCTGGCGCCGAACGCCTCGGGAGAAGTTCTGAACCAATGTGCGATGACCCTGAACTGCGCGGCGATCCTCATGGCAATCATTCTGGTCTTCTGCGCAATAAAGCGCAGCCGCGGAACGCATTTTGCGTTTGCCGCCGGGATATTTTTGCTGCTTTATACGCCGCTGTGGCTGTATTCCCCGATCTACTATACGGATACGCTGGGGCTGCCGTTCATCGTGCTGCCGCTGCTGCTGTACACGTTCCTCGAAAGCGGGAAAACGGCACGCAACGTCGTTCTGTTCTGCATCATGGGCGTCGTCTGCGCGATCGGCATGAAGATCAAGATGAGTATCGTGTTTATTTTCATCGCGATCGGGATCCTTTTTCTGCTGCTTGACCGGCAGAAGCTGAGATGGTTGTTCGTTCTTTCGGGGACCGCGGCGCTTGTTCTCATCGCTTTTGTCCTGCAGCTTGGGATCGACCGGACGATGCACATCACCAAAGAGGATTATGACAGGTCGCAGTTCCCGTATCTGCATTGGGTGATGATGTCCCTCGGAGAGAACGGCGGCTACGATGCGTAGATGGTGAAATACACGGCATCCTTCGAAACGATGGAGGAGCGCAAAACCGCCGTCGTCGAAAAGACGAAGGAGCTCCTTGAGGAGCGCGGCTTTGCCGGGACCGTCAAGCACGTGTTCGTGACGAAAATGATGCACACGTGGGGCGACGGCACGATGAGCGGAACGTATTATCTCGGCAGAGAACCCGCCGAAAACGGCGTATTCCGGAAATATTTCACGCAAAAGGGCGAGTCGTTCCGATATGTATACATCTATCTGCAGACCGTG
>JAFXVP010000022.1 GCA_017524445.1 Clostridia bacterium | reverse complement strand
TACCAACCCGGAATAATATGTTCTTTTTCCGAAAAGACAACTTCAATGCCAATATCCTCCCATCCATTATTTTGATTTTGCAGGAATGATTCGGGTCTGCCCGCAATCGGGCAGTTTATAACATATTTATTATAATACATTCCGGTACGATACGCAAGCCCGATTCCGCGCTTTTGTGCCGTACAAAAACTGTATATTGTCCGCTTCCCCGCTTGCAACGCCGCATGCGCCGTGCTATAATCCTCTGCGGGAAACGAGAGATTAAGGGCGGTATGGAAAAAGAACGCGGTTCCAACAGAATACTCGGACACGTCTTTGCACTGTTCTCCATCGTCGTATGGGGCAGCTGCTACGTGCTGACAAAAAACCTGCTTGCGGCGGGCTTTACCGCTCTGCAGATCACGCCGATCCGCATGGCGCTCGCCTACGTCGTGCTTTTACTCATGCGTCCGAGATTCCAAAGGCTTTCGTGGAAGGACGAAGGGATGTTCGTTCTTATCGGGATCTTCGGCGGCAGCGTCTACTTTTTCCTGCAAAATACCGCCTTAACCTACACCTACGCCGCGAACGTCAGCATCATCGTGTGCCTTTCCCCCATCTTTACGGCGATCCTCGCCGCGCTCTTTTCCCGCGGGAACGAACGGCTCGGCAAGTTTCTTTTGATCGGCTCCGTGCTTGCGATCGCGGGCGTGGTGCTCGTTGTCCTGAACGGCACGCTGAACTTTCATTTAAGCCCCTTGGGCGACCTTCTTGCCCTTCTTGCGGGCATTTCATGGGCAGTCTATTCGATCCTCATCAAGCGCTATACCGAAACGATGGACGGATTTTTGGTCACCCGCCGCGTGATGTTCTGGGCGTTTCTCACCTCGATCCCGCTGATGCTCCTGTCGGACGGCATGCCGAATCTTACGCCGCTGTTTACGGTGCCGAAAGTGCTCCTGAGCTGGCTGTTTCTCGGCATCCTCGGCAACGCGGTCTGCTTTGCGCTCTGGAACATTGCGTTTCGTGAGCTCGGCGTGGTCGTGACGAACAACTACCTGTACGGCTCGCCGTTCGTGACGCTGATCGTGGGCTGGCTTCTTCTCTCCGAACCGATCTCCTGGATGGGCATCCTCGGCGCGGTGCTGATCACCGCGGGCGTGATCCTTGCGCAGAGGGACAAGCGGGCATAGCCCACCGCGATATCAATCCCTGCGGGATCGACGATATGCCCGACGGGCGCGATATTCCTGCGGAACGATATGCTCTGCGGAGCACGGGATCTACTGAAAAAAGAGGCTTCCCCTTGAGGGGAAGCTGGCAACGAAGTTGACTGATGAGGTGTTAGGGAAACGAACGCATTGCGTTTGTCCGATCCGCAAAAGCTGATGCTTTTTGCGTGTCCACCTCATCCGCCTCGTTCCTCAGCACCTTCTCCTCAAGGAGAAGGCTTTTTCAGACGCCAAAGGATCGTAGGGGAGGCCGACCCCGGCCTCCCGCAAACACATGCAAAAGGACAAACGGTACGCAAAAAGCTGTGATTGCTCACAGCTTTTTTCATTCTAAAAGAGGTTTACCGTATTTGTCGAAGCTTTCCTTCAGTGCATGTTCCGTTGCGAAGATCGCCGCGATCTCAGTATTCTACCATCTCGCAAACAGCCACCACAGCGGAACGAAGATTGCGAGCAAAATGATCTGGAACACGGAAAGAACGGCGATTCCTACCTTCGCATTGGATTCGTGCCATGCGTTATACTGCTCTACAGTCAGATACTCCTTCGTTTCTCCTCGCAGTCCGACGACGTCGTGCACCGTCCATGTTCCGTCCTGTTTCGTTTCTTTTTCGGCGGTCACCGTCAGAAGGGATTCGTTCAACAACGCTTTTTCGAGCTCCCTGCTGTTCATTTGAATTATCCGGCTGAAAGCGCCGCGCCAGACCAATTGATAGATATCTGTTCCCTCGTAAAGCTCGACCGTATCCGCCGCGTTAGGTCGATTGTTTTGCTCGATGCGCGACGGACGAACCGCAACCGTGACCGTGTTGTCAGCGGTTGCCTCTACTCGCTTATAATTGCATTCGAAAACTCCGAGCAGCACAATCCCCGCTTCCAGAACAAGAAAGACCGCAATCGTCTTCAAAAGCGGCGCGAACCGAAACGGCTGCTTCTTTGCTTTCTTCTTCGACATGCGTCTTTCCTCCTTCTTTTTATATGATACAACACAAACGCACCGGTCGCAAGCGCGATCGGTGCGAAATAAAGCGGTCTATTCTGTTATTTATCCAGAACTTCCACCTGGATCGGCTTTGCGGCGTCTTCCATGGCGGCAAGCTCGTCGGATGTGAGCGCAATGTCGAGGCACCTTGCGTTGTTCTCGACGTTTGCGGGCTTTCGCATGCCGACAAGCAAGCTCATGTTCGGAAATTGCTGAAGCGCCCACGCCTCGAACAGCTGCGGAAAGCTGCAGTTATGCGCCGTCCGGATCGGCTCCCAAAGTTCGAACGCGCGGCGAAGTCCCGCCTTGTATTCCTCCTGCACCCACGGGATGCGGGATCGGATGTCGGTCTTTTGGAACGTGCGCTCCATAAACGAGGGCGAGGTCAGAAAGCCCTCCTCCAATACGCCGTAGGTCTGAAACGTCGTGCCGTACTTTTCACAAACCGGGAAGTAGTCCCGCCCGTGGAACGGCGAGAGGATGCTGAAAAACTCCTGCACAGCATCGACGTGCCCGCCGACGCTCTGATACTCGTTCAGATCGGACGGCTGACTGTTGCTAAGCCCGTACGCGCGGATCTTGCCCTGCTCCTTGAGCCGTTCGAGCGCTTCGACCGTGTCCGCGACCGGGAACGATTTGCAGACGTAATGCACGATCACGGAATCCAGATAATCCGTCTGCATGCGGCGGAGCGAATCCTCGACGTCACGCACGATCGCTTGTTTTCGCGTATCGTTGTTGACCGTGTAGCCGTCGCGCGAATAGTGGAAGTTGCCGCCTTCGCTGCGCCAGTTCAGGGAGCATTTCGTCTGGAGAATGAAGTCGTGCCGCCTGCCCTTCAGCGCTTCGCCTAAAAGCCGTTCGCTCTCCCCCGTGCCGTAGACCGGCGCCGTGTCGATATAGTTGATCCCGAAGTCATGGCAGGCGGAAAGAAGGTTCCTCGCCTCCGCTTCGGTCGAATCGTGATCCGACCACACGCTGCCGCCGCCGAGTCCCCACGTGCCGAGCGCGACCGCGGAGACATTCAGATCGCTGTTTCCGAGCTTTCGATACTGCATTGCTGTTCCCCCATTGTTTGTTCTGCCGTCATTATACCACCTGCGTTCGGGATTCTCAACGGTTGTTTTTGGAACACGTAAAGCTGCCGCCTCCCCTCGGAAACGGCAGCTCTGCAATGGATGGTGTGTATCGTTTACGCAGCCGGCGCAAGCGCTTCCTGCGCGCCGATCGAGTTTGCAACAAGCGCGTTGAACGCATCCTCAGAGAGTTCGCAATGATAGAACAGCCTGAAGTATGCCGCAACCTCGGTATAGAGATCGTAGTCCGCGGCGTCCGGATACAGAAGCTTTGCCATCCACAGCATACCGAGGACGCGCTGCACGGACGGCGGGAAGCCCATCCAATTGTACGGGCCCATCGGGACCTCGTAGTATTCGCCGGTCCTGATCGCGGTGATCTCGCTCCACATCGGATCCTCGCCCACCGTCGCGTAACAGCTTTCCGGGGCGAACAGGATCACGTCCGGATTCCACAGCATGATCTGTTCCATATCGACCTCGTTGCCGGTGCCCTTGCTCGACGGATTGTCCACGACCGCAAGGTTGTTGCTGAGCAAATCGATGACCTCCGCGTGGTAGCTGTCCTGCGCGATCACGTTCAGTCCCTGATCGCCCGTGATGTAAAGAAGGTTCACCTTGTCGACTTTCTCCGCGATCTTCGAGATCTTTTCGTACGCCTGCTCGCAGTACGCCGCAAGCGCCTCCGCCTCGTCCGGCATGTGCAGAAGCTCGCCGAGCTTGCGGTATGCGTCGCCCATCGTGGCGGTCGTCATGGTGATGTGCACGAACGGAATGCCCGTCTGCTCGGTCAGCGCGTCAAGGTCCTCCTTGATCGAACCCTTCGGCTCGCCGACGTCGATCACGACCTGCGTGCCGGAAGCAAGCAGCGTTTCGAGGTTCATTTCCCCCTTGCCGCCGTAAAGCTGTCCGAGCTCCGGAAGCTGATAATATTCGGTCGCAAGGAACTGCTCCGCGGTCTTGTCCCACTTCGAGGCGATCCCGACGAGCTTGTCCGGGCACAGCGCGAACACGACGATCTGCGCAAGCGGGCCGGAGATTGCGACGCGCTCAATGTTCGTCGGAAGCTCCACTTCGCGTCCCACGGAGTCCGTGAAAACAAAGGTCTCCGGCTCGGGTTCCGCGGTCGGTTCGGGTTCCGCGGTCGGTTCGGGTTCCGGCGCCTCGGTCGGATCAGAAACCGCGGTCGGCTCGGGTTCCGGCGCAGCGGTCGGCGTCTCCGCTTCCGGCTCTTTTGCCGGTTCGTTCGTCTTTGCACAGCCGATAAGTGCAAACAGGATGCAAAGCGCAAGGAGCGCTGCGATCATTTTTTTCATTTCGTTTCTCCTCTGTTTGAAACGGGCAGGATCACCGATCCGCTCGGCGTTTCATAGAGTTCCGCCCGTGTGCCGTACAGCGTCTCGAACAGCGCGGGCGTCAGGGTTTCTTCGACCGGCCCGAGCGCGGCGACGCTGCCGTCATGCAGCGCGAGCACGCGGTCCGCGTACCAAAGCGCGTGCTGCGGGTTGTGGGTCGAAAGCAGCACCGTGTAGCCGTCCTTTGCAAGGTCCTTGACCACGTCCAGCACGCGGAGCTGATTGCCGTAGTCAAGCGAGGACGTCGGCTCGTCCATCAAAAGGATCTTCGCCTGCTGCGAAAGCGCGCGGGCGACGTAACATAGCTGCTGTTCGCCGCCGGAGAGCGTGTCGAACGAGCGATCCGAAAGATGCCCGATCCCGAGCTTTTCAAGCGCCTCCTCCGCGATCCGCTCCTGTTTCCTGCCCGGCGAAGCAAGCGGGCTGAGCGTGTGCGACGTGCCCATCAGCACGACGTCTTGCACCGAAAAACGGAACGTCATGGCGTGCGTCTGCGGGATATAGGCGACGCGGTGCGCCGTCTCACGTGCGGAAAGCGTGCGCACGTCCACACCGTCGATTTCGATCGTGCCCGCATGGCGCTTCTGTTCGCCCAGGATACAGCGGAACAGCGTGGTCTTGCCGACGCCGTTCGGTCCGAGGATGGCAAGCAGCTCGCCCGGCTCGGCGTCGAACGATACGTCCGAAAGCACCGGCGTCTTTTTGTACGAAAAAGTAAGATCGCGAACGGAAAGCGTCACAGCGTCTTCTCCTTTCGCAGCAGCAGATAAATGAAAAACGGCGCGCCGATGACCGCGGTGAGGATGCCGATCGGGATCTCGGTTTGAAGCAGGTTTCTCGAAACGTCGTCGACGAGCAGCAAAAACACGCCGCCCAAAAGCATCGAGCACGGCAGAAGTCCGCGGTTGTCGCTGCCGATGAGCTTTCGGGAAAGGTGCGGAATGACGAGCCCGACCCAGCCGATCACGCCCGAAACGGAGATCGACGCGGCGGTGACGAGCGTTGCGCAGAGGATCAGCACCGCGCGCAAAAGGTCGGTATTCACGCCGAGCGCGCGCGCTTCGCTGTCGCCGAGGGACAAAAGATTCAGCCGCCACCGCAAAAGCAGCAGCGGTACGAGCCCAAGCGCCATCGGGATCGCGGCGGGCAGAACGTGTTCATGCCGCACGCCGGACAGCGAGCCCATGAGCCAGTAGGTGATCGCGGGAAGCTGATTCGTGGGGTCCGCAACGAGCTTCAGGTACGACGTTCCCGCCGAAAACAGCGAGCCCACCATGATGCCCGCAAGGATCAGATTGACGACTTTAAGTCCCGGTGCGCGCTGCGCGATCAGAAACACGAGCGCGACTGTGCCGATCGAGCCGACAAACGCAAAGACCGTGATATACCGCGACGAACAGCCGAGCAGGATCGCAAGCGCCGCCCCGAACGCCGCGCCATTCGACGCACCGAGGATGTCCGGGCTTGCCATGGGGTTTTTAAATACGCCCTGAAACGTCGCTCCTGCCGCCGAAAGCGAGCAGCCGACCAGCACCGCCATGAAGATGCGCGGCAGCCGGACATTCACGACCGCGTTTTCCATAAACGTCGTCCACGTGACCCGCATCGGCCAGACGCGGTCGAGTCCTATGATCGCCCAAAGCTTGTGGAACAGGATGCGGACAACTTCGGTAAGCGGTACGGCGAAGCGTCCGAGCGTCAGCGAAACGAGAATCAGCACGAAAAGAATGCCTGCCGCGCCCAAAAGCACCGCCGTTCTTCTTTCTCTGCCCTGCTCTGCCGTCTTGTCCATGTCCGCTCTCAATTCGTTTACGTTTACCCTGTGTGTGTATCATGTAAGTTTTGTAAATTTTGTAAAGTTGTTCAACATCCGATCGAACAAAAATAACAATTTTTACAATACTTACAAATTTTACAACCTTTACACACCCTGTGCTGTCGTTATTCTTTGTAAAGTATAACACCCGGTCGGCTTTGCTGCAAGTAAAATATATATCGTTCGTTAATGCCGCACATCGTTCCGGATTTCGGCAACAAATAAGCCCCGCAGACCGCGGGGCTGTATGCCGTAATGCTTACTCGATCGTAATGCCGCCGGAGACGACTTCGATTTTGATCTCCGTCGCGCCGAGGCCGATCTTATAGGTTTCGCCGTCCTTTTCATACGGCAGCTTTACGTTGACGCTTCCGGAAACTTTCTCGCACCGAAGCGTTGCGCCGCGTTCGGGCTGGTTGAGTTTCAGCTTGATCGCGCCGGACGCGCTGTCGATCTTGATCTTCTCGACCGTGTCGATCCCGAGCGTGACACCGCCGGACGCGCTGTCGATTTCGACCTCATCCGCGGAGACGCGATCGACCGTAAGCCCGCCGGACGCGGTATTGACCTTGAAATCGCCCGTAACGCTCACGCTGCCGAACGTGATCCCGCCGGAAGCGGAATCCACCTTGACTTCCTTTGCGGAAAGGAATTTGATGTCCGTCCCGCCGGACGCGGTTTCGAGCTTGAGCTTGCCGAGATTCAGCATGTTTTCGGCGGAGACCTTGCCGCTCGCGACGTCGATCTCGAGGTCGACGAAATCCGGCAGCTCGACCGTCAATTCCTTCTTGTTCGTCTTCGTGACCGGGAGATTATAGCCGGACTTGCAGAACTTGATCTTCAGCGTCTTACCGTCCAGCCACCAATGCATCTGCTCGTCCTCGGAGAGATCGTCGGAGCCGCTTTCGGTCACGGAAAGCGTTCCCTTGCCGTTTAAAAGCTTGATCCCGCCGGACGCCCATTCGATCTCGACTTTCTCGACCTTGTCGCTTTCATAGGTGAAATTGCCCGCCGTGTATTTGTCCGCGTTCGCGTAGCGCACCGGCACCGAGCAGGACAGCCCGGTGATCCTGATGCAGCCCACGCAGGCAAACAGCATGAGGCCCGTCAGTAATAAAGCAATGATCCGTTTCATTTTGATTTCCTCCATGTGATTATTTGATCAGCGCCGCCCGCTCCGGCAGCGTCATTTCCAGCTCATCCACGTCCGCGTCGGTCGTCGACCAGCTCGACGTGAACCGTGCGACCCAATGGTTTTCGTCCGCCCTTCCCCAGAGGTCAAAGCCGACGAATGTACGAAGCTTCTCCGCCTCCGCGTCACTGAGAATAATAAACTGCTGATTCGTCGGCGAAATCCACGCAAGGGGATAACCCTTTTCGACAAGGATCTCGCGGATGCGCTTTGCGTGGCGGATCGCTTCTTTTCCGATCTTCTCATACAGTCCGTCGGTGAAAAACGCGTCGAACTGTACGCCGAGGACTCTTCCTTTTGCGAGCAGCCCGCCGTGCCGCTTCACCTGCGAAAGAAGCATCTTCGGCGCTTCCTTCGGGAACACGACCGCCTCGCCGCAAAGCGCGCCGAGCTTCGTCCCGCCGATACTGAACGCGTCGCAAAGGGACGCAAGATCATTCAGCGTCAGATCGTTTTCGGGACAGCCCAAAGCGTAGCCGAGCCGTGCGCCGTCCACGTACAGCTTCATCTCATAGCGGTCGCAAAGCGCGCGGACGCGCTCCATCTGCGCTTTCGTGTACAGCGTGCCGTATTCGGTCGGATGTGTGAGATAAACGAGCCCCGGACGCACCATGTGCTCGTGCGTCGCGTCGGCATAGAATGTTTTCAGATAATCTTCGAGCGCATCGACGTCCAGCACGCCGTCGTTTTCTTTCAGTGCAAGGACCTTGTGCCCGGTGAACTCGATCGCGCCCGCCTCGTGCACGTTGATGTGCCCCGTCTTCGGCGAGATCACGCCCTCGAACGGCGCAAGGAGCAGGTCGATCACGATCATGTTTGTCTGCGTGCCGCCTGTAAGCAGCGTCACCGTCGCATCCGGCGCATTGCACGCCGCCTTGATCTTTTCCGCGGCGCGCGCGGTGTACGGATCGAAACCGTAGCCGCTCATCTGTACCATGTTCGTTTCGGTCAGCGCTTTTAAGATCTTCGGATGCGCGCCTTCCGTATAATCGCATTCAAACGTCCGCATGTGTCCCTCCGTTCATTCCGTTCGGTTCTCGTCGCTGTCCATGTAGGCGGACAGCAGCGCGTCCAGCTTCGGCAGCGCGGTTCTCAGCGAAACGACCGCGCCGTCCTTGAGATAACAATGTTTTGAAACGCCCTCCGCGGCAAGCGTGCCGCGCGTTACGTTTCGGATCGCGTAGCCGACCTCCAGCATGCGCGTGCTGTATTTGTTGATCCGAACGTCGATCTCCACCTCGTCCGAAAACATCGTGGGACGGCGATAGTCGATCGAGATGCCGACCACCGGCGAAACGACGCCATCGCGCTCGATGTCGACGTAACCGAAGCCGAGTGCGTCCAAAAAAGCAACGCGCGCCTCCTCCATCCACTTCACGTAGACGGCGTGGTGGATCACACCCATCTGGTCGGTTTCGTGGTACTGTGCTTTTCTTCTGTATCGGAACATGGTTCCTCTCCTTTTCATGCGCCGCAGGCGCAATTCACGACCGCAAGGTCAATTCATGTCCGCAGGACAATTCATGCGCCGCAGGCGAAATTCATTAAGATCCTTCGTCGGCCTGCGCCTCCTCAGGGTGACACGCGTTTGATCGGCGGGACGTATTCCGCTGTCACGGAGCTTGACGGGACGTCGGGGTCGACGTCCCCTACAAATCACCTCGAGGTCTCTTGCCCTCCCTGTGTAACGGGGCAGCGATCCGAGCGCTGCCGGTGGCAGATGCAGCGAGGTGAGCTGCGACCGAAATAAGGAGCCATAGGAAGTGAATAACGACGCATGGCGACTATATTTCGGGATCGGTGCGGAATGCAATGAGGCGGGAGGGTTGTCAATTCCCGTTCCGTTGTTAAGCAGCTCGGCGGGCGGATAGTATCCGCCCCTACGATCCTACCGCGTACCATCGCCCCTACGGGTAATTACCGCGGTTCGCCGTTATTGTACCACACTGTTTTCCGTCTGTCATTCCTTTTTGGAAAAATACGTCGGCACGCTTGACAAATGCGAAAACCGTGATACAATACAAATAATTGAACAGTTGCTCAACTGTTCCGAATCGGAGGAAAAGAATGGAACGCTTGCCGGTATGTGAATGTGAATCCGTCCATCAGGACGTCGTGGACGCCGTCCGTCCGCAGCTTCTCGACGGGGACGAGGCGATCGACCTTGCCGCGCTCTATAAGCTGTTCGGCGACGGGACGCGCGTGCGCATCCTGCAGGCGCTTCGCGTGCACGAGCTGTGCGTATGCGACCTCGCCTGTCTTCTCGGTATGACGAAATCCGCGATCTCGCATCAGCTCAAAGCCCTGCGGTTAAGCAATCTCGTGCGGTTTCGCCGCGAGGGGCAGAACGTGTTCTACGCCCTTGCCGACGAGCACGTCGAAAAGATCCTCGACCTCGGTCTGGATCATCTGCGCGAATGACCGCGCATTCTTTTTTCGCCCGTTAGTTGAACAATTGAACAACCATTGTATGTTTGGAGGGTTTTATGGAACACGAGCCTCATCACGAGCATGAGCATGAGCATGAGCACGGCAAGTGCTGCGAACACGGCGAATGCTGCCGTCACGAGCACGAGCATGAACACGAGCACGACTGCGGCTGCGAACATCATCACGATCACGGCGATGGCTGCGGCTGCGGACACGAGCACGGCGGGCATGAGGAAGGCGAAAACCGCACGATGCTGATCCGGCTGATCATCGGCGCGGTTCTCTTTATCGGCGGTATGGTCGCGCATTTTCTGAACGCGCCGCTGTACGTCGAGCTGCCGCTGTTTCTCGCGTGCTATGCCGTCGTCGCTTACGACGTCGTGTGGAACGCGATCCGCGGGATCATCCACGGCAACGTGTTCGGCGAAGCATTCTTAATGACGATCGCCTCGGTCGGCGCGTTCGTGCTCGGGGAGTACCCCGAGGGCGCGGCGGTCATGCTGCTCTATCAGCTCGGCGAATGGCTTACCGACCTCGCGCTCGATCGCTCGCAGGATTCGATCCGCGCGATCCTCGACATCCGCCCCGACACGGCAAACGTCGTGCGAAACGGCGAAACGATGACCGTCTCCCCCGCTGAGGTGGAGATCGGCGAAACGATCGTCATTCGCCCCGGCGAGCGCGTCCCGCTGGACGGCGTGATCCTTTCCGGCGTCTCCGCGCTGGACACGCGCGCGCTGACCGGCGAATCGGTCCCACGCACGTCGATGGAGGGCGACACGGTCCTTTCCGGCTGCATCGTGCTGGACGGCGCGCTGACCGTGCGCGTCGAAAAATCCTTCGGCGAATCGACCGCGTCCAAGATTATCCGGCTCGTCGAGGACGCCGCGGACCGCAAAACGCCCGCGGAACGGTTCATCACAAAGTTTGCCCGGGTCTATACGCCCGCCGTGGTCGGCGCGGCGGTACTGCTGGCGGTCGTGCCTTCGCTCTTCACGGGCAACTGGGCGGAATGGATCCACCGCGCGCTGACGTTTCTTGTCATCTCCTGCCCCTGCGCGCTCGTGATCTCGATCCCTCTTGCGGTGTTCGGCGGGCTCGGCGCGGCGTCACGCGCGGGCGTTCTCATCAAGGGCGGAAACTTCCTTGAAGCGCTGAACAAGGCGCATACCGTCGTTTACGACAAGACCGGCACGTTGACCGAGGGCAGCTTTTCGGTCCGTGAGGTCCTCCCCGCGCACGGGTTTACGAAGGAAACCGTGCTGCGTCTTGCGGCGGGCGCGGAGTCGTTCTCCACGCACCCGATCGCGCGGTCGATCCTCGAAGCCGCGGATGAAACGGAACAGTCCGTTTCGGACGCGCACACGATTTCCGGCAAGGGCGTGACCGCAACCGTCGACGGACGTGCGGTCGCGGTCGGCAACGCAAAGCTGATGACGGATCTCGGGCTTTCCATGCCCGAACCGGCTTCGGTCGGTACGGTCGCGTACGTTGCGGTCGACGGCGCGTACGCGGGCTGCATCGTGATCGCGGACGCGCTGAAGGCGGACAGCCGCGAAACGGTCGAAACGCTCCGCACGCTCGGCGTGCAGCGGCAGATCATGCTGACCGGCGACGCAAAGGCGGTCGGCGAAGCGGTCGCAAAGGAGCTTTCCCTTGACGGCGTATCGACGGAGCTTTTGCCCGATCAGAAGCTTGCGGAGATCGAACGGCTCTATGCAACCATGCCGAAGGGCGGCACGCTGCTGTTCGTCGGCGACGGCATCAACGACGCGCCGGTGCTTGCCCGCGCGGACGTCGGCGTCGCGATGGGCGGGCTCGGAAGCGACGCAGCGATTGAAGCGGCGGACGCGATCATCCCCGCGGATGCGCCGAGTAAGCTCATCGACGCGATCCGCATTGCAAAGAAAACGCACCGCATCACGATTGAAAACATTGTGTTCGCGCTCGGCGTCAAGGCGATCTTTCTGGCTTTGGGCGCGTTCGGTATCGCAAACCTCTGGATCGCGGTGTTCGGCGACGTCGGCGTGATGCTGCTCGCCGTTCTGAACGCGCTTCGAACGCTGAAAACGACGCGCAAAACCGCTTGACAATCTCACGCGGAACGGATATGATGCTCCCGTGAGGTGAAGGTATGAAGAAGCAGAAAGTACAGATCGCTCCGAGAACAAAGCAGAGTGTCATCGGGTATTACAAAAAATACGGCTGGAAGGTCGCTGCAAAGGACGTGCTGCACGACGTGATCGGCAGCATCCTCTACGCCGCGGACATCTATACCTTTGCGGCGACGGCGGACTTCGCCCCGGGCGGCATTACCGGCGTTGCGATGATCATCAACCACTTCTTCCCGTTCCTACGCATCGGTCTTCTTTCGCTTCTCATCAACGTTCCGGTCGCGATCATCTGCTATCGGCTTTTGGGCCGCGTGTTCTTTTTCAAGTCCGTCAAGAGCATGCTGATCTCGGCGTTCTTCCTGGATATCGTCTTTCCGCTGATCCCGCAGTATAACGGCGCGGAAAACCCGCTGCTTGCCGCGCTGTTTGCGGGCGCGCTGTCCGGCATCGGGCTTGCGATCATCTATATGCCCGGCTCCTCCACCGGCGGCACGGACTTCGTCATTATGAGCATCCGAAAGCTTAGGCCGCATCTTTCCATCGGGACCATCTCGCTCGTTGTGGACGGCGTCGTTATTTTGCTCGGTTGGCCGGTGTTCGGCGACATCAACGCGGTGCTGTACGGCGTGCTGATGACGATCGTTTCGACCACCATCATCGACAAGCTGATGTACGGCACGGGCACGCGGCGTATGCTCCTCGTTATCTCCGACAAGGCAAAGGAGATCGCGGACGCCATCATGGAGGAAACCGAACGTGGTGCGACGCTTGCCGACGTACGCGGCGCGTATACCGGAAATCCGCACCAGATGATGATGTGTGTATGTTCTAAAGTCGAGGTCTTTACCTCCCGCCGCATCATCAACCGCATCGACCCCGGCGCGATCGTGATGCTGACGACCGTCGACGAGGCCTACGGCGAGGGCTTTCTGGAACCCGATACTGATTAACAGATTTCCGGAGCGGCGCGCTTGACAGCGCGTCGCTTGTTTGTTACAATACAGAAAAACAACAGGAGGCAAATGAGCGAATGCGCAACTGATCCGTCTTTTTCGAATGTACCGGACGACCCGAGCGATCGGGTGCGTCTTGCGTTGCCGAAAAACGGATCGCCCTCCTTTCATCACCGACGCAGTCGGTATTTTGGGTCGTTCCCTGTCTTTCGGCAGCGGAGCGATTTTTGTTTTAAGGAAGTGATCCTATGATACAGGCAAGAAATATCAGCATTACGATCGACCGCGATCAGAAGACGATCGTTGATGACTTTTCCTTTACCGTCGCGGACGGCGCGAAGGTCGCGCTGATCGGCGAGGAGGGCAACGGCAAGTCCACGCTTCTGAAGTGGCTTTACGATCCCGCGCTCGTCGAGGGATACGCGACGGTGACGGGCTTTGCGTCGATCCCCGGCACGAAGGGCTACCTTGCGCAGGAACTGCCGGAAGCGGAACGGACGATGTCCGTTTACGAATACCTGACGGCGCATTGCCGTGAGGACGCGCTCTCTCCGAAGGCGCTCTCCCGCGCCATGAAGGACGTGGCGCTCCCCTATGATCTCGCGTATTCGGATCAGAAGATGGGGACGCTGTCCGGCGGCGAACGGGTCAAACTCGCGCTTGCGGCGCTGCTTCTGAACGACTGCGACGTGCTGCTATTGGACGAGCCGAGCAACGACCTCGACCTCGAAACGCTGCTGTGGCTCGAACGGTTCCTCGCTTCCGTCAAAAAGACCGTGCTCTACATCTCGCACGACGAGGTGCTTCTTTCCCGCACGGCGGAGGCGGTCATCCATCTTGAGATGGTGCGCCGCAAGAAGATCCCGCGCGCGACGATGGCAAACATCCCGTACGACGAATACATGCAGCGGCGCGAGAAGGCGTTTGAGCATCAGGCGCAGGTCGCACAGTTTGAGCAGAAGGCGTTCCGTGAAAAGAAGGAGCGGTATCTTTCGATCTACAACGCCGTGGACCACGCACAGGACTCGATCTCCCGCAGGGATCCGAGCACCGGACGGCTCCTCAAAAAGAAGATGCACACCGTGCAGTCGATCGGCAGGCGGCTCGAAAAGGAACAGGAAAACCTGACCGAGGCACCGGAAGCCGAATGGGCGATCCTGCCGAAGTGGCTCGGCGGCGAGGTAAAAAACGGCCGCACCGTATTGGAATACGGTCCCGCGAAGCTTGCGCTCGGTGACCGCATGCTTTCGGAAAACGTCGCGATCCGCATCTCGGGACCGGAGCGCGTCTGCATCGTCGGCAGGAACGGCTGCGGCAAGACGACGCTGTTGAAGATGCTTGTGCCGGAGATCGAAAAGCGCGGGTACAACGTCTTTTATATGCCGCAGACGTATGCGGACCTGCTGCCCATAGACCGGCTGCCGGTCGCGTTTTTAGCCCCGGGCGGGGACAAGGAATCCGTCACAGAGGCGAGAATCTTCCTCGGCAGCATGAAGTATACGACCGACGAGATGGACCATCCGATCCGCGCGCTGTCCGGCGGGCAGCAGGCGAAGCTCCTTCTGTTGAAAGCGATCCTCGACCGCGTCGACGTGCTTGTGCTCGACGAGCCGACGCGAAACCTCAGCCCGCTTTCCGCGCCGGCGGTGCGAACGCTTCTCAAAGAGTTTCGCGGCGCGATCCTGATGGTCACGCACGATCGCAAGCTGATTGCGGAGGCCGCGACGCGCGTTTTGGAGCTCACGAAAACGGGACTTCTGCCGTTCGATGCGTCGGCGCTTTAACCCAAAAGAAGATCCATCGCGGTCATCAGCATAAAGCCCGTGAGCACAAAGAGCGTACCGGAAAGCGGGCGCTCTTTTTGCGTGTCGGGCAGCAGCTCAAAGCCGGTCACATACGCCATCGCGCCGGCGGCGAAGCTAAGAAGCCACGGCAGCGCGGGCACGGCAAACCGGGACAGCAGGATGGTCAGCGCACCTGCGACCGGCTCGGACGCGCCGGACAGTACGCCGTAAAGGAACGCTTTCCCCCGCCCCACGCCGGAAGCGTGCAGCGGCAGGGAAATGATCGCGCCCTCCGGGAGGTTTTGCAGCGCGATCCCGAGCGACAGCGCAAACGCGCTCATGGCCGTTACGCTCCCCTTCCCGGACAGCAGCCCCGCGTACGCCGCGCCGACCGCCATACCCTCCGGCACGTTGTGCAGGGACACGGAAAGCACCAGCATGCGGGTGGAATGCGAGACGGCGCCCGTATGCCCGATCCGCTCCGATATCCGATCCCAAAGCGCAAGCAGCCCAGCGCCGAGCAGAAAGCCGAGGACCGCGGGAAGCCACGGCACCTTCCCCGCTTCCGCCGCCTGTTCCATGGCGGGCAGAAGAAGACTGAATACGGCGGCTGCCGCCATGATCCCCGCCGCCGCGTCCGAAAGGAAGCCAGAAAGACGCTTCGGGATCCCGTTTTTCAGCGCCAGCACCGCCGCGGCGCCGATCGACGTGCCGAGAAACGGCACGAAAAGGCCCTTGATCGCTTCGTACATCGGATCCCTCCCCTCCTTTGGCGCTAATGCTATCGTATGCCATACGGGATCGGCCGGTGACAAATGATGTCGGAAAATCATATATTTTGTGCTCATTTTTCTTGACATCGGTTTCGCCCGGGTTTATACTGAACTTGGAAACGGGCACAAACCCGGATCGGAATGCGTATACGCGCGGCGGGCCGTTTGTCCGTCAAATTTTGAAAAAGCAGAAAGGAACATGATCATGGGAAAGTTTGAAGTCAAAGAAGTAAAGTCCGGTATCAAGTTCAATCTGAAGGCCGGCAACGGCGAGATCATCGCGGCCAGCGAGATCTACACCACCGAAAAGGCCTGCATGAACGGCATCGAGAGCGTCAGAAAGTGCTGCCTCGGCGAGATCGAGGATCAGACCGTCGAGGGATTCGAGGTCAAGAAGCATCCGAAGTTTGAAGTCTACAAGGACAAGGCGGGCGAATTCCGCTTCCGTCTCAAAGCCAAGAACGGCGAGATCGTCGCGACCGGCGAAAGCTACAAGGCAAAGGCAAGCTGCCTCAAAGGCATCGAGAGCATCAAGAAGAACGCGCCCGAAGCGCCCGTCGTGAAGGTTGAGGAATAATTAAAAACCGCAAATGCCCGTCCGGAAACGGATGGGCATTTTTTGTTGCCGCATTGTTCACACTCTGTTGACAAACTTGTGATAATCAGATGGTATAATAAACTATCGAATTGCGGACTTCGTTTTTCGAAAGTCCGGAAAGGAACCGTTTTGAAGGTCTCCGAGTGGAGTAAAAAACAGACGATCCTGATCGGCGTGCTCGTCGGCGTGCTGCTTTGCGCGATCCTGTTCCTTGTCGCGGTCGCCACGCGCCCCGCGGCGCCGACGCTGCTGGACGAACCGGACGACGAAGCGGACATTGAGCTGATCGAGGAAGGCGCGGTCTCTTTGAAAACGGAAGCCACCCCGCCGCCGGATCTCTCCCTGATCTTCCGTCCGGACAGCGAGCATCCGCTGCCCGAGGACCGCGCCGTGCTTGCGCTCGGCGGCGATTATACGATCGGCGGCACGGTCTATTCCAATTATCCGCTGGACAACGTGACCGTAACGATCACCTGCTCCCACAACAATCAAAAGCCGTATCCGTACAAAAAAGCCGTCCATTTCAAGCAGAAAGTCGTCGGCGTCTATGATCTTGCCGACGCCGCGACCGACGAGGGCGTTTCGCTCTCCTCGCTGGTCGATTTTTCCGAGCTTCTGGTCGGCGTGCACACGCTGAAGATCACCGCGTCGGTCAAGGGCACGCATGCGGTCGAGATGGCGCGCTGCACGTTTTACGTGCTCGGCGAAGAATGGGAAACGATCACAAAGGATAAATTCCCGGATTCCTATCCGGAAGCGCTGAAATTCTTCGGCTCGGAGGAGCGGTTCCTCTATCGGTATCAGTGGGTCAACGGCCGCTATACCGTCGCCGATCCCGAATGGGAAAAGACCTACATCACCGAGATTCCCGGATACCCGGACAATATGCCGTGGCTTGTACATATCGACGCCGTACCGTATATGGAAAAGGCGTTCGAATACCTTGAAAACACGTATATCCGCGTGCACGGCACGAACGGTGACACCGGTGTGATCAAGACGATCGCGCTGATCACGGAGTACAACGGCTGCTACGTTTCGCGATTCACGTCCAGCCTGAAGGCGGTGAGCCACCACACGTTCGGTACCGCGGTCGATCTGAACGCCTCGATGGAACCGAACAAAAACAACGCGAAAAACCACGCGGTGATCGACGACGACGTAAAGGGGCATCTTGTTTACAACGGCATTCTGACGGAAAACGACGTTCGGTATTATGATTTCACCTACGACGGCAAGTACAAGCTCGACCCGAACGGTGTGCCGGAGACCTGCGTGAACTATCTGCTCTATGAATTCGGCTTCTTCCGCGCGGGCTTCGACTGGGCGCATTACTATAAGTCGACGAGCGACGCGATGCACTTCTGCCTCAGTGAATTCGTGACACACAAGCACGACGACAAGACCTACGGACTCCGGAAAGTGTACGAATACATCGAGGACGCGCCGGAAACGCCCTCCCCCGAGCCCACGGTTCCGCCCGTTCTGAAACCGTAAATCCGCATAGATCGCGGCGTGGAGCGAATCTCCGCGCCGCTTTTGTTTTTGACGGATCTATGAAGGAAAATCGACAAAATTGGTACCGATTTGTAACCCGAAAATGAATAATCGGATATTTTGAAAACTCCTTATAAAGAAACGTCGAAAACCGGCACAAGCCCGAAAAAGTGTGCTACGATACGCCACACAGGAGGTGGATCGTATGAAAACGCTGAAACGGCTTGCCGTTTTCGGCCTCACGGCTGCCTGTCTGCTTTCCCCGCTGATCGTACGGCCGGCCGCCGCGGACGCGCGCGCCGTCCTGCTGTATGCGGAGCAGGCGCAGGAAAACGAGGAGCTTGTCGAACAGATCCGTTCGACCTACAAAGCGGCCCAAAAGACCGCCCGCAAGAAGTCCTTCAAGGGCAAGTGCGGGTACTACGTCGGACTGCAGCTTACAAAGCTCGGCATCAACACAAAGTATATCGGCAGCAACGGAAATCGCGCGTTTGATCTTTACAAGGACAAAACCGAGACCTCGGGCGGATATGCGATCACCGCATACCCGGCGAAAAAGTACACGCTGAAGGAAGCGCTGGAGGCGATCGAACGGGACGATCCGCATGCCCGGAACATCCTTGTCGGCTTTGAAAAAGGCACAAGCAAGGCGGGCAGGAAGTACGGACATGTTATGTTCATTCACGGCATCGAGGACGGCATGGTCTACTTCTCGGACAGCTATGCGCAGACCGTCGAAGGCAAGCGCTACAAGGAAGGCGAGCCGATCGTCTGTTCAATCGAGACCTTCGCCGCAAAGTACAAAAAATACAAGCTCGACGGCGTGATCCATTTCAGCTGATTCCCTGAAAAGGTACACAAATACATGCAACGAAAAAACACCGGTTCCCCGGTGCTTTTTCGTGTTGTTTTCATCAGTTGACCTTGCAGTTCAATACGTTCGACCACTCGCCGTAGTAGGTCGTACCCTCGAACACATGATACGAACGTACGCGTACGTAATACGTCTTACCGGAGCTCAGACCTGTGATCGTCGTCTGATACGTCTTCGCGTCTGCAATGGTGACCGTCTTCAGATTCTGTGTGAATGCCGTATTGGTGGCAGCCTGCACCTCGTAACCCGTAAAGACCGAGCTTCCGCTCCACTTTGCGGTCAGCTGCTTGCTGCCCGCCGTGACCGAATTCAGCGTGCGTGTCGTAATGCGGACCGTCGTCTTCAGCGGACCGACGATGCCGAGGTTATAGTTGTCGCCGACGTTGCCGCCGATCGTCGCGCCGCTGACCGGATCGACCCGCTGTTCAAAGTACGCCTTGACGCCATATTGGTAACGCGTGCCCGCATAGACCTTCGTATCGATCCACTCGATATCCGTGGTGTTGTTCCAACGTTCGAACGTCGTCCAGCCGTTTGTCGTGCTGCTCCATGCACGCCGATAAATGACGTAACCCGCGGCACTTTCGACCGGCTCCCATGAGATTTTGATGCCGCTCTGCACATTCTCGACCGCAGTACCCGTGGTGGCGGGCAGATAGATCTTGAACCACCCCTGCGCCGTGCCGGAATACGTGTTCTTGAACGTAACGATCACATAACCCGTGCCCGCGTTCGTATTCTCGCGATACTGATAGGTATAGTTGCTTGCGTTGATCACGTTGCCGCTCTTGTCTTTGACCGTGAACCGCGGCGTCTGCGCGCTGCCGTTATAGATTACATACGGGGTCGTGTTTCTGTACTGCACATCCGCGCTGTTCCACTCGATCGTGCCATCGAACGGCGTCACCACGCCGGCTGTCCAGTGCGCATACAGTCTGTGGTTTGCTGCTGTTGTTACCTTCGTCGAAGACGTGATCTTCGTGCCGCCGCTCGCTGCGGTATACCAGCCGTCGAATGTATATTTGGTGCGTGTCGGCGTCGGAAGCTCGCCGTATGTGCTGCCGTACGTGACTTCCATGCTGGTCGTATCCAGACTCCCACCGTTCGGACTGAAGTAAACCGTATATGTTTTTGCCGTCCAATGCGCATACAGTCTATGGTTCGCCGCTGTTGTTACCTTCGTCGAGGACGTGATCTTCGTACCGCCGCTTGCCGCGGTATACCATCCGTCAAACGTATATCCGGTGCGCGTCGGCGTCGGAAGTTCGCCGTATGCACTGCCGTACGTGACCTCCATGCTGGTCGTATCCATAGTGCCGCCGTTCGGGCTGAAATAAACCGTATATGTATTTGCCGTCCACTGCGCATACAGTCTATGGTTCGCTGCTGTTGTTACCTTCGTTGAAGACATGATCTTCGTGCCGCCGCTTGCCGCGGTATACCATCCGTCAAACGTATATCCGGT
>JAFXVP010000021.1 GCA_017524445.1 Clostridia bacterium | reverse complement strand
TCGAGCGAGCGCCCTTGACTTCGACCACGCACATACGGCATGCGCCGATGGCGTTGATTTGCTTCATGTAGCAGAGAGTCGGAATGCGGATACCTGCAAGCTCCGCCGCTTCCAGAATCGTGGAATTCGCGGGGACTTCGATCTCCATTCCGTTGATTTTCATGTGAACAGTATCCATGGTCGTCCTCCTTATTTCTTGATGATGGCGGAGAACTTGCAGCCCTCCATACAGGCGCCGCACTTGATGCACTTCGACTGGTCGATGACATGCGGTTCCTTGACCTTGCCGGTGATCGCGTTTGCGGGGCACTTGCGTGCGCAGAGCGTGCAGCCGCGGCACTTGTCGGGCTGAATCTCATAGTGCATGAGGTTCTTGCAGACGCCCGCCGGGCAGCGCTTCTCGACAACGTGTGCTTCGTATTCGTCGCGGAAGTACTTCAGCGTGGACAGAACCGGGTTCGGCGCCGTCTGACCGAGTGCGCACATCGCGTTCGCCTTGATGTAGTTGCAGAGCTCTTCCATCTTGTCGAGATCTTCGAGCGTTCCGTTGCCGGACGTGATCTTGTCAAGCATTTCGAGAAGGCGTCTCGTACCGATACGGCACGGGGTGCACTTGCCGCAGCTCTCATCGACCGTGAAGTCGAGGAAGAAGCGCGCGACGTCGACCATGCAGGTCGTTTCGTCCATGACGATCATACCGCCGGAGCCCATCATCGCGCCAATCTTAATCAGGTTGTCGTAGTCGATCGGCAGATCGAGATACTCTGCCGGGATGCAGCCGCCGGACGGACCGCCGGTCTGAACTGCCTTGAATTTCTTGCCGTTCGGGATGCCGCCGCCGATGTCATAGATGATCTCACGGAGCGTGGTTCCCATCGGGATCTCAACAAGACCGGTGTTGACGATCTTGCCGCCGAGCGCGAAGACCTTGGTGCCCTTGGACTTTTCGGTACCCATGGAAGCGAACCACTCTGCGCCCTTCAGGATGATCTGCGGGATGTTCGCGAGCGTTTCGACGTTGTTGATGATCGTCGGCTGACCGAACAGACCCTTGTTCGCCGGGAACGGTGGCTTGTTTCTCGGCTCGCCGCGGTTGCCCTCGATGGAGGTCAGAAGCGCGGTCTCTTCACCGCAGACGAACGCGCCTGCGCCGAGACGTACTTCGATGTCGAAGTCGAAGCCGGTGCCGAAGATATCCTTGCCGAGCAGGTTGTATTCACGCGCCTGACCGATTGCGATCTCAAGACGCTTGACCGCGATCGGGTACTCTGCGCGGACGTAAATGTAACCCTTGTTTGCGCCGATCGCATAGCCCGCGATCGCCATTGCCTCGAGGACCGCATGCGGGTCGCCTTCGAGGACGGAACGGTCCATGAACGCGCCGGGGTCGCCCTCGTCCGCGTTGCAGACCACGTACTTCTGCGGAACCTTGTTGCGCGCCGCGAAGTCCCACTTCATGCCGGTCGGGAAGCCCGCGCCGCCTCTGCCGCGAAGGCCGGAATCCTTCATGACCTGAATGACTTCTTCCGGGGTCATTTCGGTGAGCACCTTGCCGAGCGCGGCATAGCCGTCCATCGCGATGTACTCGTCGATCTGTTCCGGGTTGATGACGCCGCAGTTGCGAAGCGCAACACGCATCTGCGTCTTGTAGAAGCCGGTCTCCTGCAGGGACGGGACCTCGACCTTTTCATCGCCTTCGGTCTCACGATACACGAGACGGTCGACGACGCGGCCTTTCAGGAAGTGCTCCGAAACGATCTCCGGAACGTCCTCGAGCTTCACGCGGCTGTAGAACGTGCCCTCCGGGTACACGATCATGACAGGACCGAGTGCGCAAAGGCCGAAGCAGCCCGTGCGTACGACCTTGATCTCATCTGCAAGGCCGTTCAATGCGATCTGTTCTTCCAGCGCTTCCGCGATCTTGACGCTGCCGGAAGAGGTACAACCCGTACCGCCGCAAATCAAAACATGCGTACGAATCATTCTGTCTTTCCTCCGTTATGCTTCCACCGCACCGATGGTGTATTTTGTGACGGGCTTGCCGTCAATGAGATGCTGCTTGATGATCTCGGGAACCATTTCGGGCTTGACCTTGACGTAGGTCACGCGTTCCTTGTCGCCTTCGAACACTTCGACGATCGGCTCGAAGCGGCACATGCCGATGCAGCCGGTCTGCGTGACGGTCACTTTGTCGCCGAGATTATTCTCCGCAACCTGTTCCACAAAGGCGTTCAGGACGGGACGCGCACCGGCCGCGATGCCGCAGGTCGCCATGCCGACGACGACGCGGATCTCACCGGAACCTTCACGAAGAGCGACCTTGTTTTTCATTCTTTCACGAATTTCTGCAAGTTCTTTCAATGATTTCATGAGTTTGATCCTTTCGTTTTGTAGATTTTTCTGAATATCTTCAAGCCTCCGAAGCGTATTGCTCCGTCAGCATATCCCGGATCCATGCGAGGACTTCGTATTCATCCAGCGGTACGTCGTCCCCGAGAACCTGCCGGACCTCGCGCGTGTCGAGCTCGACCGTGCGGTCCGGCAATGTGTGCCGGAAAAGAAAATCCGTTTTCGCGCTGCCGCGGATCAGCAGCGTGATCGTGGAGACCACGTCGCCGAGCGGCGTAAAATCCAGGTGCGTCTTGTCGAACGTCGCGGAGATCTCTGTTCCGCAGTGCTCGGGATCGACCGCCCGTTCCGTCGACCGGATCGTGAGCGTTCCCCCCGTCTGCTCCGCGGCGAGCTTCAGAAGCGGGATCCCCATCCCCACCTTGCGCGTGGTGCGCGTCGTGGAAAACGGGTCGACGACGGTTTTCAAAAAGTCCTCACTCATTCCGTAGCCGTTGTCTTTGATCGTCAGCTTCAGAGTCGTTTCCGTCTCGTCCAGCAGGATCTCGATCAGCGTCGCTTCCGCGCGGATCGAGTTTTGCGCAATATCGAGTATGTTTAAGCTGAGCTCCTTCACAGCTTCCCCTCCCGCAGCTTCGTAAAAAGCGCGTGCCTTACGGCTTCCGGTCCGATCTCATCCGTGTCCAGTTCGAGTGTGCCGCCCGCTTCGCCGATCTCCCAGAGCCGGTGTGCGTCCGAGCAGACGACGATCGTGCGTCCTTCGGCAAGCTTCGCGTTCTCTGCATCCCTCAGCTCCGCGATCCGAAACTCCGGTTCGGGCGGGAATGCGCCGAGCACCGCAAGGAGTCCGTTCGAGTCGCGGTCGATGTGCGCCGGCCAGCAGACGCCGTCGTGCGCCTTGACCAGCTCAGCGGCAGAAGCGAGATCCAGATCCGTCGCAGCCGGGAGAAAATACGGATCCTCTCCGATCTTTTCGTCCTGTTCGTTCAGGATCGGCTGTTCGCCGAAGATCTCGACGCGGTTTTTGATCTTCATCCGGTGCTCCCTGACCTCCGCTCCGAACAGAAGCGCGTCGTCAAGCGTTTCAAAGATGCACAAAAGATGAATATCCTCCGCCGTCGTCAGCTCCATGCCCGCGATCGGCACGATACCGTATTCTTCGCACGCGGCGAAGAACGCAGGACAGTTGTCGACCGTGTTGTGGTCGGTCAGCGCGACGATACCGAGCGCATTGAGATGCGCCATGCCCGCGATGTTGCAGGGCGTCATGTCCATGTCTCCGCAGGGAGACAGGCACGAATGCAAATGCAGATCGTAGGCGACCGTCCTCATCTGAGCAGCGCGCCGACTTCGGTGCAGACCTCAAACGTGGACTTTTCGGTGAGCAGCATGTTGAGCCCGTGCAGCCGTGCCGCATTGACCGCGGCTTCGTCGGGGCGAACGCCCTCCGAAAACACGATGCAGGCGCAGTCCGTCAGCTGCCCGACCGCCGCCACGTTCACGTTGGACATGATCGTGACCCAGCAGTCGCCGCTTTCGGCGCGTCCCATGACCCAGCTCAGAAGATCCCCCGCGTATCCGCCGGTGACCTCACGGTCCTCCTCGGACAGCAGAAGCGGTTCGTATCCGGTTTTTTCGATCAGCTCGCGTACTGTCATAGCTTTCTCACTTTCCGTCGTCACGTTCCAGTTCTCTCAGAAGCTCACGCATGCGGATCACGCAATCGTCGAGCTTGGATTCGCCCCGCACCACGTCCTCCGCGTGCGCGCGGCACGTCGGAGCGCCGCAGGAACCGCAGTCCATGCCGGGCAGCATCTTATAGATGCGCTCGATCTCCGCCATCATGCGGAACGACTGCATCCGGTCTGCGCCGAGGATCTCCGCCGAGCTGTATTCGCCGGGTTCGACCGTCATGACATCGCTCGGGATCGGATCGTTTTCGCCCAGGATCACGTGGTTTTGCGCGACCGGCATATACCGCTGCAGCGCACGGATGCGCACGCGTGCGATATACGGGTTCTCGACCGCCATGACGCCGCCGACGCAGCCGCCGGGACAGGCGTTCAGCTCGACGAATTTCAGATCCGGGAAATGTCCCATCTCGATATCGTCCAGCACGCGAATGACGTTCTCGATGCCGTCCGCCGCAAGATAGTGGTCGTTCATCAGTGCGCTTGCTTCCCCGCCGGACGACGACCAGCTCATGCCGATCATGCCGGATTCGCTCGTCACGTCCGGGATCTTCGCCCGATCCATCTTGGACAGAACACGGAAGTAGATATCGCTCATGGAGACGACGTAGTCAACGTAGCGTTCCTTGTCCGCAGGCGTGTTCTTGACCCAGCTGACCTTTGCCGGACACGGAGAGATGAACACGGTTGAGATATCCTCGGGTTTGAGCTCCGGATGATCCTTCAGCGCGCGTTCCTTCGCGAGCTTGCCCGCAAGCTCGACGGGCGGCGAGATCGGGACCATCTTGCTGCGCAGAGACGGGAACCGAAGCGAGATCAGACGAACGACGACCGGACACGCCGTACTGATGAACGGCGCGTGCGACATGCCCATACGCTTCATATAGGTACGGGTGTAGTCGGTGACGAGCTCCGCCGCCTTTGCGACCTCAAACACGTCGGAAAAACCGAGGTTTTTGAGACCCTGCAGCAGATAATCCGTATCGTCGAGGTTTGCGAACTGTCCGAACAGCGACGGCGCGGGAAGCGCGATAAGGAACTTTCCGTGATCGATCGAATCCCATTCGTCGAAGTCCGCCTTCTTTGCCTTGTACGGGCAATGACGGATGCATTCGCCGCAGTCGATGCAGAGGTTCGGATTGATACAAGCTTTGCCGTCGCGGATGCGGATCGCCTGCGTAGGGCAGCGGCGCAAGCAGGTGGTGCACCCCTTGCACTTGGTCGCATCTAATGAAACGGAATGCTTGTATACGATCATGCTGCCTCCTTATGCCGACTTGAACTGCATGGTGATCGTCGTGCCGACGCCGACGACGGAGTCGATAATAAGCTCATCCGAGTACCGCTTCATGTTCGGCAGACCCATGCCGGCGCCGAAGCCAAGCGAACGGATGTTGTCCGGCGCAGTGGAATAGCCCTCCTGCATGGCAAGGTTGACGTCCTTGATGCCGGGGCCTACGTCCTTCAGGATGACCGTGATGCAGTCCGGCGTTACATACACGTCCGCATCCCCGCCCTTGGCGTGGATGACCATGTTGATCTCGCCTTCGTACATCGCGACGGAAATGCGGCGGATCAGATCGGGATGATATCCCATCTGCCGCAGCATCCGTTTCACCTGAACGGAAGCTTCGCCCGCGGACGTAAAGTTGTTGCCGTCCACATCGTAATGGAAATGGAGCGCGTTGCTGTCTTCCGTCATTTTCTCAGACCGCCTTCGTACAGTTTGCCGCAGGTCTCGAACATCGTCATTTTCGTTTCGAGCATTGCGATCTCATTGCTGGCCGCAAGTTGCTTGATCTCCTCCGATGCGACCTTTCCGCGGACGACGATGATGCAGCTCATGTCGAGCATATGCGCCGTGCGCACGATCTGCGGGTTTAAAAGTCCCGTCACAAGGACGGCGTGACCTTCCCCGAATGCGAGCACGTCGCTCATCATGTCGCTTGCGAACGCGCCGGACAGATCCTCTTCCAGCTGTTCGGGCTCTGCGTAGACCACTGCGTCGATTCGTTCGGCGATCTCCCGGATTGTCATACTCGTTTCCTTTCGATTATGCGCGGAATTTGTCCAAGATGCCCTTGACGTCTGCGGGAATCATTCTTCCGAAAACGTCGTCGTCGATCGTCATAACCGGAGCAAGACCGCAGCAGCCGAGGCAGCGGGTCGCTTCGAGCGTAAACTTGCCGTCAGGGGTGGTGTGGCCGGCCTTGATGCCGAGCTGGCGTTCCAGCTCCGCAAGAATGTCCGCGGAACCCTTGACGTAGCAAGCGGTGCCGAGGCAGACGCGGATCAGATGTTCGCCCTTCGGCTCCAGCGTGAACCAGGAATAGAACGTGGAGACGCCGTAAACCTGTTCAAGCGATACGCCGAGGCCTTCGGCGACTATCGTCTGCACCTCGATCGGCAGATAGCCGTAGATCTCCTGCGCCTTCTGAAGCACAGGCATCATTGCATCGGGCTGGCCTTTGTGCTCTGCAATGATCTCTTTCAGTTTTGCTTCCTGTTCGGGCGTTCCCCGGAACGGGATCTCTGTGATTTTGTTCGTCATACATCCTCCTTAAAAGATGAGATTATTGACCATCGAATATTATAGCATACACTTCCCGCAATTTCCATAGCTTTTTGCAACAACTTTTTCTATATTTTGCATGAAATGACTTGAAATCCCGTTTCTTCATGAAAATTCCGCAAAAATTTAGCAAAAAAATTCAAATTCAAGCCCACTCCTGCCGGTATCATGTTTTTAGCGGCGATCGGCGTTCTGTTGATCGCGATCATCATTCTGACGATCGTGGGCGTTTCCCGCTGCAAGAAGGATCCCAATCGTGAAGTTGATCCGGAAGCTTCCGCAAGCGAAGAACCTGCGGAGAGTGTCGAGCCCTCTTTGGAGCCGGTTGAATCCGCTGAACCGACGACCGATCCCGACGCGACGACCGATCCCGACGCAACGACCGATCCCGACGCGACGACCGATCCCGATGCGACGCCGAACGCCGGCGAAACCGAAGGTCCCGGTCCGATCGTGATCACAACACCCGGCACGGCGACGACGTCCCTCGCGCCCGGCGCGACCGCGACCGCAACGCCGAATCCGTATTACACGACGCCGACCAGCTCCATGAAAAGGAATGCCCAGAAGGGTTACGTGAGCGCGGACAGCGTCAGAATGCGCAAAGGTCCCGGCACGAAGTTCGATATCGTTAAGGAAAAGATCGCGAAGAATACAGCCGTCACGCTCTACGTCGAGCAGGAGGGCTGGTGGTTCTTGAAGTGCGGCGATAAGTACGGCTACATCAAGAGCGACTATGTCGCCAAGGGCACCGCGCCGACCAGCGCCGCGACCGGCGAGCAGACCGGCAAGGTCATTGCTTCGAAAATCGCGCTCCGCAAGAGTGCGGACGGTAAATCCGAATGCATCAAGGAATACGAAAGCGGCGAGACCGTCACCATCATCAGTTCCGCAAAGGACAGCAGCGGCAAGACCTGGTACTACGTCAAGACCAGCGACGGCAAGAAGGGCTATATGTACGCCGAGTACATCAAGGTCAACAAGAAATAACAAGCCATGAACAGCAAATGACCCGCGAGCGATCGCGGGTCCTTTTGTGTTTCGTTAAAATCCTCTGTTTTTGAGATCGTGCACGAGCTCCACGTAGAAATCCGTGATATCGCGGACGCCCTCCCCCGTCCTGTGCGACAGCGCCATGCGGCGCATGTCGATCTCATCAAGGTGCGAGATCCCGCGGCGGGTGTTCCCGAAGATCTGAATGCAGCGTTCGCCCCATGTCGCGGACTCGACGGAGACCAACCCGTCGTTCGGTCCTTCGATGCGGTCCAACACGAAGCACGCCGTGGACAGATTGATATCCGAAAACGGACGCTTCATGACGCCTGCGACGCTCTGATAGAACACGCCGGGCACGTCCGGGTTCTCCGCGTTGAAGCGCTCCATATGCGAAACGGAAAACTCCTCGCAGACGCGCTGAAAATCGGGCTTCTTATCGCCGACGAGCCGGATCCAGTTATTGACCGCGAACGCCGCGATCGAGAAAAACGCGCGCGGCGCGCGCAAAAATTTCGTGAACGTCTTCGAGCCGCGATGCGGCGTGCCGATCGTGGTAACGCTTGCGATCTTCTCCCCGTATCCGAGCGAGGACGCCGCCATGCGCGCCTCGAGCCCGCCCTTGCTGTGCGCGATGATGTTGACCTTCTCCGCGCCGGTCTCTTTTAGAATCGCGTCGATCCGCTCGCAAAGCGCGTGCGCATTCGTTTCCACACTTGCCCAGCAGTCCTGCTCGCCGAAATACACCGTAGCGCCGTGACTCTTCAGCACGTTCGGGATCCTTCCCCAGTACACAGGCGTCTTGAGATCCCGGAATCCCGCGCCGTGCACCAGAAGGATCGGATATTTTGTTTTACAGACGGTTTTTTCGATGGTCTCGTTCATTTGCTCAATCGTCCGCGCCGGAAATGTTTCTGGATTCGACCCGTACCGTCACGTCCTCGAAAGGCATCTCGAACGCAAAGTACAGAAAATCCTCGTCCGGTCCGTTCACCTGCCGGATCTTTTCATCGTTCACATAAACATCCGTGATCGTGTCGAAGACCAGACCGACCTTCAGCATGACCGTTTCGCCCGGATACGCCGATTCGATCTTGTCGATCACGCCGTAGCCGTCGTACGTGATCCGAAACGGCTGCATCATCATATCGCTTCCCCCGAGAGAATAACTGACCGTAACGTCGTGCGCGGGCATGATAAATGTATAAACGAGGTATTCATAGCCGTCGAGCTTCGGCGAAAGCCGTTCGCCGTCCGCGGTGACCGTCGGCGACGCGTCCATGACGATGTACGTTTTCAGCCGCACCTCCTCACCTTCCGCATAGCGTTCCTTAAGATCGACGAACATTCCGTTCTCGACGATGACGCGATAAGTCGGCTTCTTTTCACAGGCAAGCGGAAGCAGAAGCATCAGCAGGATGAGCGCGACCGATACAACCTTTTTTGCGCGCATGATACCCTCCTTACAGATCGGAAAGCCGTCCGAAGGTTTCCGGGTTCTTCTTCGGCTCCTTGATATGGATGATCTCCGCGTCAGGCACGACCGCGCGGATCTGCTGCTCCGCCTTCTGCGCTTCGCCGCTGCCGGAGTACAGGATGAACGCGACCTTCTTGCCCGAAAGATTCGTTTCTTTGAGCACGGTGTTGATCGGGCAGCTCAGACGTCCGTTCCAGACCGGCGAGCCGATCACGACCGTATCATATGCCGAAACGTCCGCGTCATAGTCCTTCAGCGGTTCGCAGTATTTCCGACCCGCGTTGAATCCGCATTGCAGGATCTGGAAGAAGAACCTTTTCGGCGGTTGCTTTGCGGATCCAACCTTTCTTACGTCGAATCCCTTCTCTTTCAGGTTCTCCGCGACGGCGTCGCCGTTTCCGGAGAGCGAATAGTAAATGAACAGCTTGGACATGGTTCTTACCTCCTTATTTTAATAGGAAGCGCATCTCGACCGGATTGTGGTCGGAGTACGCAAAGTTCGTGTCGATGACGTTCGCGTAAACAACCTCGACGTTGTCCGTAACCATAAAGCCGTCAAGCGTCAGCCGATACCGTCCTTCAACAGGTGTGCCGTCCGCATTGCGCCAGCTTGCGATCGGTTTTGATTCGTCGACCGGCCGGATCAGCGTAATATTCGTTCCCTGAAACATTTCGTCGGGAATGGACTGCGCCCAGGTGTATTCGACGTCGGGTTTTCCGAAATACACGGAGGAATCTTCAAGAACGTCCTTGTTGAAGTCTCCGCCTGCGATGCAGTAATTTCCCTTTTCGTATTCCGCCTGCATATCCGCGATCAAAAGCCTGAGCTGTTCCGTCGCGATCATGCCGTCGGAGGTGTAGGCGGACAGATGCAGGTTGTAGAGCACGAGCTCCGCGCCGTTGCTGAGTGCGATGCGGTTTTTGCTGTAGCACCGGTCGAGGTCGAGGAGTTTGGTCAGCCCGCTTTCGATCGGGAGTTCCACGCGCTCGGCGGAAGCAATCGGTACCTCCGAGAAGGTCATCAGCCCCGCTTTCGCAACGCCCGACGGCTGTGTGAGCGGATAGAACAGGAACGGCGAATCGTAATTCTGCGCAAAGGTGCTCGTCATCCACCCGAACGCTTCTGTCAGATACGGGCGCTCATCGATGTAATAGCTTCTCGTCGAGCCGATATCCACCTCCTGCACGAGCAGCAGGTCTGCATCCTGATTCTTTAAGAAGTCTGCAAGGTTTTTGAGGTTCTTGTCGAGCCGTTCCTTTGACCATGCCCATGCGCGGTCGCCGCCGTCCATGAAAAATCCGAAATCGGGCTCGTACGCGCCGAAGCCGATATTATAGGAAATGATTTTGTATTCCGTCCCGATTTCAAACGATGCGGAAGCGCTTCCCTCCGGCGTGATAGACTGATCGCCGATGCGGTGGAAACTGATGAGCACGTACGCAACGTACCCGACGATCAGCAGGATCAGCACAAGCAGGATGATCCCGATCGTTTTCAGGATTCTTCCGAAGGTGCTTTTCTTTTTCGTTTTTTCCATGGTTTACGCTCCGCTTCTTTGTCAGTGGTTGAAATTGGTTTCATAGATGCGCGCCGCGATCGCGGGCGAACCGAAATCCGCGACGATCCAACCGTTCAGCGGATCGGTCATGTTCATCAATTCGGCGTCGAGCTTCTTTGCAAGTCCGTACGGATGTCCGACCGGCGAAGAGCCCTTGGTGGAAAGGAAGCTGATCGAAAGGAACGTCTCCCCCGTCTGCGCCGCCTGAAGTCCTTTGCGGAAGGCGTTCAGCTTGTCCGGCGCGTCGTACTCATAGCGGTCCTGCACGATCAGCGTATACTTGCCGTTTTTGTGCGTCGCCGCGTTCGGCGTCACGTCGTCGTGTCCGTTCTGCGTCTGCCAGTAGCACGGAAGCCCGAGCGTCGGGATCGGCATGGATTTGTCCTCATAGTGGCGCACAAGTACGATTCTGCCGCGCGCTTCGCCGACCGTGGGGATCTCATCGGAGAGAAGCCACGCGTCCGGGTTCTTTTCGATATACGCCGAAAGCAGCTTCTCAAACTGTTCCGGCGTTTCGCCGCCGTACTCCTGTTTCACCGCAAAGACGATCGCCTCAGTCGGATGCGCCTCCAAAAACGCATAGGTGTCGGCAAGCACGTCGTCGAAATACAGCGTCGCCGCCCACGGCCATCCGGAAGTCGTGCAGACGGTAAAGCCATGCATCAGGCGAAACTGCTCGCCGCTTGCGCCGAGGCGGATGTCCAGATAGCGGAAGCCGGCGTCTAACTGTTCTGCGATCGAAAGCGCCTGACACCGCGTGATGAACGCAAGCTGTACGTTCTGCGTCGCGCAGTCATGCGTGCCGGGCAAAATGACCTCGGAAAGCGGCAGGTCGTCGGAGAGCCGTCCCATCCAGTCCGCCGATCCCGCGACCGGCGTGCGGTCGACCGTTTCACAGGCGGGAACGATATACATCAGCGTAATAAACGTCAGCACGATGAGAAGCGGCACGATCCAGAGAAGATGCAGAAGCCGCTTTGCTTTGCCCGTTTTTTTCTTTTCCATGAGGAGATCCTCCGTAACATATTTATACATAATAATTGTAACATAATAACAATCGTCCTGCAACAAAAATCTCCGGCGTCCTCTGCCGGTCCGAAAAAATCGTTTGCTTTTTTTCCCGGATTTCTTGCATCGGATTATATACCATGCTATAATAAGATGATTTTATGTGTGGAGGTATAGCTTTGCGCATCTTAGGGATCGACCCGGGTTACGCGATCATGGGCTACGGCGTTATCGAAAAGAACGGTCAGTCGATCGTTCCGATCGATTTCGGCGTTGTGGAAACGGATAAAAATCTGCCGTTTCCCGAACGGCTCGAAAAGCTGTACCTCGGCACGCGGCAGCTTTGCGAGCTGTATCAGCCGGATATGGCGGCGTTCGAGGAGCTGTTCTTTTACCACAATATCACAACGGCGATCTCCGTCGGTTCCGGACGCGGTGTTTCGATCCTCGGCGTGCAGCAGTGCGGCGTGCCGATGTATGAATTCACGCCGATGGAGATCAAGCAATCCGTCTGCGGCAACGGTCACGCGGACAAAAAGCAGGTCCAGCAGATGATCCGTGTGCTCCTCGGTCTTCGTACAGAACCGAAGCCGGACGACGCGGCGGACGCGCTTGCGGCGGCGCTGTGTCTGGCGTTTCACGCGGGCCCCGCGCAGGAAGAATACCGGATCAAATAGGAGAAAATCATGTACGCATATATCAAAGGGATCGTGGGCGAAACGGGCGCGGACCGCGCCGTCATCGAAGCGGCAGGAGTGGGCTACGAGCTCATGTGCAGCACGATGACGCTGAAAACGCTGATTTTAGGTCGGGAGGCGAAGCTTTATACGCATCTGCATCTGGCGGAAGGCGTGCAGGCGCTGTATGGCTTTGCCGATACCGAGGAACGCGATATGTTCCGAAAGCTTCTGAACGTCTCGCGCATCGGGCCGAAGGTCGCGCTTTCCGTGCTGTCCTCAATGACGCCTTCGGACGTGCGCGCGGCGATCGTGACCGACAATCCCGCGGCGTTCGACCACGTCGTCGGCATGGGCAGAAAGACTGCGCAGCGCGTGATCTTAGAGCTCGGCGAATCGATCCGGCAGGAAAACGTCGGCATGGCGCCGTTGAAGGCTGCGGATACAAAGCCCACGATCGCAAGCATGCAGAGCGAAGCGGTCGCGGCGCTCACGTCGCTCGGCTATGACGGGCTCACGGCTTCCCGCGCTGTCGCGAAGATCAAGGAAGCGGATTCCGTCGAAGAACTCATCACAAAAGCATTGCGCAGCATGGCAAAGGGGTAAGACATGCAGGATGATCGACTGATCTCCTCCTCCCTCCAGGAAGAGGATGCAAAAAACGAATACAGCATCCGGCCGCACTTTTTGTCCGAGTACATCGGGCAGGAGAGCGTCAAGGAGCATATGCAGATCTATATTGAGGCGGCAAAGTCCCGCGGCGAATCGCTGGACCATGCGCTTCTGTACGGCCCGCCGGGTCTCGGCAAAACGACGCTTGCGGGCATCATCGCAAATGAAATGGGCGTATCTTTGCGCGTCACAAGCGGTCCCGCCATCACGCACGCGGGCGATCTTGCGGCGCTCCTCACCAACCTCAGCCCGGGCGACGTGCTCTTTATCGACGAGATCCACCGTCTGAATCCGAACGTCGAGGAGGTACTCTACCCCGCGATGGAGGATTTCGCGCTCGACATCATCATCGGCAAGGGCCCCGGCGCAAGGAGCATCCGGCTCGATCTGCCGCGGTTTACGCTGATCGGCGCGACGACGCGGCTCGGCATGCTCTCCTCCCCTTTGAGAGACCGTTTCGGTATCAAGGAACAGCTCGAGCTGTATACGCCCGAAAGTCTGAAGGAGATCGTGACGAGATCCGCCGACATTCTGCGCATCGAGATCGACGAGGAGGGCGCTTTGGAGATCGCGTCCCGTTCACGCGGAACGCCGCGTATCGCAAACCGGCTTCTAAGGCGTGTGCGCGACTATTCGCAGGTGCGCGGCAGCGGCGTGATCGACCTGAAAACGGCGCAGAACGCGCTCACCATGCTGAAGATCGACGAGCTCGGGCTTGACGCAGTCGACCGCAAGATGCTGACCGCCATGATCGAGGTCTTCAAAGGCGGTCCCGTCGGGCTCGACACGATCGCCGCCTACACCGGCGAGGACGCGGGTACGGTCGAGGACGTCTACGAACCGTATCTGCTGAAGCTCGGCTTTATCGCGCGCACCACGCGCGGCAGGATCGTTTTGCCGGACGCATACCGGCATTTGGACTACCCCGTTCCCGTCACGGTACAGCAGGATCGTCTGGAGGTATAGTATGTTCGGCAAAAAGAAACGCGTCATCGCGGAACAGGAAGAACGGATCCGTTCGCTCGAACAGCAGATCGAGTCGCTCACTTCGGACAACAAGCGATTGAAGGACCGCGTGATCGACGTGGAACGCCGCGAGCGCGGCATCGGACGCACGCTCAACGAGGCGGCGGCGACCGCGGACAAAATGATTTCCGAAGCGCAGCAGAAAGCCGCCGACATGCTCGATCAGACACAGGGCGAGTGCGATTCGCTGCGGGAAAAAGCGGAAAGCATCGTCGAGGACGCATACCGCTCCGCCCGTGAGATCGTTCGCGAAGCCGAGGAGGAAGGCGCGCAGAAGCGTGCGGATATGCAGCAGCAGATCGAACAGTACGCCGCGCTTTTGAAGCATTACGACGCTATCGTGCAGGAACAGCTGCAATCGGCTGAGGAAGGCGCGAAGAAGTTTGCCGATCTGGCGCGCTCGCTGCATGAATCCGTTCCGCAGCTGCTCGGCACGGACGGCTCTCCCCTGCTTGACGCAAAAGCGCCGGACGCAGGACCCGAAACGCCCGAGGACATCCCGGACTATGAGGCGCATCCGCTGAACGTTACACCGAGCCGTGAAAGCGGCGAAGAGCAGCTGTGGACGGTCGACAAGATCGCGGGCGGCGGAAACGGCGATACGGATTCCGACGTCGATGCGATCATCGATGAGATCCTTGCCGCTACGGAGGACGACGCATGAAGCTGACGCTGTTGGGCGTGTACGGTCCGTTCCCCGCGCCCGGAAAGGGATGTTCATCCTACCTTGTCGAGGACGGCGATACGAAGCTTTTGCTGGACTGCGGCAGCGGCGCTGTATCAAAGTATCGCGCCGTATACCCCGGTCCGCTTGCACTCGACGCGATCGTGCTTTCGCATATGCATGCCGACCACGCGGGCGAGATCGACCTCATCCGGTATATACTCGAGTTCGGCCTCGGACGAAAGCCGCTTCCCGTGTTTTCTCCGGAGATCGAGCGGCTCTCATATCCCGTATTCGATCCGATCCGCGTTTCGAACGGATCGGAAGCAAAGATTGGCTCGCTCACGCTTCGGTTTACCGAAGTGCGGCACGCGGTCAGAACCGTCGGCGTGCGGATCACGGATGGAAACGGCCGTTCGCTGTTCTACACCGGCGATACCGGTCTGTTTGACGGGCTTCAGGACGCCGCAAAGGACGCGGACCTGCTGCTTGCAGACGCCTGCCTTGTGGATGAGTCGAACCCGAAATTTCTCAATAACCACATGACGCTTGATCAGGTCGCAAAGCTCCGGAAGGACGCAAACTGCAAGCGCGCGATCCTGACCCACCGGTTCGGCGACGCGCCGGGACTGCTGCCGCTTTCCGACCCGCAGTGCGAACACGCGATCGAAGGCGCGGTCTATGAGATCTGAAATGACGCGGGAAACCGTTTCATGATACAGCATATTTAAGAAAGGAATATAAAACTATGGCAAAAATGACGATCGAAGATGTCAACGTAGAAGGCAAGAGAGTTCTCGTACGCGTGGACTTCAACGTGCCGCTTGCGGAGGACGGAACCGTTTCCGACGACAAGCGCATCGTAGCTGCGCTGCCCACGATCAAGTATCTTCTGGAACACAAGGCAAAGGTCATCCTCTGCTCGCACCTCGGCAGACCGAAGGGAGAAGTCAACCCGAAATATTCTCTTGAGCCGGTCGGTCAGCGTCTTGCGGAGCTTCTGCCGGATACCCGCGTCTGGTTTGCGACCGACACGATCGGCGAAAGCGCAAAGGCGGCGATCGCGGACATGAAGGAGGGCGAGATCGTCCTGCTCGAGAACACCCGCTTCCATAAGGAAGAGGAAAAGAACGATCCGGAATTCGCGAAAGCCCTTGCTTCCCTTGCGGATCTGTTCGTTTCCGACGCGTTCGGCACCGTGCATCGCGCGCATGCGTCCACGGCGGGCGTTGCGGATTACATCCCGGCCGTCGCGGGCTACCTCATCGGAAAGGAGCTCGGCGTCATGGGTGAAGCGCTCGAAAACCCGGTCCGCCCGTTCGTGGCGATCCTCGGCGGTGCAAAGGTCGCGGACAAGATCGGCGTCATCAAGAACCTGCTCGCAAAGTGCGACAGCCTCATCATCGGCGGTGGCATGGCGTACACGTTCTTCAAGGCGATGGGTTATGAGATCGGTACTTCGCTGCTCGACGAAAACAGCATCGACCTCGCGAAGGAACTGATGGCGGAAGCGAAAGAACGCGGCGTCAACCTCCTGCTCCCGGTCGACACGGTCGTTGCGAAGGAATTCGCGGCGGACGCGGAGCATAAGACGGTTCCGTCGAACGAGATCCCCGAGGGCTGGATGGGTCTCGACATCGGCGAAAAGACCTGCGAGCTGTACCGCAAAACGATCCTCGAAGCAAAGACGGTCATCTGGAACGGTCCGATGGGCGTGTTTGAGTTCCCGGCGTTTGCCGAGGGCACCAAGAAGGTCGCGGAGGCCTGCGCGGACTGCGAAGGCACGACGATCATCGGCGGCGGCGATTCCGCTTCCGCGGTAAAAAAGCTGGGCTTTGCATCGAAGATGACACATATTTCCACCGGCGGCGGCGCGTCGCTCGAATTCCTCGAAGGCAAGATCCTTCCCGGTGTGGCAGTCCTGAACGACAAGCCGGAAGGCAGACGTCCGATCATCGCGGGCAACTGGAAGATGAACAAGACGCCCGACGAGGCGGTCGAACTCGTGGAGGCGCTGATCCCGCTGGTTTCGGACGCGAAGTGCGAAGTCGTCGTCTGCCCGCCGTACGTGGACCTCTGCTGCGTGGGCAAGGCGATCAAGGGCACGAACATCAGGCTCGGCGCGCAGAACATCCATTGGGCGGAAAAGGGCGCGTTCACCGGCGAGATCTCCGCGGACATGCTGAAAGCACGCGGCGTCGAATTCGCGATCGTGGGTCACTCCGAACGCCGTCAGTATTTCGGCGAGACGGACGAAACCGTCAACAAGCGCGCGCTTGCGGCATTGAACGCGGGCATCACCCCCATCATCTGCGTCGGCGAATCGCTCGAACAGCGTGAAGCGGGCGTCACCGACGAGCTCGTTTCCAACCAGACCGTTGCGGCGCTCAAGGACATGACGAACGCGCAGGTCGAATCCGTCGTTATCGCGTACGAGCCCATCTGGGCGATCGGCACCGGCAAGACCGCGACGAAGGAAGATGCGAACGCGACCATCGGCGTGATCCGTAAGGCGATCGCGGGCGTTTTCGGCGAAGCGACCGCAAACAAAGTCCGCATTCAGTACGGCGGCAGCATGAATCCGAAGAACGCCAGTGAGCTCATGGCGATGCCGGAGATCGACGGCGGTCTGATCGGCGGCGCAAGCCTCAAGGCGGAAGACTTCTCAAAGGTGGTTCACTTCTGATGAAGCCGATTACCGCATTGATCATCCTCGACGGCTTCGGCTATCGCGAGGAAAAACAGTATAACGCGATCCTGACCGACGGCGCAGTGAATTTTATGCGCCTGTGGAAGGAGTACCCGCATACGCTGATCGGCGCAAGCGGCATGGACGTCGGCCTTCCCGACGGACAGATGGGCAATTCCGAGGTCGGTCACACGAACATCGGCGCGGGACGCATCGTCTATCAGGAGCTGACCCGCATCACAAAGTCCATCATGGACGGCGATTTCTTCGAGAACCCGGCGTTTAAGGGCGCGATCGAGAACTGCAAGGCACACGATTCCGCGCTGCATTTCATGGGGCTCTGCTCCGACGGCGGCGTGCACAGTCACCTCGAGCATCTCTATGCTCTCGTGGAGCTTGCCAAGCGGAACGGCCTTTCTAAGGTCTACGTCCACTGCTTCATGGACGGGCGCGACGTCCCCCCGTCCTCCGGCAAGATGTATCTCGAACAGCTCGACGCGAAGCTCAAGGAGATCGGCTGCGGCAAGATTGCGACGGTCATGGGCCGCTTCTACGCGATGGACCGCGACAACCGCTTCGAGCGCGTCGAGCGCGCTTACGCGGCGCTGACGTACGGCGAGGGCTTCACCGCCTCCTCCGGTCCCGAAGCGATGCAGCTCAGCTACGACCGCGGCGACACCGACGAGTTCGTGCAGCCCACGGTCGTGCTGACCGACGGCAAGCCGACGGCGACGATCTCCGCTGACGACAGCGTGATCTTCTTCAACTTCCGTCCGGACAGAGCAAGAGAGATCAGCCGCGCGTATATCTTCGAGGACTTCAACGGCTTTGAGCGCAGATTCGGGTTCTTCCCGCTCTACTACGTTTCGATGACGCAGTACGATAAGACGTTCGAAAACGCGCTGCACGTGGCGTTCAAGCCGCAGTCGCTCGCGAATACCTTCGGCGCGTATATCGCGGACAAGGGACTTTCTCAGCTTCGCATCGCGGAGACGGAAAAGTACGCGCACGTCACGTTCTTCTTCAACGGCGGCGTGGAAGCGCCGAACGCGAACGAGGACCGCTGCCTCATCCCCTCGCCGAAGGTGCCGACCTATGATATGCAGCCCGAAATGAGCGCGTACGAGGTCGCGGCGGAAGCGAAGACGCGGATCGAAAGCGGCAAGTACGACGTGATGATCCTGAATTTCGCGAACCCGGACATGGTCGGTCATACCGGCGTCATGGACGCGGCGGTCAAAGCCGTTCACGCGGTCGACGAATGCCTGAATACCGTCGTGACCGCGATTTTGAAGACCGGCGGACGCTGCATCGTGACGGCGGACCACGGCAACTGCGAGCTGATGTGGGATGAAGCGCAGAACGCGCCGTTTACCGCCCACACGACGCTCCCCGTGCCGTGCATGCTGATCGACGATACGCGTAAGGACGTCACGCTTCGCGAAGGCGGCAGGCTTTGCGACCTTGCCCCGACGCTATTGGAGCTTCTCGGTCTCCCGATCCCTGCGGAAATGACGGGTAAAACGCTGCTCGGATAAGCGAAACAATCAACAAGATCATGCAGGCATAAAACGATGCAAACTTTTTCGTTTTATGCTTGCATTTTCGATAGGTGCGTGTTATAATCATTCCCGCAGATATTTTTGGAGGAACATTTATGGATATCTTGAATTGGATTATTACCGGCATTCTGGTTGCTGCATCGATCCTGATGTGCGTGGTCGTACTCATTCAGCAGACCAAGTCTTCCGGTCTCGGCGCGGCATACGGCGGCGACACCGTCTCCTTCTCCCAGCGCGGGAAGGCAGCAAGCCGTGAAGCAAAGCTGCAGAAGATCACCGTTGTTCTCGCAATCGTCATTGCGGTCATGTCGATCGCACTGTTGATCATCGCAAGAATCGCCTGATCGAAACTACAGAGCACAAGCAGCGGTGCATCAGTCGATGCACCGTTTCTATTCTCAGGAAAGGAGACAGACGTGCCTAAACAGAACGGGATCAAGATCGCCGCGCAAAACCGCAAGGCGCGTCACGATTATTTCATTGAGGATACGTATGAGTGCGGTATTGTGCTGCAGGGCACCGAGGTCAAGTCGATCCGCAAGGGATCGCTGAATCTCAAGGACAGCTATGCGCAGGTCAAAAAGGGCGAATTGTTCCTGTACGGCATGCACGTAAGCCCCTACGAACAGGGAAACATCTATAACCACGATCCGTTCCGCACCCGCAAGCTTTTAGCCCACGCGCGCGAGATCCGAAAGCTCAACGAGCTTTCACAGGCGGACGGATACAGCCTCATTCCCCTGTCCGTCTATTTCAGGGACGGCAAGGTCAAGGTCGAGCTTGCGGTCGCAAAGGGCAAAAAGCTCTACGATAAGCGCGCTTCGATCGCGGAGCGCGACGCCGATCGCGATATGGATCGGAATCTGAAAAGGCAGTATCGCTGACGAATCGTCGGCATACAATAGAAACACTTCACGATTTTGGGGGCGAAATGGTTTCGACGGGGATCGCGGAAGTGGGATAAGCGAGCCGAAGCCCCGTGCTTCGTTAAAAACGGGAACTGTCTAAAATAACTGACAACAATCACACTCAACTCGCTGCTGCATAACGCGGCTGCGCGTCCGCCCGAAAAAACTTACCGTTTCGGAACCGGGCGTCATTCAGGGTAGGGAACGAACCTGCGTAAGCTTTGCCGCAGACCGGACTTTATGAAGCTACCGTAACGCGGAGCCTGTCACCGGGCGCCGCGCGAGGGGAATCCCAAAACAGTGACTGCGCTCGGAGAAAATCCTGCCGACGGGTTTTCGGACGGGGGTTCGACTCCCCCCGCCTCCACCAGAAAGAAAACAAGGCGTCTTTGACGCCTTGTTTTCTTTTATAGAATTGTGCGGGGGGAGGAGAACCCGGCGCGGTGGTGAATGACGCCACAGTGCGGCGTCAGAGCCGCGCCGTGACCGAGCCCGCAGGCGAGAAGCGACTCTCCCCGCCTCCACCAGTAAAGAAAACAAGGCGTCTTTGACGTCTTGTTTTCTTTTTCTTATGACAAGGGGAGAGTCGAACCGGCGCGGTGGTGAATGACGCCACAGTGCGGCGTCAGAGCCGCGCCGTGACCGAGCCCGCAGGCGAGAAGCGACTCCCCCCGCCTCCACCACGAAAAACGCTCCATTTGTCTACCGGACAAATGGAGCGTTTTTTAACGAAATCCGTCCTTACGGACAGGAGAAATCCACCTTTGGTGGGTGAAATCGCTTTGCGGTGAAATCCCGCTACGCGGGGTGATGGACGGATTTCATTTCAACGCGGGGCGAAGCCGAACGATTTCACCCGAGGGCGATACCTGATGATTTCACCGCGTCTGAGGCGCGATTTCACTTATTGTTCCATCAAAGAAACCTCTTTTGTCTACCGGGGCGAGATAAGTTTCTTTCTGCAATTTGGGTGAAAAACGAACAAAATACAGTAAAGTCGGGCTTCGGAGCAGTCGATCTGCTGTTTCGGAACCCGATTTTTCTGTTTTAGTGCAAAAATGATAGTGTACTTTTTGTTCTTTCTTTGCTATGCAAAGAAAGAACAAAAGTTTCTAGGAGGCAGGACTTGAACCGCACAATACAAGAAATATTGTGAAAAGGTAGCGATATAATTACCCATAACCCTTCCAATTTGCAAGTATTTAAGCTATACTATTTGCGTGTATTGTAGGCACTTTGGGAAAGGGATACGCTATGGTTCCATTTATATCACGAACATCGGGAGTACGCCATAAGATAAAAAAAAATAACTCAAACTTTATCGTTTCGCAGCTGCGCTTAGGTGGTGATTCATATGCTTTCAGTAAAAGAAAGAATCAAAAGTATTACCCAGCCGAGGTTTGGTTATCTCCCACGTGAATCTTTTCAGGTCATCACTTACGACGATGGCCTTTCTGTGAATACCAGTTCACCATCATATTTGGCATATGCAACCATACAAGGATCAGCCGTCGATTATCTTACTCGATTTCTTTGCGGTACACAAAAAGAACAGGCTTTTGCCATCCCGTTGCTCGGCGCACAAATTGTTGATGAAACTGACAAGGCAATCGAACTGCTAAAGAAAATCCGTGGACTGGATACAAGCTCCATTATTGCGGCATGTCAGCTCGCTGGATATGATGTTGCATTCAGACGCGGAGAAGCTTTTTTCACAGGCACGCAAAGAATCAAACCACACAAAACTATTGTCGACAACATAAAAACGATGGTGCGTCGCAGCTTAACTTTTCTCGAAAGACATAAACCGGTCGTGTCAGTAGGATTCACTTTTGAGGGTGGTTATACGAATCTTGTTAGTACAGGAGACGGCGATTTTCTTACGACAGATGGATTGTGGGATTTTAAAACATCGCAAAGAGAACCGACCGCGGAAGACACACTCCAAATTCTTATGTACTACATTCTTGGATATCATTCTGTACACCCAGAATTTAAACTCATTGAAACAATCGGAGTGTTCAATCCCTATCTTTTTCGGTCGTATGAAATAAGGATTGACGATATCCCTGAAAAAGTGCTGTGCCAGGTTAGCCATGACGTTCTCGGTTTCAAACTCGCAAATGAAAATAGCCGTTGGTACGATACAGATGGAGAAGATCAGCAGGTTTTTCTCGATTTTATATGTACCGTTTCAAAAGAAAACACAGACACAGACTTTGATCCAAATAAATATGAAGATGGCATCTACGACATCTCGGTTGATGACTATTGGACATATTTCCGCGATAAATCTGACCGGGATAGCTTTCGCAGACCGAAGTTCAGCAGAACCGATCATATAAAATTCCTGAAGAATTCTGGCTTCCTGATGTTCGTTTCGGTCTCATCGAAAGGATCAACATGCATCTTGCAGGGAGGCTCCTTACGAAAGCTCGAAAAGCCTCTCGAATACTATTACAATCGAATGCCAGAATACGGAGCACGCATTCTTGCTTTGTTCTCGAAATACTGGGATGCGATTTATAAGATCAGCGGTTTTGTCAAAGGGATTGCCCCAAGAGAGATTTCTGCACGGGTACATGGTTGCATCGTCGATTTGGATTTTTTCAACCACATTTATTTGAACCCGCTGGATGGTACTATCACACCGTATTCGGCAGAATCAATGTTCAGGAGAGAGCCATACAAGAATCTGGCCTCCCTCATTTCTAGGCAAATGTCGCATTTGCTTCCTGCATTCAAGAAAAAGCAACAGGCATACCCGAATTCTTTAGCTTTGGCGGAAATATCTACACCGTCAGCCCTTATTGCACTTACCGACGATGAGGTAATAGAATGCAATGAGATTGTTTACGATACAGATATGTACGCTGTGTCGAACAAGCTCAAGGTCTTACAACTCATTTATGATTATCACCTCATTGCCGTTTGGTATGACACATTATTGTCCCCGCAGAAAACGCTCGACGCGGCTGACGATGGAAGTGCTTCAGATTGCTCTATAGATGATTTCGTTAGCAAGTCATTTGATACTCTTGTCAAGATATTGCGAGATGAGCGGAATACATCTAGGGGCGAGTTTCGGTTCCTGGTAATAGAAACTAAGCATGCAATTACGCAAGATATTCTCTTTGCGCTAATTCGCAGGTTCATTCGCGATAACAAAGCTGAAGCCTTGGATTGCAATACTGTTTCCTTCGGCGCAAGCTGGGAGCACGGAAAATGGAACTACAATTATGTTTCAGTAGATACAGCAATAGATGATATTCTATCCTTTTATAAGCGGCTCTTCAAACCGCGGGAGCGTTATCAAAACAGTGTATTATTCAGATTTGAGATCGCTGGAACAAAGAAAAAGAGGAAAGCTGATATTTCAGTTTCTTTCGTTGGGGGAAATCAGAACCCTTTGAGCCTTGAAGGTAAATTCAAATATGCAGACGGTAAGCTGTCACTTCGATGATTTGTAAAAATCCCTTTTAGGCGTTCTTTCTATGCTTTGGTGCACTTTTGAACGTTCTTTCACATGAAAAACAGCATGCGAAAGCGTGTTTTTTTATAGTGGAACGATGTGTTCCGTTTGCGCGGAACATGATGTTTGCTCCGCAAGTGATGCGAATTTCGCGCGTGAATAGCGGAACACATCACATCACCGCGGCATCAGCCGTAACATCACTTGCGCCAAAGGCGCAAACTTCACATCATTTCTGATTTCCGCAACGCCCCGTTGCTTTTCAAGGCGGCGGTTTTGTGTTATGATACGTGCAGGAGGTGATCCGATGGCTACAAAAGACGTGATTTATGAACTGCGCACGAAAGCGGGGCTTTCGCAGGACGAGCTTGCCGAAAAGGTTTTCGTGACGCGGCAGGCGGTGTCGAGATGGGAGACCGGCGAAACGGTGCCGAATACCGAGACGCTGAAGCTGCTGTCCGAGCTGTTCGGCGTGTCCATCAACGCGCTGCTCGGCGTTCCGCAAAAGCGCATCTGTCAATGCTGCGGCATGCCGCTTGAAGACGAGATCACCGGCAGGAACGCGGACGGCACGCCGAACGCGGATTACTGCAAATGGTGCTACGCCGACGGAACGTATACGTACAGCGACATGGATGATCTGATCGACGTCTGCGTAAAGCATATGGTCGGTAAAGACTTTACCGAGGAGCAGGCGCGCACGTACATGAAGCAGGTACTGCCCCGGCTGGACTACTGGAAGCGGTATGAAGAGCTGAGTGACGACGGTCAGTTCGAGGCATTCAAGCGGAAGCTCATCGACGAGATCAACGATCTGCATATCGAAGGCATGCCCAAGCTCGAAAAGCTGAATGCGCTTGTTGGAAGCTTTGTCAATCTCGAATATCTGCTTCCGAGCGGCATGAAGGCAAAGTTTTTGGACGACAATACGACGTATCTCGGAAACCAGCTCGAGCCTGAGTTCGGCGGCGAACGGTGCTTCGGCGTCCTTGCAAACATGGACTTTATCCTGATCTGCACCTACGCGGAAGGCGGCGCCGATCCGGAGCTCGTGCTTTACAAAAAGAGATAATGACGGAGAAAAGGATCCCGGCAGTCGTGCCGGGATCCTTTGCTTTACGGCGTTTTATACTTTTCGATCAGCGCGTTCATGTCGCTGTCGGATACCTTGAAGTATTTTTTGAGCTTTGCGATCATAACGTCACGCCGGGCTTTGATGAACGAGCGATCCTCGTCCAGATACTTGCGCCAGGTACTCATCGAGGACGGTTCGCCCCATTTCTTGATCTGGCGCGGCATTTCGGGTTCATATTCCGCAACGATCTGATCGAACAGATCCAGAAGCCGGTCGGTATCGTACTGTGTATACAGGATCTCCACGTAACGCTCCACAAACCGGCTGCAGAAGCCTTTGTTGGATTTCAGCGCCGCAAAGACGTAGAATTTCGACTCATATCCGTGCGGCGACGTAACGACTTTGAAGGAAAAATACTTGTCCAGTACGTCGGTTCTGGTCGATTGACGCATGGTATAATCGAGATCGAACAGCAGCGGACGCCATTTGATCGACCCGCGCACGCGCCAATATTTCTGGTTGATCATGTCGGTATCGCAGAAATAGGTGCGTGCAATGATGTAGTCAATGAAATAATCCACGTCGATCTTTTCGAGATATTCTGCATACTTCTCGTCGCTCGACAGATTCAGATTATAGGCGGATTCACGCAGCTTTTTCCAGTCGCTGCTTGACCCCTGCGTCGCAACGTCGCCGTTGTAGCGGACAAGGTCCACGAGCTCCGTATCGGAACCGTAATGTGCTTTGAGATAATCGGCGTTCAGGTCCTCGCCGAGCTCGTACAGCCCGTAATACTTGCCGTTCACGTACAGCGCCGTCGCGCGGGAGTTCGCCGCCTCGATGTTCAATCCGATACTTGCGCGGGAAATGAACGAGTCGCAGATGCGCGATCTGCCGATGTCCTGTCCGCCGTTTCTGAGGACAAGCGCGCCGAACGATGTGATCGCGTAATCCGGGAACAGCGGGTATTCGAGCATACCCATGCCGTACTGCCCGCGCAGATGGATCGAGAAGGATTTCTGTGCGTACTTCAGCGTGCCCTGTCCCTTGCAGCGCACGTCCGCCGGAAAGCTCGTGCCGATCAGCCCGTCGGTCTCGTAATAATTGAACTGCGCTTTGCGTTCGGTCCCCTTGATCTGCTTATGCAGCGTGACCTTGTACACCGTATTGAAATCGTCCGGGTCGATCGCCATGCAGACGACCGGCACCTGATGCGGCTCTTCAAAGAGATAATGATACGTGACGATCTCGCTTCGCAGCAGGCCGTCCGAATACGCAACCGCACGGACGACCGTATTCTTTGAGATCGAAAGCGGCTCGGAATACAGCTTGCTTCCCTGCGTCGGCTCGCTGCCGTTCGTCGTATAGCGGATCTCCGCGTTCGGGTCCGAACAGGTCAGTGTCAAAGAAAACGTGTTCGTCTGATACAAGCCCGTCTCGGAAAACACCGGCTGACTCGTATAGCCGGCATACCGGGTCTCGCTGTTCGGCTGTCCCTTGGTCTTTTTGGTGAAAAACACACGGCGGGTATGGTTGTCGCCCTCGATCCGTCCGCTTGAAACGCCGTTCCTTTGCGCGCCTGTGTGAAACGCGTCGCGGATCAAGCCTGTCGGATCGGACAGGTACAGCGTTTCCCCGCTCGGATCGACGCCGAAATTGCCGTCGCCGTCTTCACGGTTCGTCAACGAACTTGTGGTTTCGATCACGGCGTAGCCGTTTGCGCCGATCGAAAGCGTCGAAATACGGAATTTCCGCGGATCCTTCAGCGAGTCGCTCAGATACCAGCCGTCCAGAGAGACGTCCGTGTCTGCGCCGTTATGCAGCTCGATCCAGTCCTTTTCCTTGCTTCCCCGATCGTGAATGGCGCATACCTCGGAGATGTATACGCCGTCAGGTTGAAAAAAACCGATCGCCTCCGCGGTCTTTTCCGCGTGTCCGTTCGGCTCTCCCGGCGTCGGATAGCGGTAATAGACCTGTTCGTTGTTCTCGTCGAGACCGACAGAGGTGTTGTCGGGAAGCTCCGGGATCGTGACCCAGTCGAGCTCGCCCGTTTGGGAGTTGTAGAGGAAGAGCGTCTCGCCCGTGCCGAGGGAAAAGCTTGCGTGCAGCTCGGTCGTGATATCCGTCTTGCCCGACAGGAAGACGATCATATACCCGCCGCCCGCAAGCGTCAGCGTTTCGGGCAGCGCCCATTTCATCAGATTGCGCGGATTGTCGGAAAGATACCAGCCGGAAAGCGTGATCGGCTGATCGGTCGCATTAAAAAGCTCGACCCAGTCCGAGCGCTCGCCCTCGGCGTCCGTGATGCTGTACGCATTGTTCGCAAGCGCTTCGCTGATGCGCAGATCCGTGGGACGCTTGGCGTTCGCGGTCGGATCGGGCGCATCGTCGTCATTGTTGTTTTGTTCGGGCAGCTGTGTTTCCTCCGGGCGGTACGGCGGGTCGTTCGTGATATCCGCCGTGTTCGCCTCGCCGGGCGTCGGCGTCTCGCAATAACCGAACGTACCGTCCGCGCGGCGCGCGTATGTCACGTCCTTATACGGGATCTCGGGCATGACGGCCGTATCGAGCTCAAACCCGTTCGGGTCGAAGAGATACAGCGTTTCGCCGTAGCGGCTGATACCGAGATCGACGCAGACGTGCCGGTCCTTCGTTTCACAGTCCTTTTCACAGCAGTATACGACCAGATACCCGTTTGCGGGCAGCACGCCGTAAAGATTTGCGTCGTCATAATCGCTCGGCTTGTCGCAGAGCGTGAAGCCGGAAAGGTCGATATCTTTGTTCGTCGTGTTGTGCAGCTCGATCCAGTCGTTTTTCAGGCATCCGCCGCAAAGCAGCGTCGTATTGCGTGCGGAGATCTCGCTGATCTCGACGCCGGTCATAGGGATCGGTTCCTCCGGTTCCTTCGGCTCCGGCTGTACGTCTGTGATCTTCGTCGTGTTCGCCGCGCCGGGCGTCGGCGCGTCGCAGTAGCCGTACGTTCCGTTTTCGCGGCGCGCGTAGGAAATGTCGCGGTTTAAGGCGGGCACGGCAAGCTCATAGACGGTCTGGAAGTTCGAATTGATGAGAACGAGATCCTCCCCCGCCGCCTTCAGAGAGAAGCCGAGGCATATGGGGCTCTGTCCGTCCCACGTAAACGTATCGGTCTTGTCCTGCTTCGTCGCAAGCAGCAGAAGATACCCGTCCGCAGGCAGAATGATCTCGGGCAGCGTAAACGCCTTCTCGGCGTTTTTGACGTTGTCCGTGATGCTCCAGAGCGAAAGATCGATCGAATGATCCGATTCGTTGTGCAGCTCAATCCAGTCCGGCGAGCCGTAATAGTCATGCTCAAAACTTTGGCCGTTGCTCGAAACGACTTCGCTGATCACGATGCCCTTTGCGGCGCCGTCCGACCCCGTGCCGCAGCCCGCAAGCGGGACCGCCATGCACAGGATCAAAAAGCCTGCAAGTATTCTTTTCCATGGTATAGATCGCATATCCGATCCTCCGATCAATAATCCAGTTGTATCACGAGACGCAGGATCTTCGCGGCGTCCGCCGCCGTGATCTTCCCGTCTCCGTCCGCGTCGCCGGCCGCGCACATCGGCTCGTTCATATAGGACAGTCCGACGACCGTCCTCAAAACCAGCGCGGCGTCCGCCGCCGTCAGCTTTCCGTCGAGGTTCGCGTCGCCCCGCATGATGGTAACGCGCAGAAGGTGCGGCTTTGCAAAGGACGCGTTCTCGAAGTACGCAGGCGCAAAGTATCCGAAGCCGCGCTGCAGACTTCCGAACAGGACCGCGCGTCCGTAGAATCCGTCCGCCTGCAGCCGGTCCGCTCCGTCCGCAAAATGCGACCATGCAAACGTATCGGTTCCGTCCGCGATCCGCATCGTCTGGCTTGTACCGGATGTGCGGCCCAGTACGTGCGTTCCGCTCGTGCTCCGGCATTCAAACCGGAACCCGTTTTCGGTCTGTACCGCGCGAAAGATCGCGCCGTTTGCGTTTGCCGCGTCGATCGTTCCGTCCGCGTTCGGCGTAACCGAAACGGTCGAAAGAATCCGATCCGCCGTCGGCTTTGCGGCGATTGCAAGCCATTCGCCGTTATAGTTTGCCGCGATCACATAAAAGCCCTCTTCCGGCTCCGGAACCGAATAGATCTCCGTGACCGCGCCGTCTTTGATCCCGACAAAGATCAGCCCGCTGTCCGCGTCGGCGGGAACGGCGAAGCTCCCGCTGCATTCTGTGAGAAGCGCGCCGCCGCCCTCGATCTTTCGCCCGGTCCCCGTATACGCCGGCATATCGGGATCCGTCGCGCCGATCGCATAGATCCCTTCCGATTCCTTCAAAAGGATCGCAAGGCGGAACGCAAGCGCAAGCTTTGCGAGCAGGATCTCATCCTCCGAGCCGAGCGCTGATTGGGCCTTGTCGCCGAAGGATACGATCCCGTCAAATGCCGCGCGCTGCTCTATGCTGAGCTGCTCGCGGATCGCCTGCCCCTCCGTAAGCGCGGAAGCGTCCTCCGCTCCGCGCCAATACGCGAGGATCTCGCGGAAGGCGCCGTCGCCGCACTGCGCGCGCAGGTATTCCGTGAACAGGAACGATTGTCCGTACGCGCCGACGTCCGACGCCGTTGCGTCAAAGTTCCGGTAACTCATGCCGAGACGGACCTTGTCAGAGCCCGCGTATGCGTCGACGTAACCCTGTTCCGCGACCGAGCCCGGATAGCAAAGCTCCTCCGCCGCCATCGAAAAGCCCTCGTTCAGCCAGAGTCCGATCGTGATCTCGCTGCCGAGCCGATCCGCGTTTGCGGGCGACGCGAGCACTGCGCTTCTCAGAATCAGATGCTGAAACTCATGCGCGAGCGTGCCGAACACGACGTTCATTCTGTTCGCCATGCGCGAATTGATGTTGATGATCGGCAGGCAGTTATAGCTTTCCGCGTCGTCCGGGTCGATGACGGTGATCTCTTCCTTTGTATAGAGATCGTAGCTGTCGAAAAAGCCGCACACCGAAAGACTGTTCATCGCGTAGGTCAGTATCTCCAGCTTCCCGTCGCCGCTTAGATCCCGGAAATCGCCGAAATACGCGGATTCCGTCGGCGCGATGGTCGTTTCGAACGCTTCCAGCATCGCGGCGGTCTGTTCTTCCGTAAATGCAAGACCGTCGTTTTCCATCGTCCAGATACGGCAACGCGCACCCTCCGCGGCAAGGCGGAACGTGCGTTTGTCATACCGATACGTCATGAGATCGGTGCAGACCCAGAAATCCTTCGTATCCGGCGATTTGCTGCCGAGCGAAAGGTCCCTGCCGGTTTTGTGCAGTCCGGGCGTGAACGGAAGATCGCCGTTCGGTTCCGCGTCCTCCTGCGGTTTTGTGAGCGTGCCGGAAAACAGCGTGTTCCCCTTCGCGTCGTAGGGCAGCGGGTTACAGATCAGAACACGGTCCGCTTCGATCGTATGCGATTGTGCTTCGTCGCCTGCCGCCGCATGCGGGATCGCAAGCAGCAGGATCAAGGCGAGAAGGATCGAAATAGAGCGTTTCATAACATACTCCTACGCATACAGTATACCACGGATCGCGCCGTTTGAAAAGCCGCGCAGCCTCCGTTCATGCAAAATAATTGTAATAGGAATGTAAATAATGCGGCTAAACAGCACATTTACCCGTCGGCTCATCCGTCCAGCGCGTTTTTCAGCCGGTAGAGCTTGCTCTCCTCGATCATCGCCGTGACGTGCGTGCCGTCCGCTTCGTGCGATTCGGTCATGATCGTGCCGATCTCATGCAGCACGCGGATCGCTTCATAGCGGTCGTACGGGATCACAAGCTCCACGCGCCGCTGCGTGCGGTTCAGCTCCGTTTCGATGCGATCGAGAAGCTTCGGGATCCCCATCCCCGTCTTCGCGCTGATCGCAACGGCTTTCTCGCGTTTCGAGGGGATCGCTTCGGGAAGATCGCACTTGTTGTAGACCTCGATGTACGGCGTGTTGCCCGCGCCCAGGGATTCAAGTACCTGCTCGGTGACCCGCATCTGCACCTCGTAATACGGACAGCCCGCGTCGACGACGTGCAGGATGAGATCGGCGTCCTTCACCTCCTCAAGCGTGGATCGGAACGCTTCGACAAGATCATGCGGCAGCTTGTTGATGAACCCGACCGTGTCGGAAATCAGGCACGGCGTCCCGTTCGGCAGCGTGACGCTTCTGACGACGGGATCGAGCGTTGCAAACAGCTTGTCCTCCGCAAGCACGTCGCTGTCGGAAAGCACGTTCAGAAGCGTGCTCTTGCCCGCGTTCGTGTAGCCGACGAGCGCAACGACCGGCACGTCGCTCTTTTTGCGGACGGCGCGCCGAACGCCGCGCTGTTTTTCGATCTCTTTGAGCTCCTGTTCGAGCTCATAGATGCGCCGGCGGATGCGGCGGCGGTCGATCTCGAGCTTTTTCTCGCCGGGACCGCGCATGCCGACGCCGGAAGCGCCCTGTCTGGACATCGCGACGCCGACGCCCAAAAGACGCGGCAAGCGATATTTATGCTGACTGAGTTCGACCTGCAGCTTGCCCTCGCGCGTGGTCGCGCGGGCCGCGAAGATATCGAGGATCAGCATCGTGCGGTCGATGACCGGCGTGCCCAAAATGCTTTCGAGGTTTCGGATCTGGATCGCCGTCAACTCGTCGTCGAAGATGAACACGTCCGCCTCGGTCGCGCTGCCGATCAGCCGCAGCTCGTCCGCCTTGCCGGAGCCCACATACGTTCCGTTGTCGACCGGACGCTTGCGCTGCCGTTCGACGTGCACGACGTTGACGCCCGCGGTGTCCGCAAGCGCTTTCAGCTCTTCGAGCGTGTCGTAGCCGTCGTCGTTGTCGATCCCGACCAGCACCGCGCGCTCCGGCTCCGCCTGCGTGACCGCGTAGGCAGGCGCTTTGAGACGGTTATCCGCTTCGATCAGCGCGTTCAGAAGCGCGTCCTGCGGCAGGCGGTCCGCGCGCATCGGTCCGTAGATGATCGGCTTGCGCTCCTCGCCCTCCATCTCGCCGACAAACGCGACGTAAACAGAAGTGGGCCTTCCGTCGCGCACGCCGACCGCCGCCATCGCATCGAGCCGCATGGAGTTCAGCGTGCCGAGATCGACGTCCGAGAGATACCCGCTGCCGTTCGGATGCGTGTGGATGCACCTTACGCCGGCAAGCCGGTCCGCGTTTCGCACGAGACGCATGTCCGGCATGGAGACCGTCGTCGCGTCGCCGATCGAAACGTCCTTGACGGCGCCGCTGCGCGACAGATAGACCGAGATCTCGCGCCCGATGCGCTCGGTAAAGTCCGCAAGCTTCTCGAGAAGCGCCGACGACGCAAACACGCCGGTCGGCTGCGTTTCGTCGTAGAGCGACTGCATCTCGTTCAGTATGGTGTCGCGGATGCCCGCGACGTTTCCGTGTATCTTTTTCTCTTCCATATCTATTATTGTACCATATCTATGACGTCGCTTGCAAGCAGCGCGCGTTCGCCCAACAGCTTCATCGCGCGGTCCGCGCTCGTGCCGAGCAGGTACGCGCCGGCCCGCGCCGCGTCGAAGGGCTTCAGCCCCTGCGCAAGCAGCGCGGTAATCAGCCCCGTCAGCACGTCGCCGCTGCCGCACTTTGCAAGACCCGGATTGCCAAACGTCGTAAACGCCGTTTTCCCGTCCGCATGCACCAGTGTCGTCGCGCCCTTCAGAAGCGTCGTGCAGGGAAAGGTCTTCACCGCGCCGAGCGGATCGGCGAGCACGTCGTCCGCCGTCGCTTGCAGCAATCTTGCCATCTCCCCCGCGTGCGGCGTCAGCACGACGTTTTCATGCAAAAGCCCAAGGATCGTCCGGTCCTGCGCCATCTGATTCAGCGCGTCCGCGTCGAGCACGAGCTTCGTGCCCGTTTTCAGCGCGGCTTCGATCACCGGCAAGATGTCGCCCTTCCCCGCGCCGCTGCCGATCCCGATCGCCTGTTTGCCGATCATGGCAGCTTTTGCGGTCTTCGCCGCCGCCTCGCACCAGTCGTCCGTGCCGGTCGGTACCGTGATCGCTTCCGGCAGCGCCGCAAAGAACGGACGCACCGGGTCCGGCGTGCAGACGGTGAGAAGTCCCGCGCCGCCGCGAAGCGCCGCGCGCGAAGAAAGCAGCGCCGCGCCGGGATACGTTCGGGAGCCCACGCACAAAAGCGCATGTCCGTTTTTCCCCTTATGCGAATCGAACGGACGCGGCGGCAAAAGCGCCGCGATATCGCGCTCGTCTTCGAAAAACAACTCCGGCTCGCTCTCATCCGGATAGAGCAGCTGCACGGTTACCTCCCCGCACAGCGCGCGTCCCTTCCCCAAAAGCATGCCTGCCTTCTTTGCCTGCATCGTGACCGTGCAGGTCGCCTTGACTGCCGCGCCTAAGACCACGCCGCTGTCCGCGTGCAGGCCGGACGGCAGATCGGCGGAAACGATCGGCTTGCCGCTTGCGTTCATCCGTTCGATCAGCGCGCGTTTTTCGCCCTCGATCGGTCGGTTCAGCCCGACGCCGAACAGCGCGTCGATCAGGATCTCATCGGGAAGCGGTTCCCATGCAGAGCAGATCGGAACGCCCTCCGATCCCGCAAGGTCCATATAATGCGCCGTATCCAAAGTACAGCGTTCCGGTTCGCCGCAAAGCACGATCCGCGCGTCGATCCCTTCGCGGTGCAGCAAAAGCGCCGCGGCCACGCCGTCGCCGCCGTTGTTTCCGGTCCCGCAGATCGCGGTGACCGTTTCGCCGCTTTTTCTGCACGCCTTGACCGCGTATGCGATCCCTTCCGCCGCGGTCTGCATCAGCGCAAGCGAGGAAACGCCGAAGGCGATGACCGCACGATCCTGTTTTTTTGCCTGTTGTCCGGTTACGATTCGCTCCATGCTTCCTCCTCCGAAAGAACCGCTTCGTACGCTTTTCGCGCGACGTCATAGGAAAACCCGCGCGCGATCAGCCGCGACAGCACGCGCTCGCGCCGCTTTTCCGGCTCCAGGCTCTGAAACTGCCGCGCAAACTTTTCCGCGACCGTGCGGGCGTTGTCGGCTTCGTCCGTGTCCTCGACCGATTCCAATGCCGCTTCGATCTCCGCGTCGCCGATCCCGTGGCTTTTGAGCTGATCACGAAGATGCCGTCTGCTGATCGGCTTTGACGCGGTGCGCGTTTCGACAAACCGCACAGCATAGCGCGCGTCGTTCAGAAGCCCGAGCTCAATGAGACGTGCGACGGTCGCGTCCACGTCCGCTTCCCCGAAATCCCTGCCATCCAGATATGTCTGCATCTCGGAAACGGAGCGGTCCGTGATCGCAAGATATTTCATGGC